>CAZOLJ010000071.1:11678-23392 GCA_964580575.1 uncultured Desulfobacteraceae bacterium
GGCCTTGAGACCCGCCAGGACTTTCTCAGGGAGCGCCGGCAATTGGCGAATCCGCACCCCGGTGGCGTCATGAATGGCATTGACGACCGCCACATGAGACGAGGTCAGGGGCAGTTCCCCTACGCCGGCAGCGCCAAACGGACCATTTTCCCTTGGCGTTTCGAAATAATGAATGTCGAACCTGTCCGGGATGTCCTTTGGATAAGGGATACCGCACGCCATGAGCGACGTGTGCTTGTCGAGCTTTTCAAAATCCTCGGACAAGGCCAGGCCGATGCCTTGAGCAACGCCTCCGTAAATCTGGCCGTCCACAACCAGTTTGTTGTTGATCTTCCCGATGTCTGCGATCACCGTGTACCCTTCCACCGCGGTCTTCCCGGTCTTGGTGTTTACAGCCACTTCGGCCATGAAAAGGCCGTACATGTATACGGCAAAGGGAGATCCCTGAGACGTCTGGAGATCGCAGTTGGTATTCATGGAGGCGGTCCACTTTCCCGAATACCGCAACGGGATTTTTTCGGCCACCATCTCGTCATAAGTTCGGTAGGACCCGTTCGGCTTTCGCATGGCTGCGACCAGAAGTTCACAGCCGTTCTTGATGGCGTTGCCGGTGATGACCTGTTGCCGGCTGCCACCCGAAGGACCGCTGTTAGGAGCCAGGGCCATGTCGTTCATCACCTGCTTGATCTTGTCCGGCGTGATTCCCAGGGGGCTCAATGCTTTATGCGCGGTACCCAGAGCGCCCATGTCCGCGCCCTGGCCGTGGTCTTCCCAGGTGGAGGCCAGAGTCACGCCATCCTTTGTCAGTTCCACCGAGACCTCGGAGGAGTCGGCGCCGTCGATTCCGCAGCCGTAGATGCCGAGGCAGATGCCCACTCCCTTTTTGATCTCAGGGGTGGATTCCTTGTGGGCCTTTTCCTTTGCCGCCTTGTACAGAGGTCTCAGCTTGTCGATCATCTCCGGGAAGCTGTAAACCTCAGGCGCTTGTCCGGTCGGCGTCGTGTCGCCTTTGCGGTAGACGTTCTTGGCGCGGAGTTCCAAAGGATCCATTTTCATTTTCGCCGCAAGCTCGTCCATCAGGCTTTCGGAAGCGAGGAAGCTCTGGGGCGAACCATAGGCGCGAAAGGCGGAACCCCAAGCGTGGTTGGTGCAGACCGTGCGGCCCTTGCCCCGGATGTTGGGAATACCGTAGCCGGCGCCCATGAACTGAGCGCCGCGCAAAGTGAGCAGGTCCCCGAATTCCGAGTAAGGCCCGTGGTCCACGCTCCAGTCTGTTTCCATGGCCATGATCTTTCCATCCTTGTCCGCGCCATACTTGATTTTCATCCAGAAGGGCGAGCGCTTCCCGGTGTACGTAATGTGCTGGAAGTAGTCATATCTGAGGAACACTGGTCTTCCCGTGGCCATACACGCGACACCTAGCAGGGCTTCCATGGTGGGGCTGAACTTGTAGCCAAAGGTGCCGCCCGCCGGGTTCTGGACCAGCCGCAGCTTCTCCGGCTCTATGCCGAGGCCTGGGGCAATCATGGCATGGTGCAGGTACAAGGCGATGCTCTTGGAGTGAATCGTCAATCGCCCATCATCATCAAAATAGGCAAGCCCCACGTCCGGTTCCATGGTGAGGTGGGGCTGGCGCTGTAGATAATACTCTCCTTCCACAGTGTAGGCTGCGGACTCCATGATGGGCTTGGTATCCTTTCCTTTCACAATGGGAAGCTCGAAGTAGACGTTAGGCGTTCCCGGGTGGATCTCCATGGCATCCCCGGCCATGGCTTCCGGGGCGCTCATGTAGGCTGGAAGCGCTTCCAGATCGACCTTGACCTTCTCGGCTGCAGCCCTGGCATGCTCTTCCGTGTCAGCGCAAACGATCGCGATCGCATCCCCGAACTGGAACACTTTTGTGTCGCACAGAATCGGACGATCCCATCCGTCACCCTTGTTCCCGGGGAAAGTGATGAGCCCGGTGATTCGGTTCTTGCCCTTCACGTCCTTGTGGGTGACGATCTTGTACACACCAGGCATCTTTTCCGCCTCCGAGGCATCGATCTTGCGGATGTTGGCATGGGAGACCTTGGCCTGAACCAAGGCAAGGCGGAGCGTTTCAGGGGGCATTTTGAGACCCAGATCGGCCCCATAGTCCAGAGTTCCAGTGGCCTTGGCAACGGCCGACGGCCTCGGGTACTTGCCTCCCCAGATCTGGCCGTCTTTGGGGAGCTTGTATTCCAGATCTCCGATCTTCATCTCTCCCCGCATCACTTTTGCCGCATCCATCACCGCATCGACCAGTTGCTTGTACCCGGTACAGCGGCAGGCATTGCGGTGGGTCTGGAACCAGTCCCTCACCTGGGCACGGTCGGGGTTGGGGTTTTGGTCCAGCAGAGCTTTGGCCGAAACGATGAAGCCCGGGGTGCAGAACCCGCACTGAGATCCTCCGTGCACCATCCAGGACAACTGGAGAGGATGCAGGTTGGCTGGAGTCCCGATGCCTTCAATAGTGAAAACCGATGCGCCGTCAGGCACTTTCGCCATTTTGGTGACACAGGAGCGCACCAGCTTCTGATCCATGATGACGTTGCAGGACCCGCACTGACCCTCGCCGCAGCCGACTTTGGTCCCTGTGAGGCCTAATTGCTCACGGAGCACATGCGCCAGTGTATCATCGGAACGGGCAACAATGACCTTGTCGACACCATTGATCTTGAGCGACTTCTTAATCATGTTCTCTCCTCCTTCCAGGTTAAGACAAAACTGGGGTTATGAGTTTGGTTTTCTTCAAGCCTTCTACCTTCTCAATGGCTGTCTCTCTCTCCCTCATCAGAGTTTCTCTATTCGGACCGCACAAGCCTTGTACTCGGCCGTCAGCGTTTCCGGGTCATAAGCCGGATTGGTGAGCCAGTTGGCGCAAGCGTCCCGGAAGTGAAAAGCCATCCAGACCATGCCGGCCGGCACGCTTTCAGTGACTTTTGCCTTGAGCGTCACCTCCCCTCGCCGGGATTTGACCATGATTCTTTGACCGTGGCTGATTCCCATTCTTGCAGCGTCCGACGGTGAGATGTCCGCTGTTTCCTCACCCAAAAGGTCATTTAGTCCCAGGGAGCGGCCGGTCTGAGTGCGGGTGTGGTAGTGGTAGAGCCTTCGGCCGGTGCTCAGCACAAAAGGGTATTCCTGGTCAGGGACTTCCGCAGGAGGCGTCCAGTCCACGGGCATGAACTGACCGAGGCCGCAGGCAAATTCGCCGTCTTTGTGCAGGAAACAGGTGCCGGGGTGGGCTTCATCCGGGCAAGGCCACTGCAGACCGTTGTGTTCGATCCGGTTGTACTTGATCCCTGCCAGAGCAGGCGCGAGCCGGGAAACCTCCTGGTCCCATATGTCCTGGCCGCTCGCCGAAGGCCAGGACTGTCCCATGCGCTTGGCGATTTCCCTGAAGATCCACCAGTTGGGCTTTGCCTGCCCCGGGGGTTCGCTCACTTTTCGAACACGGCTCACCCGGCGCTCGCTGTTGGTGAAGGTCCCGTCGTCCTCGCTCCAGCCTGCTGAGGGAAAGAGGACATGGGCGAATCGAGTGGTTTCCGTGTGAAAGAGGTCCTGGCAGACCAGGAACCCGGCAGACTGAAGGCAGTGCTCCACATGGCGGATATCCGGCTCGGTGTTGGCGAGGTTTTCTCCGAAAATGTAGAATGCTTTGACAGTTCCGCTGACAAGCCCTTCCAGCATTTGCGGGATCATAAGGCCTGGCTTTTCAGGAAGTTTCTGCACTCCCCAAGCTTTTTGAAATTTCTCCCTCATCGCAAGGTCCGTGACCCTCTGATATCCGGGAAACACGTTGGGGAGGGCGCCCATGTCGCATGCGCCCTGCACATTGTTCTGTCCCCTGAGGGGATTGACCCCCCCGCATTCCACCCCCACATTGCCCAGGAGCATTTGGAGGTTCGCAACACTCATCACATTGTTTTTTCCGCACGTGTGCTCGGTGATTCCAAGGGTGTAGCAGACCATGGCCGGCTTTCTGGCAGCCAGTCGCCGCGCCACGTCCTTGACCATCTGCGCGGGCACTCCTGCGATCTTAGCCGCTCGCTCCGGCGGGTACTCCATGACCTTGGCTTTCAGCGCATCGAACCCTACGCAACAGGAGTTCACAAACTCCTTGTCGTAGAGCTCTTCCTCAATGAGGACGTTCATGACGCCGTTGAGAAAAGCAATGTCCGAACCGACCTTGATGGGTGCGTGAAGGGATGCAAAGTCGACAAGGGGATGCCTCCTGGGATCGACCACGATCAGCTCTGCCCCTGCCAGCACGGCATTTTTGAGAAAGGTGGCCGCCACAGGGTGGGCTTCGATCATGTTGGAGCCGATGACGAGGAACATTTTGGCTCTTGAGAACTCTTCGAAAGAGTTGGTCATGGCCCCTGACCCGAACGTTGTCGCCAGCCCGGCGACCGTGGGGGCGTGTCAGGTGCGCGCGCAGTGATCGATGTTGTTCGTCCCGATCGCGGCGCGGAAGAGTTTCTGCATCTGGTAGGAATCTTCATTAATGCTCCGGGCGCAACTCACCCCGGCAATAGCGTCCGGTCCGTGCTCCGTGATGATCTGTTTGAAGCGATGGGCCACCAGGTCCAGGGCTTCATCCCAAGAGGCCTCGCGGAAACCCCCGGTTTCCCTGATCAGGGGGGTTTTGAGCCTCTCTTCCGAATAGATGAAGTCATACCCGAAGCGGCCTTTGACGCAGAGTCTGCCCCGGTTAGGCGCTGCATCTTCCACGGCAGTGACCTTGGCGATTCTCCCATCCTTCACGTGGAGCCACATCTGGCATCCCACGCCGCAGTAGGGACAGGTGGTGCGGACTTTTCTGCATTCGTTGGCCAGGCCGAGCCCCACCGACTTTTTCTCCACAAGCGCACCCACAGGACAGACCTCAGCACATTGCCCGCAAAAAACGCATTCGCTCTCATGGTAGGCCCTGTCTCCCGTGGCCACGATCTTGCTTTTGGATCCCCTGTAGCCGTAGCTGATCGCCCGATTGACCATCACTTCGTTGCAGGCCTGAACGCACCGTCCGCACAGGACACAACGGGAAAAATCCCTCACAATGAGAGGATTGATGCTCTCCGTTGGATAAAGGGTGTCCGCAGGCTTGAACCGGCCTCCCTTGACCTGATACTGAACGGCCAGTTCCTGCAAGCGGCAGTCTCCGTAAGCGGGGCAAATGTGTTCATGGCCCTTCTGGCTCATGGCCTCAAGCTGGAAGTCGGTCCAGGAATCAAGACCCATGTCCTGGGCCAGGCAGTTGTGGTTTCCTGAGGCGAGAAGAAGCTCAATGTTCAGACGCCTCGCCCTCATGACTTTCGGGCTATCGGTCTTGATCACCATGTTGGGAGCCGCAGGCGTAGCGCAGGCTGCCGGCAGGTTTCTCGCCCCTTCCACTTCCACCAGGCAGATCCGGCAGGCGCCGGTGGGCGTCGCATCTTTCAGGTAACACAAGGTAGGGATGTGAACGCCGTTTTCACGCGCCACCTGGAGAATCGTTTCGCCCGAGCGAAAAGGAATTATTTTGCCGTTCAACACGAGTTGGTGCTCACTCATCACAGTTGCTCCGCCGTCGATACAAAAAGAGGATCTCCTCAGGAAAATTCATTTCCTCAGTATCGGCAAAAACTATATCAATTCAGCTATATATCAGTCTTGATATATAAAGTCGCTTGTGAAGTCAAGGGAAAACCCGGAAGCAAAGATCGTCCCCTGCAAGCCTATTGAAGGGGAACACTCGAGTGCCGGGTTCGGTGAAACTTCGGCAGCCTCTGGTCCCCCTGTCGAAGACCATCCCTTTTCAAGTTTTTTTCCGCGTCCCCGGCTTGCCGTTTTTCTCCCTGAGCGCCTTGAGGATCTGCTCCGGCGTCACGGGAAGCTTGTCGAAATCGATTCCAATGGCATCGTAGATGGCATTGACTATCGCAGGCGCGGGTGCAAGCTGTGTCCCCTCCCCGGATTCCTTGGCTCCGAAGGGTCCGAGAGGGTCATCGGTGACGACCTGAATCCCTTCCATCTCCGGCATCTCCATGGCCGTGGGAAAGCCGTAGTCGAGGAAGGACGGGTTCATCACCTGGCCGTTTTCCACAACGACGTTTTCATACAGGGCCTGCCCCATGCCTCCGATAATCGAGCCGTCCAGCTGGCCTTCGACAAGGAGAGGATTGATGGGGGTTCCGCAATCGTGGGCCGTCACCATCTTCACGACCTTGACCTTCCCCGTCTTCGTATCCACCTCCACCTCGGCGGCCTGGGTCATGAAGGAGTAGTTGGGTGCAAAATTCCCATCCCCCTTGAGCAGGGTCGTGGGCTCTTGGGCAGGCGCCATCCATGAACCCCTCCCGATGATAGGCATGGGAAGATCGGCATACCGGTATTCCTTTACTGCATCCAGAAGAGAGAATCCCTGATCCGGAGATCCCTTCACATAGATCCTCCTGTCCTTTGCCACAAGGTCTTCAGGATTGGCCTCCAGTTTCCGGGCTACAAAGTCGAAGAGCTTGTTCCTCAGCGAGACAGCGGCCAGCCTTGCCGCATTGCCCGCTCTCACGGTGACTCCGCTCCCGAACGTCCCTGGGTCCAGCGGCGTGATGCCCGTGTCTGCTGCCGTCACTCGGATGTCATCAAGCCGGACTCCCAGTTCCTCGGCGACAATCTGGGCAATGACCGTTTCAGCTCCTTGACCGATGTCCGCCGCTCCCGTGAGAACCGTGACCGCCCCGTCCTGACCGAGCTGCACCACGGCGCCTGAAGCCAGGTGGCTCATGTTGCTCACCCCGCTCGGGAAAGAGGCTCCGCCCAAGCCGACCCCGCGTCCGAAGGGCAACTTGCCTCGCTTTTCCTTCCATCCTATGGCCTCCGCACCTTTTTGCACGCTTTCCGCGAAACCGCACGTGTTGATAATGAATCCGCCCGGGTGGTCCTCTCCGGCGTGGATGCTGTTCTTGATTCTCAGTTCGGCCGGGTCTATGCCCATGCGGCCTGCGATCTTGTCCAGTTGTCGCTCCACGGCAAACCGGGCCTGAGGGATTCCGTGGCCTCTCATGGCTCCTCCCACGGGCTTGTTGGTGTAAACATGGTGCCCCTCGTAAATGAGGTTGGGCACGCGATAGGGCACCATCAGAAAATAGCAGGACAGGGTGATCATCAAGGGCGCTGTGCTGTTGTACGCGCCGCCGTCTGCATACGCCCAAAACCGCTGAGCATGAATGGTGCCGTCTTTCTTCATCCCGGTCTTCACGGTCACGTACATCGGATGCCTCTGCCGCGTTGCGATGAACACTTCCTCCCTTTCATAGACGAACTTGACCGGACGGCCGAGCTTCATGGCAAACCAGCATGCGCAGAAGTCTTTTGCGAACATGTCGATCTTCCCGCCGAAGCCTCCCCCCACTTTGGGTTTGATGACCCGAATCTTGCTCTCCGGTACCAGGAATGTGGTGGCCAGGTTGCGCCGCAGAAAGAAAGGGATCTGGGTGGAAGACCAGATGACGATTTCACCCCGCAGGGGATCGAACTGCGCAACCGCCGCATGAGGCTCTAAGGGGGCGTGATTCACCGCCTGTGAGTAAAAGGTGTCTTCAAAAACAAAATCGCATTCCTCAAAGGCTTGCTCGCCCTTCCCGAATTCCTTCCGGATGGACGTGGAAATGTTGTTCGGCACATCGTCGTGGATCCGCGGCGCTCCCGGCTTCATCGCCTCCAGGGGGCTTTTGCCATCTCCCGTGAAAAGGCTTTCCACCTCCACTTCTCTCTTGCCTTCCTTGCTCTCCAGCAAGGCTTTTGCATTCATCACGAGAAGCGAAGGCGCCACATCCCCGCAGTAGGAGGAAAAGCAGATGTTCTTCTTTTTCATCACGTGGCAGAGCTCTCCGCCTGCTTTAAAGCACAGCGCTCTCGAGCTGCGCCACCACCTGGACTGGTTGAAATACTTGCACCGGTTCTGCTGGCAGAGGTTTCCTCCGATGGTTCCCATGACCTGGTGATGGTAGGAACCCACGGAAGAGGCTGCTCATGCGAGGCCGGGCAGTTTCTCGGCGATGGTCGGGTGGCTGTAAACACTTTTCAGCGAAGTCATCGCACCGATCCGGATCCCCCCGTCCTCCGGTCGGACGAAGCTCAGATCCGGGATCTTCTTGAGACTCATGATCACGGCGGGCGTCTCGACCCTGTGCTTCATGTTCACCAGCAAATCCGTTCCCCCCCGCAAGGATTTTGGCGCCCTCTTCCTTGCTCAAGATAGAGGAAGCTTCCTCGATGCTCTTTGGCTCGGCATATTCAAACTTTGGCAGTCTCACGGATCACCTCCTGGTCCAATGCGTTCTTCCTGAGTTCCCAAGAGATCCCCATGGACAGGGGCCAGCCTATTCCATGGAGAACCTGGTTTCGATCTTCTTGGCTGTTTCCTCCAGCATCGATCGGTAGAGAGGGAGGTCCTCATCTTTGATCTGGCTCCTCAGCCCCACCATCCAAATGGCAGCCTGCACACGGGCCCGATGAAATCGCAGCGGCACGGCAAGCGCCCGCACCCCTTCGATGTACTCCTCATCATCAAACGCAAACCCTTCCTGGCGGGCTTTCTTGATCATCTCCTCCAGATAAGGATGTACGGTGGAAATCAATTCAGAGCCATTGCCTGCAGATTTTCCGATGGCATAGAGCCGCGCTCCGAATCGAAACGTGTTCTCCTTGGTAGGCTCAAGCACCTCCAGATCCACCAGCGTATGGAGCATGTTGTAAACGGTGCTCTTGCTGTACCCGAGCGCTCTGGCGATCTCGCTGATGCAGAAGGGTCTCTCACGGCTTGCAAGAAGTTCGAGCACGCTGAAGCATTTATCTAATGCCGGGACCCTCTTGAACACTCTTTCTTTCTCCATGAATCTCCACGAAGAATCACTGTTTCTTATAAAGAATGATGATGAAAAACCTCCCTTTATGTATCATGATTGATATATGTCAGATTTGATATAGTACGGGTTGAAAGGAGTCAAGAAGAAAACCTACGGAGCGAGTCGCGTCAGAGGACTGGTTGGTGATTGACAAAGAAGGCCCGTCCTCCTATATTTTAGCCCTAAAAGGGCGAGGGAAAGGGGGTATCGGTAGCGTGACCAAATTGATTAAAGAAAAAGGTGTGAAGGGAAGGCTCCACATCGATACCCCTCTGATGGGCGAATCCCTCGTGAGCAAGGAGTTCCTCAAGAGAACCGAAGCCAAAGAATATTTCCGCATGCAGCCTGACATCAATGTAATCAAGATCGGCGGCCAGAGTATCATTGATCGGGGTCGTGATGCCGTTCTCCCGATCCTGGATGTCTTGATAAAGGCGAAAGAAAAACACAAGATTCTCTTGATGACAGGCGGCGGCACCCGAGCCCGCCACGTTTACAGCATAGGGGTTGACCTAGGCATGCCGACAGGTGTTCTCTCGAAGTTGGGGGACAAGGTATCCTGGCAGAACGCCGAGATGCTCTCCGTCCTGCTGGCTAAGCACGGCGGCGTCAAGATCGGGCACGGGGACAACCTAGAACAGCTCACCATGTTCTGCCGGCAAGGCTACCTTCCGATCACCTACGGGATTCCGCCCTATGGCTATTTCGAGCACCCAGCGGAACATGGGTCCATCCCTCCCCACCGGACCGATTGCGGCGCCTTCCTTCTTGCCGAAAATATCGGCGCAAAATCCCTCATTTTTCTCAAAGACGAAAAGGGACTTTTCGACAGGGACCCAAAGAAAGTCACCAAGACCATACTCAAGACGATCAAGTTTTTTGACAGGATATCGGCGAAGGAACTGCTCGATCTGGACCTGGACGACCTGATCATCGAGCGCCCTATCCTGACCCTGCTTCAAAGGGCCAAGTGTCTCAAGGAACTCCAAATCATCGACGCCTTGCACCACCCGCAACATATTCTTGACGCCCTGGAAGGCAAGCATGTGGGGACCATCATCTACAAAGGATGATGCAAAGAATCGCAATCGTCACTCCCGCGGAGGCGGGAGTCCAGAGACAACTGAGCCCGGAAACACTGGATTCCTGCCTTCGCGGGAGTGACATTTCAAATAGCGCTTTGCTCCTGTTCCAGGAGCTGCTGGGGGCGGTTGCCGGACAGTGTCCTACTTGTCCTTCGCTTTCTTCTCAGCTTTGAGGTAAACGACTTCAGCTCCCGCACTTTTGGCGAGCTGGTCAACTTCCTGCTTCCGGATGTGCGTTGCGTAGATTTTGAGATCGCTTCCGCTCGTGCCTACGATTCTGAAGCGGGGTTTCTTTTCACCCTTTTCAACTTTGCGCCTTTCGCGCACAAAAATTTTGGCTGCCATGGTCCTCCTCCTTTCCGAATGAAAGGTTGACGGGAAAAGATATTTACGACGAAGCTATAACTACTTAATACCTATATATCCTAAAAGGATATATTGTCAAGAGGAAAATAGTGCCCTCAAAATCAAAGCAACCGAAACGGCCTCAAGGAAAACAGGAGCGCTACATGCAGCCCTCCCTTTTGTTGGGACTCCTGCTCAAGGCTTCCTATGGCTACGAATTGATTCAGAACATCCAGAAGTTCGGGTTCGTGGAGGGGGACGCCCCTCCGGGAATGATCTACCGCCATTTGAGGCAATTGGAGGAACACGGTCTGGTTTCATCCAACTGGGAGACGAAGGCTGCCGGGCCGGCCAAACGCATGTACACGATCACGGAGGAAGGCAAAGAGATCCTCGCCATTTGGATTGATTACATGAAAAAGCAGGCGAGCACCCTCAACGAGTTCATCGGGGCTTATAGAAAGTTCAAGAAGCAGGATAAAATGTCTTTGACTTAGGTCAATTGAAAGGTGAGGACTTTATCTGCGTCTCTTGCAAGCTCGTAGAGGTCGTCCATCCAGCCGATGGGGCTGCTGCTCGATCCCACCAGACCGTGGGATTTCATGCATACCCCTCAGACATAGAAATCGCTTTTGAATTTCTCCACTTGGCCCATGACGTCGAACTGCTCGCTCCCGCTTTTCTCGAAAAGCACGCCCTTGCCAAGCATGAACACGCTCACTTCGCCTCTATTCGATTTCTGAAACGTATCGCAGGCCTTTCACAGGTCCTTCCAACCAGGCACAGCTCTTGCCATCTCCTCTTGAAAGGCCGGTCGTTTGACATTGGCCATCCTTATTGGACGTGCGAAGGCTTCCCACTCCCGGGCAGACTTGAGAACGTCGACGAACATGCGTCTGACCTTGGCCATGAATACAGCCTGATCTGCATACTCCTTTCTTGTTCGGTTGATCTTCAGATCGCCGAGCCCGGAACGGTAATAGGCAAGGATTTCGCTCGGAAAGCGCACCTCAAGGGCTTGCGCAACCTTAAGCGCATCCCGGTCGTAATAACGCCTGCCCGGCGACCCCATCTTTTTCAAGACGGCCAGGGCTTCATCAAAATCTTTCCTATGCATGAGGATTTTGAGCTTTTCACTATCCCAAGCCTTATCAAGGCGTTTCAGAATTAAAGGTTCATACTGCACCCACTCCTGGGGCTTGCAGATCTCTTGGAAGGCCTTGTAATTCTGGAGCGTCAGATGATCAGTCGCCTGCTCGAATTCGAGATCCAGGAACGCCTTGCGGTCTCCGGATTCTCGAGCTCTCTTGGCAAGAAAAGAGCGCAGTTCGTCCATCCTGCCCTCTCCCTTCTCGAGACCTTCTTTTGCCAC
>CAZOLJ010000072.1:0-23175 GCA_964580575.1 uncultured Desulfobacteraceae bacterium
ACCTTGGACCAAGAGGATTTTTAGACGGTCTAAGCTGAACCAGAAATGGAACAGGCGATCACCTTTCAGTCATTATGGGAGTGGACTTGTCCGTTGTCGGTTTATGAGGTCATGGGTAACACACCCCGCATTTTGTGACTTGATTTTGGTGATAAAAGGGTTACTTTAGAGATAATTCATGGGAGCTCACTCTATGGGTGGGCTCTTTTTGTTCTTGAGGAAAGATCCGTTCACCAAAAATGGCATCCTGAAGTTTGGTGAAAAAATAGAAACAAGCCACGTCCAATCTAGGGAGCTTTGAATAGAAAAGACGATAAACTTACAACCGCGGATTTCACTTGAAAGCTAGGAATCAGAATCGAATAAGTAATAGGAGAATATTATGACAAAGGATAAAGACAGGACACCCGTTGCTGAGAACGTGATGACAATGTGCACGAAATGCGAGATGGAACTTAACCACGTAGTTGTTGCGCACAACGCGGGGGGAATTGTCGAAAGGGTAAAGTGTCATACCTGCGGAAGCGAGCACAAGTATCGTCCTGACAAGAAAAGGGCAACTAAGAGAAATTCTAAGAAGAGTATCAGCACCCAGGCAGTGGATCTTAGGAAGACCTTTGAAGAGCTTGCTGAGAAGTTTAAGAAAAAGATGCCGTTGCCCTACAGTATGTCGGGATCATTTGAAAATGACGATGTGATCGACCACAAGACCTTTGGCATGGGCATCGTGATAAGTGCTTCTCATGACAAAATGGAGGTCGTATTTTCCGATGAACCCCGCATCCTCGTTTGCAACAGGGAAATCACAGCTTTGGCTTGAAGCCACCTCTGAGGTGTAGTGTTTTAAAGCGTGGAGGTCGGCGCTTTACCCGCCAGAAGTTTGCCGGGTTTACCTCCCAGAATGCCAGGCACTTGTTTTTTCTTGACTCCCAAGGGCGGATTCGAATAAAGTGGTTTATTGCTTGTTACTTTAAGCGGAGATGCTTTGGGGAGATAGGCACCTCCGCTTTTTTTCAATTTTAGGCAGAGGCTCTCATTTTTCTTTTTGGCCGATCTTGGGGTGAAAAGATAAGGGCCAGATTGAGTCGAAAGGATTTAATTCAAATACCAGGTAAGGTCATAGAGGTGTTGGGCAGTGGAATCATGGAAGTTCATTGCGATAATGACGCCACTGTCACGGAAAGCCTTTTCGGGCGAATGAAAATGCACCATATCAAGGTGATGGCTGGAGACCAGGTCCATGCAAGCGTCTCACGATACGATCCATCCCATGGATTAATAACCTACCGCTCCAAGTGATAAACAGACGGAAAATCTGATTCGGGAAGTTTGAGCTAGCCCTTAGTCAATTGCATGTGAATAGTGCAATGACGTTGGAGTTCATTATCCTACTTTGATTTGATGGGCAGCAATCGCAACTCAAAAATCAAAAACCATAAAACACACTAAAGAGAAAAAGGAACTAATCGTGGAAGACAATAAACGAAATCAATTAGATGCGAAACTGAAGGAGATGATCAGACACTTTGATCAGGCTGAAGCTAAACGAAAGGAATCGATAACACAATTTGGTACCGGTAATGCCATTCGTCGCAGGGAAGGTCAAAAAGCCAAACGTTTTTATGTCTGAAATAAGGGAAGGGGTGCGTGAAGGAGTTCCTTTTCCGGACTCGGACTATGCTGGATTCGGCCTTGCGTGCTAAAGCAAGACACCACGGGATATCGAATTTGGGAGAAACAAGGCTTGTGAGATGGAAAAGAATTGCCGGTCAATCAAAGGTTGGAAAGGACAAAATGAACTTCAGCGAGCTAAGGAAGATGGCGAAGCGCATGGGCATAAACACTTATCGGGTGAAAAAGCCGGATATTATTTGCTCTATCCAACGGGCGGAAAACAACATTCAGTGCTTTGGCACGCAGAGGGTTATTCTTATGGATAGAAGTTGATGAGTTTCATGTCTTCAGGAACAACGCCGTTGAGCAACTGCCAGCCGTTCGTCTCGTCGAAATACCACAGACCATAGCCAGGGAAGGAGACCACCAACTTTTCCACTCCGTCATTGTCAATGTCCACCGCCACTATCTGGCCAGGATCTGCTTCATTCCTCAATTGCCACCCCCCTTCTTGGCTCCACACCCAAAGCCCATAGGTGGCTCCAAAATCGACGGCAATCCGGTTCCCCTGACGAATCATGGCTTCAGGGATCTCCGTGTTGATCCGATCCCATGCCCCATGCTCAGGCTCATAAGTGTAAAGACCATACCCAGGGAAAGAGATCACCAGCTCATCGTTACTGTCCCTGTCAATGTCCATCGCGATGATCTGGTCGGGCATCACCGTGTTGATCGGCGGCTCCTGCCACGTCCCACTCGCCGGCTCGTAGATATAAAGACCCCAGCCAACAAAAGAGACCACCAGTTCATCTTTTCCGTCTCCGTCAATGTCTGCCGCCACAATCTGGTCTGGATCCTCAGTATTCAAAGGCACCCAACCGTCGGAGATGTTGTAAGACCACAGCCCATAGGCCGCCCCAAAGTCGCAGACTACCCCCTCGCTATAGCGAACCATGGCATCGGGTATCACGTCGTTGATCTTCGCTGACCAGCCTCCGGGGTCATCATAGTAGTACAATCCATACCCGGCGAAGCCTGAGACCAGCTCGTCCTTGGCGTCCGCGTCAATGTCAGCAGCGATCATCTTGTCCGGCTCAACCTCGTTGATCGATTGCCAGTCGTTGGCTGCATCTTTTTTGTAGAGGCCGTAGCCTGGGAAGGCGGCGACCAGTTCATCCGTGCCGTTCCCATTGAGGTCTAACGTCACCATTTGCGACAGACCAACCGTGTTCCACTGTTTCCAACCTCCAGCCTGGTCGTACTGATACAAACCATAGGCTGGGCCGAAGTCCAGCACCAGTTCATCAGCAATAGCGGCCTTGGCAGCGAGCTGCAAAATTGCGAGCGACTCCGTTTGGTCGCCCAACAAAACGGGAAAATCATCGCTCAAATCACCGCCGAAGCCGGAATCGCTATTCGCCAGAGCACCGACGAGAACTGGCACTTTGCCCTTGGTATCGCCTGCATCGTAGACCCCATTGCTGTTTGCATCGGTGCCATACCCTGCGGCGGGATTGAACAGCTCTGTTTGCGTCAGTTCCAGACTGAAGCGGCCGAGAGCCGCATTCTGCTTGACCTTTAGCTTAACAGTGAAAAGCGTAGTAGCCCCAGCGCCATCCTTTGCGCCTCCATCATTTGTATCAATTTCAGCACCTGCGAAATAGATCTTTCCGGCCTCAGCCGAGTTTTCCCGGTGGGTAGGAGTGCTGTTCTGAGTAAAAGGGAATGCCGAGGTGATGTCACTACTGTGGACTGGCAATCCATCGGAATTTGTAGCAGGGGGTGATAGAACGGTGGCAGGATAATTGAGCGTGAAAGCACACCCTGCCACACCTTCAGCATTGTTTAAATTGATGCGCAGAAACACGTCTTCGCCTTTGGCGAACTGGGTCTTGACATTGCCACCAGCGTCTGTCGCCTCCAGCAATAGGGTGTACTGGGCGAAGGCCGGAAAGGCCAATCCCGCGACCACAAAAAGGACCACCAACACCCATATGAGTAGACTTTTCTGCTTCATAATACTCCTCCCAAAGTCTCGGGGCTGTTCCCATTCCTTCTTGGTTTGCTATTGCATGAAATGCCTGACGGTCTGGGTCAAGCAGCACTCGCCGTGAAGCAAGAACAAGGCCTCTCTGGAGGAGGTGTGGGCGGCTCTAGCGAAAGGGATTCGCAGAGAAAGCCATTTTCGGAAATAGAAAAGGGATTTTCCACGTCACAGGGTGTGTCGACTGATGAAGCAAGATAGAAGCCATTCGAAGTGAGTGATGTGGGTTTTGATTTTGTCTCATTCACAGGCCGGATGTTTCTTTTCAGGCCTGCTACGTGATGCAATACGGTGATGACTGTCTCTGCCTGTAATAAGAAAGCCCCTGGTTCTTCGGCGGTCCGCACCAGATCCCTGACGCAGAGAATGGCATCCTCCAAATCCACGCGCTTATCTTGATTAGCGTCTTCGCGCCCTGTCAGGGGTAGCCCTGAAAAGAGTAAACCCAGGACAAGAAGCGCTGAAAGGATGTGTCTTGCGGTCTGCATAGGCCCTCTAGGTAAAGAGGTTGAGAGCTTGATTCGATATTAACGCGTCTTGCACAAGCTGTCGTTTAAATCAATAGACACAAATCTTACAAAGGACTGGCACATGTTAGAAAAAGTACTTGATATTACACGAAACACCCTGAACAACATGACTTTTGCGTGGAAGAAACCCCCCATTCAGCGGAAGACAATTACACACTCAAAGCCAGATAGCCATCAAGGCAAAATGGTTATGGGACTAGCTGCAACGGCATATTTGATTTCCTTCAACTGATCACTCATCAACTGCGCTTCCGTGATGGCAATCTTCGTAACATGGTTGCCTTTTAGCCAGGGCTTCACATCAAAGGTGAAGGTGAATATGGGAACATTTTTTCCTTTGATTCCTCGCGCACCGGCCATGACCACGATAAGCTGTCCCGGCTTTTTGTCATTCACAACATGCATCAGCGTGTCCGTTTGTTTTGTTTTCGTCCCTTTCCTGAACACGAGGATTCCCGCATCATAGGACATGACAAGCTTAACACCGGCTAGATTTTCGACTTCGTCAATGATGATGGGGACCTCAATCGTCTGGTTCGGCCGGATCGTTATTGGATAAATTCGGATTTCAGTCGCACCAATTGAGCCCAGCCAGGAAAGAGAAATAAAGAGGAATAGAATCAAGACGATTTGCCACTTCGAACGCTTTTTCATCTACTCCGCTTCTCCTAACAAAGCCCAGCTAGGGATGACTGACTGATTATTATCAAGAGGTCCCTACCTCAGACCAGATAGCTCTTGCAGGATATGGATTGCCTCTTGCATCCCGACTTTATTGTCCCCATCGACATCCGCCCCGGAGGACGCATAATCGTTTCGAATCAGACTCGTTATTTCCTGTCCCGAGAGAACTTTCAGTGCAATGATGAGATCCGTTAGGTCAACGCTATTGTCATTGTTAATATCGCCCTTCTTACCCCCCGGTAACGAGGATAGAGAGAAATTCAAGTTAGTCGTGCCCAGTGGATTGACCTTTGTACCGGAACTGCTTTGAGGAACAAATCCTTGAGCCTGAGCAGTGACCGTATAAGTCCCGGCAGGCAACCACATGAGGTAATATCCCTCCGGGGTTGTTATAGCCGTACCGTCCGGGTTGGTTATATCCGGGCTATTCACGATGTTCGATCTCAGGAAGGCTCCACTAACACCCACATCCAGCGCATCCGAGATCTTGCCTTTTAAAAAACCCGGCGCCTCCGGCAGGCTAAAGAACGGGTAATCAACTCGAAGATCATAGCCCGTATCCGAACCAAAATCCGTATCCGTAAAATATTCTCTGACCATGACGTAATAGATTCCATCTGCTGGACAATCCCACGTAATCAACTCATCTCCCCCGTAAAATCCGTTGTCCCCTTCAAAGTGCGGTGGGTCCGGATTCGTCAATCGGGTAATGGCGTCCCGATCATAAAGTACGACAACCGCGTCGCACCACGATTGCAAATTCAACACCTTAATCAGATAACGCCTCCCGGCCACAGCGTAAAATTTCACCCAATCTTGATCACCTGGATCGTGAAAATTGTGCCTCTGGGTTTCATCGTCCTCCACATGGATCACGGACGCACTGAGATGGTTATCATCATCCTCAAACCGATCCGGACCTAACTCCTGAGTCAGGGCAGTCTGTTTCGGCAGCGAATAAATGCCCTCTGTATCCTTGACAAAGAACGTGATCCGGTAGGTTCCCCATTGATTGAAGTTTTCGTAGATCCCCTCATACACGCCGTCCTGATTCAGATCTTCAAGCTCTACCGTGGGCAGATCGATCACAGGCTCATCCGATAATCCCGAATCATAATCCGGAGGGGTGATTACGGCACACACCCGGGCAACGGCTTTCAACGAATCGATGTTTCCAGCCCTCAGCACGGCAGAGGTCTGATCGGTCCGCTCTAGCGTAACCAATCCGATGCTGGGGGGTAGGGAAGCCGCTGTCCGGCCCCGACCGATGATAACGTTATTGGCCGGATTCAGGTCTTCTGTTTCATTCCCGGTTCCATTGCCGTTGGCATCCAAGAGGGCGGTCTGATACTCTCCCATCGTGTCCCCAGCCTTGACATAAGAAGCGTATAGATTGGCTTTCAGATAGACAGATGCCCAGAATTGATAGGAAAAGGAAAGGTGGCCGTTCAACATGAACCACGCCCTTTGACCCGCTCCAGTACTGGTGATGATGATCCGTTCCTTGCCTGCCGGGGGGGTGAGTTTTGAGACAAAGCTTCCTGAACTGCAGGCATCATAGATAAACATCACGTTCCCCAGCATGGTTCCCTGTAATTCGTCCAACCAAGCGTCAAGGGTCTCAACGTCGATCTTTTCTATTGGCCTTTTCGTGCCGTTCAGCGTGAAGGTCTCGCTTCCTCCATGATCAGTCATATAAATCAGCACTTCATTGGCATCCTTGGCCCACACGTTTATCGCATAAGACAGGTTTGCAGTCGTGGCTTCGTCATCGATGTCGTTATTGAGACCATCACCGTCAACATCGACATCCGTTTTGGGGCTTAGGTAATAAATGCTGTCCCTTGTGTACCCCTGAGATAAAAGGGACTTATACGCAAGATTAGCGCACGCCTGGGTCGACTCCCAGAGGGAGTTCCCCGCATAGGGGCCGCCGCCGGCAACGATAATTGCCTTTTTCTGCCTTTTTGCTTCGTATTCCGCAGCAGTTAGAAAAGTGACTGCACCTGACATTTCATCGCTTTGCGTCCCATTGAAGACTCTCACTGCATAATGGCCGGCAATTTGAGGGCTTGGGAGTGTGACAAAAATGGTTGTGGGGCTATTTACGGTGACTGGGGTGACATCATAAGCATAACCCGGCGTATTGCCTGATCCGCTGACCTGAAAACTCTCGGGATTGCTGATGTCGATCACCTGGAGGCCCCTGCTATAATCCGCTACATAGGCCCTGTCGTCCACGACCGTCACACTCCAAGCCTCACCCGGTATATCGACCGATCCGAGGATCGGCTTTCTGGCAACTACCTCCAGGGACATGGAGACCTTGGTGTTGCCGTCAAAACCGGCACCTCTTATCGTCACTTGCAAACCCTGACCCATCACTCCAAGAGCGGGATAAACAGATTCGAGTTGTAACTGAGCGAACACCTCAGAAGCCGTGAGCAAGAGGCTGAGCAGCATCATGATTGTGATCTTAGGCTTGATATGGAATGGCATCGGTATTGCCCTCTTCAGTCCAGGCCGACCAATCTAGATCCTCACAGGACCTCTATGAGGAGGCCCGCCGCAATGCTCTCGTCGCCTTTCACGGCTTTCGCCTTGCTCTCTGATGCACCCACCTCTCTAATTTCCAACACGGCGTCCTGCTCCTTGATCCTGAACTGCTGCCCTGTCTTCACTCCCTGTTTTGCTCCTATGTTCACCGTAATCTCACCATCTTTCACCTCAGACACCTTGCCCCGTAGAGGATACTGTTTCACCAGTTTGTCCAGAAGATCCTTTGAAAGTTTTTCTGTCAACGCTGAAACGGGAACGGCGCCTCCGAAAAGCTCGTTCACTGTGGCGCTGATGCGCCCTGTCTCTGTCTCAACGAGTCGAAACGAAACCTGCGTCTGAGGCCCTGAATAGACAACCTGGCCGAAAAGAATGAGCTTTGCTGCGAGAATTCTTCCAAGGTTCAGAGCAGAGTTGCGATCGGCTAACTCGGAGGTTCCAAGCTTCAATTCCTCGAGTAACCTCTCGAGGAGATCCCTTTCGACCAGCTGCACTCGGCTTTTTTCAAGCAGCGCCTCTGAAAGGCCCGCTACCAGAAGGCGCTCCTCTCCCTCTTGGAGAGAGTACCCCTGTTTCTGGAAATCCATGATCCAAAGGGTGAGGGGCGCAGAGGTCCAGCCGTCCGAAGGCAGAGCCCTTGGCGGAGCTTTGGCGCTCTCCACCAGCTCTTTGACCACTCGATCGATGCGTTCCTGCTTTTCCTGGTCCTTTGCAATAGCCACTTTCCTGCGCGCTTCGTTGGTGATGCCGGCAAGGGCAGGATCTCTTGCTTCCATATTCCCTGCTTTTTCGAACAGGCTCAACGCCTCGGCGTGATTCCCCTTTGCCTCAAGTATAAACGCCTGCGATACATAGCCGGCTCTGCTCCCCGACGCGAGCTCGCTCGCCTTCTGATAAAACTCTAGCGCTTTGTCCGGCTGATTGCGGACAGAAGCGATTCTCCCCAGGCCCATCATAGCCTCAGCCTTTTGAGATTCAGTCCCTTTGGTCGCTCGGAGCGCCTGCTGAAAAGCCTTTTCCGCTGCATCCACTTTCCTCTCCCTTAAGTAAATGTTCCCCTGGAGTAGGTAAGGTAAGGAAAGCTTTGAACTCCTCTCCGAAAGGGCTTTGGAAGCCGTCATGGCTTCGTCGAATTTCCCGGCCTGATAAGAGGCGACGGCGCTCCTTTCAAGCTTTTCCAGATTGGTGCCCAGGAAGCCCGGATAGCCGAAAAGAAGGAAAAGGATGATGGCGAGGATTCCTGCAGCCAACAGGACCCCCCTCGCTTTCTTGTTTGAGGCTTTTTTTTGTACAGAATCACTAGCCTGTTTTCTTGTCTTAACCGCACCTTCCAGAGAAAGCACCTTTTCCGGCTGGGCAGGTTCTGCCCCTGCTCTGACCGCCATGACCTGATCTGTGTAATTGAAGGTGGGGTCGCCATAGAGGAGATAACTGGCCCACACGATGGTCTCTTCCCCGTAATCCTTGATGAGAGAGAGCCGCGCCCGGCGAACCGCTTCACCCACGGTCGTTCCAGAAAGTGCATGCCTGTAGCACTCCAGCGCAAAGCGGCTGCTCGGTTCATCCAGGATTTCCCAGAAGGTCCCGATGTAGTGTTTTACTCCCGACAGAATAAATGCATTCGCCAGCCCGAAGATCTCTCCCTGGAACTCTTCCTTAATGCGCCATTCTTCTGTGCGGGCGGATTGGCAGGCATTGGAAAAAACAAGGGCAGGCATAGCCGCTGTGCCTGTGAGCTTCATGATGTCCTTGGCTGAAAAAACCCCGTCGCTCAGCCGCCACCCGCTGTCGGCCGGGTTCTCAGCATGATACTCGGCATGACCGGCAAAGTGGACAAGGTCGAAGTTTCTGATCTTCTGCCGAATAAAGTCTGCCGCGATATCCGAGGAGCGGAAGGACACGGTCACATGGTCCTTGAACCTGTCCATGAAATCGCGAAGCTCTGTTCCCTCTCGATAAGCGCCCGCAAGGTCACCCTTCGGGTCCACAAGAATCAGCATTTTGAAAGGCCGGCCCAGCGAACGTGTCCGAGACCGCAGAACCGCCTGCCGGGTTCTTACCAGTCTGCCCATATTGAATTTCTGGCAGAGAAACTGCTGGCCATCATGGATGAGTTCCCACGGGATGTGCACGAGATGGTCATCCAGTTGAAGGATCAAGTGGTCCGCTTCGGTTTTCCTGACTTGCTCTTTCACCTCCGGGGTAAAGAGCTCGTCGCAGAAAAGCTGTCCCACATCTCGCAGCTTGAGCAGCACCTCTCTGGTCAGACGACCCTTTCGGTTCACATTGTTCAGCATCTGCACGATTTCTCTGCAAAGCCGCCCGACTCTCTCTCCGGGAATCGGCATCTCCTCGTAGTGCCGGATCGTGCTGACTTCCCCTGCGCTCCCCTCGGTGGCACTGATCTTGAGCTGGTCTTCCTCCTGGCTAATCTCCAGTTGCAGCACTTTGAGTTCCGGCCGCGGTTGCTTCTCCGGTGAGGCCTCCTCGCCCCGCACTCTTGGTTCCGCACTCAGGACAATGTCCTCGTGCTGCCATGCGACCCTGTAAAGCTCCAGAGGGGTTGCCTTTCCCTTGACCGGCACCATGGCATAAAACCGACAAATAACATCCTCGCTTCCGCAGACTTCTTTAAAGACGCTTTTGTCAATGAGCACCTGATCCGGACCCGCCTGATTCTGGATGCGGGAAGCCACATTGACCACGTCTCCGGCCACATGGTCCCCATCCACCAGAATCTCGCCTGTATTGATTCCGATCTTGACGTGAATCTGGTGGGCCTTGTCTATGCCCGCGTTGTACTGCAGGAGCCCTTCTTGGACGGCAATGGACGCTTTGACCGCGCTGAGGGTGACGGGAAAGGAGGCCATGATGCCGTCCCCCATGACCCCGAGGATCTCTCCACCGTTCTCCTTGATCGCAGGGAACACAATGTCGTGGTGCTTTTGGATCCAGGCCCTACCGGCAATGTCGCCCCAGGTCTCCATGTACTTGGTGTACCCGCAGACGTCGCTGAAAAGGATCGTCCTTTTCTTTCGGAACTTCTCCTCGATGAGCTTGTCAAGGCGATATCTTTCCCGCACGATCTGTTCTATCTTGAGGGATTCTGTCTCCAGTTTTTTCTCTGTGTCTTCAGCCATGGTGAGATTCCCTTCGGTCCCCGGAAATGCATTTTGAGATAAGTTGCCGATCTTCTCTGAAAGGGGAAGTCATTCCGTAATCACCCTGTCCTGGGGTTTAACGGCTTCGGGTTTCCCATCCAGAAGATTCGCCTTGGACATCTCAGGCATCACCTGCGACACCCTGGCCCGCCCTACGATGACATTGTCTGATCCCAGAACCTTTCCTGTGACCGGGTGCTTCAAAGGCTCTTCCTTGAAAACGATCAGCCTTCTGTTGAGCTTGACCTTGTCCTGGCCAAGGTCCGTGAATATGGCGTCTCCTCTTTGTTGAAGGACAAGGCCGTCGAGGAGTGGAACGTCTCGGTGAAACTTGGCTGCCATCCCATCGGCCAGGCCCCTTAAGCCCGCAGGATCCCTGACTTCGTCATAAACGTCTTCGCTGGCCAGGATCTCCGAGGTCTCCGTGTCCACCAAGCGAGCCACGATCTCTGTGCCGGTACCGGTTTCCACGATGCTCCCCGTGACAATGCATTGGGCGGCCACCAGTTTCCCGAGGCGCAAAGCCGTACTCTTGTCGACAAGCTCTGTGCTGCTCAGCTTTTGCTCCTGGAGGATCACATCCAACTTTGCTCTTTCCACCACGCGAAAGCGGTTCTGGTTCACAAGGCTTTCAATCAAACGCTCCTGGAAAGAAAGGCTCGCTTCTGACACGGCCCCATTCTGTTCAAAGGGCAGCACGCTGAGGCTTAACCGTTCCTGAAGCTGGAGAGCCTGGGGCACTCTTCTCTTCACAAGGATTCTCTTTTCAGCCTGGTTGCCGGCCTGATCCTTTGCTTCAATGAGGATCTCATTGTCCCCTTCCCGGAGCTCAGAAAGGTGACCGAAGAAGATGCTCTGGCCCTTCCGGCGGAGCACGGGCGTCTTGTTGATGATAACGCTCTCTACAGCGCCTTCATCCACGACCTGCCCTTCGATATAGATCTTGTCGAGGAACACGGTTTGCGACTCTGTCCAGCCTTTGAGTTTGATCTCAGGCGGCCGGGTGTCCTTGCCTGCCGAAGCCGCCAGAACAAGAGGCATTTCTCCTGAACCGGCCAGGGCCAGCCTGATGGAATACTTTACTTTACCGGAAAGATCCAGAGGGATACTGGCGGATGTCTCATTCCCCAGTCGGTCTTTGGCTACCAGCTCCAGCTCTTTCCTGGCTTTTGGAACACGTTGTCTGAAATACACTTCCATACCGCCTGCCGGCCGGATCGGTTCGTTGTTCAAAAGCACCTGAGGCACCCCTGCTTCATCATAAACAGAACCAAAGATCTCGATTCCTCCTTCAGGTGTGGTCTGATCCTCTTCGATCTTCTCCACTGCGATCACAGGGCCTTCTCTATCCACCCGGATCACCACGCTTCGGCTCGTTTTGCTCCCCAGAAGGTTCCTCGCTTCCACGGTGACCTCGTGCCGTCCCTGAGGAAGGTGAAGGGCCTTCTTAAAGGGGACCCTCGCCTCGGCCTGTTCCAGGAAAACCGAAGTTCCCATGATGGAGACTGCGGCCACGTACCTTTCATCTTCGGCTACTCCGGAGATCGTCACAGGATCATCCCGGGTCCAAATTTCTCCATTCCGAAAATCGAGGACAAGCCTGGGCGGCTCGACTCCTGCCCCCTCCCTTTCAATCAAGGCTTTTCTCACCCGGTCCAGGTAGAACCGCGCTTTGGAGGATGGGTATTGGTTTATGGAAAGCTCCAGTTCGCCTTGTGCTGCCTTGAAATCGCCCATGCGGTAGTAGGCGATGCCTAACTCCCTGTGGGGAAAGTAGTCCACAAAGTGCATGCCGTAGGTTCTGGCCATGCGCTGGTCTTCAGGCCGCTGCTCGATGGCGACCTTGAGATCCGAGACGGCCTCTTCGTGAAATTCGCCATCCGAGAAAGAAAGGGCCCGCTCATAATAGTTCCACCACCGGTGCCTGAAAGCACCCTGTACCTTTCCGTACTCCTTCCCTTCTTTTGTGTAGACTGGGTCCGAGGCCTGCGCACAGCCCGCATACCAACTCAGCACGCTCAAAAGAATTACAAGTTCAACAAATCGCACTCGTCTTCTCATTGCAACCTTTTACACCCCGACACGGATGGGGCACTTTGGAAACGCTAAGGTGGACCTCTCCTCCGTCATGCCCGAGCAGGCGGGCATCCAGGATTTCTAATGGTTGTCTGGATTCTCTGCCTCCGCGGGAATGACTCCAAGGAGGCGTTCGGGCCTTCCTTGTGCTATGCGCCGTGTACCGTGTGCCCTGACCCGTGTACCCTCTTCAAAAATGATATATGACCGACATAAAAATCATGTGCTGCTTCACGTTCTGCGACGAGTCCGCATTGCCCACGGTGGCGGTCCTCACATCCCTTCCGAAACGATACTGATATGCGATGTCGTAGACGATGTTTTTGTAGGCAATCCCCGATCCGATGCTGAAGCCGTAGAAGTTGTCCGGACTTCCTTCCGCAGGCTCAGGATCATAAAAGACTCCCGCACGAAGAGGAATGACCACGGATTCACCGATGATCAGGTATTCCCCTCCGACCCTCACCTGGGTAGTGGGCGAAACATGGGAGTCCTTCTGAAGCTTTCCAGTGATAGGGTTTAGCTCATTGCCGTCCGCATCATGGAGCACATAATCGTCCCACTCGGTACGGTACACATCCAAATCAAAGGTGAGCCTGTCGTTGGCGCGAAACGCCAAGCCCAAGCCGTAGGACATGGGCATGTCCAGTCTCACCGTCTCTGTTCGCTGGATGACATTGTGCGAGTTCGCCGCCGGAAAGGTTGGGAAGGTCAGAGTGGACTCAAAATAGTAATCTCGCTTCAGGCTCGCGACAAAGGGAGCTTTAAACACACCTCCCAAAGTCCACGTGGGAGAAATGTTCCACAAAAACCCCAAGTTGTAGTTCGCATTCTCCCAGCTAAAAGGATCGCCCAGGTCAATCTTCATTCCCTTCATTTCGTATTGCTCGTCGATTTGGGTGTTCACGTTAAAAGGGAAGACCACGAAGTTGCCGGTCCCATTGGAGCGGAAGTTTGATTCCCACTTGTTCGCATAGACGCCGCTGTCCCACAAATTGAGCGTGAGCCCGAGGGAAAAGAAGGGCGTGATCTGAACCGCAAAAGCAGGAGAAAGGCTTTTGAAGCCCCCTTCCTGGTCGAAGCCGACGTTGTTGCGCAGAGTGAGGGGAGGCCCGACCGTATCCGTGAAGGTGTAGCTGAACCCCACCTTTTTGGTGAAGTCATAGAGGTGCTGGAAGTTCAGCGACACAATCATGTTCTTGTCAAAGGCCGTAAAAGGGTAGGCGGCGCTCAGGTAGTTGAGTTCATAGGTGGAGGTCGTCTGGGGGCCTGAGGCTTCTGGAAAGGCTTTGTAGGTGGTATCCTCGGTCCGGTTGTTGTAAGCGCCTACGATGGAGACTTCAGGAGTCTCCAGTTGGATCAGCCCTGCCGGGTTCCAGGAAGCGGCTGTCGCATCGTCAGCGACACCGATAAAGGCCCCGCCCATGCCCATGGCCCTTGCACCGGAGCCCACAGGATTGGGTGAAGAAGAAATCTCAACGGTCTGGACAAGCTGAGACTGGGCTTGGCCGGCTAAACATAAGACCGTCAGGAAGAGCAGAATCAGGCACTTCAGTTTCAACATCTTCTCCTGGACATGTATGTCCTCTTCATTCTTCCGCATTCTGCTGGAATCGACACCTCTAATAGTAATCTCTTACACCCCTAAAGCCTTCTCTCGCAGAGAGTATGTTTTTACAGGATCCACAGGATTATCCGGATTACTGCGTTCTAAGATATTAGGACCTAACATCTCGTTAATCCTGTTGATCCTGCCTGATATTCTTTGTGTCCTTGCGGGCTCTGCGTGAGGCAATCGTTTCTCTTATCTCAAGTCGGCTGCCTTCTGCAGGATATAAATGAGCTCCGCCATTCCGATCTTGCCGTCCCCATCCACATCGGCCTCAACACCTCCGATTCCCGACGGCTTCCTGTCCGACATGAGTTGGAGCACAACAATGGCGTCCGCAACATCCACACTGCCGTCCCCATTGAGATCGCCTTTTTCCACACTGACCAAAATGGCCGACACGGTGGCCACACCACTTTCATTGCCGGCGCCGTCTTTAGCCTGAACATGGATGTAATAAGTCCCTTGTCCGGCAGCTTGGGTGGCGGAAGTCAGAGCCGTATAGTCTCCGGTGGGCGCGCCCGATGGGTTCGTGTCAATAACATACCGGAAAGTGGCAGGTTCGTCCGCGCTCCAGGTCCAAGTCTTGCTTCTTCTGGGCGCCGTATCATTGACCAGGCCTGTGACCCTGGGTTTGACAAGGTCTTTGACCCCTGGCGGAATAGATGCCTTGTCATTTGGACTGGTGCCGGCTTGGTACTCTTCGATATTTCTGATTCCATCCCCATCAAGGTCCAGTAACGCATCATTCTTCCATATGTCGAGGGAATACATCTTCTCCCAGCCGGTCCCCATGCCATCGTTGTCACAATCTGAATCAGGGTCTAGCTCCAGCGCCATGACAAGGTTGGTCATCTGACTTTCCGTGTAAGTCGCTTGCAGGCTTTTGTAGCAAGGAACGTCGCTCAGGGTGCAGGTAAAGACATGGATAGCCTGCGGCATAATGAAAAAGAAGTATCCGCCGGGAATAAAACTGATCTGGCTCACGAAAGCCGGGTCTTGATCATAACAGAACTTTCCCACATCCTTGACGGCAATGCAAAAACGGTTCGGCTGAATACCCTCGCTGGTGACTTTATCCACGATCCTACCCTTGACCAGTTGGGTCTGGGAAGGATCAAGACTGAGTTTCAGTCTTGACATGGGCATTCTTCCGACCCTTTCTACCAAGATGGTGTACTGCCCGGTCCCATAATAGCTTTGTACCAGGATGTAGAGGGTTCCTGAAGAGGTAGCCGTGAAAAGGCATTGTTCCTGAGAGGTGGAGCCATGACTCACCACATCATAGTCCACGACGGTCGGCGGAAAAGAAAATCTCGCATAGAGATCAAAATCCGCACCTGAGGCCGGTCCTGCGAGAGAGACTCTCACCTGGTCACCCTCGGTGATCGAATAGCAATAGAGCTGCCGGTCTGTGGAAAAAGCCAGAGAGCCCGCTTGCGCCGGAGGCCCCTCTGACAAGGGAACACAGACCGGCTGAGCCTCTGCCACCTGCACCATAATAGAATAATCTCCTGAGCCTGAATAACTTATGACCCGAACATACATAGTGCCCGAACTCTGTGCCTCAAGGGAAACGATCTCATCTGCAAAAGGGCTATATCCGCGCACTTCATAGCTGGAGGGTGTTGGGGGTGCCCCTGACCTCAGATAAAGATCAAAATCCACATCACGGTCAGGGCCGTCCAGCAGAACCGTAATCCGATCCCCCGCGTGAACATCCATGCAGTACAGTGCCTCGTCCATAGGTTGGACCAGGGTTCCGGTGTGCGGAATCTCCTCGATCAGAGGCTCGCATTCCGGATCCGTGTAGGGAATGACATCGGCGTGAATCGTGAAATCCCCCAAGCCGCTAAAGGCGACAACATCCATATAGAGCACAGCGGTTGAAGGCGCTGTGAACGGACACACCTCGCTCGCACCTGTCGAGAGGCTGGCCACATCATAGTCGATCCCTTCCGGGGGAACATTCCACTTGAGGTAGAGATCAAAATCAGCTCCTTGTTCAGGTCCGGTCAAGGTTATTGTTATTTCGTCTCCACTCTGAGCGTTCAGGCAGTAAAGTTTAGACTCTTCTCCCTGGGAAAGAGATCCTTCAGTCCGCTGCCCTGCCTGAAGGGGCGTGCATATGATATTCGCTTCTTCAACCGAAATCTTGTACGACCCTGTGCCCAGGGGATCATAATGCGACACTCTCAAATAGTAAATGCCGGATGAAGCGGTACGCCATGCGATCCGTGAACCCAAATTGTCGCCGCTGTCGTCGTCCAGGCGGATGAGGGTTTCCCCATCCGGGCCATAAGCCTGCAGAACCGTGTCGCACTGGCTGGAGAGTCCAGAGGTGCGGACGATGTACTGCTTTCCCGCTTGTGCCAAAAATTGGAACCAGTCCGCGTCTCCCGCGATGTCGATCCGCCCTGAAGTCAGGGTGCCGTCCGCATTCAACAGGGTTCCATGTTGAAGATCGTTCCCGTGGTCATCAGGGGGCGCCGACCTAACCCGGATCCGGTAACTCCCAAGACCTTCCAGATAGAAGGAGGCTACCCGGGCATAGTAGGTGCCGGTTGCGGGTGCGGTCCATTGCAGGAAGGAGGCTTTTTCTCGGTTTCCACTGTCGTCATCCCACGCGAGTATGGTTACACCGTCTGTATCGTATATCTCCAAGAGGGTGTCGCAGTTTTCTGCCAGATCCCCTGTTTCAACCACGTATTGCATATTTGCGATTGCTTCAAAACGAAACCAATCCTCATCCCCAAGCCGCTCAAACCTGCCTTCCACAGGGGTTCTATCCGTTTTGAGCAGAGTCGCTCCGGCCCCCGGAGCATTCACGTGGTCATCGATGAGCGCTTGCTGATAGATGCTGATGTCGTAGGTGCCTGTCCCCCAATCGAGATCATAATGGTTTACAACGAGATAATAGATGCCTGAAACAGGGGGTGTGAAATCGATTCTCGATGCTCCCGGTCCTCCAGTGCCTCCATCGTCGTTCGATGCAAGTGCAACCGTCCATTCGGCATCAATGAGATCCATCACGGTGTCACAGCCTGGGGACAGATGGCTCGTTTCAATCACATAGGTTCTTCTGGCTGCAGCCTGGAACATATAGATGTCCATGTCTCCGCCGAAATCGAGGCTGCCGGGAACAACGACTCCATCGGTTCGAACCAGGGTCGCCCACGGGGCGGTGACGGATATCTGATAGCCCCCTCTGCCTGCCGGATGATAATGCTTCGCCAGAACATAGTAGGTCCCTGTTGCAGACGGGTAGAAGACGATCAGGGAGGCTAGGCCCCCACCACTGTCATCGTCGAAAGCGATCGGACTGCCATTCGCATCATAGAGGTAAAGATAGGTATCGCATCCCTGCTCAAGTCCGCTGGTCGCGATCTGATATTCCCCCCCATGGGCCACGCCGAAGAACTGAAACCAGTCTTCGTCCTGGTCCACCTCAAACCGGCCTGGCGTCGGCTCATCATTGTGGATCAGGGTTGTCGCACAAGCCGTCCGTGTGTCGCAGTGATCGTCATATCCTCTCACCCTGATATGATAAGAGCCTGTAAGATTAGAGTTGTACTGGCGCACAACAATGAAAACCATATCGGTCGTATCGGCCACCCATGTGATTCTCGATGCGAACCCGCCGGCTCCATCATCATCCTGCGCCACCAGAGTGCTGCCGTCTGAACGGAACAGACCGATGATTGTGTCCGAGTTTCTCCCGAGATCAAACGTTTCTATCTGATAGGTCAGGCCAGCGACCGTGTTAAAGCGAAACCAATCCTCATCCCCCTCCACCTCATTGTTTCCCGATCGTGGGTTTCCGTTGGTTTCAAGCACCGTAGCGCATGCCTGCGGCACATCACAATGATCGTCCACCCCCTCGACAGAGATTTTGTATGATCCCGACCCACTGATCGAGTAATGCCTGACCGCCACATAGAGCAGCCCGTCCTGATCCGCAGTCCATGAAATCCTTGAAGCTAGGGCGCCACCACTGTCATCGTCCGTCAACAGGAGTGTGCCGTCTTCCCGGAAAAGATAAAGGACGGTATCGCATCCTGGCCCCAGATCAAAAGTCTTGACCCCATAGGGCATTCCGGCTGTCACTGGAAATTTGTAAAAGTCCCCGTCCCCTGGCGGTTCAATGCTTCCCGCCACCTCTTCCCCATTGATTTCCATCAGAGCAGCACATGGCCCAATCTCGTTGCAGTAGTCATCTCTGAGTGCGTACCATTCAGGATCGAGAAAAATCTCCAGGTAGACGCTAAGCCCGGCAACAACCTCGATAGGGGCTTGCTTTGACACATATCCAGGAGCTTCTATCAGGAGAACCTTTGATCCAGGCCGCGCTTCAATAAAGTATGACCCGTCAAAAAGGCTCGTGGTGAAAGTGGACTCACCCAGCAGACCGACCCGAGCGTAGATGACAGGGAAGCCTGTTTGGCTGTCCCAAACCGTACCGTACGCAAAGCCAAGCAAGGTATCCGGGTCAAGGCAAATGTCACCCAGATCCAGGAAGCCAATATCTAGCGTGACTTGCCCTTCTGAATAGAGGTATCCTTCGGCCAAAACTCGCAAAACGTGGGGCCCGTAGGGAAGATTCAAGGAGAAGAAACCCGAGGCATTCGTATAAGTGTGGAAACCTGTTCCAGTCATTACGAGAGCGCCGGGTATCGGTTGCCCTGTGCCGCAGTCCTTCACCGTTGCCTGAATCAGGCCGACATTCCTTTCGGGAGTTAAGACAAAATCATGTGTCAACGCGGATTGGACCAGCAGCGGTTCCTCCAGCGTCAGGTACCCTGGAGCATATACATAGAAAAGGTGAGAGCCCGGTGACACTTCAAGGACATAGGATCCTGGTGAGTCACAAACCGTGTAACTTCCGTCCGTTATTGATAGAACCTGTGCAAAGGGGACAGGAGCATTTGTCCTTGTATCGAGCACCTTGCCCTGCAATTGAACTGCCATGGCAGTCTGTGCTTCCAGAGCCAGGATGACAAGGAAGCCAAGAACCAGAAAAGCAAAAGGCTTTCTTCTCTCCAGTGCTTTCATAGCTGCCCTCCGGCCGTTGCCTTAGGGACACAGAAACTCGGACACTTGAGGTAGGCCCACTTTATGATTTCCCATAAAAAGGGTGCGATTAATCCAGTTGAGTAGGGTAAAGTTAGAACGATAGTGAGTGAGACTCCACTAAAAGTCAAGAGGATTTGCCTTAGGATAAATGACTGATTACAGATACAAGCCTATCCATCAGGCTGGGGAAGACATGGCTAAGATTTCAAGCCTTTTGGTGCAATTCTGCAATGTTTGAGATTTTGGCGCTTACTAACCGCAGTCCTTATGGCTAAATGATTTCACCATTAGGGGCCAAATCGCAGGATTCAAGCAAAATACACAAAAATGCAAGGAACCTCGATATCTGATGCGAAGTCCAACCGGCAGGAGCGTTTGCTGGTCCTATGACATCCAGAGCATTCAGTACCCTCCTCCTGCGCCACGCCGATAAGGTAGGTCAATCAGTTTTGTAGGGCTTCGGTAGGGCGTCCGCCTGGGGCTCTGCCCGCGAGACCGAGTGAACATAATACGCCTCCCTGAACGGGCCTCGGGAGCAAATCAGGGTGAGGTCGATGCTGTCGCCTTGCTCGACCAGCTTGTCGAGATACTCGGTTTTGCCGGCAAAGGGCTCCTTCAACAGACCGAAGAGGTTGTGTGACGACGGCCCCTTATACCCATCCCTGAACTCGACATGGTATCGCCTGTGAGTGGCAGCATCTTCTACAATCAGGCCGAGATTGCCGTTGATGAGCTTATACTTATCCACCACTTTGCCGTTCACATACTCGTTCCGGAACAAGTCCAAAACTGACATTGTGCCTGGGAGAAAAGGAAGACATGTATAAATAGTTTTCGGTGGAAGGTCCTCCCTAGTGGTCTCTCCAGAGCCCTAACTCACCGCAAAAGGCCCTCATTGGGTTCATGACTGCCTTTCCGCCCTATCAAAAACAGGCCTCTAATGCTTGAGACCAACCCCTGCACGTGGTTGGTCTCAGAAGCATACCCGGAGGTGGGAACATGGAGCCGGAAGAAATGCTTGTTGATGAGCATGTCCCCAGCGATGAGGAATTCGAGCCCTTCGACTGGGAGGACTATCTGTATGAATCATGGCTGGAAGAGAAACTGAGAAAGGAGAAAAGAAAGCCTACAGAAGCTGGGGCGTAATTCCTTGAGGCGGTCAAAATCGGAACTCGAGCCATCATCTCAATCGAAGGCAAGTCAATGCTCGGCACGCACTGGGACGGATATCCCACATCGCTCGGCCGAGACCTTCTCCGCTGCGACAGATCAATCGAAGCGGTCGTTAAGGTCGCAAAAGTTCACACAATCGACGCGGCCGACCCCCAGCTGCTTGAGGCGCTGAATCGGGAGCGAGTCAGCCAACTGGACGAAAAGCACCAGCTTACAGAGCAGGAAATCAAAGCCGAGAGGCGGCGCGGAAACGTCATCTGTGCCGTCGACTATGAAATTGCGGACATCAGAACCCACAGGGATTTGGTTGAATTCGAGTATGATATCCGCGGAAAGGAAGTCTATTTCAGGCCGCTGGACGGCTGGTGGCCTGAGGCACTGCGAAATGCTGCTGGATTCGAGCGACTCAAGGCAAAGGGAGTTGCCAGCAGCCGCGGAGAATAATCACGCCGCTATCATCATACTATCTTGTAAAGCCCCTTAGCGACCCTCTTTATCTTGCCCTTCTTGGATAATTCCCAAACGATGCTGCGCACCCTCTGGCCGCCAAAACCCGTCCTGGCTCTGAGCGTGGCCGTATCCATGCCGTTCTTCCTCGCCTTGATGAGCGCCATGATAACCTCAGGGCCGCTTTTCCTCGGCTTCGCCTTCTTTAAGGTCTTCTTTGCTGCTCTGGCTACGGCCTTAGGCCTGCCCACAGCCTTCGCCGTCACCTGATCCAGTTTCCTGGCCAGGTCAGTCAAGGTCCTGGAAATCTTCCGAAGCTCTTTCTCTACTTCGCCCATGATACCCCTCCGATAATTGGTTTACACCCGAGATAACTGTGACAATTAGAAATGCATATCATATTTCACCGTTTTCTGCCAATCGTGCGGAAGTGGCAAGCAAACATTCCATGGTTCATACACTGAATTCCTATCCTTCTCAGAGGTCAAGATCATCTGATGCACTGATGATGGCGATACCAGGAGGCATCTCGCCAAGCTGTCTTCAGCGGAACGCCGTTGACCTTGGCAATGTCTTGCGCATTCACTTTTTTCTGGTATAATTCATATGCATGTCTTCAACCGTGGACCGGCTTGCGTTCGCAGTCCCGCAGACGCCCTTGACTCTGTGCAAAAAGGGGGTCTTATGCGGATCCGCATAATCCTTGTGCTCAATGATACGTGACCGAAAGGTGAGACATGGCTAAGAAAAAATCAAGTCAGAATAAGGACCGAGAAGAACGCATAGTTGTGGAGATAATCGTTGATTGCTACGGCCCTGAAGAACAAGCGATGGGATGGTACTATTACCTCGACGACAAGCTTCGGTTTCCGTTCACGGCGGTTTGCAGTGAGAAGCGTGCTATCTCGCCGTTGAAGATAAAAGACGAGGTCATTGTCCTTGAGATGGCCCCTGGAGAGGAATGCGAAAAGGAAATGTTTGTCATGATACAATGGGAAAGGGATGGCTTGGCAGTTCCACTGTCCCAGCTCACCCCCATCAAATCCACGGACAAGCAGACGAAGCAAGCTGTAGAAGATTGGCATTATTGGGTGCGGATGGGATACGAATTTGGATAAAAGGCAGCCCAACACCTCAATAAAGACGACGGGGTTATAGTTCGGCAGTTCTGGCCTGCTTGGTTGCCCTCGCGCTTTATCTCGACCGTTGGAGACACAGAAGGAAACCGAAATGACGAGCACAGAAAAAGTAATTCAAAAGGCCATTGAACTGGTTGAAGGCGCTCTGCCGGGCAAGCGTTACTCCGAATTGGTCAAGGAGATCTCGGCGCATTTCCCGGATATTCCGGTCAACACAGTTCATGGAGCCTTGCACAAGTTCCGAACGGAGTTGCCTCCAACAGTCTACCAGCCGAGCCGCGGGCTCTATCGCGCCGTCAAATACCGGGAAGAAGGCGAAAAGCAGGAGAAGGAAGTCACCAAGAAACTCAAGAGGGAGAAGATACGAGAAGAGGATTTCTATGGGGCGTTCGGGGACTGGCTGATCAACGAGCTTGAGGAATGCACGAAAAGCATCAGCGTTGGCGGGAACCGCTTCAAGGACAAGTGGGGCACGCCGGACGTAATCGGCGTGCGGGAGGCGAGACGGTCCGATATCATAAAGCCGCCCACCGAGATCGTGTCGGCCGAGGTCAAGCTCGATCCGAGCAACCTGATTACTGCATTCGGCCAAGCCTGCTCCTACAGACTATTCTCTCACAAGTCATACATTGCGGTTCCCGATACCTCCTCGGAAGATGAAAGAGTTTTCGCCAGTGGACCGCCCTCGGCAAGAGCATCCATGACGAGCGCAGAAAGGCGTTCATCGACTACACCATCGACACCTACAATCTCTTCACCGAGATTGCCGATAAGCTCGGACAGGGGCAGTGATAGGGCCTGCTTTTTTTCCTTTTTTGAAGGCCCAGATTTAAGCACAAAGGAGCGTGACAAGCATGTGCAAAGCTCAACCTCGGATGAAAGAACAAAATACTGTGCGTGTCTGCCGGTTCTGCGGCAAGGAATACGACTATCACAGGCGTGATGAATCAGGATTGGGCGTTTGCCCACGGATGCGGAGCTTCTTTTCGGAATGGTGCAGCAAAGAGTGTTTTTGGGTAACTACTCACCCTGTTCAATGTAGAGTTGACCCGAAAGGGCCAACTGAATA
>CAZOLJ010000073.1:0-22126 GCA_964580575.1 uncultured Desulfobacteraceae bacterium
AGGTCATTTGGATCCACGGTTCCCTCCTTTCTGAGGCAAAAGAGGAATTGGAGTCCATCCAAGAAATCCTGAGGGGCGGCCCCACATCTCCCTCAACCCTTAAATGATCTGATGTACGGATTGCTGCCGACATGACCATCCCCAATCTGATTACTGCGTTGCGCATCATCCTGGCTCCCGTGTTTGTCATCTATTTGATCAACGACCGACTGAACGCCGCTCTGGTCGTTTTTCTCATCTGCATGATCAGTGACGGCATCGACGGCATGGTGGCCAGGCTGTTCAATCAAAAAAGCAGGCTTGGAGCCTACCTTGACCCTCTGGCCGACAAGACCCTGCTGGTCACGGCCTTTGTCCTCCTCGCCGTGAGGGGGTACCTGCCCTCCTGGCTGACGGTTGCGGCAATTGCCAGGGATGTGATGATCCTCCTGGGCGTCCTGGTCTTTCATCTGAACCGGCTGGAGATCAAAATACGACCGTCCGCGCTGAGCAAAATCAACACCTGTTTCCAGTTTATCACTCTCTCCATGGTTCTCCTCAAAGGCTTTGTGCTTCTCCCTTCCACGATCTATGAGGCTCTTTACTACATCACTGCCGCACTCACGATGAGGGCCATGGGGGAAGGGACGGGAAACAGTGTGGGCCGCGGGGAACGGCGGGAGTGAGCGAAATAGGGCTTGACAGGGTTCGGCAAAGCTGGTAACTGATCATTTCCCGAACGACAGGCACGTAGCTCAGGGGGAGAGCACTACCCTGACACGGTAGGGGTCCGGGGTTCAAATCCCCGCGTGCCTACCACGGAGAAAAAAAAGAGGCTGGTAAAAACCAGCCTCTTTTCTTTTCAAGGCCTTGAATGTTTTTTCACGATTGCTTCAGCCGAACACTAGGGTCCGGCCAACCATCACTTTTTGCACTCTTTGATGGTTTCACCCCACCAGCCCTGGCTCTGGGTGGCTTTGGTAAACTCTGGACCGCAATCCTGGTAACCACTCCAGCTGAACCTCAGATGGTCGGAATTCCTGTACATGGTGTCATGTTTCCAGAACTCCGACTGATCTGCTCCAGCGCAGCCCGCTAGGAACGCAACCAACACAACGAGTAAAGCCAACTTCTTCATGACTCAAATCCTCCTTCCTAAAATTAACATTCTAAACTGCAATCCAAAAGATTAACCGTTATTGGATATGAAACTGTCCCACCCCATGAGACCTTGTTTCCAGTCAACTGAAATAGTGTCGAGGAAAAACGAAGGATTTCAATATCGATAACATCACATTTATAACCATTCAAAAACTGCATTTCAACAAAAAAAAGAAAAAATTTTTTGTTTCCCTTTTGAGCCACGCTGAAGAACCCTGCAATAGAGCGCAGTTCTCTTGGCTTTATTGGGTGCCAGGCGAAGATCTTTGTACTCTGGAGCAAAGACTCCAATGATCTCCTACGGCGCCGCTCTCGAAGTGTTGACGCCGAATCGCCGGAGCCTGATTCGCGAGTTTCTCTGCTGGGGTGAATGGGCGCGCAGCAGTGGGTGGCACAGAATTTTGTTGACATCATGGTCGAAATACATAATAAAATTCGAAACATTAAAAGTGTGAAGTCCGACAAGGAAGCCGTTGGTCCTTTATCGAGAAAGAGTAGGCAGAGGGATTGCTTTTCATCGTGGGTGTCTCAGGGATATTAAAAATCATTTGTCTTTCCAAAATTTAGGCAAGATGGAATGAGGCATCTGGGTAATGTGTTACTTTGGATGCCTTATTTACTTTGAACGTGCGGGATATGAAAAATTTCAGTGTCAATTTGAAGGGACAGCCGGCCAAGGAGATCAAAGCCGAGGAGCTTAAGAGCCTTGAGGCGTTGAGGCTTCTGGAGGCAAAAGGCCTGGACAGAGTTGTGGCGGTCAAGGTGAACGGCGAGAAAAGGGATCTCTTTTCACCTCTGGAGGAAAAGGCGGAACTCGAGCCCATTGACGTGGATTCCCCAGAGGGACTGGAACTATTGCGGCACAGCACTTCTCACGTGATGGCCATGGCGGTGAAAGATCTTTTTCCCGGTGTCAAGGTGACCATCGGCCCGGCCATCGAAAACGGCTTCTACTATGATTTCGACTATGAACGGCCCTTTCGAGATGAAGATCTGGCCAGAATCCAGGAGAGAATGGCTGAAATCGTGAAGGCCGATTTTCCCTTTGAGCGAAAGGAGCTGAGCGCTCAAGAGGCCCTAGATTTTTTCAGCAAGCAGGGCGAGGCCTACAAGGTCGAACTCATCCGCGATCTCGGCGTGGACAAAGTGTCGCTTTACACAAACGGCACATTTACAGATCTCTGCCGAGGGCCTCACCTTCCCTCCACAGGTAAAATCAAGGCCTTTCATCTCATGAAAGTCGCGGGAGCCTACTGGCGCGGGGATGAAAAAAGGCCGATGTTGAGCCGCATCTATGGAGTGGCTTTTGCCGACAAGAAAGCGCTCAAGGATTATCTCACAAAGCTGGAAGAGGCGAAGAAAAGGGACCACGTGCGTCTCGGAAGTCAGCTCGGACTGTTCAGCACTCATGAAGAGATCGGTGCCGGAATGATCGTGTGGCATCCGAAGGGAGGGATGCTGCGTCACATTCTCGAGGACTTTGAAATCAGGGAGCACCTCAAGCGGGGCTATGAGCTGGTCAAGGGACCGGAGATCCTCAAAACGGATTTGTGGAAGAAGTCAGGCCACTTCGACAATTACCGCGAAAACATGTACTTCACGGAGATCGACGAGCAATCCTACGGCATCAAGCCGATGAATTGTCTCTCTCACATGCTGATTTACAACTCCACGATCCGGAGTTACAGGGATTTGCCCAAGAGGTATTTTGAACTGGGATTGGTCCACCGTCATGAAAGATCCGGAGTGCTTCACGGACTGCTGCGCGTGAGGGAATTCACCCAGGATGATGCCCACATCCTGTGCACGCCAGAGCAGCTGGATAGCGAAATCAAAGGGGTCCTGGATTTCGTCAGGGACATGATGGCTATTTTTAAGTTCAACTATGACCTGGAAGTCAGCACCAGGCCTGAGAAATCTATCGGCTCGGACGAAGACTGGGATCGGGCGACCCGGGCACTCATCAGCGCGATGGAAGACACGGGAATGCCCTATCAGATCAACGAGGGGGACGGCGCCTTTTACGGACCCAAGATCGATGTCAAGCTGAGGGATGCCCTGGACAGAAAATGGCAGTGTGCTACGATTCAGTGTGATTTCACCCTGCCAGAGCGGTTCAATCTCTTTTTTGTGGACAAGGACGGGCAGAGACGCCGGCCGGCCATGATTCACAGAGTCATCCTGGGAGCTCTGGAGCGATTCATTGGAGTCCTCATCGAGCATTATGCCGGCGCGTTTCCGGTGTGGCTGGCGCCGGTGCAGGCCAGCATCCTCACCGTCACAGACAGGAACATCGCCCACGGAGAGAAGGTCCTGTCTTTGCTCAAAGAGGCCGGAATCCGGGCGGAAGGGGATTTCCGCAATGAGAAGTTGAGTCTGAAGATCAGAGAGGCCCAGCTCCAGAAAATCCCGTACATGCTGATTGTCGGCGACCGGGAATCGGAGATGGAGGGCATCACGCCGAGGTTGCGAAGCGGAGAAAATCTGCCCCCCATGAAACCGATGGAGCTGATTGAAAGAATCAACGAGGATTGCAAACAAAGGAGGTAGGGTTATAGTTAAGAAAACCGATGACGTCAATGTCAATGAGAGGATCCATGCCAGGGCCGTCCGCCTGATCGGTTCCGATGGACAGCAACTGGGCATTCTGCCGACCCAGGAGGCTATGGACAAGGCGATTCAAGAAGGATTGGATCTTGTGGAGGTTGCCCCCAATTCCGACCCCCCTGTCTGCAAGATTATGGACTATGGGAAGTACAAGTACCAGACGAGCAAAAAGCTTCAGGAGGGAAAGAAGAAGAGCAAGACGCTCCAGTTGAAAGAGGTCCGGGTTAGGCCGCATACGGATGAGCACGATCTTGATTTCAAGATCAGGAACATCAAGAAGTTCCTTGAGAAAAAGGACAAGGTGAAGGTGACGGTGCTCTTCAAAGGGCGGGAAATGGCTTACATGGACGCCGGCGTGGCGCTTCTGGGGCGGATCGCTCAGGATGTGACCGAGCAGGGCACTGTGGAGCAGTCGCCGACTAAAGAGGGGTGGCGTCTCACGATGGTCCTGATCCCGAAGTAGTCCATGGGCCGAATCCTCTGTTAACCGCCTTTGCGATCGAGCGGTGAACCGAGAGTGCCGTCAGAAGACCACTCGATTTTCCCCTACTGAAATGTGATTTTTGAACCCCGGCTTTCCTCGCAAAGCCGGGGAGGAATACAAGCGTATCTCATCGGTTGCGATTCAGAAGCACCGATTGGAAAAGGATCTAATGCGTTCAAGCTAGTACCGTGAAGGCTTCACAGGGAGGTAAGACATGCCAAAAATCAAGACCAAGCGCGGCGCCGCAAAGCGCTTCAAAAAAACAGGGTCAGGAAAAATCATCAGGAGCAAAGCCTTCGGCAACCACATTCTGACCAAGAAAACCACCAAGAGAAAAAGAAGCATCAGGAAATCAGGGGTGCTCAGTTCGGCAAACGTGAAGAGCATCACCAGACTCATTCCCTATCTGTAGAGGGTTTGAAGAGATGAAGGAGGATCTCCGGCCAGGGGACTCCTGAGCGGGAAAGCAATTTTTTTCGTGAAAGTGAGGTTGAATCATGCCTAGGGTAAAAAGAGGGGTCAATGCCAGGCACCGGCGAAACAAGGTTCTGAAAGCGGCCAAAGGTTTCCGCGGGGGGCACAGCAAGCTCTTTAAGACGGCTTTCATCACCCTGAACCGGGCAAAGGCCTTTGCCTACAGGGATCGAAAGCTGAGGAAGAGAGATTTTCGGAAACTTTGGATCGTGCGCATCAATGCGGCGGCCCGGGAGCACGGGCTCTCCTACAGCGCCTTCATGGGAGGCCTGCAGAAGGCGGGCATTGACCTGGACAGAAAAATCCTTGCGGAAATGGCGGTGCATGACCCGGCGGGTTTTGCGCGCGTGGCCAACACGGTGAAGTGAGGGTTTCCAAAACGAAGGCGTCGGCCATGGAACGAGGGAATCCATGGACTTCGAGGCTCTGTTGAATGGAAGGTGAGACCCTTTTCGAATGAGAGATCAAGCTCTCGACATTGAGAAAAAGGCGCTCCTGGAGCTCGCGGAGGTCAGGGACCTTGCGGGGCTTGAGACGTTTCGGATCGCTTACCTTGGGAAAAAAGGGGCCCTCACATCCCTGATGAAGAGGCTGGGGGAACTCTCTCCTGCGGAAAGACCCGAAGCGGGGCAGCTTCTGAACAAGCTCAAGAGCGCTCTCACCGAGCGTTTTGAAGAGGCTCGGGAGAAAATCCTTTTGCGGAAGGAAGAGACGGTGTCCCGGCTGGATGTCACCCTGCCGGGACGCGCGCCTGCCATGGGCCATCTTCATCCGATCACCCAGGTGATGAAAGAGATTTGCCAAATTTTCGGTAAAATGGGGTTCCGGGCGGTCAAAGGGCCCAACGTGGAGCTCGACTACTACAACTTCGAAGCCCTCAACATCCCGCGCGATCATCCGGCCAGAGACATGCAGGACACCTTCTACGTTTCAGACAATGTGGTCCTGAGAACTCACACCTCACCCATGCAGGTGAGGACCATGGAAAAGCAGGCCCCTCCCGTGAGCGTCATTGCGCCGGGCAAAGTCTACCGGAGAGACTCCGACGTGACCCACACCCCCATGTTCCATCAGGTCGAAGGCCTGCTCGTGGACAAAGGCGTGACCTTCGGGGATCTGAAAGGGACCCTCACGACCTTCGTGCACCAGATGTTCGGACGGGACACCTCCCTTCGTTTCCGGCCGAGCTTCTTCCCCTTCACTGAGCCGAGCGCGGAGGTGGACATCCGTTGCGTGATCTGCAGAGGCAAAGGATGCCGGACATGCAAGAACACTGGCTGGCTGGAGATCCTGGGTTCCGGCATGGTGGACCCAGAGGTCTACCGCTTTGTGAACTACGATCCGGAAATCTACTCGGGCTTTGCCTTCGGCATGGGAATCGAACGGGTGGCCATGCTCAAGTATGGAATCGACGATATTCAGCTTTTCTACAGGAACGACATGCGGTTCCTGAAGCAATTCTAAAAGATGGAGCGCTGGTGGAGAAATGGAGTAATGGTAAAGATGGCACCGGAGGAATGTTTATCCCTTCAAACCAACACTCCATTACTCCAATACTCCAACACTTCACTCTTCTCATGCGTTGCGAAGCGGAGCATCATCTCTCATGCGTGTAAGCCTCAACTGGCTCAAAGACTATGTGAATATCGCTCCGTCGGTGGATGACCTGGCCGATCTTCTGACCATGTCCGGTCTGGAGGTGGAGGCCAAGGAGCCGCAGGGGCGATCTCTTGAGGAGGTGGTCGCGGCAAGAGTCCTTTCCGTGAAGCCCCATCCCAAGGCTGATACCCTGTGGCTTTGCGATGTCGAAGCCGGTCGGGGGGTCGTGCAGGTCGTGTGCGGTGCGCCGAACCTGAAGGTGGGGATGATGACCCCCATGGCTCTGCCCGGAACAAAGCTACCGGCCGGGATGGAGGTGAAGGAATCCCGCATCCGCGGGCAAGCCTCGGTGGGCATGCTTCTGGCGGAAGATGAAATGGGGTTGACGGAAGATCACTCAGGCGTGATGGCCCTTCCCGCGTCCCTGTCGCCCGGCACACCCGTGGCTCAGGCCCTGGCCCTGGAGGACTGGGCTCTGGAGATCGGCCTCACCCCCAACAGGCCGGACTGCGCCTGCGTCATCGGCATTGCCCGGGAGGTTGCGTCGCTCACCAGGGAAAAGCTTCACAAGCCGGACATCCGCTTTGGCGAGAGCAACCGGCGCATTGAAACCTTGACCAGTGTGATCCTCGAGGACTCTGTAGGCTGCCCCAGGTATGCGGCCGGCATGGTCTGCGGGTTTGACATCAAACCCTCTCCTTTCTGGATGAGATACCGGCTTCACGTTTCGGGGATCAGGGGCATCAGCAACGTCGTGGATGTGACCAACTACGTTCTCCTGGAAACGGGACAGCCTCTTCATGCCTTTGATTATGACCGCCTGAAGGAGAACCGCATCGTGGTGCGCAGAGCACGGGAAGGGGAGGTGTTCACAACCCTGGACGGCAAGACCCACACCATGAACAGGGACAACCTGATGATTTGCGACGGTCAGAGGCCGGTTGCACTGGCCGGCGTGATGGGCGGTCTCAATTCCGAGATTTTTTCCGAATCGAAGAACGTCCTGATCGAAAGCGCCTTCTTCGATCCTATCACCATCCGAAGGAGTTCCAAGCGGCTGGGCCTCTCGACCGAAGCCTCCTACCGTTTCGAAAGAGGCATAGACATCGACGGGGCTGTGCCGGCCCTGAGGCGGGCCATGATGCTCATATCGGAACTGGCCGGCGGCGAGGTGATTCAGGGGGTTATCGACAATTACCCGGTCCCTCGCAGACCGCGGGAGATTGATCTGAGAGTCGACAAGACCAACCGTTTCCTCGGAACGGATCTCACTCAAGCGAGCATGGGGAGTTATCTGCAATCTCTCGAGATGGAGGTTCAGCGTTTGGGCGAGAATATCCTCCGCGTCAAGGTGCCCCTTTTCCGTGTGGACCTGACCCGGGATTGGGATCTCATGGAGGAAGTGGCGCGCATGGAGGGGTATGACAGGATTCCGGTCACCATTCCTCCCATACGCCCGTCAGATGAAAAAGAGGCCCCGGAAATGACCCTGGGGGATCGGGTCAGGGAAATCATGGTCGGCCTTGGTTTCAGCGAGGTGGTTTCTTTCAGCTTCATCGCGCCCGAATCGGCGGATTTCCTGGGGGCAGAGCCGGAGAGTTCCCTGCGGTCCTTTGTCCCTCTCCTCAATCCGCTCACCGTGGACCAGTCGGTCATGAGGACCTCGCTGATCCCCGGGCTTCTTGCGGCGGTGAAGACCAATCTTTCCTACGGGGAAAAGGATCTCAAGCTCTTCGAGTGGGGCAAGGTCTTCATCCGGCAGGGGACCGAGGAACTGCCGAATGAAAAGCTTGCGCTCACAGGCGTGGTGTTGGGTTCGGCCCGTGCCAAGGAATGGTACCGGGAGGAACGGGCCGCGGACTTCTATGATGCGAAAGGCGCTGTGGAAGCGCTCTTGAAAGGTTTAGGCTTGGGAGGCCTCGTCTTCGAAAGAGGGAGCACTCCTCCCTGGTACTCGAAAGAGGCTGCATCCTTGATTCGCTTCGCCGATCAGATTCTGGGCACAGTAGGCGAGCTTTCACCTGAAGTGCTGAAGCGTTTTGATGTGGATGCGCCAAGGGCCTTTGTTTTCGAAGTCGACGGTGCGGTCCTGATGGAGAAGGCGACAGGGGAGAGGACCTTCGAGCCCCTTGCCAAATTTCCCGCCGTTTACCGGGATCTCTCCCTTGTGGCAAAGAAAAGCGTGGAGTGCGCGAAGATCCAGGAGATTATCCTTCGAGAGGGAAAAGGGCTGGTGGAATCCCTCGCTCTCTTTGATCGGTTCGAGGGAGGCAAGATCAGTCCCTCGGAAAAAGCCCTGGCCTTCAGGATCTGCTATCGATCCCGAGAAAGTACCCTGGACGGCAAAGATATCAACAAGCTTCACGAAAGCATTGTGGAGAAAATCGGACAAGAAACAGGCGCCAGGCTGAGGGAGGTGTAGCCAGACGATGCAAATCCCTGAAGAAAAGAAGTTTTTCAGGATAGGCGAAGTCAGCAGGATCATCGGCGTCGAACCCTATGTGCTGAGATATTGGGAAAGCGAGTTTCCTCAGATTCGCCCTGTCCGCGCAGACACGAACCAGCGCACCTATCAGAAGAGGGATCTCGAACTCATCCTGGAAATCAAGAGGCTGCTCTATGAAGAGAAGCTGACCATCGAGGGCGCACGGCAGCGGCTGAAGCAGAGGAAAGAAAAGACGACGGTGGCGGACGCCGGCCTGATTGAAGAAATGAAGACGGATTTACAGGAGATCCTGAAAACCCTGTCCTAGAGCAGGCCATTGGCCCCAACCGAAATCTGGCCTGCTGTTTGAGGCTGGAGGAGCGCTTCGCTTGAGGTTTGAGGCAAAACCGTTTCTGCCTCCGACCTCTATCCTCCAACCTCCAACTTCTGCGCAAGTTGGAGAGAAATTTCGCTGTAGGATTCCAAAAAGGAATGTGATGAACCTGAAGGGCCGCACTGCATTGATCACCGGAGCCGGCCAGGGAATCGGCCGCGCGTGCGCCGAGGTGTTCGCTTCCCGTGGAGCGGATCTTGTTTTGTTGGACAAGAATTCGGCAACGCTTCACGGGGTGTGTGAAGAAATCGGGAAAGCTGGCCGAAAGGTCGTGCCTGTAACCGTAGACCTCACCGACATGGACACTCTGCGCCGGGAACTTGAAACACACTGCTCAGGCTTCGCCATCGACATCCTTGTCAATAACGCGGGCTTTGACCGGCCGGGAACAACAAGCAAGATTGATAAAGCCGGATTCGAAGCGGTGCTGGGAATTCACCTCACCGTGCCGCTGCTTCTCATTCAGTTTGTCCTCCCCTCCATGCGATCGAGGAAATGGGGCAGGATCATCAACGTCAGTTCGATCTACGGTCTTATCGGCGGAAAAGGGGAAGTGGCCTATTCCACGGCCAAGGCCGGACTGATCGGTTTCACCAAATCCATTGCCCGCGAAGCGGGAGCGGAGGGAGTCACGGTCAACGCTGTCCTGCCCGGTTTGATCCGCACTCCCACCATTGAAACCTTCATGGCGCAGAAATTCAAGGATGCGATCATTCAGGAGACCCCCCTCGGCCGGATGGCTGAACCGGAAGAGGTGGCGAGGGTCATCGCCTTCCTTGCTTCCGACGATGCTTCCTTTATCACGGCCACGGCCATCCCCCTATCCGGCGGCTGGGGAATATAATGACGTTGGAGGGTTGAGGGAAGAGGTTGGAGGCAAAAAATGAATTCTAGCGGGGTCCGGGTTTTGCCTCAAGCCTCCTGCCTCCAGCCTAACGCGCCTTTGGTTTTATGTGTTGACAGTTACAGCGCTTTTCCCTATAGTCCCCCTTCGAAAGCAAGGAATTCACAGCACGACGTTGTCGCAGAATCATCATCCAAGAGCATTCAAACAGGTCTATCATCGTTCAATAACCTCAAAACAAAAGGGAGGAGAAATGATGAGTAAGAGCAAGTTCTCGGGAATAGTTCTTTTCGGCTTGGTTGTCGCGTTGTCGTTTGCGATGCTTCCTGCCCTGTCCGACGCACGAAACATCAAGGTGGGGATTGTGGACACCTACAGCGGCCCCCCCGCGGTGTATGGAAATGACGCGCTCAACGGGTTCAAGCTCGCCCTGGAGGAAATCAACAAGCAGGGTGTGCTGGGAGGCAAGATCGAGTTCACCACGCGGGATGAGAAGTTCAAGGTGGACGTGGCTCTTGCCATGGCCAAAGAGTTGGTCATGAGGGAGAACGTGGATCTCCTCGTGGGGACCATCAACAGCGGCGCCTCGCTGGCGATTTCAGACGGTGTGGCCAAGGCGGAGAAAGTGCCTTTCATCGTGTGGACCGCCAAGGACGAGAAGATCACCGGAGAGTTGGGCCACCGCTACGTTTTCTCCACGGCGGAAAACACCGCCATGGCAGGAAGAGCGGGCGGCGTGGGACTGGCCAAGAAACCTTACAAGAAATACTGGATTGCTGGCGACGATTATGCTTACGGACACGCGATTGCGGATGCCGCGTGGAGAAATCTCAAGGCCCTGAAGCCGGACGTGGAAAAGATCGGGGAGTCCTGGTGGAAGATCGGGGAACCGGATTTGGTTCCCTACCTCACATCTATTTCCGCCGCCAAACCCGATTGCGTGATCTTCTGCACGGGCGGAGCCAGCATGACCAACTGCCTCAAGGCGCTTAAGGCGACGGGCTTTGCCGCCAAGACCCCTTCCTGGATTCACACGGCCATTGACCACGCGGTGCTCAAGCCCCTGGGGGCGGAAGCACCCGAAGGCGTGATGGGAACGATTCAGTATCTCTTCTATTATCCGGAGACCCCTGAAAACAAGGCCTTTGTGCAGGCTTTTGAAAAGGCCTATGGCAATCCCCCGGGGTTTCCCGCCTTTAACGCCTACATCACGGCACAGCTCATCGCGGCAGCATACAGAAAGGCTGGAACCATCGACAAAGAGAAGTTTATCGACGCCATGCAGGGGATGAAAGTGAAGGGTCCGACCGGCAGTATGGTCGAGATGCGGGCCTGCGATCATCAGGCGGTTTATCCCATGTATTTCGGAACTACGAAAAAGCTCCCTCAGCATGACTTTGTGGTTGCCACGGATATCCTGACCTTGACCGGCGACCAAGTGATGCCTACGTGCGAAGAAGTTCTCAAAACCCGCAAGAAATAGCCCGTTCATGTGGGGAAGAGAGTCTCCTCTCTCTTCCCCATTCAAGGAGAAGCCCGTAGATCATGGCCTTTGATCTGAGCGCCATCGGAAGCCAGTTCTTCGTAGGACTGAGCCGTTCCATGATTCTGTTCATCGTCACGGCAGGCTTGAGCTTTGTGCTGGGCGTGCTCAGGGTGCCCAATGTAGCGCACGGTTCCCTTTACATGATCGGAGCATTCTCCGCCTTCAGCATTACCAAACTCGTGCCCGGTGCTACGGGTTTCTGGCTCGCTCTCGTGCTGGCTCCCCTGGTGGTCGCTGCGGTCAGTTTCATTGCGGAACGAGCGCTTTTCTGCCACCTCTACCAGAGAGAGCACTTGATGCTCCTCTTGTTCACTTTTGCCCTCAGTCTCATCCTGGGCGACTTGGTCAAAATCACCTGGGGAGCCGAGTACAAATCCATCATGGCCCCTAAGATGTTCGACGGGTCGGTGCGCATCTTCGGCGCCTCGATCCCCAAGTACAATTTCTTTTTGCTCATCATCGGGCCTCTGGTGGCCATCGGTCTGTGGCTTTTCACCAACAAGACCAAACTTGGCAAGATCGCGAGAGCAGCGGCCGTGGACCGGGAGATGGTGGGGGCCGTCGGAATTAATGTGAGCTGGGTGTTCGCCTTCGCTTTCGTGCTGGGCTGTTTCATGGCAGGCCTGGGCGGCGCTCTCATGGCTCCCACTATCAGCATTACCCTCGGAATGGATCACAACATCATCATTGAAGGGTTTCTCATCGTCACCATCGGCGGCCTTGGAAACATGTGGGGCGCCCTGGTCGGCTCGCTCATTTTCGGTCTCACTCAGGCTTTCGGGGTGCTCTTCTGGCCCCAGTTCGCCATTGTTTTTCCTTACACCGCCGTGGTGATCGTGCTGATCCTGAGGCCCACGGGGATTCTCAAATCGGTGTGGTAAAGAGGAGTCCACGTTGCTCAAAAGCCTGTCCCTGAAATCCGTTTTCTTTTTTGCCGTCCTCCTGGTCCTCCTCCTCATCCTGCCGCCGGTCCTTCCGCGGTTCTACACCTACATTCTCACGCTCATCTTTGTGACGGCGCTTCTGGCCATGAGCTTGAACATGGTGGTGGGGCACGGGGGGTTGTTTCAGTTTCACCATGGAGCCTTTTACGGGGTCGGGGCCTATGCCTTTGCTCTGCTCCTCTACAAGGCCCATATGCCCATGTGGTTCGGGTTCATCGCGGCTCCTCTCATGGCCGGCTTTGCAGGCCTTCTCATCGGCTGGTTCTGTGTGAGGCTGACGAGCCTTTACTTCGGCATGCTTCAGATCTCCCTGGGCTCGCTCCTGTGGGCGATTGTTTTTCGGTGGTATGCTTTGACCAACGGGGATGACGGCATCCACGGGGTTCCTCTCCCAAGCTTTCTTTCGTCCGTATCGAAGGCCTATTACTTCATCCTTTTCTTTTTCGTGCTTTGCCTGGTGGTCATGTACCTCATCCACCGGTCGCCCTTCGGCATGACCCTTCAAGCCATACGGGACAATCCGGCCAGATGTTCGGCTGTGGGCATCGATGTGAGGCGCCATCAGCTCATGGCGATCGTGATCGCGACTTTTTTTGCAGGGGTGGCCGGCGTTCTCTTCGTGGTTCTAGAAAAATCGGTCTTTCCGGACTTGCTCTTCTGGGTCCTTTCGCTCGAGATCTTTATCATGTGCCTTTTGGGCGGATGGTTCACTTTTGCCGGCCCTATCCTTGGTGCGGCGATCACCGTGGCTCTGAGGACCTTTGTGGGCATTTACACGGAGTACTGGACCTTGATCCTCGGAGTGCTTCTGATCCTCCTCATCTTTTTCCTGCCCGAAGGGGTGATGGGCTTTTTTGTGCAGAAGTTCGGAAAAGCCCGCCACAGAGAGGTTACGCCGGCGAGGGGAGAACATGCTGAAAGTTGAGAACCTCTACAAATCCTTTGACAAGTTCCTCGCGGTCAACGGGGCGATGCTCACGGTAGAGAAGGGGCAGCTCGTTGCGGTGATCGGGCCGAATGGCGCAGGTAAGACCACGCTCTTCAACTTGATCACGGGCATGCTCAGGCCGGACAAGGGTCAAGTGGTATTCAACGGAGAGGATATCAGCAAACTGCCCCCCCATGACATTTGCAGAAAGGGCATTGCCCGGTCTTTTCAGATCGCCAATGTGTTTCCCAGGCTCACGGTGTTCAAAAACGTTCAGGTGGCCGTGCTTTCCCGACAAAGGAAGAGCAGCACGCTTTTCCGGCCGGCCCAGCGCATGGCCGTGGAGGAAACCAACCGGATCCTCTCCAGCGTGGGCCTTCTCGACAAGGCCGAGCGTCTGGCCGGCTCCCTTTCTCACGGGGACCACAGGATCCTGGAGATCGCCATTGCCCTCGGCAACGAACCTCAGATGCTCATCCTGGACGAGCCCACAGCGGGCATGTCGCCGGACGAGACCTCCGCGACCATGGCGCTCATCAAGCGGCTTGCCGATACCCGCGGGCTCACGATTCTCTTCTGCGAACATGACATGGACGTGGTCTTCAACACGGCGCAAAGCATTATGGTCATGCATTACGGCAAAACGATTGTCCAGGGTAAGCCCGAGGAAGTGAAAAACAACATGGAAGTTCAGGAGGCTTATCTCGGGGGCGCAGATGCTTGAGGTGGAAGGAATCCATACCTATTATGGCCTGAGCCACATTCTTTTCGACGTGTCTCTCAAGGTGCTGGAAGGCCAGGTCGTCTGCCTTTTGGGAAGAAATGGGGCCGGCAAAACGACCACCTTGAAAAGCATCCTCGGTTTGGCGCCGCCCAAACAGGGCCGGATTCGATTCAAGCAGGAAGATGTGACGGGCAAGGAACCTTATGTGCTCGTGAGAAAAGGGATAGGGTATGTCCCCGACGACCGGAGGATCTTTGCCGATTTGACGGTGGGGGAAAACCTTCAAATCGCGGAGCGAAAAGCCAGGGAGAGGGAAGCGTGGAACAAAGAGAGAGTTTATGAGCTCTTCCCACCCCTCAGGAGGCTCGATTCCCGCAAGGGCGGGCTGCTCAGCGGCGGGGAACAGAAAATGCTGGCCGTTGGAAGGGCGCTGATGAGCAACCCTGATTTCCTGCTCCTCGACGAACCCACAGAGGGCATTGCGCCTGTCATGGTCCGCGCCCTTGGGCAGACCATCTTTCGTCTCAAGGAGTTCGGCCTCACCGTGCTTCTGGCGGAACAGAACGTGAAGTTCACCCTGAAGCTGAGCGACATGGGGTACATCATCGACAACGGCCGGATCTGCTATCAGGGAACCCTGAAGGAACTCATGCAGAATGAAGACGCTCGCCGGACGTGTGGGATCTAAAGACAGTGACAAGTAACAAGTGACAAGTGACAAGAAGAAAGTAACTCGTTACTCGTCATTTGTTACTGTAAGTTCAACGGACAACGGACTACTGACAACGGACAACCCCTCATGAACCATTTTGTTTTCAAAGACATGACTCCCAGAAAGCCTGGCCCCGGCGTTGAAATGCGGGTGATCCACGGCGAGAAGATGACCATGGTTTTCTTCAAGCTGGAACCCGGCGCAGGAGTGCCTCTCCACGCTCACCCCCACGAGCAAATCGGCACAGTCCTGAAAGGTTCGATTGAATTGGTTGTAGCTGATGAAAAGAGAATCGTCCACGAAGGGGAAGCCTATCACGTGCCTTCCAACGTCCTTCATGGAGGAAAATGTGGCGAGTCCCCTTCGGAGATTATAGAGGTCTTCTCTCCAGTGCGGGAAGATCTGCGCTGAGCCTGCCCCTCACTTTTCCTTCTTCTGAGCGGATGCCCCCATTTTCGAGAGAAGCGTGTTGCGGTGAACCCCGAGGATGAGAGCGGCCTGGGTCCTGTTTCCGTCCACGCTCTCGAGAACCTCCCCAATGTACTCCTGCTCAAAGGCCTCCACGGCTTCCTTGAGGTTCAGCCCTTTTATTTTGGGCTTGGCCACACTCAGGATCGAGATGTCCTGAAGTTGAATGACTGAATCCCTGGAAATTGTGAAACATCTTTCCACGAGATTCTGAAGCTCCCGCACGTTTCCCGGCCAGTCGTATTCCGTGAGAACTTTGATGGCTTCTTTGGAAAAGGTTTTGGCCGGCTTCCCGGATCTCTTGGCATTAATCTTAAGAAAGTGATCAATCAGAAGAGGGATATCTCTTTTCCTCTGTCTCAGAGGCGGGAGCTGAATGGGCAGGACATGGAGGCGATAGAATAGATCTTCACGGAAGGCGCCTGACTGGATGAGCTGGGTCAGATCCTTGTTCGATGCGGCAAGGAATCGAACATCCAGCTTGATGACCTTGGTGGTTCCCAGCCTTTCAAATTCCTTCTCCTGGATGACCCTGAGCAGTTTTGCCTGCATGTTCACATCGAGGGTATCGATGTCGTCCAGGAAGACCGTGCCCTTGTTGGCGATTTCCAGCTTGCCCAGAGTGGTTCTGAGGGCGCCGGTGAACGCTCCCTTGTGATATCCGAAGAGTTCGCTTTCCACGAGGGTAGGGGGGATCGCTGCGCAGGCGATCACCACAAAGGGTTGGTCTTTCCTCGGGCTCAATCGATGGATGGCTCGCGCCACCAGTTCCTTCCCTGTCCCGCTCTCTCCCTGAATCAGGACGGCCCCATCGCTGCCTGCGATACTGGAAATGAGATCGAAAACCTTGTTCATTCGCTCGTCTTCACCGATGATTTCATCAAAGGGCCGAACCCGGTCCAGCTCGTTTCGGAGATAAGTGACCTGCTTCATCAGGTTCCGCTTCTCCAGAGCTCGGTTAATGATGTTGATCACGTCGTCGACAAGGAAGGGCTTGATGATGTACTCGTAGGCGCCCAGCTTGATGGCTCGCACCGCGCTCTGAATCTCCTTGACCGCCGTGACCATGATGACTTCGGGGTTGGGGTCCAGGGCCTTGAGTTTTTCCAGAAGATCGAGACCGTTGACGTCGGGCAGCAGAATGTCGAGGAGAATCAGATCCACGGGATTCTTGGTGAGGAATTCCTCGGCTTCTTTCCCATTTTCGGCGAGGAGCACGTTGAAGTGATCCTTGAGAACCATCTTGAAGGACTGTCGGATGCCGTTTTCGTCATCGACGACAAGTATGGTGGCGAGCTTATCCATGGATTTCATCACTCCCACAGGTGGATCTGCATAGCCGGTTGGTGCGATCAGGAGTCTTTACAAACGAAATGAGTTATAGTAGAATAAAGCGCATTTACTCAAAGAACGCGATAAGGCTACTTTGTAATCATATTACATCACTATGCAGGCTGTATGCAATAAAATGGAAAAAGAAGTCAGCTGCGTCAACACGAGAACCGTCTTCGATTATGTCAAGGCTCACAATAGCGGCGATTGTTCCGGCCTCCTCGGTAAGCTCGACCCGGAAATCGACGCCCTTGCCCAACCCGAGGAGTTTCTCCGAGATCCAAACAACTGGATTTCATGCGCTGTTACGTCGGAACTCCATCGACGTGCGAAGGCCATTCTGGATGACCCGCAAGCTCCGTACAAAATTGCTCGGTTCGCCATAGAGAATGTCTCGCTCGGCTACATCCAGAAGATTTTTGTAAAAGCCTTCTGGTCAACCAAAACGGCACTCCGACACATCCAGAAAATAAATGACAAGTTCAACAGGAGCAAGAAGGTCGAACTGGTGCGGGTCGGGAAAAACGAAGCCGTGGTGAGACTTCACTGGGACCACAGGATGGGGGTCTCAAAGGATCTCTGCCTTTATAACCAAGGCAACTACACCTTTATGCCCCTCACCTGGGGAAGCACACCCCTCACGCTGGAGGAAGTATGCTGTTCGTTCGAGGGAGGGGAGTACTGTGAATATCACTTAAGGTGGCCTGCGAGAAACAGACTTCACGAAGTCTATTCAAGGTTTTACACTTCAAACTCGGTGATTACAGAGACCATCAAGGAGATGGAGGCGGACAAGAAAATCATCGAACAGAAATATGAGGAGGTCAATCGACTCAATCAGGAACTCAACAGAAAAATCAGACAGCTGACAGCGATACAAGAAACCGGAAAAGCCATTCTGTCTGTTTTGGATATCGAGGAACTCCTGGGCGTCATCATGAATTTGCTCTCAAGCGTATGCCAGATCAACCGTGGTATCATCATGCTGGTCAATGAGGAGAGTGCAAGTTTGGAGTATATTCACGGCATAGGGTTCGATCACCAAACCTTTGAGGCGATCAAAGATTACAAGGTCCCGCTCCATCGCGTCAGCAACATGCTGGTCCGAGTCGCCAGCGCAGGCCGCTCAGAATATATCCCCGAGATAAAAGAATCGAGTCTGAAGAGAGACAATATCCTTTTGAGACAGGGAAGGCCCGTCTCTGCTTTTGTAGTCCCCCTGATTACGCGGTCGAAGGTGATCGGGATCATGGCGACGGATGGTATTGACGGGAAAGGGGTCCCTCAAGAGACCAGGGAGATCCTGGAGATTTTTGCTCCGCAGATTGCCATCGCCATAGAAAATGCCAAGCTCTACAAAAGCGTTCAGGATAAGATGGAGGAACTCAAACACTCCCAATCCTTGCTGAGTCGCGCAGAGAAATTCTCTTTCCTGGGAAACTTGGCTGCGCGACTGGCCCACGAAATCAAGAATCCCATGACCGCCATCGGCACCTTCATCCAGCTTTTGCCTCACAAATACGATGATGAGGAATTCAGGCGCGATTTCTATCAGGTTGCAATGGAAGAAACCATGAGGGTGAACAATCTCATTACGGAGCTCTTGGACCTGGTGAGACCAAAGGAGTCTCATTTTGCTTACGGAGATCTCCACGAACTGATTAAAAAAATGATTCTCCTCGTGTCACCCCAAAGTAGGGGGAAACAGATCGAAATTGCGTGTCAATTCGACGAGGCTGTTGCGCAGGTTTGGATGGACTCGGAGAAGGTAAAACAGGTGATCCTAAACCTTTTGGCCAATGCTCTGGATTTCACACCCCAGGGGGGTAAAATTAGAGTCGTCACCAAGCACCAGTTAGAGAAGGATGGTCATCGTAGTGCTGTGATCGAAGTGAAGGATAGCGGCGTGGGAATATCCCCGTCTGACATCAATAAAATTTTTGATCCCTATTTCACGACTAAACACAAAAGCAGCATGCACAAGGGGACAGGCCTTGGACTTTTTATCGCGCATCAGCACATGCAGGATCACGGCGGAACAATCGAGGTGAGCAGCAACGTCAACAAAGGAGCTACTTTTATTGTGACTATCCCCGAGACCGTCACTTCTCAATCCAGCCAGGAAAGCATCAAAGAAGCCCATGCAAGTTGAAAGCGTCAAGATCTATAAAATAACGCTTCCATTTCAAGGCCGTTTTGCCATATCCCTACGTGAGGGCCGCTCCTCGACGCGCATTGTGGTTGAGGTCAGCGCGGATCAGGGGAGGGTGAAAGGATACGGGGAGGCGGTCCCCATTGAATCTGTCACCGGTGAGACGCCTGAGACCGTGACGAAGGATGTGAGGTCTTATGTTTCCGGAGGCTCTTTCCCTCACCCTCTCACAGGCGTTTTTCAGATTTGGGATTTTATCGAGCAACTGCCCAGAGGCAAGGAGCACAATGGAGCCCTTTGTGCCACAGAGATGGCGCTGTTGGACGCTCTAGGCAAGGAGCAGAGAAGATCTGTTCTAGCCTATCTTCCCCAGCAGTGGGCCACTCCGTGTATTCACTATGGAGCACCCATCACTCTGGGGGACAGGGGCAGGATAGAGCAGCTCTGTAAAATGATTAAGGGCATCGGAATGCGGCACCTGAGAATAAAGATGGGATCGGATTTCGATCAGAACAAAACGGCGCTGGAAACGGTTTGGGAAGTGTTCGGGACTGATTGCGAGAAGCGGGCTGATCCGAACGGGATTTGGGATTTTGACCTTGCGATGCGTCATCTGCCTCTTCTGGCAAAATACCAGGTCAAGATCATCGAGGAACCCATGCCCCGAACGCGCGCAGGATTCCCGGAGCTTGCTGAAGCGGCACGGGCGATGGATCTGACCCTGATGGCGTGCGAATCGGCTCCCACTCTCCAGGAGGTGAAGACCATTATCGATGAGGGACAGTACGGGATGTTTAACGTGAAGTTGTGCCGCAGCGGCGGTTTCCACCGGACGCTCCAGATCATCGATCACTTGCGCAAGAAAAAAATCCCTTTTCAGATCGGTTGCACGCTGGGAGAGGCAGGACTTCTATCTGCGGCGGGAAGAGCGCTAGGCCTCGTTTGCTCCGATGCGATCACCTATGACGGATCCTACGATCGATTCTTGCTCAAGGAAAACATTATCGAGGAGGATATCTCCTTTGGGCTCGGCGGAAAAGCAGGTCCTTTGGGTGGATACGGCCTGGGCGTGACGGTGAAGAGCGAAAAACTCTCTCGCCTCAGCGATTTTTCAGATTTTGTGAGTCTAGAAAGAGCGTGTTTATGAAGGAAGGAGATCGATAGACGATGAATTTTGATGCCTGGCTGGAAGACCACCGCGACACCTTGAGAACTTTCTCTGGAAAAAGAGTTTTCCTGCTCTTTTCTGGAGGCAAAGACTCCTCGCTCTGCCTCCATTTCATGTCGAGAGCAAGGAAGCATTTCGGCTTTGATTTGGAAGCCCATGCGGGAGCGTATCCTCTTCATCGATATACGCGCCAGGAAAGGGAAAGGTTATCAGCCTTCTGGCGTGATCGTGGTGTAGAAATCACCTGGTATGATATGGGCGTCAGTGATGATCCTATGGAAGGGACCTTTCAGCCGTGCCTCTTTTGTCAGAAGGTCCGAAGGGATATGCTGAACAAGGTGCTCGACGACACGGTGGAACACTGGGAGAATCTTGTCCTCGTCGTCAGTTTTACGCTGTGGGATATCGTGAGCTATTCACTGGAACATGTCGTTGCTGGGTTTTGTTTCAATTCACAAGAGGGCGATTACCTCCGGAAAAAGCGATTGAGAGAAACAGTACAGCGATTCTATCCTGTTTTGAAAATGAAGGAAGGATACACCGTTTTCAGGCCCCTACTGCGCTTCAACGAGAGTGACGTTATTGCAGAGGTGCAACATGATGGGATTCCCCTTCTTTCCATCCCCTGTAAATACAAAGACTTCAGGCCCAAGAGATCTCTGCAAAAGTACTATGAGCAGATGGGGCTACGTTTTGATTACGACGAAGTGTTTAAGTTCGCAAAACAAACCATGGGTCTTGGCGACACTTCCGAGTTCATGGGCATGGATAAAGAGCAGTATTTGACAAAGATATTCTGAGCTTTTCAAATCCTTTCCATCCAAACCCAACTCAGAGTCCAGTCCCGGCTTTTTCCCCTTTCGAAAGAGAACCACGATCTCGATTCAGGAAAATAATTGTTGAAAAAGAAGGGGAGAAAAAGTTATAATTTTGCGAAATTCAGCAAAAATAAGAATTAGTTACGCAAGGAACGCGAGAAAAAAACCAAGACAATTGAAAAGGTTTTCTGGAAGAGAGCGCTTTCATTGAGTGTTCGCAAAGGGGCTGGGGCCCCTGGCCTCGGAAAGAGAAGGGATCTCTCCCAGCCTGAAAAACAAGGTTGAGCGTCTCGACGAACGAGAGCAGAGGAGATGAGGGCAATGAGAAAACGGACGATTCTGGTAGTGGACGACGATCAGTCGATCCTCCTGATTCTGTCGGATTCTCTCAGTCAAGTCGGCTATGACGTGCTCACCGCAAACAATGTGGCGTCTTGCCTGGAGATCTTCAGCACTCGATCCAAAGACATAGTCCTTGCCATGCTCGACATCAAAATAGGAGCGGAGAGCGGTTTCGACCTGGCAGACACTCTGGAGGACAAGTTTCGATTTCACCGCTACGTGTTCCTCACCGCATTTTTCTGGGAGGAGAAAACGCTGGAGCAGCTGCTCCAGAGAGGCAAGCCCTACTTCGAGAAGCCGCTCAAGTTCGAGAAAGAGCTTTTGCCTTTCCTCAAGCAGTATTTCGGCGATGAGCAGAGAGGATCTTAAGGGGGGAAACAGGAACAGCCTGCAGCAGGTCTTCATCGACCTCGCCATCATTGCCTCAATCCTTCATCAGCACCACGCGGGGATCTCCGTGGAAAGCGAAGCGGGAAAAGGGACCCAATTCAAAATTTCCTTTCCTGCCGCCTCCTGAGAACGTCATCTTTTTACCCCTTTCCTGTTGACCCTCTCTGTGACTGCTTATTCCGGGGAAAGTGTCCAGGTGTTCCGGGGGAAAGCGTCCACCTGTTCCGAGGATATCCGTCCACGTGTTCCGAAGGAAAGTGTCCGGGCTCATCGGAGCGTAGCGACGCTGGAGTTTCCTATTTTTCAGAGTCTTTATTCTTTGTCAAGTCTGAACGCAGTTTTCTCATGGAATCTCCCTTGAGGTTGATTTTGTGTGCGTTGTGAACAAGGCGATCGAGGATGGCGTCAGCGATGGTTGCCTCTTTGATGTTGTCATGCCAACGATCGATGGGCAATTGAGTGACGACCACGGTGGAAGAGAGTCCGTGCCGTTCTTCCACGACCTCCAAGAGATCCCGTCTTTCTGGTGAGCTCATGGGCGTGAGCCCGAGATCGTCGATAAATGTTACGCTTCACATTTATCGACAAATGTTGAGTGTTCATTAATGTTGAGAACTTCTTAATACTCCTTACAT
>CAZOLJ010000074.1:0-21740 GCA_964580575.1 uncultured Desulfobacteraceae bacterium
GGTTCCCATGAATGACAAACGAAAAGCATACGAAGAAAAACTCGATGCACAGTTGAAGGAATGGAACGCGCAGATCGCTCTGCTCAAGGCCAAGGCGGAGAATACCAAGGCTGACGCGAAGATCGATTACTACAAAACCATCGAGGCCTTGGAGCACAAACAGGATGAGGCCAAGACGAAGCTGCAGGAGTTGAAGACCGCCGGCGATGAGGCATGGGAAGCCGTCAAAGGAGGGGCGGAAAAAACCTGGGCTGAAGTCAAGGCCGCCTATCACGATGCGGTTTCAAAATTCAAATAAGGCAGGGACGCTGAACGGTTCCGCCCGGCGAACCGGTCGTTTTGGGCGGAGGTCTGCCTGTGCGTTGCACGCAGACAGGTCGGGGCTTTACCCGCAGGAAGGTTGGCGGGTTTACATCCCATAGTCCCAGGTGCTTGAAAAGCTCCCGGGGATATGTCGATCCAGTTCCACGGTCGAGCGCAGATTTTTCCCTGTAAGGCGAATCATCATGAAAAAAGTTGGAGTGATACTCGGTGCAGGAATTCTTCTGGCCATAGGGCTCCTCGGATGGTGGGTATTCAGCCGGCCTGAACGCGGCACGACCGGCGCGGTCAGCACCAATTTCCGCTGGCTCGGACCCAACGACAAGATCGTGGTCGATGGCTTCGACGATCCCAAAGTGCAGGGTGTCGCCTGCCACATTAGCCGTGCGCAAACGGGAGGCGTCAAGGGTGGATTGGGCTTAGCGGAGGATAGGAGTGACGTCAGCATCGCCTGTCGCCAGGTCGGTCCGATCCGGATCGTCGGCGAACTCAAAGACGGCGAGCGCGTTTTTGATGAACACCGCAGCCTCGTATTCAAGTCGCTTCAGGTCGTGCGCTTCTTCGACCGCGAGCGCAATGTGCTGGTTTACGTTGCTTACAGCGATCGGGTTCTCGCCGGCAGCCCGAAAAACAGCATCAGCACGGTGCCAATCATGGGGTGGACGGCGCCGTAGTTCCCGAAGAATATTAAGCGGACGCACACGGCGTCGATATCCTCCAACGGGCCGACTGCGATGGCAAACAGATCATGGGCGGCACCCTGAGCCGGCTGCTGAAGACATCGGGCGCGAGCGGAGGGTTTTTCGAAACCCACTCTGGCACTGATGATCGGATCCGATGAATTCATGATTTGCGTTAGATCGTACCCCCGGCCATCGCCTGCGCATCCCTATTCCCCTTGTGCATCTATGGCGCTTGACGGCCCTGTCATAGACTTGATCGTACCGCTGCTCGGGCCCGGCCCAAGGCCTCGCAGCGGCCATGGGTCGGTAAGGTGTTTTCAGATCTATACTGATCCCGCTGATTGCCGGTTACCCACTCAGTAGGTGGAGCTTCGCTCGTGGAGGGCGCTACGCAAGCCCCTGTAAAGGAGATCGCAAAGGAGGACAGCGGAATGAGCCACATACAGGTGATGTTTGATCCCAAAACAATAGCCGTGATCGGCGCAACTGCGAAGGAAGGCGCCGTCGGACGGACAATCCTTGAGAACCTGCTCCGGTCAAAAGAGAGGAGGATATTTCCGGTAAACCCCCATACGAGCAAGGTATTGGGTGTGGAGAGCTATCCCGCCATCGCAGGCGTTCCCGTGCATGTGGATCTGGCTGTTGTGGCAACTCCTGCCCGGTCAGTGCCGGGTGTGATTGAGGAATGCGGCCAGGCTGGTGTAGCGGGGGTGCTCATAATCTCTGCCGGGTTCAAGGAGATTGGTGAAGAAGGAACACAGCTAGAGAGCGAAATCGACGGGATCAGGAAAAAATATGGGATGCGTATTATGGGACCAAACTGCCTCGGTTTTGTGCGACCCGTCTTGGGCTTAAATGCGACCTTTCTACGGGGCAACCCTCCACCGGGCAATATCGCCTTCATCTCTCAGAGCGGCGCGCTTGGCAGCGCGATACTCGATTGGGCGGTCAGCGCCGGGATAGGCTTTAGCATGTTTGCATCACTCGGCTCCATGATCGATGTAGACTTTGGCGACATGATCGATTTCTTAGGAGATGACGGGGCCACCAGAAGCATTTTGATCTATATGGAGGGTGTGGGCAACGCGAGAAAATTCATGAGTGCGGCTCGGGGGTTCGCCCGCCGAAAACCTATCATTATTTTGAAGCCGGGGCGATTCGCGGAGAGTGCAAGGGCGGCCCATTCCCACACCGGCGCTATGGCAGGGGACGACGCGGTATATGAAGCCGCCTTCAGGAGGGCCGGCGCCGTAAGGGTCGGGGAAATCGCGGAACTCTTCAACGCTGCCCAGGTTCTTGATTCGAAGAGGTTGCCGGCCGGTCCGAGGCTCGCCATGGTAACCTCTGCCGGCGGACCTGGCGTGATGGCCACCGACGCCCTTATTCACCTGGGTGGGGAACTGGCAAAACTCTCTGAGGAGAGCGTGAAGCAACTCAACGCATTTTTGCCACCCTACTGGAGCAAAGCGAATCCGGTTGACGTCCTTGGAGACGCAACCGTCGACAGGTTCACGAAAGCCCTCAACATATGCCTCGGTGATCCCATGGTGGACGGCGTGCTCGTCATATACGTACCCATGGACTCTGCCCCTTCAACGCAGCTTGCGCAAGCGGTGGCCGATAGTGCAAAGAATGCCCCTAAACCCATCATCGCAACGTGGATGGGGGCAGAAGACGTCGAGGAAGGGAGACACATTTTTGTTGAGAACAGCATCCCGACCTACGACACTCCTGAGGAGGCTGTCAGAACTTATGTGAATATGTGCAGGTACAAAAGACATCTTGACCAGCTCTATGAGACCCCTGGCGAGTTGCCGGCGCACAAAGCGCCCTCGAAAGGCCACCTGAAAGAGCTTCTCAAGACGGCCCTCAAGGAAGGACGAACGCTTCTTAACGAGGAAGAGTCCAAGGGTTTTCTCATGACCTACCGTATCCCGGTTACGATGGTGCAGGTCGCTCAAGATCCGGAAGCGGCGGCAAGCATAGCAGAAAAGGTGGGCTATCCGGTCGTTATCAAGGTCGTCTCGCCTGACATCTCCCACAAAAGCGATGTGGGTGGTGTCATCATGGGAATCGGTTCCAGTGCAGCCCTGAAGGAAGCGTATGAGCAGTTGATGCAAAGGGTGAAGAAACGCGTCCCGGAAGCAGCCATAATGGGTGTGGCTGTAGAGAAGATGGTCACAGATGTTGATTACGAGCTGATTCTTGGGGCCAGGAAGGATAGAGATTTCGGTTCGGTCATCCTCTTTGGGATGGGGGGGACTATGGCGGAGTTCATCAAGGATTTTTCGATTGGGCTTCCCCCGCTCAATCAGACCCTGGCGAAGATGTTGATGCAGGACACCAAGGTATACAAAATGCTCCAGGGTTTTCGGGGAAAACCGGCAGCCGATTTTGAAGGACTCGAGGAAATTCTTGTCAATTTTTCCAATCTTATCATAGATTTTCCAGAAATAGCTGAAATCGACATAAATCCTCTTGCCATATCGAATGGTCAAGCCTCCGCCCTTGACGCACGAATCATTATTGACAAGAATTATGACGCTACCGGGCAATCGCCATATCCTCACCTGATTATCACTCCCTATCCGACCAAGTACACCACACCCTGGCAACTGTCGGATGGGACCGGGGTGCTTCTGAGGGCCATACGCCCTGAAGACGAGCCTGCGGAGCACGAGATGCTCGTTTCGTTGTCTCAAGAAACATTGAGGACCAGGTTCTTCTCCACAATCAAAGATGTATCCCATGAATGGCTTATCCTCTTCTGTAATATCGACTACGACCGGCACATGGCAATCGTTGCGGAGATGGAGGAAAATGGAAAGAAAAGCATGATAGGGGTTGCAAGACTGATTATGAACCAGGACCTGACATCCGGCGAACTGGCCGTCCTCGTGCAGGATAGGTTCCAGGGGAAACATCTTGGCACTAAATTCGTAGAGATGCTCATTGAGATAGCCAGGGAGAGAGGCCTTGAAGAGGTCCGGGCAGATGTCCTTACCGAAAATGTGAGCATGCTCAAGGTCTTCAGGCGCTTGGGGTTTACAACGCAGTGGGCTTCTGGCGGCACGAGTGAAGCTGTGTTGAATCTGAAATAATGGGGGACTCCGGGACAATCAACAGGTGAGAGGGGTGTTCTCAATACTTTTCTCCGGGACTCCACGATGAGCCGGTACATCCAGCCAGCCGAGCCCGGGTACCAGGTCCACCCACCGTGGAGCGCGTGTTCACGCTGCTAGGTTATAACCTCGTTATGCAATTCTGAGAAAGGAGGTGATTCAGATGCCGAGGCGAGATGGTAAAGGCCCCTCAACTGGGGCGAAAGGACCGCACGATGGTCGAGGCAAAGGTAAAGGCCGAGCACAGGGCAAGGGTGTCGGTAAGAGCAAGGGTGGTAAGAAAGGCACCTGCAAGTAAAGGAGTGCGCACAGCGAGATTCCAACCCTGCCAGTGCATAACAGGCTGAAGAGCGACTTGGTGTTCCGCTCGCGGAACACCAAGCGCCTTAGCCTAAGTGATATATGCCGGCCGGAGATCAAGGAGTCGGATTAAGATCCGGCTCTGCACAAGGTTCCCTCAATATATGGAGGTTCCACCAAATATTGAGGGCCAACCAATCGTTTCAACCTTCTCCACGCTTCTCTCCCATTCATCTAATCCCTCGTTATTAAACGATGATTCCAGTCTCCTGGCTTTCCCCGGTAGTTGGCTTGCCGCTTGCAACTACGATTTGCATGATCCTGGTCATCATACGAATGAAGGTCCTTCCCGAGAAGCGCAAGGTGCTGTCCCAGACGATCGCATCACTGATCGGCTTCCTAAGGACAGAGAAGGGATGTCGGCGCTGCGGCTTTTGCCGGAGCATGGAGGATGAAAATGCACTCTGTATTCTTGAAGAATGGGATACCCGGGAGAACCTGAATAGTCACCTGAAATCGGAGCTTTTTAGGGTACTTCGGGGGACGATGAGCCTTCTCCAAGAGCCCTATGAAAAGGCGGTGTGGGATGGGAGCGACCAAGAAAGAGCCGAAAAAATTTGTATTCTCCCCTTTAGACTGGAAGATCTTCAAAGGACAGTCCAAGGAGCGCTGGCGTCCACAGGAAGAGAACATGGAAACATGGGGGTGGGATAGGGAGGATAGCGCGATGAGAATAAAGTGCCTTTCGTGTGGCCAAGAAATCAATATGGATCATCAAGCGTTCAGCGACTTCAGGGGTTCCCTCAAATGCCAGAATTGCAGAGGGGTGATGGAAATACAGACCATGAGGGGAGTTCTCATTTGGGGCTATCCACTATCCGATGTGAATCCTGATTTTGCTGCTAGACGCGCTGAACACAATTTATACGCGGGACAAAATGAAGATCTGAGCTAAGGACCGGCGTCACCCCTACCCAAGGTTTAATAAAGCATATAGACCCCCGATCGTAGCCCATGAATTGGGGAATCTTGGCTCTTGCAGAGCTTAGAAAGGAGGCCAGGTGACATGCAAATCAGTATATCGCCACAGCCCGTGGTTGCCCTGATCGCGGGAATCTTGATCCTCGTTGCCCCGAGACTTTTGAATTACATCGTTGCCATCTATCTCATTGTATTTGGCATTCTCGGGTTAGTTCGATGATAGGCACGCGGATCTTCTATCGCTAGAGAGTCAAACCAAAACCCAACAGGAGGAATATCATGAAATCAAGCACAAGGGACGAGGCAGAAGGCAAGTGGCATAAAGTGAAGGGTAAGATCAAGGAGATGGCCGGAAAAATAAGCATGAATCCCGACTTGGAAGCCGAAGGCGAAGACGAAATTCTTGTCGGAAAAGCTCAAGAAAAGATCGGCCAGGTCAAGAAGGTCGTGGGGAAGTAGAGCGTCGAAAAGGAATTTGGCGGCGTTAGAAAGGAGTCGAACATGCTTTGGACCATATGTGTGATTCTATTGGTGCTGTGGGGACTGGGATTGATGACCGGCTATACGATGGGTGGGGTCATTCATGCCCTGCTGGTCATCGCCATCGTTGTGGTACTAGTCCAAGTTATTCAAGGACGAAGACGAGCGTAACCATTTAGGACCTTGCCGGACAAGGCAAGGTGTTTCCAGAAAGGAGTAACTGGTATGAAAAAGAGGAATAGGTTTGTCGGCTATTTTGCCCTTGTTATGCTGATGGTTGCCTTTGTGGCCTGTGCATCGACATCCAAACAGGAAAGTGCAGGTGAATACGTTGACGATTCGGTGATTACAACCAAGGTCAAATCTCTGCTGGCAGCGGATGATTTTCTCAAGTCTTTCCAGATCGGTGTGGAAACCTTCAAGGGCACCGTTCAGCTGAGCGGCTTCGTTAGTTCTCAAAAGGCAATCGATAAAGCGGTTGAAATCACCCGCAGCGTCCAAGGGGTCAAATCCGTAAAGAATGATCTGATCGTGAAATAGGGAAGATTCCTTTAAGAGCACGGACTATATCGTACCAGCCAATCAAGTGAACCGGCCCAAGTCGGAGATGGCGCTTCAGCAGAAGGAGATTAAAAGGGCCGGGAGGGGAGTCCTGCCAGCCCAGCCCGCTCAGGTCGTCGTGCCTCAGCACGTGGCACCGGCAAAGTCAGGACAGAAAGGCCAGGTGGTCATACCCGAACATGCGATGCCGGTAAAACCGGCTCAGAAGGAACGTCCCGGTCAAGTCGTTGTGCCTCAGCACGCGGCACCGGCCAAACCGGGTCAGCCCGCCACGGTCGTGATACCTGAACACGTCGCACCGGCAAGGTCTGGTCAGAAGGAGAAACCCGTTCAGACCGCAGGACCGGAGCGCGTGAGTCCTGCGAAACCGGCTCAGCCTGGTCAGCCTGAGAAGGCAAAACCCAAGCGTGTGGCTCCGGAAAAGACTAGTCCGCGGGAGGAGAAGCACGATCAACTTGAACAGCCGAGTAAAGGTCAATCCATGCGTTGACCAATCACTTTCCTGGGGGGTGCTCGATCGAGTGTGCCCTTGAATTTGTCCTGCATCGCTCTTGAGCGAACGATGCTTTGTGAGAAGCAAAATTCATCCCCAAATGAGCGCTACACCTAGTCGCATGTCGCAGCCGTCGAGAAGAAAGGAGCTCAAAATGAGAAATAGTCAAGTCTTGTTAACATTTATCGCGGTTGCTTTTTTGGTTCTGACTGCGGAATGGGCTTTTGCATGAGCGGGAAAGCTCAGGAAAAGATCGGCCAGATCAAGAAGGTCGTGGGGAAGTAGAGTCCGTAAATAGAACTTTGCCGACGTCAGAAAGGAGTTGAACATGCTTTGGACCATATTTGTGATTCTGTTAATTCTGTGGGGGCTGGGATTGATGACCGGTTACACCATGGGTGGGGTCATTCATGCCCTGCTGGTCATCGCCATCGTCGTGGTGCTGGTCCAGGTTATTCAAGGACGACGACGATCGTAACCCTCTAAACCCTCGCCCGAGAAGGTGAGGAGTTCATAGAGAGGAGTACGAGATCAAAAAGAGGAACAGGTTTGTCGGCTATATGGCAAAACATGGTGAAGACATGAATGAAGAGAGAAAGAACGCAAGATCCAAAGCTGAATTTATTAGATTGGCCGGCATTTGTCCGGAGCTTGTCGAGTTCGTGACTGAGTTTGTCGAAAAACCCGCAATTTTCTTTTCATTGCCTTTCGAAAGACGCCGCGAAATTGAAAACCAGATGGACGCGATTCTATCTTCATTTGAGGAATAGTCAGCTATACACCAACAAAACCTTCAACCGTGCTGATCCAAGATTTTGTTTAATAGGAGGACACGAAATGAACGCAACCAAGATTGCGGCAATTGTGCTTATCGTTGCCGGCGTCCTTGGCCTGGTGTACGGGAGTTTCAGCTACACCAAGAGCACTCATGAGGCGAAGCTGGGTCCGATCGAGCTGTCGGTAAAGGACAAGCAGACGGTCAACGTCCCGGTTTGGGCCGGCGTCGGGGGAATAGTGGTCGGCGGCGCGCTCCTGCTTTTTTCGAGAAAGAAGAACTAGCTCCTGCATCGGAGCCGCTTGAGTCCTCGTTGCAGCGGTTTCGATTCATTCGCCCCTCAACTAAAGATTCAGAGTGCGGGCGGCAACTACCACAGTTCACGCGTTGGATTAGGACTGCGGGGGAAAAGAAGAGAAAGGGGGAATCTGACATGGAGAACCAGAAAAGCGGTGGGAAATTCATTGCCACAAGGGAAAGAGAGGTCGAATTCGTCTTTCGCAGTCCCAATGCAAAGAAGGTTTACCTTGCGGGAGAATTTAACTCTTGGGAAGCCGAATCATTGCCGATGAAAAAATACACGGAAGGCGCTTGGGAGGCGATGGTTAAATTGCCTCCCGGCCGTTATGAGTACAAAGTGTTTGTGGACGATGCTTGGACGGAGAAATCTCCTTGCAGCGTGATGATGGGGGGCAGTTCCTTTAAACTGATTCTGGAGGGAGGGCGGATTCCCAATCCTTTTGGCACACAGAATTACGTTGTTTGGGTGAAATAGGCCAGTCCATACCAAACGAGGTGAAACATCCGGAAGAGTGCATCCTGGCAGCGGAAGGGTGAACCTCCCGTTTCTCCTCAGCCTAATGGTGTCTCTCGATTCTTTGCTTCAGCGTATAACCGCTTTGGCGCATCTTTTCTCCGCTTAGGGACACGAACACAGGAAAGTCGGCCGGCTTGTGGGGGGCGCTTCAGGGTATGAAACTGAATCCCTCTCAGGCCGTCTATGTCGGCAATGATATGTACCGAGACATCTTTGGGGCACAGCGGGTTGGCATTAGAACCATCTTCGTGGACTCAAACCAAGGAGCCGAGTCCTACCAGAACATCACACCCGACTTCTTTGCTGCCCGGTTTGAGCAGGTGCTGGAGGGAATCGTGTCGGTCGATTCGGTGCAGTAACCCGGGACCGCTACTTTGCTATCTTGGAAGAGTTGTACGCTGAGCTCGGCTACGCGGACTACCTGGGCGCTTTGCAGCGCTGCCGGCTCGAAGACCTATGCGATCTGCGACTCCTGATGATGTCTTCGTTTCTGGTGGATTATCCCTTTGCGAAGCGATGGTACCCTGGCTCGCTCGAAGCCCTTGAGCACGTTCGGGCCTGGGGAGCAACGGTCATCCTGTCCGATGGCGACGTAGTGTTCCAGCCGCGGAAAGTTCAACGATCAGGACTATGGGAAGCGGTGGAGGGCCGTGTGCTGAGCCGCTGAAGCTGTCGCACGTGAAGTTGATGCTGCTCGGGCATTGGGGCACGACGCCGGGGCAGAACTTTATTTATGTACACTTGAACAGGGTCATTAAAAAGTACGATTTCGACATGATCTACGTCTCCGGCCCCGGGCATGGCGGCCCCGCTATGGTAGGCAATACCTATCTTGAGGGAACCTACAGCGAGTTCTATCCCGACATCAGCCAGGATGAAGCCGGTCTCCGCAAGCTTTTCAAGCAGTTCTCTTTCCCCGGCGGGATTCCCAGCCATGTTTCACCGGAGTGTCCGGGGTCGATTCACGAGGGCGGCGAGCTGGGGTATTCACTCAGCCATGCCTTCGGGGCCGTGTTTGACAATCCTGAGCTCATCGTCGCCTGCGTCGTCGGCGATGGGGAGGCGGAGACGGGGCCGCTGTCGACGTCGTGGCAGTCCAATAAATTTCTTAATCCGATAACCGATGGCGCGGTGCTGCCGATTCTGCATCTCAACGGCTACAAGATTGCCAATCCGACCGTCCTGGCGCGCATCGAGCCGGAAGAGCTGGCCCAGTTGCTGCGTGGCAACGGCTGGACGCCGTATTATGTCGAGGGGCATGAGCCGGAGCTGATGCACGAGGCCATGGCCGCGACGCTCAACGCGGTGGTGGAAGACATTAAGCGCATCCAGCACGAAGCCCGCGACAACGGCAACACCATGCGCCCTCGCTGGCCCATGATCGTCCTTAAATCACCCAAGGGCTGGACAGGACCGGAAGTCGTCGATGGCCTGCAAATCGAGGGCACCTTTCGAGCACACCAAATTCCCCTGCTGGTGGATTCCGAGCATCCCGATCATCTCAAGCTGCTTGAGAACTGGATGAAAAGCTATAAGCCCGAGGAACACTTCGACAAGAGCGGCTGTCTCTTGCCTGAACTGGCCGATCTGGCGCCGAAGGGCGAGCGAAGAATGGGCGCGAATCCCCACGCCAACGGGGGCCTGCTGTTGCGCGACCTCATCATGCCGGACTTTCGGGACTACGCGGTGCAAGTTACGTCCCCAGGCGCTGTGCTCGCGTCCGACGCACATGAACTGGGCGTGTTCCTGCGCGACGTGGCCAAGCTCAACCAGAAGCAACGCAATTTCCGGATCTTCGGCGCCGACGTGACACTCTCCGACCGGTTGGGCGCCGTATTCGAGTTTACCAATCGGCAGTGGGACGCGCGGGTGCAGGACAACGACGAGTTCCTCGCCCTGGACGGTCGTGTCATGGAAATCTTGAGCGAACACCAGTGTGAAGGCTGGCTCGAAGGTTATCTGCTCACTGGCCGGCACGGGCTGTTCAACAGCTATGAAGCTTTTATCCACATTGTGGATTCGATGTTCAACCAGCACGCCAAGTGGTTGAAGGTCTCGGCGGGACTGCCGTGGCGGCGGAAAATCGCGTCGCTGAACTACCTGCTGGCTTCCCATATGTGGCAACAGATGCACAATGGTCTAACTCATCAGGACCCGGGTTTCATTGATCACGTTGTGAACAAGAAGGCCTCCGTCGTGCGCATCTATCTGCCGCCGGATGCCAACTGCCTGCTATCCGTCTTTGATCATTGCCTGCGCAGCCGACACTACGTCAACGTCGTGATCGCGGGCAAATATCAAGCTCCCCAGTGGCTGACTATGGACGCCGCCGTCAAACATTGTGCCGAAGGTATCGGCATCTGGCAATGGGCCGGCAGCGACGCCGGTGACGAACCCGATGTCGTGATGGCCTGCTGTGGCGACGTGCCTACCCTGGAGACGCTCGCCGCCGTCTCTCTCCTGCGCCAACATCTGCCTGACCTGAAAGTTCGCGTTGTCAACGTCGTGGATCTGATGAAGCTGGAACCGCAGAGCGAACATCCGCACGGGCTGAGCGACGAGGCTTTCGACGCGTTGTTGACCAAAGACAAGCATGTCATCTTCGCTTTCCACGGGTATCCGTGGTTGATTCATCGGCTGGCCTATCGCCGCACCAACCACAACAACATCCACGTCCGCGGCTACAAGGAAGAAGGCACCATCACCACGCCGTTCGACATGACGGTGCTGAACGATCTGGACCGTTTCCACCTCGTGATGGACGTCATCGAGCGCCTGCCGCATTTGGGTGCCAAGGGGGCCTATCTGAAGCAGATGGTGCAGGACAAGCTCGTCGAGCACAAGCAGTACATCGACAAGCACGGCCAGGACATGCCGGAAATCCGGAACTGGAAGTGGGTTTGACCCATGAATAAATTCAAGCAACTTTGGAGCAATCTGCGATCAAGTTTTTGGTTTCTGCCTTCGTTGATTGTCGTGGCCAGCATTGGCTTCGCAGTCGCGATCATCGAAACAGACTCCTCCGGGACCGACCGCTGGCTAGGCCAGTGGCCGCGTCTGTTTGGGGCTGGGGCGGAAGGTGCGCGCGGGATGATGTCCACGATTGCTGGCTCGATGATGACCGTGGTGGGCGTCACGTTCTCGATGATCTTGGTGGTGCTGGCGCTGGCTTCGAGCCAATATACCTCGCGCATCCTGCGGAATTTCATACGAAACCGCGTCACGCAGGTCGTGCTCGGGATTTTCGCCGGTATTTTCACTTATTGCCTGATCGTCTTGCGCACCATTCGAGGTGGTGACGAGGGGTCATTTGTTCCAAGCCTGGCGGTGTTCTTCGGCTTCGTGCTGGCGCTCGGAGGTGTTGCCGCCCTCATGTTCTTCATTCATCACATCGCCTCGTCGATCGAGGCTTCCAGCATCATCGCCTCGGTCGCTCGGGAAACCATCGCGGCCATTGATCGGATGTTTCCGGAAAGACTTGGAGAAGGGCCGGGCGAAGACGAGGATGACCCAACGCCACGCCCTCCGGCCGAGCGGAATTGGCGCGCCATACCGGCCAAGGAGAGCGGCTATATCCAGAGCGTGAATAACGAGGCGCTTATGCGCTTGGCCCGGGACAGGAAAACCATCGTGTGGATGGAGCACGGCATCGGCGACTTCGTTGTCCAGAACACCACCCTGGCCTCACTCGCGCTGGAGGACCCGCCGGATCAAGAGACGACTGCCGCCCTGCAGGCGGCTTTCAGCATCAGCCGCCACCGCACGGTGGAACAGGACGCTGCCTTCGGCATCAGGCAGATCGTGGATGTGGCGTTGAAAGCACTCTCCCCCGGCATCATCGACACGACGACGGCCGTGATGTGTGTGGATTATCTTACAACGATTCTGGCGCGGCTTGCGCCTCGAAAAATACCCTCATCACGCCGCGACGAGAACGGGGAACTGCGAGTGATCGCCAAAGGCCCGAGCTTTAAAGGCTTGCTGGCCGAATCGTTCGACCAAATTCGCAGCATCGCCAAAGGCGATGTCGCCATCCTGTCGCGGATGCTCGACGCCTTTCAAACCCTTGCCAGTTTGACGGCCAGCCCACACCGCCGGCGGGCGATTGGCGAACAAGTGCAATGGACCGCCGAATTGGCCGAGCGTACCGTCGAGTCCGCTCATGACCGTGCGAGGATCGACACGCTGCTGGCGCGCGTGCGCGAAACGCTCGAAGCCGGGCCTACTTTGTGCGAGGGGAAGAGAAGGCAAACTGACGGTGGATAAGCGGGAGCAAACATGAAGAACAAAACCAGTCCTTCGAACGTCGGCGCGGTGGTCTCGGTGCGCGGCAGTGTCGTAGATATACGGTTCGATGCACATTTGCCGGCCATCTACTCGTTGCTGCACGCGAAGGAGGGGGAAATTGCCATCGAGGTTTTAGCTCAACTCGACGCGCATCGCGTGCGTGGAATCGCGCTGACCCCCACCCAAGGCCTCGCCCGCGGGATCGCAGTGGAAGACACGGGCGGGCCGTTGAAGGCGCCGATCGGCAAGGGAATTCTCTCGCGCATGTTCGACGTGTTCGGCAACACGCTCGACCGCGGAGGGGAAGTTTCGAACGTGGAGTGGCGCACCGTCCATCGCGCGCCGCCGGCGCTGGCCAGGCGCTCCACCAAATCCGAGGTCTTCGAAACGGGCATCAAAGTTATTGATGTGCTCGTGCCGCTGGAGCGCGGCGGCAAGGCGGGCCTGTTCGGCGGCGCGGGTGTCGGCAAAACCGTCCTGCTCACTGAAATGATCCACAACATGATTGGCCACCACGAGGGGATCAGTCTGTTTTGTGGCATCGGCGAACGCTGTCGCGAAGGCGAGGAGCTTTACCGGGAGATGAAGGAAGCCGGCGTGCTGCCGAACATGGTGATGGTATTTGGCCAGATGAACGAGCCCCCCGGCAGCCGTTTCCGAGTGGGCCACGCCGGGCTTACGATGGCAGAGTATTTCCGAGACGATGAGCGGCGCGATGTGCTGCTGCTCATCGACAACATCTTCCGTTTCATCCAGGCCGGTTCCGAGGTGTCCGGCTTGATGGGGCAGATGCCGTCTCGCCTTGGTTATCAGCCCACGATGGGCACCGAGTTGTCGCGGCTGGAGGAACGTATCGCCAACACCGATAGCGGGGCCATCACCTCCATTCAGGCCGTGTATGTGCCGGCGGATGATTTCACCGATCCGGCGGCGGTACATACCTTCTCCCACCTTTCGGCATCCATCGTGCTCTCGCGCAAACGGGCGAGCGAGGGACTTTATCCGGCCATCGACCCGTTGCAGTCCGGTTCCAAAATGGCCACGCCGGGCATCGTCGGTGAACGGCATTATCGCCTCGCGCAGGAAATCCGGCGGACGCTCGCGCAATACGCGGAACTGAAGGACATCATCGCCATGCTCGGTTTGGAGCAACTGTCGCCCGAGGATCGCAACGTGGTCGCCCGTGCCCGCCGGTTGGAGCGTTTTCTTACTCAGCCTTTTTTCACGACCGAGCAGTTTACCGGGCTCAAAGGCAAGCTCGTCAGCCTAGAAGACTCGCTGGAGGGCTGTGAGCGCATCCTGCGCGATGAATTCAAAAACTACCCGGGGAGAGCGCGCTCTACATGATCGGAGCGATTGACGAGGCGAAAGAGAAAGCGAAATCCGGCAAAAGCACAGGCAGAGACTCATCCCAGCCCGAGTCCAAAATCGAAGCTAAGGGTGGCCCGAAGCCTGCCCCCGATTTCACGACCAAAGCCGGGTCCGCGCCGACGCCGAAACTCGAGCCGAAGACCAAAACCGAGGTTGAACGTGCAGACAACACGCATGAATCTTAAGGTGCTCCTGCCATTCGAGGTTTTTGCCGAGAAGAGCGGCGTGACCCGCATCGTCGCAGAAACAAGGGAGGGTTATTTCGGGCTTTTGCCGCATCGCCTCGACTGCGTGGCCGCGCTCGCGCCCGGGATTCTGATCTACGAAAACGAAGCGGAAGGCGAGGTTTACGTGGCCGTCGATGAAGGGGTGTTGATCAAGACCGGCCCGGAGGTGCTCGTCTCCGTGCGCAACGCCATAGCCGGAACGGACCTCCGCCGACTGCGCGAAGCGGTGGAGCGGGAATTTCTGAACCTGGACGAACGGGAGCAGAGCGTGCGCTCGGTGCTTTCGAAAATGGAAAGCGGTTTCATCCGCCGCCTCGCGGAATTTCATCATGAGTGACGAACCCAAGAAAAAGACTTTGAAGCCGAAGCCGCCGCTCAGTCAGGAGGTCGGGGCGAAGGCGGCGCGCAAACTCCGCGCGCGACGCCATGTCACGCGAACCGTCTGGTTTGGCCTGGGCATGATGGGACTGATCGGCTGGTCGGTGGCGATTCCGACGCTGCTCGGCGCGGCGCTTGGTCTCTGGCTGGACCGGCGCTATCCGGGAGGCCATTCCTGGACGCTGGCCCTGCTGGTCATCGGCCTGGTCATTGGCTGTTTGAATGCCTGGCATTGGGTGGCCAAGGAAGACAAGGCAATGCGGGAGGAACAGGAGGATAACGATGAATGAAATGCTGACACTGGTGCTGGCGTGGGTGGCGGGGGGGGTGCTCGGTGCGATTTTCTTCAGCGGCCTTTGGTGGACGGTTCGCAAGGGCGTTTCGTCCAGACAGCCGGCGCTTTGGTTCTTCGGCAGCCTATTGCTGCGGATGAGCATTGCCCTAGCTGGATTTTACTTTGTCTCGGGCGGTCATTGGGACCGGCTGCTGGCGTGTCTCCTCGGATTTGTCATCGCGCGTTTCACCCTGACGCGGCTTACCGGTCCGCCGGTCGATCACCACAACTCGCCAGCGAAGGTGGCCGGTCATGCGCCTTAGCCCCGATGAGATGATCTTTTGGCAACACGGGTTTCTCAAACTCAACGCCACCATTGTGTTCACCTGGGGACTGATGCTCGTGCTGGCCGTTGGTTCAAAAGTCATTACGCGCAAACTTTCCACGGGTCTGAAACGTTCCCGCTGGCAGAACCTTCTGGAAATCGTCGTCACCGGCATCGAGAAACAAATTGAAGAGGTAGGCCTGAGTCAGCCGCAGAAATACCTCTGCTTTCTGGGCACGCTCTTTCTGTTTGTCGCTGCAGCCAGCCTCTGTACCGTCATTCCCGGCTACGAGCCCCCGACTGGCTCTCTCTCGACCACGGCGGCACTCGCGCTGGGCGTGTTTGTGGCCGTGCCGTTCTTCGGCATCGAGGAGCAAGGGGTGGGCAACTACCTCACGTCCTATGTAAAGCCGACGTTCATCATGCTGCCGTTTAACATCATCAGCGAGATTTCGCGCACGCTGGCCCTGGCCGTCCGTCTGTTCGGCAACATGATGAGCGGGGCGATGATCATCGGTATCCTACTCACGATCACACCGTTTATCTTCCCGATCATCATGACGGCGCTCGGTCTGCTCACCGGCATGGTGCAGGCGTACATCTTCAGCATCCTCGCAGCGGTTTACATCGCGGCCGCCACGCGAGTCCGTAGGCGCAAGCCTGAACCCGATGCAAAACATTGAAGCATGAGCGATGAAAACAAAAGGAGAACCTATGGATAACATGACTATTATCGCGGTGGCATCCATTGTCATCGCCGGCATCACCACCGCTTTCGGCACCATGGCACCAGCGCTGGGCGAAGGGCGGTCGGTCGCGGCGGCGCTGAGTTCACTGGCGCAGCAGCCCGACGCCTCCGCCACCATCACCCGGACGCTGTTCGTCGGCCTGGCGATGATCGAGTCCACGGCCATCTATTGTTTCGTGGTCTCAATGATTCTCATCTTCGCCAACCCGTTCTGGAACCACGTTATCGCCCAGGTGGGAGGAAAGTAAGTTATGCTCATCGACTGGTTCACTGTCAGTGCCCAGGTGGTCAACTTCCTCATCCTGGTGTGGTTGATGAAGCGCTTTCTCTACAAGCCCATCCTCCACGCCATCGACGCGCGGGAGCAGCGTATCGCCAAGGAACTCGCGGACGCCGACACGACAAAAACCGAAGCCGAAAAGGAGCGCGAAAAGTTCCAGAAAAAGAACGAGGAGTTCGACCAGCAGCGCGATGAACTCCTGAGCAAGGTGAAGGATGAGGCAAAAGCCGTACGTCAGCGCCTCCTCGATGAAGCGCGGCAGGCGGCCGACGCGCTGCGTGCCAAACGACAGGACGCGTTGAAACGCGAACAACAGAGCTTGAACGACGAAATCACCCGCCGAACCCAGGAGGAAGTTTTTGCCATCGCGCGAAAGACGCTGACCGATCTCGCGGGGACGACGCTGGAAGAACGCATGAGCGAGGTGTTCAGGCGCCGCTTGCGAGAGCTGAACGATGTGGCGAAGGAAGGTCTCGCCAAGGCCCTGAAAACATCGTCCGACCCGGCGCTCGTGCGCAGCGCCTTCGAGCTGCCGGCGGAGCAACGAGCCTCGATACAACATGCGCTCAACGAAACCCTCTCGGCTGATATCCAAGTTCGTTTCGAGACCGCGCCGGACGTGATCAGCGGCATCGAACTCACCGCGAAGGGACGGAAGGTCGCCTGGAGCATCGTGGATTATCTCGCGTCATTGGAAAAGAGCGTCGGCGAACTGCTGAAAGAGCAGTCCAAACCCCAAGCCAAACCTGAAGCCAAACCCGAGGCGGACCCTGAAGCCCAAGCCGAACCCAAGGCAAAATCCGGGACTAAAAGTGCTGCTGCCGAGGAGGCCAAATGAGCACGGCGCCCGATCCTTTGCAAAGTGTCTTCGACCGCGTGTTCGCCGGCCTGAGCCAGGGGCGCGAAACCTTCACGCCGCAACTGACGCCGCACGAGGTCGGCACGATCGCCAGCGTCTCCACGGGCATCGCACGGGTCTCTGGCCTTCCCGGGGTGGGCTTTGACGAACTGGTGAAATTTCCCGGTGATGTGTTCGGCATCGCATTCAACGTGGACGAGGACGAAATCGGCGTCGTGCTGCTCGGCGAATACTGGCATCTCCACGCGGGAGATGAAGTCCGGCGCACGGGCCGGGTCATGGACGTGGCCGTCGGCGACGGATTGCTGGGACGCGTCATTGACCCGCTCGGCCGGCCCCTAGATGGCAATGGGCCGGTAGGCTCCAGCGAGCGCCTGCCCATCGAACGCCCCGCCGCGCCCATCATGGACCGCGCGCCCGTCACTGTGCCGCTCCAGACCGGATTTAAAGTCATTGACGCGCTCATTCCCATCGGACGCGGCCAGCGTGAGCTGATCCTCGGTGACCGGCAGACGGGCAAGACCGCCATTGCGATCGACACCATCCTCAATCAGCGTGGCAAGGATGTCCTGTGCATCTATTGCGCCATTGGCCAGCGGGGGGCCGCCATTGCGAAGGCCGTGGCCACATTCCAGCAAAAGGACGCGATGGATTACACCGTCGTGGTTGTCACCGAGGGCAACGACCCGCCGGGCCTCGCCTACATCGCCCCTTACGCCGCCACCAGCATCGCGGAGCATTTCATGGAGCGAGGCCGCGACGTCGTGGTCGTTTACGACGATCTGACCCATCATGCCCGCGCCTATCGCGAGCTTTCTCTGTTGCTGCGCCGTCCGCCCGGTCGCGAAGCCTTCCCAGGAGACATCTTTTATGTCCACTCGCGGCTGCTGGAGCGCGCAACGCACTTGCGCAAGGAACTCGGCGGCGGCTCCCTCACCGCGCTGCCCATCATTGAAACCGAAGCACAAAACATTTCCGCCTACATTCCGACCAATTTGATCTCCATCACCGATGGGCAGATCTACCTCTCGCCTTCACTATTCGAACTGGGCGTGCTGCCGGCGGTCGATGTCGGCAAATCCGTTTCGCGCGTCGGCGGCAAGGCGCAACGGGCGGCATACCGGGCGGTGGCGGGCGACCTCAAGCTCGCCTACTCGCAATTTGAAGAACTTGAGACCTTTGCCCGGTTCGGCGCCCGGCTGGATGAAGATAACCGGAAGGTCATTGAGCATGGGCGGCGCATCCGGGCCTGCCTCAAGCAGCCGGAATTCGCCCCGGTGTCCGTGCCCGCGCAAATCGCCGTGCTGCTGGCGTTGATCGCCGAACTCTACGACGACGTGCCGCTCGACCGGATGAAGGAGGCCGAGCAGGCCGTACGCAAGGCGGCGGCGGAGATCCCGACGGAGGTGAGCGAGCGATTGGATACCGCCGACAAGTTGAGCGATGAGGATCGCGAAACGATCATCGGAATCGCCCGCCAAGCGCTCGAAGAGTTCTCGGCCGAGCCGGACTCCAAGTCTGAGCCGGAACAAGAGACGGAAGAGCAGCCCAAACCTGAAGCGAAGGCCGAGCCCATGCCTGAAATCGAGTCCAAGGCGGAGGCCCAAACGGAGGTCAAACCCAAGCCCGAGGCGGCACTCAAGGAGAATTCATGAGCGACACCATGGCGAGCCTGCGTCGAAAGATCGACAGCGCCGGAAATCTCCAATCCGTCGTCCGCACCATGAAGGCCCTGGCCGCTTCGAGTATCGGCCAATACGAGCAATCGGTGCGCGCATTGGGTGACTACTATCGCACCGTGGAGTTGGGGTTGGGCGTCTGTTTCCGGAGCACCGGTTCAGCGGCATTGAAGACTGGAGAGACAAGACGAACGGATGCGGGTACGATTGGCGCGGTCGTGTTTGGTTCCGACCAGGGATTGGTGGGCCGGTTTAATGATGTGGTTGCTGATCATGCGGTTAAGACCCTGGGAGCTCTGCCGGCCAAACCCGAGGTCTGGGCCGTCGGTGAGCGTGTTCATGCGCGCTTGGCGGACGCGGGCCTGCCTCTGGTCGGACTCTTCACCGTGCCGAACTCCGTCAAGGCCATCCCCGCGCTCGTCGGCGAGATCCTCGTGGAAAGCGAGGCGCGCCGCAGCCAGGGCGAAATCGTCGAACTCCATCTCTTCTACAACTGTCCCACATCCGGAGCGGTTTATGAGCCCGTCAAACAGAGGTTGCTGCCGTTGGACGAAATCTGGCGACGCGAACTCGCCAAGCTTCCCTGGCCGACGAAGAACTTGCCCGAGGTCATGGGTGGCGGCACCGAGACCTTGCGGGCGCTCATCCGCGAATATCTTTTCGTCTCGCTCTTCCGGGCGTGCGCCGAATCCCTCGCGAGCGAGAACGCGAGCCGCCTGGCGGCGATGCAACGCGCCGACAAAAACATCGACGAATTGCTGGAGGACCTCAACCAGAAATTCCATCGTCTGCGCCAGAGTGGCATCGACGAGGAGTTGTTCGACGTCGTTTCCGGCTTCGAAGCGCTGAGCGTAGAGGAGAAATGATGCGCATCGGCATAGCTGCAGACCATGGTGGGTTTGAGTTGAAAGTGCAACTGACTGCGGCCCTCAAGGCCGCCGGTCATGAGCTGGCGGACTTCGGCGCCCATGAGTTGGATACAGGAGATGACTACCCGGATTTTGTGGTGCCCCTGGCCAGGGCGGTGGCGAAGGGTGAGGTCACCCGGGGCTTGGCCATCTGCGGCAGCGGGGTAGGGGCTTGCGTTGCGGCGAACAAGGTGCCCGGCGTGCGGGCGGCGTTGATCACGGATTCCTTCTCCGCTCATCAGGGGGTAGAGGACGACGACATGAACGTTATGTGTCTGGGGGGCCGGGTCACGGGACATGCTCTATCCTGGGATTTGGTCCAAACGTTCCTGAGCGCCCATTTCAAGGGGGCCGAACGGTTCAGTCGCCGTCTTGCGAAAGTGGCGCCGTTAGAAAAGGAGAAGGACTAACTTATGAGCTTAACCATCTATTTTCTGCGACATGGGGAAACCACGGCCAGCCAAACAGGCGGTTACTGCGGCACCCTTGACACGGGTTTAACCCCAGAAGGTTCTCAGATGGCAGAGGATTTAAAAGAGAAGTTTCGTTCCTTGTTCGGTCCCCAAGAGCCCCAGAAAAAGAAGAATGCCTTGCCCCACCTGGTTTCGAAGAATGAAATTGTACAGGGGGAGGAGCTTAGAAAGATGCTGGTCAAGACCCCTGCGAAGAGTTCACCGGTGCCACAGGTATCGTGAAGGTCAATCAGCCAGACGGGCCTGTTTAACCGAGCTCATCAGGATAAGGTCAAGATAGAAAGACGATGGCATGATGAATGTTTTGGAATTAGGGGCCGAGCGAAGGAGGTTGGGGCCTGCTGATCTTTTTAAGAAGGATTTGGCTGAATTGTGAAGCAACGGTTTCGGGGCAGGAAATCCCTCTGCCCGGATCTTTGATTTTTTATGGAAATTATCATAAACTTGCTTAGGAGGAGATTGTCGTCATGTCCTTCAAAGAGAACCTAAAAGCCAAAATCACGCTAAACCGAATTTTTCAGAGTCTCGTCTCTACCACAAGAGAGCCTCCGGGAAGGCGGTGGCTGGACAAAGATCTCACCAAGGAACTTCTCGCCAGAACCGATTTTGAGTACAAGAAGGTGAGGGGGCTGCACCTCTACGTTCGCCCTCTGGAGGGCGAGATCATGGAGGTGGCGGTGCTTGACAACGAATTGCCCATCTATCACACTACGGTGGACGACGTCACCCTGCGCAAAAGCCCTTACTGGCAGCAAATGTTCAGCATTAGAAATGTCAGGAAAATCATGAATGATCATGATGTGATTGCAAGTAAGGGGAAGGAGTCGCTGAAGCGATTACACGCCAATGCTCTGGCGCTCCTGGACCTGACTTATACCAGGGACGACCTCGCGCCGCTGCTGGAGGATGCGCGCCGGGGTCTGGAGCAGAAAGCGATTTCAGAGATACAGGAATCCTTGGATCTCTTTTTTGAGCTGCTGGATTTCGAGCCCGTGTCTCTTGCGGTGCTGGAGCCGGGTTTCCAGAGCTTTGCCAAGCGAAAGGTTAACGGCGGCGTTGTTCCTGCCTTTGAGCATCTCATCCTCTTCAACGAAGGGAACCTGTGGCTGGGCTTGAAGAAAGGAGCCTTTTCACCTCAGAGTGATTTAGACCTCGCATGGGTGCTGCAATGTGCCCGAGGAGAGGAACGCGCCGATCTCCAAGATACAGAGGTTTTCGAATTCCTGGCTGAGCTGGCCATGGTAAAAGCGCAAGCTCAAAAAGCGTGAAATCGAGCTACTGAACCGAGAAGCCAAGACTCAATGACAAGGTGCCATCGCCTTAAGTTCTCCAATTTGACTCATGACCCTACATGCCCCTCATCATGGTCATCGCACTCAGGCCAAAAATACCAAAAAC
>CAZOLJ010000075.1:0-21252 GCA_964580575.1 uncultured Desulfobacteraceae bacterium
CTTCTAATCCGCAGGCCCCGCGTTCGAGTCGCGGCAGGCGCGCCAGTAAAGACAATGGTTTTGGAGCTTAACAGGGCTGCAAGGCAATTTTTTATTGCATTCTTCACGCCTATCATATCCAAGATGCTTGCAAATAAAGCTTCTTGATTCTTCCATGATGAAACCTATTAGGGGTTTTTGTCCCCAGAGTGCGGTTCTTGAGTCGAGTCCGCCAACCTCGAATTTCTTCCTCCCGGGCATACCGTCTGCGTAGACGTCCAGGGTCATCTTCACAGAGGCATGGCCGAGCTGCTTCAAATAAGCAAAGTTTGTGCCCGGCGAGATCTTCTTCCCTAGTTTTTTGTATTCAACTGCATTCGCTGATCATATCCAGCGTTCAATTTTATTCGCCTGAGTCGGCTCCATATCAAAGCGTGCTGCGATGGATACGTGGCAGAAAAGGATTCATTGGATTTCGAAGCGGTTCCGTGTACGGATGAAGATAATATCGATCTCTTAGAAAGACAATCACGATTCAGAATCGCTTAATATTATACACTATTCAACAATATTCGATGTGCTTTTTGCGCGCAAACATACGGGAACAGGAGCAGATATACTTTTTTCTCGCAAAAGAAACAAAAAAGTATACCTGCTCATTTCCGCTGGCTATATAATATTGGTGTTTAAAGTAACGCAAGGAGATAGACATGAACGCAAGAGCGACGGTTCCTGACACCACGATCAATAGACTGCGAGAGATCTCTCACTGGGTTTCATCGGTCCTTGACCTGGACAACCTCCTTGAATTGATCATCGAGACGGCCACAAAAATGATGCAGGCGAAAGCGAGCTCTTTGCTTCTTCTGGACCCAAAAACCAAGAAACTCTATTTCAAGGTCGCCATCGGGGAAAGAAAGGAAGAGATCAGAAAGTATGAGATCAACCTGGGCCAGGGAATCGCCGGTACGGTCGCTCAAACCGGCGAACCTCTCCTGATCCAGGATGTCACTCTTGACCCGCGCTGGTACAAGCAAATCAGCGAATCCATCGGGTTTCAGACTCGCTCCATCGCCTGCGTGCCCATGAAAGTGGGGGACGAGATCATCGGAGTCGTGGAGATCATCGACAAAGAAGACGGGAGCCCTATTCAGAACGGGGACATGAAGACCCTCACCGTTTTTACCGAGCTTGCCTCGCTGGCGATCAGCAATGCGAGAAAGATCAACCAGGTTCAGCGGGAGAACAGAGATCTCAAGGAAGAGCTGTGGAAAAAATACCAGATCATCGGAGACAGTCCCCTTCTGAAAAAGGCGATTTCAGACGGCCTAAAGGTGGCCAATTCGAGAACGAGCACGTTGATCCTGGGAGAAAGCGGAACGGGCAAGGAACTGCTCGCCAGGCTCATTCACTACGTGGGCCCCAGAAAAGACAAGCCTCTGATCATTCTCAACTGTGCCGCTCTGCCCGAAACCCTGCTGGAAGCCGAACTCTTCGGATATGAGAAACGCGATTTCACAGGAGCCCTCGCTCGGAAGACCGGGAAGTTCGAACTCGCGGATGAGGGAACGCTCTTTCTGGACGAGATCGGAGAGATGACCCAAGGCATGCAGGCCAAGCTCCTCGGGGTGCTCCAGGAGGGAGTGTTCTACCGCGTGGGAGGGAACATCCCCATAACCGTGGACGTGAGAATCGTATGCGCCACCAACCGGGACATCGCCCGAGAGGTGAGCGAAGGAAGATTCCGGGAAGACCTGTATTACCGCTTAAACGTGGTTCAGATTCAGATGCCCGCCCTCAGGGAGAGACGCGAGGACATTGCGCCCCTGGCCGACTACTTCCTTAACGCGTTCAAGCAGGAAAGAGGATTTCTGGATCTTCCCATCTCCAAGGCAGCCATGGAAAAAATCGTCCAGTATGACTGGCCGGGCAATGTGAGGGAATTGAGAAATGCCATTGAGCGAGCCGTGGTCATGGGCAATGGGAAAGAGGTCCTAGCCGAAGACCTGCCCATCGGAGGAGAGAAAACGAGTGCGCCCGCCCTGGAGGTCGGTCTGAGTCTCAAAGAGGCGGAGGACAGGTTCAAGAAGGAATTCATTTCCATAAATCTCAAGCATCACAATGGAAACAGGAGCAAAGCCGCCAAGACCATGGGCATCCAAAGAACTTACTTGTCGCGCCTCATTTCGAAATACGCGTTGCAGGGACTCTGAGGGTTTGGCCTCCAAGCTCAGAACTGGCAGTTCAGAGTGGCGACACGCTTGACTGTTCTTTTCCAGATGTCGCTGCTGCAGATGTCCATCCCTGAGAACTCGTTCTGTCCGGTCTTGAGTTTCAGGATTTCCTTCGCAAAGAAGATCTCTTGGCCCTTGTTGTCCTGGAAGGAAATCCTGAAATCGCAACCGTCCCACGTTTTGTCCGAGTAGATCGACACGCGCCATTCAAAAGTCACCAGCAGCTGATGTTCCGAAACCTGGATCACGTCGAATTTGACCGTCGGTTTTGCTTCAGTCAAGCTTGCGATGAAAAAAAGGGCGAACAGCCCCAGCAAAAGGGCGCGCTTTTTGTTCATTGGGTTTCCCTCCCGGACCGGCAAAGAGCTATTCTTCCTGAGCCTAAACGAATTCCCTCGCTTTAGCAAGATCCCTGTTGCAAGGGTAACTTGGGGCTTGCAGTTTGCGGGTATTGGTTTATATTATGGCTAAAACGTCACAAGGAGGTTTGAACCCATGACAACGGGAACGGTGATTAGGACAAAAGCGGAAGTTCTTGTCAGCGAATATGTGAGAAGCGTCTATAACTGGATGGGCATCGGTCTGGCCCTCACAGGATTTGTGGCTTACTACGTCTCGACCAGTGAAGCCCTCCTTCGCCTTGTTTTCGGCAACCCCCTTCTTCTCATGGTATTGTTCATTGCGCAATTCGGTCTTGTTTTCTCTATCGCCGGCAGGGTGAACCGCATGAGTGCAGGCACGGCAACAGCGCTTTTCGTCATCTATTCCGGCCTAAACGGAGTGATTCTTTCGGCCATCTTTCTGGTCTATACCCAGTCCTCCATTGTGAGCACCTTTTTTATCTGCGCCGCCACATTCATCGCGTGCAGCCTCTACGGGTGGGCGACCAAAAGGGACCTGACCTCTCTCGGCGGCTTCATGGTGATGGGCCTGATCGGCATCATCATCGCCTCCCTGGTCAATCTGTTCGTCAAGAGCAGCGGCCTCAGCGTGATCATCAGCTACATCGGGGTCTTTGTTTTCATAGGCCTCACGGCTTATGACACCCAGAAGATCAAGAACATGGCCATGACCCAACCGGCAAACCTCGATGGCGCGGTCATTCGCAAGGGAGCGATTCTGGGAGCCCTTTCCCTGTACCTCAACTTCATCAACCTGTTCCTGATGCTCCTGAGCCTTTTCGGTCAGAGAAGAAATTAGCCGTTTTCTGAACACCCATCCCCTCTGGTTCCCGCTTTACCGCGGTCAAGGCGGTTGATTCCACGAGGGGTTATTTTTTGAGTTGTGGCATGAGTTTTGAGCCGTCGTACCTGAGACTGCACTCCGAAGGGGTCTTGACCGAAAGGGTTCAGAAGGCGCTGGCTCTTCTCGAACCCTGCCAGGTTTGCCCCCGAGCCTGCGGGGTCAATCGCCTGAAGGGGGAATTGGGATTTTGCGAAACCGGCACAAAGGCCGGTGTCGCCAGCTATAACGCTCACTTCGGAGAAGAATCTCCCCTTGTGGGAAGGTCCGGCTCAGGAACGATCTTTATCCGTTCGTGCAGTCTCCTGTGCAGCTTTTGCCAGAACTATGAGATCAGCCACGGCAAGGGGGGGGCTGAAGTGGGGCCTGAGCAGATGGCGCTCATGATGGTTCAGCTCAGTCAGGCCGGGTGCCACAACATCAACTTCGTGACCCCCACTCACGTGGTTCCCCAGATTATCGAGGCCCTTCCCCATGCCATCGAGAGAGGACTCAGGGTGCCGCTGGTCTACAACTCCAGCGGTTACGACAGCCTGGAAACCCTCGCGCTTCTTGATGGGATTTTCGACATTTACATGCCGGATTTCAAGTTCTGGGACAACCGCTGGGCAGAGCGATATTGTGAAGCACCGGATTACAGGGAGGTGGCGAGTGCGGCTATCCGCGAGATGCACCGACAGGTGGGCGACCTGGCCCTGAATGAACGGGGCATTGCCTACCGGGGACTGTTGGTGAGACACTTGGTCATGCCGAACCAGGTGGCCGGGACGGAAAAGGTTATGGAATTCCTGGCAAAAGAGATCTCTCCAGACACCTATGTCAACGTGATGGACCAGTACAGGCCTTGCGGGACGGCGCACCGGGATGAGTTCATCAATCGCCGTCTCCACTCGAAGGAATACCGGGACGCCGTGAACGCCGCCAAGAGAGCGGGCCTTGAGCGTCTGGACGAAAGGGAGCGAATCCGACTGATCGTAACGCGATGAGTGCCAGCGGAAAAACCTTCATTGTAGGTGATGTTCACGGATGCCTCGACATGCTGAAGAGGCTTATGGGCTGCATTGGGTGGAGCCCGCAGGCGGACCGGCTGATTTTCTTGGGCGATTTCATCGACCGGGGTTCGCAGTCCAAAGGCGTTATCGACTATGTCATGGAGATTTCGAAACTCTCTGAGCGAGTGGAATGCCTGATGGGGAACCACGAACGGATCCTCCTTGATTTCATGGACGGAAAGGACATGAACACCTTCTTCCTGAACGGAGGCCTGGCAACCCTCAACAGCTACCGCACGGACCAGCAACAATATGGAGGGTTTCTGATCCCCGATGATCATCTGTCTTTCTTCCGTTCTCTCAAACTGCTCATCGAACTGGAGGACTACTATGTGGTTCATGCGGGCCTGAGACCGGGTGTCCCCATCCAGAGTCAAAACCCAGAGGACCTTCTGTGGATCAGGGATTCTTTCATTTTCTCAAATTTCTATTTCGGCAAGCGAGTGATCTTCGGCCACACGCCCTTTGCCCAACCCCTCATCCTGGAGAACAAGATCGGCTTGGACACGGGCGCTGTTTACGGAAACAGGCTGACCTGTCTGGAACTGCCTTCCTTGAAATTTCACTTCGTGGAGGCGTGAGCAAGCCTTGGGCTCCATCGTCGGACTGACCTCTACGATCCCGGTTGAGATCGTCCTTGCTGCCGGGTGCACCCCCATGGATCTCAACAACATTTTCATCACTTCCCGATCCCCGGAAAAGCTCATTCAGCAAGCCGAGAACGCCGGCTTCGCCCACAACCTCTGTGCGTGGATCAAAGGGATCTACTCGGTGACGCTTGAGCGGAACATTCCCTGCGTCATTGCCGTAACCGGCGGCGATTGCAGCAACACGACGGCACTCGCCGAAGTTCTCGAGAGAAGAGGGGTGAAGGTGATCCCCTTTGATTTTCCCCTCAGTCGAGACCGAGAACTTCTGAGGCGGCAGATGGAGAGCTTGAGCCGAACCCTGGGTGCACCTTGGAGCGAGGTGGAAAGGCTCAGAGCCACACTCAGCCCGATCCGGCAAAAACTGCAGAAACTGGACAGGCTCACCTACCAGGAAAACAGGGTATCCGGCTATGAGAACCACCTCTTTCTGGTGTCGAGTTCGGACTTCAAATCAGATCCGGAGGCCTACGAGAAGGAACTGGATCTCTTTCTGCGTGAGGTTGCGGAAAGGTCTCCTTCAGAAGGCTCCATCAGGCTCGGCTATCTGGGGGTTCCGCCGATTTTCAGCGATCTTTATGAGTTTCTCGAATCGGTGGGGGCAAGAGTCGTGTTCAATGAGATTCAGCGGCAGTTCAGCATGCCTTTTGACGAGGGAGATCTCGTGGATCAGTATTTGAACTACACGTACCCTTACGGCATCCGGGGCAGGCTGGACGATATCCGCAAGGCGATCGAGGAAAGAAAGCTGGACGGCCTGATCCACTACACCCAGACCTTCTGCTTCCGGCAGATCTACGACATCCTCCTCAGGGAGAGCCTGACCCTGCCCGTGCTGACGATCGAAGGAGATAAACCCGGAAAAGTCGACAGTCGGACCGCCATCCGGCTTGAGACTTTCGTGGAAATGGTTCGGATGAGAACAGGGGATCAGTGGTTTTGATCAGGCCCGATCGCCTGAATGCGTTTCTACTCTTTAGGTTCTTCCTTGTCCCCGTGGAGTTCTGTCCAGACGCTTGACCAGTCCTCTGCTTTGCCCCATCCTTTTCGTCTCTCGCTCCAGAGCCTGTTCTCTCGGCCGCTCCTCCTGTCCACTCCTGTTTCCGGCATTTCTTCGGATCTCTTTTTTTTGCGGCGGTCAGTCCCTGAACGCCTGTCATAAGGATAGCGAAGTTTTACTTTCACATTCCTCTCCCTGCTGCCCTCAACCTCGAGGGTTCGAGGCTCCAAGAGTTGAAAAAAGGGATGCCGGGCCTTCACAGTTCCACGACCTGGTCATCCTCGCCCGCAAAGGTGTTCGGAAAAATCTTCTGCGCTTCTGTCTCCGCCTTTTTTCTCAACTCCAGGGTCGTGTATTTGGCCGCATCGAAGTGCACCAGGGCCAGGCGGCCGGCTCCTGCCTCCTTCGCGATTCTCGCGGCGAACTGGGGATTCAGGTGAGGCCAGTCCGCACTGTGCTCGCCCGGCAGGAAGGCGCACTCGGAAATGAGAAGATCCGCGCCTTTTGCCAAGGTCACCGCGTTTTCGCAGTAGCCCGTGTCCGGACAATAGGCGATCGTTTTCCCCTCCAGCAGGAATCGGTATCCCATGGACAGGGGAGGGTGAACCAGGTCCATGGCTTTCACACTGAAAGGAAACCGATCTTCGCTGCCCGGCATCTCGATAATTTCCGTCTCGTAGGGCAGGCGGTCAAGCGGCGCGGTGAAAGGCTGCTTGAGGAGAGCCCTCAGTACTTTTGCCGTGCCCTTGGGACCCGACAGCGTGAGCTTTTGGCTGAAGGAGAACTTGAAAAGAGTATGAAGGCCGATGAGGTGATCGAGGTGAAAGTGACTCAGGAAAAGAAAAACAGGATGCGAATCGGACAGGACCCTGTCCAGTTTCGTGAACCCGTTTCCGGCATCGAGAACGATGTTGTACTCCCGAGTGGCGACGAGAATGGAAAGGGTGTTACCGGTTTGGGTGTCATACCAGCCGTTTGTGCCGAGAAAAATGATCTTCATGATCTGCGCTTTCCGTGAACCGTTTCTCTCCATCCTTACTCTTTATGGCTTGCCGCTTTCAAGCACTATTTCACACGCCTTGGCCGCGGCGGCCGTGAGGACGATGCTTCCTCCAAAACCGACTTCCTGCTTGAAGTCCAACTCCCTGCCTCTTATCCCTATTTTGGGCTCCCCGATTTCTCCCACGCGGTGCGCGATGTGCTGAAAGGGTTTGTTGAGTCCGACGGCCGTGAAAGCCCCTCCCGTGTGATACAGATCATCGACATCTGAAGGGCGCACCACCGGCGGCACCGGACCCTGAGGATCGGAAAAGGTCACGGCCGTGAGCACCAGCATTCCTCGTTGCGCCTTAAAGACCTCTGTGACTTTGAGACCGAAGAGAGAGTTTTTCCAGGTCATCACGACCTCCTCCCCGTCTCTCAGCACGCAAGAGAGGACCTTTCTCCCTGTGCCGGCCTCTCGGATCTGTATCCGGGTGTACCCGGGCAGGGCCACCTGAGACAGGAGAGCGGCAACAAGGAGAAAGAGCAGGGCGAGGAAAAGGGTTTTCCCCTTCATCTACTTGATGGCGCCTTTTTCCTTGAAAAACTTCTGTGACCCGGCGTGCAGGTACTTGATCGCATCCGGGGTCACCTGATTGACCGACTTCTCGGGAACCAGCTTGGTCGCATCTTTCCAGACTGCGGACAGTTCTGCAGTGCTGGAAAAAACGCTGCTCACAATTTCATACATCTTGTCCTGGGGGAAGGTATCCATGGCCGTCAGCACCGCAGTGATGGCAATGGCCGGAATGTCCTTCTCCACGGCGGAGTAAGACCCTTTTTCGAAGACGGTGGGGTGGAACACGCCCGGGTTTTCTTTCATGATTTTGGCCGAGATCTCGCCGGCTACCGGCAGCAACACCATCTTCAATCCAGGGGTTGAGGACAGATCGATAATTGACGAGGTAGGGATAGCGCCGCTCCAGAAAAACGCATGGATCTTGCCGTCCTTCAGGGCTGCCACCGATTCCGTGGCCCCCAGCTTCTCCCGGGTGAAGTCCTTGTTCCAGTCGATTCCGAGACCCTTGAGCACATAGTCGGCTTGCTCCTCTGTGCCGCTGTTCGGAGCGCCTGTGGACACACGCTTTCCTTTCAGGTCCATAAGGGAAGTGATTCCCGTGCCTTCCTTGGTGGCAACGTGAAGGGGTTGCTCGTAGAAACCCATGACCATGCGCACATTGTGCTTTCCCGTCAAGCCCGGGACCTTGCCCTCGTTGGCCCACCCCACATGATAGTCGTAACAGAAAGCCATTCCCGCTCTTCCCGCGCTGAGCAGTTTCAAGTTATCGATCGCAGCAGTGGTGGCCTCTGCAGTGGCTTCCGTGTTGGCCACTTTCTTTCCCACGACCCCGCCGATGGCTCCGCCCAGAGGGTACCAGACTCCCCCTGTGCCGCCCGTGGCAATGCTGAAAGAAAGTTTTCCCTGCCCTTGGGCTTGTGGCGGAGCGAACAACACGACACCCAGCAACGCGGCCACGGCCATGACGACACTCAGTTTCCTCGATCCTCCAAAAATCATGACACACCTCCCTAAGTGGAATGGGATGCTGAAAGCACCCGTTTTCAACCGAAGCTCGGAAACCCAAATCCTTTTACGCAAAACCCCCTGTCCCTTCCTTTCCATGCAGGCGGCGGGAGATCCACAGGTTGCGAAAGACAATAACTGCCCCACAAACCAAAGGCAAGAGCCCCTCAAAGGATACGCTGAGCGGACAGACGGCCATCACCGCAGCGGAAGCGATCAAGAAAGTGCGCTCGGTCCAGTGAAGGGACACTCGAAATTGACCCACGATGCCCAAGGCGAGAAAGAACAATGCCGCAACGCTGGTGAAGGCGGCGATCACGAAGTTCCAGGTTGTGGCCTCCAGGATCAACAAACTGGCGCCCACCGCGGTTGCTGAGAAAAAGAAGGGCACCAAGAAGGCGGGCAAAGAATACTTCCAGGCATGCATCATGGCCCGGAACGGATTCCCCCCTGTGACGGCAGCAGCGGCAGAAGGAGAGAGGCCTACCGGAGGTGAGACTTCCGAGAGAACGGCAAAGTAGAAGGCGAGAAGATGAGCCACGTGGGCCGGAACCCCGACCTTTACGAGAGCCGGCGCCACCATGACCACGGTCATGATGTAGGTCGCGGTGATGGGCAGGCTCAGTCCGATGATCATGGAAGCCAAGAGCGCGAGCAGGATCGCGATGATTCGCGAGCCACCGCTCACAGACATGATGATGCTCGATATCTTCAGCCCGAGGCCCGTGAGCGTGAAGGTGCCCACGATCAATCCTGCGGCGGCCAGCAGCACCGCAACAGGCAGCACGTTCTTTGCCCCTTCGATGATGGCTTCCACGATTTTCTTCGGAGTGAGCCACTCGTTTCGATCTTTGCTGAGGAAGCTTGTCAACACGGTGGTGATGAGAGCACCGATCGCCGCATACTCGGGAGATTTGTTCCAGACCACCAGGAGCGCCACCAGAACCGCCAGGGAGATCAAGTGATACCCCTTGGTGAGCATCACCCTGACCACTGTCTTGGCCTCGGCTTCGGGAGGAGCAAACCCGCACTTCCGGGCTTCCATCTCCACCATGAAAAACGTTCCCAGGTAGTAGAGCAGGGTCGGAACGAACACCATCACAACGACGTCCCAGAAGGGGACATTCAGGAACTGCATGATGAGAAACGCGGCTGCCCCCATGAGGGGCGGCGAAATGACGGCACCGATGCCTCCTGCGGCAATCAGACCGGCAGCCATGTTGGGCGAGTAACCGGCCTTCTGCAAGATGGGCCACATGATGGGAGTTACGGAAATCGTGGTGGCCACGCCGCTCGCCTGCGGGCCTCCGAGGAGCGCGGTGGTGATGATGGCGCCCCGTCCGGCACTTGCGGAAGTTCGTCCCATGGTCGCTAGGGACAAATCAAGCCAGAAATTGCCGGCCCCTGCAGTGTCCATAAACGTTCCGTAAACCACAAAGAGAAGCACAAAGGAGACGCTCACCGAGAGGGGCACGCCGTAGATGCCTTCCAGCGTCATGGTCATGTGCCCGATGATCCGGTCGATCTCATATCCCCTGTGCGAAAGCACTCCGGGAAAACAGCGTCCGAAATAGACATAGAGGAGGAATCCCACCACCACCAGGGTAAACGTGTTGTCCACCACTCGCCGCGAGAGCTCCAGAAGCAGCAGGATTGCGACGATGCCGAAAAACACGTCCAAAGGGTCGGGCAAGGTGGAGCGGCGGATAAACTGATCGAGATCCGTGAGGGCGTAAACGACGCAGGCAACGCCGAGCAGGGCAAGGAGAACATCGAACCGGAAAAACCAGCGGCCGCTCTTCTTGGAGGAGGGATAGGCAAGAAAAGCGAGCGCATAAATGAAGGCGAGGTGTATCATGCGGAAGAGGTGGGTTTCAATAGGGACCATGGCGCCGTAAAGCGACCAGGCAACAAAGCCGACGTAAAGAAAGCCCATGACCACCGCGAAAGTCCCTCGTGTCTCGCGCATGCTGTCCCCTGTTTCGTTTGCTCGCCTGATGGCGGGCTTCCTGGGTAACCGCGTGATCTGCTGAGAATTTTTTCAGGTGAGGCCGGATTCTAATGGATTCCACCCGGGGTGTCAACACGAAGAGAGGGCAGGGATCTTTCGATGGACAAAGGGACAGAGTGGCAGAGGCACAAAGGGACAAAGGTTTATAAGGGCTTATCAGCTTTGTCTCTTTGTAACTTTGTGCCTGCCTGGCGGTGCAGACGCCAATCAGAGGTCCGCCGATCCCTGCTCGGTCATCTGGCTCGTTTGGCACTCGTTATGGTGACCGTTTCGAGAGGAACGTCGCGGTGCATGCCTTTGGCGCCTGTCTTCACCTTGGAGATCTCGTCCACGACCTCCATCCCCTTCACAACCTTTCCGAACACGGCGTACCCCCACCCTTGGGGCGTCTTTGCCGTGAAATTCAGGAATCCGTTGTCCACGCTGTTGATGAAGAACTGGGCGGTGGCGCTGTTGGGGTCCTGGGTCCTGGCCATGGCCAGAGTCCCACGGTCGTTCTTCAGCCCGTTGTCTGACTCGATTTTGATGGGCGCACGCGGGGCTTTCTGCTGCATGTCCGGGGTGAAGCCTCCGCCCTGGATCATGAAATTGGGGATGACCCGGTGAAAGAGGGTGCCGTTGTAAAAGCCTGCATCCACATAGGCCAGGAAGTTCTTGACCGTTTCCGGTGCTTCCTTGGGAAAGAGTTCGATCGTGAGTTGGCCTTTGCTGGTGTCCATGATGACTTTCGGATTGTCCGCAGCGGCAGCAGAAGTCACGGCGGCAAGAACGCTGAGAGCCGAGATGAACGCGATTTTCATGAATTCTCCTTTCTGAACAAAAGCCCCGATCCCTGGGATCGGGGCTTCTGGGTTGTCGTTGATCTTGTTAAAACCGTTCCTGAATGCCCATGGGGTCTTTGAACTCGAGAGAAGGATCAAACTTCAGTTTTTTCTCACCCCGCTGGTCCACGTACTTCATGATCTCCAGATCCACTTTGATGGGCACATCGACGCGCGCCTTGGTGAGGAGTTGTCTCAGATAACCCTCCGCTTTAGTCGCAAAAGCGACGGAGTCGCCGAGGATGCGTAGCGCTTCCGGCGGGTTGTGAAAGCCCACAGAGTTTTCGGCTCCGATAAACAGCTGCCGGTAAAAGGCCTCCTCATAGAAATCCTTCGCCTTTTCGTAAAGCTCCTCGTCAATCGCTGTTCCGCCAGCCTTAACCTTGTGCACGGTTTCAAAAAGCTTCGCCGTCGTGGCCGTGGCATATCCGGCCCTGATCATCATAGAAACGGTGCGGTCCTGGATGGAAAACACCCTGTCCTTCAGCCAGTCCGTGCTCTCCGCGTGGCACTGTTTGCAGGCCTTCAGGTCACCCTGGATAGGGCTCATGACACGATGGTCCGAGATCTTGTAAACGCCTGCCACCGTGTAAGGCATATGGCAGTCGGCGCAGGAGGCACCGGCCTGGAAGTGCACGCTGTTGTTCGTCCAGAACTCGTATTCGGGATGGCGAATGTACCCGAGCCTGAACCCGGTCACGCTCTGCTTCCACTCCTTCACGGTTTGATCGGTCCGGATCTGCTTGATAATGTTTTCCACCGTGATGGCGCCGAATTTGCTGTTCTGCCAGGGGAAGTATAAGCCTACGGAATTTCCTTCCCCGTCTTTGGGAATGTTGTAGGTGACGTGACACTGGGCGCAGACGGCAGAGCGCATGTCCTGACGGCTCATTTTGGTGTGATCGGTACCGATGGTTTTGAACGCTTCCATCAGGGTGAACCCGCGGGAAATCCTGAGGCTCATGTCCTTGGGATCATGGCAGTCAATGCACGCAACACCCAAGGTTCTCAGTTTTTCAGGGATGCGACTCAAAGCATCCATGAAGGGTTTCTTGTAGAAGTCGATGCCCATGTCCTTTTGGAGACTGGGAGCAAAGGGGCTCTTGCAACTCAGGCACACGCCGCCCGCTTTGAGCCGGGAGGAATCGATCTCCAGTTGGTCCCGCACCATGTAGGCATGGCCGCGGGGTTCGTTGTACTCCACGCCGAAACCCCAGCCATTGAAGAGCAATGCCATGTAGGGGAACTGGGAGAGCTTGTCCACCGTGAGCGCTCCGCTGTCCATTCCTGTTTTGTACCGGCTCCTACGCGCGCCCACGGGATCTTCGGTCTTTTTCCAGCTCTCATATTCCTCGGGATAGGCTTTGCCCCAAAGAGCCGGGTCTATCTCGCCGTCAGGGATGGTGACCGCCTGTCGCTGCACCGGCTTGGTGGGTTCACATCCGAGGAAACCGACCACCAGGACAACGCACAGGCACAGGCAAAGACCTAACATGTTTTTTGCACCGAAAGACATCTCCCCCTCCTCTTTGTCTTTTGAATTCACTTTGACCTTAGCCCACCCTTCAACCCGATTCTTTTCCCCTCCCTGAACAGGCGGGAAAGGGGAGGGTGAATTCTTCCCCATGACGCTACCGCGTCATCCTTGCAGCCCCAAGATTGTGCTGAAGCCAGCGGTGGCAGGTCCAGCACTGCCGCTCCTGGTCAATCTTTGCGACGCGGGCTTCATGGCAGCGGATGCAGTTGGACTGCACGACTCCTTGCTGACGTTGAGAAATGTCGATCCGTTCCGGCACCCTGCCGGAATAATATACGGCAACGTCCCAAAGCCCGTCGATGGATTTCCACAGGTAATAGACGCCCCTGTTTTCATGGGGCAGGTGACAGTCCACACACTTGACCGTGCGATGGGCGCCCACGCGGAACCAAGCCTCGTAATTGGACTCCATGGTGTGGCAGAAAGCGCAGAACAGGGGCGTTTCTGTCTTAGCCATCAGGTCAGGCGGCCCGAAGCTCAAGAACAGGCCGCCGGCGCCGCCGAAGACGCCCGCGAAAAGGATCCCGATGAAAATCTTCCACCTGTGCTTGTACAGAGTGCCCATTTTCTCAGGAACCCCACCAGGATGTTTATTTCTCCCGGCCTGCAGGAGATGAGAGGCGAAAACGATTGTTGGTGAGGTAAAAAAGGAATTGGTTTGTGAGTGACGATTCTAGAAAAGTCTTTTAAGGGTGTCAACAGGAAAAGCCGTTTCTTTTGTTGAAATCCGCGGAGCCTTCACGTATTGTGCGTCGGCAAAACCTTGACCGGATAGTCTTCTTGAGGGGACGGGATCCGCGCTAATCACCGGGAAGGAGAGACAATGGCTGTGAAGACGGCGTTTGACAATGAACACTACATCCGGGAACAGACGGAAGAGATCCTCGAAAGAGCAAAGAAATTCCATAACAAACTCTACCTCGAGTTCGGCGGAAAGCTCCTCTACGACTTCCACGCCGCCAGAGTGCTTCCGGGGTATGACCCGAATGTGAAAATGCGCCTCCTGCAGCAGCTCAAGGACAAGGCCGAACTCCTTCTCTGCATCTATGCCGGAGACATTGAGAGGAAAAAGATTCGGGCGGATTTCGGGATCACCTATGACTCTGACGCCCTCAAGCTGATCGATGATCTGAGGGATTGGGGAATTGAGGTCCTTGGGGTCGTCATCACCCGCTTTGAGCATCAGCCTGCGGCCGTGGTTTTCAAGAACAAGCTGGAACGAAGGCACATCCCGGTTTACACTCACCGCTTCACCAAGGGGTATCCCACGGATGTGGAGATGATCGTGAGCGACGAGGGCTATGGTGCGAACGAATACATCGAGACGCAAAAACCGATCGTTATTGTCACAGGGCCTGGCCCTGGAAGCGGGAAGCTGGCCACATCGCTCTCCCAGCTCTATCACGACTATCGAAAAGGCATTCAATCCGGATATGCCAAATTCGAGACTTTTCCCATATGGAACCTGCCTCTCAAGCATCCCATCAACGTGGCCTATGAGGCGGCTACAGCCGACATCCGGGACTTCAACATGATCGATCCTTTTCACCTCGAGGCTTACGACCGCAAGGCCGTGAACTACAACCGCGATGTGGAGGTGTTTCCGGTTCTCAGGAGAATCCTGGAGAAAATCACGGGAGGGGAGCCTTTTTACCAATCTCCCACGGACATGGGAGTCAATCGCGCAGGGTTTGCGATCACCGACGACAAGGCGGCTTCCGAGGCTGCCATTCAGGAGATCATCCGGCGCTATTTCCGTTACCGGTGCGAATATGCCATGGGCTTCACGGACAGGGAAACCGTGGAGAGGGTGGAGCTTTTCATCGAGGACTTTCGACTCAAACCGGAGCACCGCGCCGCAGTGGAGCCTGCACGGCGCGCTGCCTTGGAGGCGCAGGAACAGGGAAAGGGAAACGAGGGCATCTACTGCGGTGCTGCGATTACCCTTAGAGACGGGACGATCATCACCGGGAGCAATTCAGCGCTCATGCACGCGGCTTCCAGCTTGGTCCTTCATGCCATCAAGCATCTGGCGGGCATTCCTGAAAAGATCAAGCTCCTTCCCCCCTATATCACCGACTCCGTGAAGCGGCTCAAGACCGAAATCATGAACGAAAAGAATATCAGCCTCGATCTCGAGGAGACGCTCATCGCCCTCAGCCTTTCGGCTACCACCAATTCAGCGGCTCAACTCGCCCTCGAAATGCTCAAGGAACTCCGCGGGTGCGACGCTCACATGACCCACATGCCGACCCCGGGAGATGAGGCAGGTCTTCGTCGCCTCGGCATTCATCTCACCACCGACCCCAACTTCGTCACCAGAAATCTCTTCATCGGCTGAGCGGGGTTTTGTCGCTGGACTCTGCGGAAGAGGACGAGATCGACAGAAAACACACACTGCTGGAACGTTCCTCAATACCGCCCTGAACCAAGGCGCATATCATCGACAGGTGACGAGTAAGAAGTAACGAGACGAAGCATTGACTCGTCACTCCTAAGAGACTTGTTGTCTCAGGCATCTGAAATCCCCTCTGTCTCCCCTTTATAAAGGGGAGGACGTGTACTGGATTTCCCCCTTTCCTAAAGGGGGAATAAGAGGGATTTTAGGCGCTTGCCCTCAAACCAAGTTTCTTTCATAGACGCCTCCGTAGCGAAGCGCCGGGGTATGAATGCTCGTTGCTCGTCACTTGTCACTTTCCGGTGAGAGAGGTCTGTCTTCTATGAGGGAGCGGACAAGGTGTTTGCCGGTGAACTGGCCCAGGGTCACATAGGCGATCAGCAATTCCCGGCCGAAAAGCTTGCGCCGTATCCGGCGATAGGACAGCCCCTTGCGGTGCAACTCAAGGGCTTGCTCCCCTATGCTCTCCAGATAAGCGATCTTCTCTTTCAGCGCCACAGAACCCTTCTTTCGAACGTTTCCACTCCCGGTGAAGATCAGATCAATGTCCAAATGGCTTAGGGTTTTGAGAGAGGCGATGATCTGCCACACATTGTAATCCGCCCTGAGCGCGCGATCCCGACCTCCGATGTAAGTGTCGCCGCTGAACAACCATCCTTCACGCGGCTCATGAAGACAGATGTGATCCGGACTGTGACCCGGAGTGTGGATCACCTTGAACGTGTGACGGGGTGTCTCGATTCTCTCAGGAAGGGGTGTGGCTGAGGAGGGTTCGGGATAACCCCACATGACGATTTGATACGGATTCAGGTGTTTTTGGTTTTGGGCAGTGGAGAGCACAGGAATCGCCAAAGGGTGTGCAAGGATTTCGCAGCCGAACTTCCTTGAAATCGCAGCATTGGCGCCGATGTGATCTTCATGGCCGTGCGTGTTCACGATCCGATCCACACAGAGCGTATCAAGGGCCGAGACCATCTCCGTGACCGTGTAACAGCATCCGGTGTCGACCATCATCCCATCCACCCAGTAGGCTGCCGTGAAGTAGAGCCCATGTCCCAGGATGCTCCGGGCCAGACGGAAGCCACGCACCTCCCCAATGTTTTCGATCGATATCAAGGCTATTTCAAGTAGTCGGCGAGTTCGTTCTTGAAGGAAACTCCTGGTCTTGGCTTGTAGATGTTAAAGTCTGAGTCAATCGTTGCAATCCGGAGGGTATGTAATTCCTCCGATGCGACCCGCAGTGATGCATCCGCAAGGTCCATCGGCAAGTCCGAATACTTCTCCATGAGTTCGATCAGCCTTTCGATATGGTCACTGCTAAGATCAAAGATAGAAAGACCCCTTCTCTTAATCCACAGCAAACAGCTCTTTTGCGCTTCGATGCTAAAGCTGAGGATGTAGACCGCCTCGGTGATTACCGGCCACGTCGTGGTAAGGCTGCCTTTGTACTTCTTGAGAAAGGTCAGCACCTGACTGTGGTATCGGTCATCCTTATCAAACAATGCAATCAGAGGGCCTGCGTCAACGAGCGTGCTTTTCACGGACCTTTCCCTTCATGAGTATTTTGTAATTCTGCGACAGATCTCCCTTTCCGCTTCCATATAGCCCGAAAAGGTCCTTGCCAAGTTCGAAAGGCGTTGCGTGCTGGTCGAAAGACTCGAAATAGTGTCGCAAAGCCTTCTTTATAATCTCGGACTTTGTCGTCTTTTCGATTTCTGCCAGATCGCTCAGTTTGGTTTCAAAGTCTTTTGGCAGACGAATTGAACTCATGTTTCATCTCCTCTCATGTGCCGCATTTTGTAACACAATGTTTTCTCATTGTCAAGCCGGTAAGGGAGTCAATGGTGGCAAGGACTAGCATCGCTTGTCCGTGAGTTCGGGGCAAGCGAGCAAGGCTTAAACGGATTACCTCAGAACAAGGACGGATATTTTCCGTGCCAGACAATCTCGCGGTAGTTCTCCGGGTCGGTGGCCCCTTCTGTGTTGAAGAAGAGCAGGGTTGAATCGGAGTCGATTGCGAGATCCTCTTTCAGTTCGCGGATGTTTTCCACCCAGGAGAGGGCGGCGTCTTTGGGCATGTAGATGACGGCCTCCAGGCCCAGCTGCTCTGCGGCCCACGCAACGCCCCGTCCGTGGCCGCGGCAAGGGTGATCCGGCCGATACGATCCCGTGTCTCATCGCCCGCAAGGGTCGGGAAGTCTATGTTGTCCGGACTTATGCCCAATTCGCAAGCCACCAGGCAGGCTGCGGCATAACTGCCGCCCAAGACCTTGAAGGCTTTGAGGTTGAAGCGGGTGGACTCGTCTTTTACAAAGATCTCCTTCATGCCCCACGCTTGCGCCAGACGACTCAGGCGGACAAAGGGCCTCCCCTGGGCTTTCGAACAAGATACTTGAACCCATATTCACGGATTTGTTTCATCGTGACTCCACCCCAAGTCGCGAGAGGATGGTCGATCCCATAGGAAAAAGGAAGGATAGGGGGATGAACCATAGAGGGGTCCGTTCTATCCCCTGGTACAAGGCCTCAGAAATAGTGGGGTGCGAGATCTGAGCAAGGAGATTGACCACTGTGACGCCGATGGCATTGGAGATGAGATTGGCTGTGATGAGGGCGTTTTTGATGCGGAAACGCGCGATCCGAGTCATGGCAGGATCCTCCAAAGGCGGAACGATCCGCTTATGGCGAGCTGGAGGTTCCGGGATGCATTCTGATGTCTCAGGAAGACGGCCGGCGCCGCCTCTTTTGAAAATTCGCCTTCCGCCGAATTCGCTAATCTCGCTCCAGTTCTATGATCACCGTTACGACCTCGCCCGGTTTTACCTTGACCCACTCCTTGAGACTTTTGTAGCCCTTGTTCTGAACTTCGATGTGATGTGTTCCAGGTTCTATTTCATAGAGGACACAGGGGATGCTGGACACATAGGCACCATTGATATAAACCTTGGCACCGGGCGGGGATCCTTGAAGCGATATGCTGCCCATTGATGGCGCTTTTTCTACCGCTCCATCAGAAGAGCCTTCCTGTTGCGTTTTGCTGCTCTGCGGGTTTTTCGCAGGGGCCTGCTGTTGGTTCATGAGGATTCTGTTCTCCCTGCCGATGCAATCCGATTGCCCGTACCCATACCCGATGCTTTGCACTTCTATGAGGTCCTGGCCTTGAAAGGTAAGCGTCTGGCTGAATTCGGATGGACCGCAGTTGTAGGTCCACGATTCCACAACAAAACTTCGCTCGTTGTACGTGCCTCTGGTTTTGGAACTGCTCCTGTCTCCAATTCCCCTCTCCCTGGTTCTTGACGTGAACCCACCGCTCTTTTGCTCACCAAGGTATTCCTTGGAGGAGGGCTCGCCGCACTTCCCCAGAACTTCGGATTTTGTCGCACCGACACTGACAACATAGGGCCCACACCTGAAGGTTGAACCAGCGACACAAACGTCGGCTGATCCGAACAGGATCAGGAGAGAGAGCAACAGCATCTTTCTCATGCAGGGTTCACCTCCCCAAAACCGTGCGAACCGATTTCCTCTCCTTTGCTTAAGTCCACAAGCTCCAATTCCTTTCAGATCAACACTGAATCGCCGGAAGTTGACACCATCAAAGGTATTTGCATCTTACTATGGATTGGGATAAAGATGAAGCAAAGAAAGGAGGCTGATATGTACTCTCATCTTTTTTCTAAGATCAAGGTTGGGGGCAGAGAGCTGAAGAACCGACTGACCATGGCGCCATTGTATCTCGGTTACGCAGGGGAGGGCGGTACGGTGAGCGATCTCTTTCTGGATCATTACCGATTGATGGCAAAAAGCGGAGTCGCCATGGTCGTGGTTGAGAACGCAGCCGTAGACTATCCCACAGGGAGCGGATCCAATCGAACCCTGCGCGCAGATACAGACGGAAATATGGAGGGTTTGACCAAGCTGGCGGCCACCATCAAAAAACAGGGCGCAATCGCGTCACTCCAAATCAATCATGCAGGGCGCTTTGCTGCTATCGCTGATCCGGCGCTTGCGCCATCCGCTGTGCAGACCTTCGGCCGCATGCCCAGGGCTTTGACCAAGGATGAGATGCGGGCGATCGCCATGAAATTTGCCGAAGCGGCCGTGAGAGTCAAAAAGGCGGGATTCGACATGGTCGAGTTGCACGGCGGAACCGGATATCTTCTTTCATCCTTTGTTTCGCCAAGAACGAACAAGCGGGACGATGAGTATGGCGGCTCGCTGGAAAACCGGCAGAGATTCCCTTTGGAGGTGGTGCGAGAGGTCAAGGCAGCAGTCGGCAATTTTCCTGTGGGATACCGGTTCCTGGCGGACGAATGGCTGCCGGACGGCTTGAAGCTTGCCGAATCCGTTCAGTACGCCCGGGCTCTGGCTGCGGCTGGCGTGGCCTATATCTCGGTCATGGGGGGAACCTACGAATCCTTCTTCCTGGCTGATGTGATCCAAGCGTCTCGAAAAGAAGGGTACATGGCCGATCTGGCGGCTGCCGTCAAAAAGGCAGTGGATGTCCCGGTCGTAGCCGCAGGGCGGATCTCCAGCGGAGCTTTTGCGGAGAGCGTGCTGGCGGAAGGAAAGGCTGACTTGATCGGGCTTGCGCGGGTGCTGTGGGCTGATCCCGAGTGGCCGTCAAAAGTGAAAGAGGGAAGAGAGAGCGAGATCATTCACTGCGCTTCGGACTGCGATGACACCTGCACCAAGCTGGTGACAAAAGGGAAAGTCGCCTTCTGTGTGCGCTGGAATCACGCCAAGCTTGAGGAGTGGAAAGAGAAAAAGGTTTGAGTCTTTCTTATCCATGAGAATGCCCAAAGAAAGAGGGGATAACCAGCACAGGTTATCCCCTTTGAAGTGTTTTGGCAGAAGTGCACGGGAAACAAAATCTCCCGCCAAATCTTGACTGACAAGTAGCTCGAAATGTGCTGCAAGGGTGGGAAGGTTCGTGACCCGCTGAAAGGACCTTTTTGCCTCCCCTGGCAATAGGGTAAAACCCTACTTTTGGGGGTAGGGTTTGCACCTCCAAAAAGGCCAACAGAGGAAAGTAAAGGAGCCCGAAAGCAGGGCTTGACACCTATAACCCGGATGATACCTTAGTATCAAAGCTAAATATGGAGGTGATGTATGGCAACCGTCAACCTGAGAGACTTTCCAGACAACCTTCACAGAGAGGCAAAGGCCAAGGCAGCATTGGAAGAGATCACCCTGAAAGACCTTATCATCAAGGCTGTGGAAGATTACCTACGAAAGAAGGGGACGAAGAAATGGTTTACGGGCTAGACTTCTAAGCCAATCGATGATCGGTGAAAAGATCAAAGACCACCCGAGTGAGGATAGGGATTTAAAGGGCAGTACCGTACAATGGGTTATGGGAAGGGGACAAGCATGGGATTTCTTGAACGAATAAAGGTTGAAGGACTATGGGGACAAAAGGGAGTTAGTGGTGTTTTGGTGCTCCTACTGAACTTTGGACTATTTGTTATAGCGAGCGAGTTGTATGAGAATAAGTGGTTCTTCTCCTGTGTCTGGCTGCTGGTTTCCGCATTATGGAACTTCTGGTGCATATTTCAGGCAGCCCACGAAATCAATGGGCTTAGACGCAGAATAGAACGACTCGAAAGGGTAGAGGCTGCTGAAGTTGGCACGGAATGACGGTTGTTCATCGATACTTAGGCGGAAGAGAAAGGGGATAACCCTCAAAGGGTATCCCCTTGATTTTTTTTTGGCGGAAGTGCATGGGAATCGAACCCACCTGACAGCTTTTGGCCGTCACACCG
>CAZOLJ010000076.1:0-20355 GCA_964580575.1 uncultured Desulfobacteraceae bacterium
TTGTCCAGGCCGGACAGTCCTTGACCGATTTTAGCCGAAACGAATCGACCGGGGCTCTGCGGAGGTTTGCCATGGAGAACAGCACCATTCAAACTTTTTATTACACCTTCAGGGACATCAGCAAATCCATACACTCCAGCACGAGAGTGGAAGAGGTTCTGCACCTGGCCGTCAGAAAAACTGCGGAGGCTCTCAATGCCAGAGGGTCGATCCTGAGGATCCTCAACTTGAAAACCGGTGAGTTGGAGTTGAATGCGGCCTATGGCTTGAGCGACCGGTATCTCTCCAAGGGGCACGTCTCCAGCACCAAGGTGATCCAGGAAATCTGCCAGGAGAACAGAGCCATCCTCATAAAAGATCTTGAAACAGACCCTCGTGTGCAATATCCGAAGGAGGCTAAGGAAGAGGGGATCAAGATGATGGTCGACCTCCCTCTCTTCGTGGGACAAAACGTGGTCGGAATCTTGCGGATTTTCTTTGACAAAAGGCGGGAGTTCTCCGAGGAAGAATTGGACTTTGCCGTCGCCATTGCCGAGCAGTGTGCCCTGGCGATTGACAAGGCTCGCCTGATCGAGAAGCAACAGCTCCAATACGACCACCTTGCGATCCAGGCGGACAAGCTCTCCAGCCTGGGCAGAATGGCTGCGGGCATCGCCCATGAGATCAACAATCCCCTTGCCGGAATTCTGCTCTACAGCTCCAACCTGGTCAAGAAAGTGCCTGAAACAGGCCCGCTCAAGAAGGGGCTGGAAGTGATCATCCACGAAACGATCCGGTGCCGGGGAATCATTCAGGATCTCCTCGAGTTCTCCAGGGAGAGGGAGCCTTTAAAAGCCCCGGCCGACCTCAACGAGGTCATCAACAAAGCCTTGAGCATTTTGGCCAACGAGTTTCGCCTCAACCGAATCTCCTTGGAGAAGCATCTCTCCGACAATCTCCCGAATGTCCTCATCGACGTCAATCAGATCGAGCAGGTCTTCATCAATTTCTTCATGAACGCCATTGAGGCGATTCAGGGACAGGGTCAGGTCTCCATCCGAAGTTACAGGGATGAAGACAACCAAGGGGTCGTTGTGGAGATCGAAGACAGTGGAATGGGCATCCCGCAAGAGCATCTGGAGAGGATTTTCGAACCCTTCTTTTCCACGAAACCGAAAGGAACCGGCCTTGGGCTCGCCGTGAATTACGGGATCGTCCAGAAACACGGCGGTCAGATCAGGGTGAGCAGCCAGCCCGGCCGTGGAACCACCATGACGATCAGGCTGCCTTATGACCAGGCGAAAACCTGAGGGGGGAGGAGTCTCGAACCGTGGAACCGATCCGCATCCTGGTCATTGACGACGAACCGGTGATCTGCGAGGGATGCCGCGAGTGCCTCGCCGACCGAGGGCATTCGGTCGAATCCCGCATGACAGGAAGAGAGGGGCTGGAGGCCATCCTCCAAGGGAGCTATGAAGTCATTCTTTTGGACATGAAGCTCCCCGACCTGGACGGCATGGACATCCTTCGCACCCTGAAGAAGGAAAAGCCTGGGGAGAGCATTATCGTGATGACCGGGTACTCCACGGTCAAGAACGCTGTGGACGCCATGAAGCTCGGGGCCTTTGATTATCTCGCCAAGCCTTTTTCCGAGGATGAGTTGGTGCTCAGTGTGGAGAGGGCGGCGGAGAAAAGGAGGCTGATCCTCGAGAACCTCGCTCTCAGAAAAGAACTTCTCGATCGCTTCAGCTTCAGCAGCATCGTGGGCGAAGACCCCATGGTCCTTCGAATCTTTGAAGCCATCAAGAAGGTGGGCCCCACGGACAGCACCGTGCTTCTCACGGGGGAAAGCGGGACAGGAAAAGAGCTCTTTGCCAGAGCGATCCATTCCCACAGCAACCGTTCGACCAAGCAGTTCATCCCTGTGGACTGCAGCACCCTGTCGCCCGGACTCCTGGAGAGCGAACTGTTCGGCCATGTGAAAGGAGCCTTCACGGGCGCTGTGCAGGACAAGATAGGGATCTTTGAGGTGGCCAACGAGGGTACCCTTTTTCTCGATGACGTGGCGAACCTCTCCATGGAAATGCAAGCCAAACTGCTCCGAGTTCTCGAAACGCGAGAATACAAACCGGTCGGGTCGACCCAGTTCAAGAAAACCAACGTGAGAATCATTGCCGCGACCAACAAAGATCTCCGGGGGATGGTTGCTGACGGCTCCTTCAGGGAAGATCTCTTTTACCGGCTCAATGTTTTTCCCCTGACACTGCCCCCTTTGAGAGACAGAAAAGACGACATTCCCAGGCTGGCTTATCACTTCCTCCGCGTCTTTTGCAGAAAAACCGGAAAGAGGATCAACGGATTCACAGCCGACGCCCTGGAAGAGCTCGTAAATCATGATTGGCCCGGGAACATTAGACAGCTCAAGAACGTGGTGGAGCGTCTGGTCATCATGGCGGATCAGAGTGTGGTGAGTCTCCCGGACATGATGGACCACATGCAGTCCAGAAGACCTCTGACAGCAGATGGGGCACCGGCCACCCTTGAAGAACTCAAGAAGGTCAAGACAACTCTTTTGAAAGGCACCTTTGCCGGTATCGAGAAAGATTTCTTGGTTAGGGCGCTGAAGGAATCCGGAGGCAACATCACGCTGGCGGCATCTAAGGTCGGCATGCAAAGATCCAACTTCTCTGCGCTGATGAAAAAGCATCACATCTCACCAACCGAATCTGCAGAGAAAGGCTAGGGCCGAATCGAGGAATTGGGAGATACCGTTCCAATGTCATTTCGACGGTCGGGAGAAATCTTTCTAGAATCAGATCTAAGATTTCTCAGTCGCTTCGCTCCATCGAAATGACAAATATGTTAACCCTAGCAAGCGCCAGAGCCTTCTCGGAACCGTATTGGCTTCTATACGCTGGCAACTTCTTTAGATAACAACTACATATCCTTCTTCATCGATTTTCAACCATATAAAGATCTATACGGCTGAACCCTCCTCAACCCGGCGCCATTCCGGTTCACTTTTTAACCTATTGGAAACACGGGGTATTAAAATCAGACTTTTTCTCTATCTCATCTCTTCCTTGGAACAAAAATTGCTCTAGCCTCTATGCAAAGGATGAATGCGTCCCGGAGGCATCAAAGATTCCGAGGAAAGGAGGGATCTGTATGAAGGATATGAACAATGCGGAATGGGGTGTCGGGGTGGATTCTGCGAAAGGACAGAAAATCCTGATCATGGAAGATGAGACGAGTGTGGCCGAGGGCTTGCAGATGATCCTGGAGGACGAAGGCTACGAGGTGGACCTTGCCTTCACAGGCCGGAGCGCCATGGACACGTTGAGGAAAAAGGGGGTGGATCTGCTGGTGGCGGACCTGAGATTGCCGGACATGGACGGCATGGAAGTGGTTCGTGAGGTGAAAGCCAAGCGCCCGGCAACCAAAGTGATTGTGATCACCGGTTACCCCTCTGTATCCTCGGCCGTGGATGCCATGAAGCTCGGCGTGTCCGACTACCTGCCAAAACCCTTTTGGGGCGATGATTTCAAAACAGCGGTGGAGAACGTCTTCAAAGAGGGGAAAGAAGCCACCCTCAAGCAAGAGCCGGACAGAGTCGAAACGAAGAAAGCCCGGTGGGATGTGGAGGGCGAGGACTTTGATTCGGAAGACCCTGGCCACCCTCGCATCCTCATCATGGAAGATGAACCGAGCCTGGCTGAGGGGCTCAAAATGGTTCTCTCGGAACAAGGGTATCGTGTATCCCTGGCGGATACAGGAATCCGTGCTCTCGGTTCCTTGACAGGAAAAAACTATGACCTCATGGTCGCAGACCTGAGGTTGCCGGACATGGACGGCATGGAAGTCCTCCGCTTGATCAAAGAGACCAAGCCGGAAACAGAGGTCATCGTCATGACGGGGTACGCCTCGGTCGTCTCGGCTGTGGAATCCATGAAGCTCGGGGCCCTGGACTATCTGCCCAAACCCTTCACCGAAGACGAGTTCAAGGCAGCAGTGGCAAAGGCTGTCAAAGTGAAGAAGGAGGCTGTGCCCGAAGTAAAAGTTGCCCCGGCCGTGACCGAACAGGAGCGCCTGATTCAACGCCGCGAGGTCAGCCGGGTCTTGGACAGGACCACTCAGGACCGGAGCTTCTGGAGAGATCTGATGGAGGTCGGATCTGAGGCGCTCAGCGGCTATCACCTCTCCAATGAAGCCAAGGCGGCCATCGTGTCAGGAGACCTGCGATGGATCAATCAAAACGTGGGTGAACTGACTCAAAAGCAGCTCATGTTCATCTACAAGCGCCTGGAACGAGAGGCCTGGTAGCCTGGAGGGGGGCATGAACCCTATCCGTCCAAACCAGGACACGCAAGGTTCGGTGATGGTGGTTGGAGGCGGAATTGCCGGGATGCAGGCGGCGCTGGACATGGCCAATTCCGGGTTCTTTGTGCACCTCGTGGAGAGGTCCCCGGCCATCGGCGGCACCATGGCCCAGCTGGACAAGACCTTTCCCACCAATGACTGCGCCATGTGAATCCTGGCTCCCAAGCTGGTCGAGGTCGGCCGGCACCTGAACATCGAGCTCCTGACCCTGTCCGAGGTCACGGACGTGCAAGGGGAGGACGGCGCCTTCAGCGTGGAAGTCCTCACCCATCCCCGGTCCGTGGACATGGCTCGTTGCATTGCCTGCGGGGCCTGTGCGGAAAAATGCCCGAAGAAAACTCCTGATGAGTTCAACGAGGGACTGAGCAACCGGAAAGCCGCCTATGTGAAATACGCTCAGGCCGTTCCCCTCAAGTATGTGATTGATAGGGACCACTGCATCTATTTCCAGAAAGGAAAGTGCCGGGCCTGCGAGAAATACTGCCCTAGCCATGCGGTTGACTTTGAGCAAAGGGAACAGAGGAGAATCATCCGCACCGGCTCTATCCTCCTTGCCCCGGGGTTTACGGTCTTTGACCCTTCAAAGCATCCTGCCTATTGCTACGGGAAAAACCCCAATGTGGTGACGAGCCTGGAATTCGAGCGGGTTCTGAGCGCCACAGGCCCTTATCAGGGGCACCTGCACCGGCCTTCGGATGAAAGGGTTCCGGAGAAGGTGGCATGGATTCAGTGTGTCGGGTCAAGGGATCTTCACCGTTGCGACAATGGGTACTGCTCCTCTGTGTGCTGCATGGCCGCCGTCAAGCAAGCGATCGTCGCAAAAGAACACGCTGGCGGCAATCTGGACTGCGCTATTTTCTACATGGACCTGCGCACCCACGGAAAGGATTTTGAAAAATACCTTGAGGATGCCAGGAAAAAGCACGGGGTCCGCTTTATCCAGTGCCGAGTGCCCGCTATCGACGCTGCCCGGGAAAAAGGAGATCTCCTCATTCCTTACGTCAATCCCCAGGGTGAACAAGTGGAGGAGACCTTTCACATGGTCGTCCTGTCCGTAGGTTTGGAAGTAGCCTCCGGAGCGGTGAGTCTTGCACAGAATCTCGGCATTGATTTGACAGAGGGCCGGTTTTGCAAAACCTCCTCCTTCCATCCTGTGGCCACTTCCAGGAAGGGCATCTATGTATGCGGTGCTTTTCAGGGGCCCAAAGACATTCCCCAGTCCGTGATTGAAGCAGGCGCAGCCGCCTGTGCAGCCACGGGACGACTCACTCAGGCTCGTCACACCCAAACCCGGAAGACCATCAGACCCCTGGAAAAAGAGATCACCCGGGAAGATCCGAAGATCGGGGTCTTTATCTGCCACTGCGGAAAGAACATCGGAGGGATCGTCAACGTCCCTGAGGTGGCGGCCTACGCAAGGACCTTGCCCAACGTGACCTTTGTCACAGAGAACCTCTTCACCTGTTCCCAGGACACCCAGGACAAGATGCGGGCCCTCATTCTCGACCAGGGCCTCAACCGGATTGTGGTCGCAGCCTGCACGCCGAGAACCCACGAAGGCCTTTTCCAGGAGACCATGGTGAGCGCCGGTTTGAACAAGTACCTTCTGGAGATGGCCAACATACGGAACCAGGATTCGTGGGTTCACGCATCTGATCCACAAGGCGCCACGGAAAAGGCAAAAGACCTGGTTCGGATGGCTGTGGCCAAGGTTTCCCTGATGGGGCCTCTCATGGAAACCGACATCCCCATGTGCCCGAAGGCCTTGGTGGTGGGCGGCGGAATCTCGGGAATGACGGCTGCGAAAAACCTGGCCCTCCATGGTTACACCGTGGCCCTTGTGGAGCGCTCTTCGCTCTTAGGAGGACAAGCCCGCCGCCTCTTCAAGACATGGCAGGGAGAAGACGTCCAGCAGAACCTCAGGGAACTCCTTGAGGCTGTGGCGTCCGACCCGAACATCCGGATCCACCTTGAGACGGAAGTGAGCAAGGTCGAGGGCTTTGTGGGCAAGTTCAAATCGACTCTACGGTCAGGATCACAGGAAGAGATCCTGGATCACGGGATCGCGGTGATCGCCACAGGGGCCCAAGAACACAAGCCTGAGGAATATCATTACGGTCACGACCCCAGGGTGCTCACCCATCTTGAGCTGGACGAAAAGCTCCTGCATCACGATCCATCGTTGAGGGACATCCGCTCCGCGGTGTTCATCCAGTGTGTCGGTTCCCGCGAACCGAAAAGACCCTATTGCTCGAAAGTCTGCTGCACCCACTCCATCGGGAGTGCCCTTCATTTGAAGGAACTCCATCCGGACATGAACATCACCATCCTCTACAGGGACATCCGGACCTATGGCGAGAGGGAATACCTTTACCGAAACGCCCGTCTCGCAGGGGTTGTCTTCATCCAGTATGCTGCGGACCGTAAGCCGGAGATCACGCCGAAGGAAGAAGGGCTTGAGATCGAAGTCATGGACCAGAACCTGGGACAGACGGTGCGCATGAGAGCGGACCTCCTGGTTCTCGCCTCTGCCGTGGTCCCTCACAGGAATGAACACCTGGCGCAGCTGTTCAAGATCCCTGTGAACGAAGAGGGGTTCTTTGTAGAAGCTCACGCAAAGCTCGGGCCTTCGGAGTTTGCCACGCCTGGGCTTTTTCTCTGCGGCATGGCTCATTATCCCAAACCCATTGACGAAAGCGTCGCCCATGCCCTGGCCGCCACGTCAAGAGCGCTCACCTTCCTGAGCAGGGAAAGCATCCAGGTCGGAGGCATTGTTTCACGCATCCTGGCTGAGCGATGTTCCGCGTGCATGGGGTGCATCCAGGTCTGCCCTTATGAAGCAATCACCCTGAACAGGGAGAAGCATGCCGCTGAAATCAACGAGGCCTTGTGCAAAGGGTGTGGGGCGTGTGCCGCCACCTGTCCCTCAGAGGCGGTGGTGCTGAGCGGCTTTGATCACAGGCAACTCTATGCGCAAATCAGAAGTGCGCTCTTATAACAGGCTGCTGAAAAACGCCCATCTACGGCGTTGCCCTCATCCCTCGTTATTGCGACGTACTGGACTGTACGTCTCACTCCTCGGGACTTCGGGCGCCTTGTATCTGGACGTTTTTGAGCAGCCCGGGTCCCCTTCCTTGGCACCGGCTCTCCGTGGCGAGGGTACTGCGGAGGATGGAGGAGGGGATAAAGGGGAGGGAGAAGTCTAGCCCGAGGAGGGAAAAATGACGGATAACTGTTTTGAACCTAGAATCCTCGCCTTTCTCTGCAACTGGTGTGCTTACGGTGCGGCGGACTTGGCAGGGGTGAGCCGGCTTCAGTACCCTGTCAACCTCCGGGCCATCAGGGTCATGTGCTCGGCCACTGTTTCGCCTCACCACGTGCTGAAGGCTTTTCAGAGCGGAGCAGACGGGGTCCTGGTGGGAGGGTGACACGTCGGGGATTGCCATTACCTGTACGGTAATTACATGACCGTCAAGAGAATCACCCTCCTTCAGGAATTGGTGGGGTTCGTGGGGCTGGAGGATCGCTTGAGCCTTGTGTGGATCTCTTCTGCTGAGGCTCAGAAATATGTCCGCGCCATTACCGAATTTACGGAAAAGATAAGGCGCATGGGGCCCTCCCCTTTGAATAGGGACAACGGTTTGTTTGCGGAAAGACTTCACTCCCGCCTAGCCTCCCCCATCGAGGGGGAGGGAAATATCGTTCACCCTGGAGACTTCCCCTCCCTTTGTGGGAGGGGATTCACCCGCCATAAGTCTGGCGGGTAATGGGGAGGGGGAGCAAGAGGGCACTGAACCATGGATCACGAGATCATCAAACAGGTTCGGGAGTGGCTTGAACAGGGCGTGGTGGATCTTTTCCTTGCCTACCGGATCACGGATGGACACTCTTTGCCCCATGTCTTCACCAGGGATTCGATCGGGGAGGTGAATGAACTGGTCGTTGGATCAGCCCTTTATCCGCTTGAGAAAATAGCGTGGCAACTGGTACGCCTGCATCCTGAAGCCACCGTCGGCCTTCCGGTGCAGGAAGGGGACCAGCGGACTTTGAAAGTTCTCCAAGCATGGAATCAGATTGAAGAGAGGAGAATCAAAGTCCTCCCGGTTGCGGCCGCCCCCTCTCTTCAGGAGAAAGAGACCGGAAATGTCAAAAAGGCCGTGGGCATCGCGTTCCATGCCGACCTCCGGGACCTGGACCGCCTTGAACCCTGGGAGCGTTTTTCCAGGTGGATGTATGAGTTTCAAAAGTGCATCAAGTGCTACGGGTGCCGGAATATTTGTCCTGTCTGCTTCTGCACCGAATGCAGCCTGGAGAACGCGGACCTCGTGGGAACGGGAAGACTCCCTCCCGAGGTCCCCCTGTTTCATCTAGTCCGGGCCGTCCACATGGCAGGCCGATGCACGGATTGTGGACTGTGCGAAGAGGCTTGTCCTGCTGAGATTCCACTCAGAGTCCTTTACAGGAAGGTCAACGAAATCGTCAAAGAGGTCTTTGGCTATGAGACGGGAGCAGGCTCTAATTTGTCTCCCCTGAATCTTCTCGGCAAAGAGGTGACTTTGGAACCCAAACCCATATGAGAGGGAACAGGTTAGCTTTTTGAAATAAACACAGGGAAAGGCCATGGGGGTCTCTGTAAAAACAGAACAACGAAGAAGCCACACCACAGTGGCCAGCTTTAGGCCAGGGGTGAGGCGGGCGGAGGGCTACTGGGGGAAACGGTGATGACCTTCAAGTTTGTTCCTTCTATCTGTTCCTATTGCGGCACGGGGTGCGGCGTGCTTTTCCAGGTTGCGGATGGAAATCTGGTCGGCACCCTGCCGTTGAAAACCCATCCCGTCAATCAGGGAAAGCTCTGCATCAAGGGCTGGAACCTCCACGAGTACGTGAACAGCTTTATGCGATTGAAGTCCCCGCTCATCAAAAAAGACGGCCGATTCGTGAAATGCACATGGGAAGAGGCCCTCTCTTACACCGCCGAAAGGCTCACGGCCATCGTGAACCAGCACGGCCCCGACAGCGTGGGAGTGCTCCTCTCCGCCAAGATGACCAATGAAGAAAACTACCTCGCTCAGAAGTTCGCCCGGGCCGTGATAGGCACCAACAACGTGGACCACTGCGCCCGGCTCTGACACTCTTCCACCGTGGCAGGTCTTGCCGCGGCCTTCGGAAGCGGAGCCATGACCAACTCGATTGCCGAAATCGAGGACGCAGGCTCCATCTTCGTCATTGGATCGAACACCACCGCATGTCACCCTCTGATCGCAACGCGCATCTACCGGGGCAAAGAAAAAGGGGCAAAGCTCATCGTCGCAGACCCCAGAAACATCCAACTGAGCCGATTTGCAGACGTGGCGGTCCATCATCGCCTCGGAAGTGATGTGGCCCTCTTGAACGGCATGATGCACGTGATCATCCGAAACGGGTGGCAGGCAAAAGATTACATCCAGGAGAGAACCGAAGGGTACGAAGAACTGGAAGCGGTCGTGGCTCCATACTCGCCTGAGAGGGTGAAGGCTGTCACCGGTGTGGACCCTGCACAGATCGAGAAAATGGCTGAGCTGTACGCCGCGAATCACCCTGCCACCCTCCTCTATGCCATGGGCATTACCCAGCACTCCACCGGAGTCGACAACGTGAAATCCTGCTGCAATCTGGCCTTGCTCTGCGGCAACGTGGGCGTGCGAAGCGGCGGCGTCAATCCTCTGCGAGGGCAGAACAACGTGCAGGGGGCCTGCGACATGGGCGGGCTCCCAAACATCTTTCCAGGATATCAGCCGGTGAATGATCCTGGGGCGAATGCCAAGTTCTCAAAGGCCTGGAACAGGAAACTATCCGAACGGGTGGGCTACACCATCACGGAAATGGTTCCTGCCATTGAGGAAGGCCGACTGAGAGCCCTTTATGTGATTGGAGAAAACCCGAAGCTGAGTGACCCGGATTGGAATCACTTGGATAGGGCCGTTCGGAAGCTGGATCTGGTGGTTGTCCAGGAGCTCTTTCTTTCAGAAACTTCCCAGGTGGCGGACGTGGTCTTTCCTGCTGCTTCTGTGGCCGAAAAGGGGGGAACCTTCACCAACACCGAGCGCCGGTGCATGAGAATACGCAAGGCGATCGAACCCATCGGCAATAGCTTGGCGGACTGGGAAATCCTGGTCCGCCTTTCCAATGCCATGGGATACCCCATGGCTTATGACTCTCCGGAGGACATTTTCCGGGAGATGACATCCCTCACCCGCAGCTACGCCGGCATGAGCTATGAAAGGCTCGGCCTCGACGGGCTGACTTGGCCCTGTCCTGAGCCGAATCACCCGGGTACCCCCTATCTTCACAAGGAGCGGTTCCTGAGACCGGGCGGAAAGGGAAAGTTTCACGCCGTTTCTTACCTCGACCCCGCGGAAATGCCGGATGAGGAATACCCTTACCTGCTCACCACCGGCCGGATGTTCGCACACTATCACACCGGCACCATGAGCAGGATCTCTCGTCATCTCGATGCCGAGCAGATAACGGGTTACGTGGAGATCAACCCCGAGGACGCGGTAAGCCTCCATATCCAAGAGGGCGACTCCGTGGTTCTCTCCTCCAGGCGGGGCAGGATGGAAGCGCCGGCTAGGGTGAGCCGCGCAGTGGAGCCCGGAGTCTTTTTCCTTCCCATCCATTTCGGCGAGAGCCCGGCCAACATGCTCACCAATGCGGCGTTCGACCCGATTGCCAAGATCCCGGAGTTCAAGGTGAGCGCGGTGAAAGCCGAAAAGCTCCGCGAGTGACACGTTGACGGCCTGGCAAGAAGATCGAAAACGCTCTTCTGAGCCTGTCCGACAACCAGTTTCCCCTCCCCTGGCGGCTTGTCCGCCTCAGGAGGAGAGGGGACGAAGGGGAGGGGGGAGTCATGACCCGTGGGGCTTATTACGATCACATCAGCCCCAGTTCTTTGAGCTTCCCGTCCGTAGGAATGCCCTCCGGGGTCCACCCTCTCAGCTCGTAGTAGGTATCCAGCATGGCATCGAGATCCTTTGGCGGGCAGAACCGGCCTTTTAGCGGGCCGTCAGGGATGGGTTCACTCATGGCCCGAAGGGGAAGCGTGTCGTCCTTCCGGCTGACCCCGCGGCGAACATTGATGAGCCGCTCCAGGTTGTAGATCCTCTCTCCGATCCTTTCGAGATCCTTCAGGTTCAACTTCCATCCGGTGACCCCATTGACCAGTTTGGCCATGTCTTCATTGAGGGGAGTTCCAAACCCTCTTGCTGCAATGAAGCGACACAGCACCAGGGAATCGCCTACTGCAGTGAAGGCGTTGTTTCTGAAGATGAACTGCGGCTGCGCCGCAAATCCCGGATCAGGGTCCACGGCAAGATAATTCGGCTGGCCGTCATGGTGACTGCCGCCTCGGGTGGAGACCGCATAGGACAAGGACATGTTTCTCAATCCTCGCGCCGAATGGCCCGCTATTTCAAGTCCTTTTACCTCGTAAAGACACCTATGAGCATCTCCTCTGACAACCTTTGCCATGCGCGCGGATCCCATGGCGAGGAGATGTCCAATCCCTTGCCTGCTTGCGGTCTTTCTGATGAGTTCCGTGAACGATTCTCCGTTGGAAAAAACCACCCGGCCAACCAGATCCTGCTCCTTGATGATGCCCTTGTCCAAACATTCGGCTACAAAAGCAAGGGTCACCCCCATGGAAATCGTGTCTACGCCCATCAGACTGCACAGGTGATTCGCCTCGATGATGCAATCAAGATCCCGATTGTCCATCATGGAGCCAAAGGCGTAAAGGGTTTCATACTCAGGCATCTTCACTGTTTTACCGGCGTACTCCCCCCTCCTCACGTGCACCATTTTCCCGCATGCCACGGGGCAGCCGTAGCAAGCCGTGTTTCTCTCCCAGTATTTCTCTCTCATGAATTCGCCGCTGATGTCCCTCGCATGAGGAAAGACTTCCCCTGCATTGTTCCGCGTTCCGAGCAAACCCAGAGAGTTAATGAGATGGACAAGGAAAGGGGTGCCCAGGGTCTTGAAGGGTGCCGTGTTCTTCCTGAGAAAGGGATACCTTGCTTTCAGGACTTTGGTGAGGGAGTCGCGATCAGCGACCTGCGTGCGCTTTGATCCTTTCACCACCACGGCTTTGAGATTTTTCGCGCCCATGACCGCGCCCAAGCCGCCTCTTCCCGCAACGCCCGTCCGCTTCCCACCGAAAACCACGTTGGCGAAAAGCACTCGGTTTTCCCCGGCAGGCCCTATGCTCCCACAGATCGCACCCTCCCCTGCCTGTGACTGCAGAGCTTCAATTGTCTCCTCTGTGCTTCTCCCCCACAAAGAAGCGGCGCTCCTGATTTCTGCTCCTTGATCCGTGACGGCAATATAGACAGGCTCAGAAGAGGACCCTTTGACCAGGATGGCGTCGTAACCCGCTCTCTTTTGGGCTACGGCGAACTGACCTCCATAGTTGGAGTCGAAGAAGAAACCGGTGAGCGGCGAGATGGAAGCCATGTGCCCGCGGCTTGACCCCCAAACCGGCGTGTCGGTCAAAGGACCGACCGTGAAGACAACCGCATTTCCAGGATCGAATGGCTCCACATCAGCAGGAACGCTGTCGTAGATCATCTTGGCGGCAAAGCCGTTGCCCCCCAGGAACATCTCCGCATAATCCGCGCTGTAGCTTTCCTCTTCAACATGTCCGTCGGACAAGTTGACCTTGAGAAGCTTACCCTGATGTCCACACATAGATGTCTCCTTCGCCTTCGGGTCCTCCTGCATGGCTTTCCATCTCGTGATCTTTCTGTGTTTTGCCGGGATGGTATTTGAGCAAGCCCGAACAGTCAACGAGATTGTTCTCACAGGTGTTTTCGTTATTGACGGCTCCAGGATTTTTCCCTATCATTCCTTCTTGTATCAATGCCTGCGCAACGATGGATTCACTCCTCTCTTTTGACTGAATCAAGTTTTCTCTGTAGCGATAAGAACGTTTTTCAAAAACCACAAGGTGAAAGGGGAACAACCATGATCAACAGAGGATGGAAATTGGGAATCGTTTTGTGCTTTCTTTCGATCGTTCTGGTTTGTGGTCCTGCTCTGGCCGCGGAGAAACCCACCAAACCTATTAAACTGGGCGTTCTTTTCATCATGTCCGGGCCCATGGGCGGCTACGGCAAGCACGGTTCACAGGCGGTTCACCTCGCCCTGGATGAAATCAACGCCAAAGGGGGAATCCTGGGCAGAAAGGTGGAGGCCATCTTTGAAGATGACAAGATGAAGCCCGAGGTGGGCGTTGAGATCTTCAAGAAGTTCACCCAGAAAGACAAAGTGGACTTTGTCATGGGACCCACATCCAGCGCCATTGCTGTGGCCTTGGCTGACTTGGCTTTGCAGGAAAAGAAAATCCTCGTTCTCACCCAGGCCGCGGCCAACTCCCTGACCGATGCCAAATTCAACTCGTACCTCTTCAGCACGCTCAGCAATGCCATGATGCACTCCCGGGCAGGCGCTTACTTCATGGCTCCGAAGGCCTACAAGAAATGGATGAACATCGGGCCGGATTACGCTTACGGACGCGAGTCCTGGGCCTCTTTTGTTTCAAAGCTCAAGGAGCTTCAGCCTGACGTTGAGATTGTGGGCGAGCTGTGGCCCAAGCTCATGGAAAAGGATTTCACGCCTTTCATTCAAAAAATCGTAGAAACCAAACCTGACGCGGTCTGGTCCTCTCTTTGGGGAAATGATGCGGTCAACTTCGTAAAACAGGCTCTGCCCACCGGCTTGTTCAACAGTGTGAAGTTTGCCTTCACGGACGGTGCTGCTCTGGAGACGCTGGTCCCCCTTGCCAAAGACATGCCTAATGGAATATTCGTGGCCGCTCGCTACTTCTTTCTCTCTCCGGATACGGCTATGAACCGGAATTTCGTCAAAAGCTACTTGGATCGCTTTAAGGAGTACCCTGATTACATGGCCCAAGAGACCTATGCAGGAGTCTATTTCCTCAAGGCCGCCATAGAAAGGGCCCGAAGCACGGAGCCGCAGAAAGTGATCAAAGCCATAGAAAGCGAACCTCTGGCCTGGGAGACGCCCGAGGGCTGGAAGATCATGCGCAAAGAGGATCACTCGGTTGTAGAGGATGTGGTCTGGGGTGAAACTCTGTTCAGCGAAAAATATGGTTTCGCGGTTCTGAAGAATCTCCAGTCCATCCAGGCCGAGCAGATCTGCAGGACCCCGGAAGAACTGAAGGCGGTCCGGGACGGCTATGAAAAAAGGATGAAAGAGGCGAAGAAGTAATCCGCCCCTCTGCTCTTGAGGCGGCGGCCCTTGCCGCCGCCTCGATTTTAGCGCACCAAGACGACCAAATTGACCGTGAGACCCGTTCCCGCAACCTGATCATTCGGGGTCTTGGAAAAAAGCCGTGAAGTATTACCCCTCCATCCTCGGCTATTTTGTTCATGGCGAAAGCACCAAGCGCAATCTCCGCCTGCTTTTCAAATTCCTCCTCGTTCTCGTCATCCTCGTGACCGTTTACAGCATCGCTTTCCATTTTCTCATGGCCTATGAAGGGCGGGACTATTCCTGGATCACCGGCATTTACTGGACTCTCACGGTGATGACCACCTTGGGTTTCGGCGATATTACGTTCCATTCGGATTTGGGCCGCGCGTTTTCCATCATCGTGCTTCTTTCCGGGGTGGTCTTCCTTCTCACCCTGCTTCCTTTCACCTTTATCAAGTTTTTCTACGCGCCGTGGATCGAAACCGAATCCAGAAACCGGGCACCCAAGGAGCTCCCGCCGGAAACCAAAGCCCACGTGATCCTCACCGCCTATGACCCGGTGACCATAGCCCTCATCGAAAAGCTGAAAAGTCACCACCACGACTATGTTCTGATTGTGGACGACCTCCGGCAGGCATTGGAGCTCTACGATGCGGGCATTCGCGTTGCCGTAGGGATCATCGACGATCCCGAAACCTACCGCAAAATGCGCATTGACCGAGCTTCTCTTGTCGTGGCCACTCATCGGGACGAAATCAACACCAACATTGCCTTCACGGTTCGCGAACTCAATGAGCAGGTCCCGATCGTCGCCACCGCCGATTCCCCTTACTCCGAAGACATCCTTCAAATGGCCGGGAGCACGCGCGTCCTTCAGCTTTATGAGATGTTGGGCCGCTCCCTGGCGGCCTGGACCGTGGGCGGAGACTGCCGCTCGAACGTCATCAGCGAGTTTGATGAATTGATCCTTGCGGAGTTCCCCGCCTTCGGAACCCCTCTGGTCGGAAAATCGCTCGCGGAAATCCGGGTGAGGGAAGACTTCGGAGTGAGTGTGGTGGGAATCTGGGAACGGGGGCAGTTCAGAATCCCCAATGCCTCGAGCAGAATCGACCGCAACAGCGTCCTCGTGCTGGCAGGCACCAAAAAAAATCTTTCGGCCTATGACGATGTCTATTCCTTTTACCACATCTGCCGTCTGACGACGAATCCTGTCCTCATCGTCGGGGGTGGGCGTGTCGGCCAGACCATCGCGGATCGGTTCAAGGAAAGGGACATGCCCTTCCTGATTATCGAGAAAAACCCCCGGAGGGCACAGGAGGAGGCAAACTACGTGGTAGGGGACGCCGCAGATATCCGCACGCTGCAAAAGGCCTGGATCGAAAAAGCCCCCGCGGCCCTGGTCACCACCCACGATGATGACACGAACATCTACCTGACGAAATACCTGCGAAGTTTGCGGCCGGATATGCAAATCCTCAGCCGGGCGAACCTGGAGCGCAATGTGTCCACCCTTCACCGGGCCGGCGCCGATTTCGTCATGTCCTATTCCTCCCTGGGGGCCAACGCGATTTTCAATTTTCTGAGAAACGAAGACACTCTGATGTTGGCCGAGGGTCTGAACGTTTTCCGCCTGAAGGCTCCGAAGGCGCTCGTGGGCAAGTATCTCGCCCAATCGAAGATCCGGCAGATGACCGGGTGCTCCGTCGCCGCCATCAAGGTCGACGGCGTCATGGCGATCAATCCCGATCCGCAGGCGCCGATCCAGGAGGACGCGGAGCTGATACTGATCGGGACCTACGAGGGAGAGAAGAAGTTTCTTCAGTGGACTGAAGGATGATTCCCGTATTTGGGGCCGGCTCTTTCTCCCTCAGGATGCCGTCTGGCCAATCTCGAAGTTCGCCATCATCTCAAGGGCACGGACCATTGCGGAATGATCCCAGGCGCTGCCGTCATGGGCGGCACAGGCATTAAACAACTCCTGACAGGTTGCCGTGTTCGGTAGGCTGACGCCGATGGCGCGAGCGGAAGAAAGCGCCAGGTTGAGATCCTTCTGGTGGAGGGTGATGTTTTTGCCCATGAGTTCGAACAGCGGCTTTACCCGGTCAAAGACCTCCGGCTTCCCTCCGACCATAATGGTCAGCGATGCCGCTTTCGCGCCCACCTCCCCGCCCGACACCGGAGCATCGAGGTAGTCGCGCCCAGCTAGTAAAAGGAGACAGGATTGCCTTAAAATGCGGTCAACTCTAGCCGTGGAGGACACTGGAGGCTATCCCCGGCTGGACAGTGCAATTAGTGATGCTTGGGAAACAGTTTTTTGTTATAAGGACTTTAAGCTCGCTACCGTGAGAGAGTGGGTTAATTGCGCGCTGTGACCCTGTCCAACCTGGATGGTTGAGGAGACGGGGCAGAAAAGGCAAAGATATTTTTCACACATAGGGTCCAGTGAACAGAATATCATCGAAAGGAGTGGGAGCTATGGAATTCGGGAGAGTCAAGAATTTTATCGATGGCGAATGGACGGAGTCTGACGCCAAAGAGACTTGGCCGATCAGGAACCCTGCCCTGGACATCGTCATCGGGGAAGTCCCCATGTCGACGGATAGCGAGGTCGATGCCGCCGTCCGTTCGGCAAAAGCGGCTTTTCCTGAGTGGAGGAGAACTCCTCCTGTTTCAAGGGCGAGGTATCTCCACAGGCTCATCCAACTGCTGGAGGAGCGCTTTGAAGACATGTCCGTCGTTCAGAGCAAGGAACACGGCAAGACCATCGATGAGTCCCGCGGGGAGACGAGGCGGGGCATAGAAAACTGCGAGGTGGCAGCCGGCATTCCTTCTCTGATGATGGGGGAAAGTCTTCAGGATATTGCCTCGGGTATTGACGAATACGTGATCCGGGAACCCCTGGGAGTTTTTGCCTGCATACCTCCTTTCAATTTCCCTTTCATGGTTCCTCTCTGGTTCCTGCCCTATGCGATCGCCACGGGAAACACCTTCGTCATCAAGCCCTCACCCAATGACCCCCTCAGCCAGGTCAAGCTTCACGAACTGCTGGAAGAGACGGGTATTCCTGAAGGCGTAGTCAACATCGTGCACGGCGGAGCCAAGGCGGCCGGACGATTGATGACGCACGCGGACGTGAAGGGAGTGACCTTTGTGGGATCCACGCCCATTGCCAGGATTGTCTACAGGACCTGTGGTGAAACGGGCAAAAGGGTCATCGCCCAGGGAGGGGCAAAGAACTTTTTGGTCGTCATGCCGGATGCGGACCTTGATTTCACCGTGGCCTCCATGATGACTTCCTTTTACGGCAATGCCGGGCAGCGCTGTCTCTCAGGAGCCAATGCGGTCATCGTGGGTAAGGATGGTGGTTTTTACAAGCGATTTGTTGAGGCCTTTGTGGAAGCCGCTCGCAAGATAAAGGTTGGAAACGGTCTTGAAGAGGGGATTCAGATGGGCCCTCTGCAGTCCAAGGACAAGAAAGAACGCGTGCTGGGCTACATTGAAAAGGGCGTCGCAGAAGGCGCCAAGCTGGCCCTGGATGGAAGGAAGATACGCCTTGAAGGCAACCTGCCCCACACGTGCTTCCTGAATCCTTCGGTCTTTGTGGATGTGGGCCAGCAAATGACCATCGCCAGGGAAGAAGTTTTCGGGCCCGTGGCCTGCATCATGCGGGCAGAGGACATGGACCAGGCGATCGACATGATTCACGCCAGTCCCTTTGGAAATGCGGCCAGCATTTACACCGCCAACGGGGGTTGGGCCAGGGAATTCGAGTACAAAGTGCAGGCCGGAAACATCGGCGTCAACATCGGGATCGTGGCCCCCATGGCTTTTTTCCCTTTCAGCGGGATGAAGGATTCCTTTTTCGGGATCACCCACGGCCAGGGAAAGGACGCCGTGCGCTTCTTCACCGAAACCAAGGTGGTCATCAGGAGATGGTACTGAGACAGGGGGAAATGAAGGATGGAATGCACCACGGCAGCCTCAGTGATCACTTACCTTTCAAAGATCGAACTGGACTCCGCAATGCTCTATGAACAGTGGGGCAGGTCTCACAAGGAGCTGAGAGACCCTTTCGAAGCCTTTGCAAAGGCAAACAAAAAGAATGAGCAGAGGGTGAAGCGAGCCTATTACAGTGTGGTCAGTGATGCCCTGGAAACCGGTTTTTGTTTCAAGGATCTCAGGGCCGATATTGTGATCCCCGAATTCAGCAAAGGGGCAAGCGTCTCCGAGGTATTGAATCTGGCCGCTAAGCTGGAAGAGGAAATCCAGGACTTCTATGTGAAGGCTGCGAATTCGTCAAGGGCTTTGCTGCCCGACGTTCCGAGGCAAATGGACAAGGTCTCCCAGGAACGAAGCAAAAGACTGGAGCAGTTGCAGGCCATGGCCGCATCCAACCCCTAAGACTGAGCTACGCTTTGTGTAGGTGGGCTCAGATCTATGATGTTGACCTACCATTCGATTCGAATTTGAGATGGACCGGCACTACCAGCACGTCATGGAGTCCAGAAAGAGCTGCTTCAGGACCTCTGCATCAACCGGTCGAGGAGACAGCTTGGTGACGCGGTGCTGGGGAAGAGTGCCGGCGACCAGTTTGTCCACGTCCCCGGGCCCGAATCCTATCGCAGCCAGTCCGTTCGGCATGCCCACCCTCCGCATCACGTCGGCAATGGTGCCGGCCAGCAGGTCTCCCGCCTTTGCAGGCGGCACACCCGAAGTGGCTGCACCCATCAGTCCGGCTGCGTACAAGTGGAGTTCCGGGTTTGCCGGCCCGGTAAACCGAAACACCGCCGGTGCGTGCAGGGCCACGGCCATGCCGTGAGGCACCATCGGGTGGCCCGGCGGATACCCTTCAGGCACATAATCCCGAACCATGCCCGATACCGGGTAGGACATGCCGTGCGGCAAGTGAACTCCGGCATTGCCGAAACCGATCCCGGCAAAGCTCGCCGCCAGAAGCATCTGGCCTCTCGCCTCCTCGTCCGAGGGATCTTCAATGGCCCGCACGAGGTTCCGGCTGATCATTTCAATCGACCGTGAGGCCCAGATGGAGCTGATGGGGTTGGCTCCCTGGTAAGCCGGCCGCATTCTGGGGCTCTCAGGGGCTGGCCGCTGATTATACGGCAGGGCGGTGAGGGACTCCAGCGCATGGCTCAACACATCCAGGCCCGTGCAGGCGGCCACCATCCGGGGAAGGGTGCGGGTGTTGTCAGGGTCCACGATGCCCATCACCGGCCGCAGGGCGCGATGGGCAATACCCGTCTTGGCGTGCATCTCCAAGAGATCGAAAATCGCGACCCCGGTGGTTTCACTCCCCGTACCCGCCGTAGTCGGAATCGCGATCATCGGTTTCAACCGTCCGGGCACTGGTTGGCCCTGGCCTATGGGTGCATTGACGTAGGTCAGGAGATCCGCCGGATAGATGGCATAGAGATTGGCCGCCTTGGCCGTGTCCATACTAGAGCCGCCTCCGACAGCGACATAACCGTCAAACTTCCCATCCTTGGCGAACCGGATCGCCTCTTTGAATGAGACGTCCGTGGGTTCCACACTCGACTGGTCGAAGAGAACCGCCTTAATGCCTGCACGGTGCAGCGAATCGAGCGTTACAGCCACCGGCTGGCTCTTGGTCATGTTTGGATCCGTGACCACCATGACGCGGCGGGTGCCCAATTCCTTCATGTCATGACCCACCTCGCGGGTCACCCCCGGGCCGTACTTGATGCTGGACGTATCCATGGTGAAAGC
>CAZOLJ010000077.1:0-19908 GCA_964580575.1 uncultured Desulfobacteraceae bacterium
TCTTCTGACCGGTCGGCGTCAGTTCATAAAGAAGCACGCCTCCAACCACGAAGACAAAGACTCCGAACCACCCCTGGTATTGTCTGAAAGTGATCTTGCCACCCGTCAGGATGGGAATGAATACGGCGCCGGCTATGGAACCGAGGGCCAGAGCGATGCCAAGAGGCCAGGCCAGGCGTTTTGACTTGAGGTAGTTGATGCTGCTGATCAGAGCCGACAGACCGACCAGGAACTGGTTGGATGTTCGAATGCTGTCCGTCAAGGTTTTGTTCAGCATCGGATTGGTTTTTGCGAAAGTCTTGGCATAATCGCCAAGACCGTAAACCGTAATATGCCCGACCCCTGCCATGATGCCGCCGAAGGCTCCGACAGTAGAGAAAATCCAGCCCACCCAAATGGCCCAGCAGAAGGCGAGTATAAAGCTGATGTCCGGCGCGCCTGGAATTCCAAAGGCTCCTTTAGGAGCATTGGGGTCAATCAGCCCGGGTCCTTTTCCCACAGGGTTTTTGGCCACCGCTTCTCCAAGCTTGCCGGACAGACCGAGCTTATCGCCCACAGTCTTGACCTGCTCTTTGGGCTGCTCTGCAGCGGGTTTCTGCGCCTGGGCTAGAGCGCTGCCAACGCCCGTGAAAAAGCAGGCGAGAGCGAGAATGAGTAACACCAGAGCCCCTTTGAAAACCACCTTTCTTCCTCTCATTGACTTTCCCTCCTTGAGTTTGAAATAGAACAACACAACCAAAACGATCCGCCAAGAATCAAAAATGCAGTATCGATCGGTGCAAATTCCTCAAAACTGGAAGATATGATTTTTCTTCGGACGAGGAAGAGATTTCTAACTAACAAAAAATAACTTTATATTATTATTTCCAAAAAACAAGGAAATTGAAGTACTCACCTGCATTTTTGAATGTGGCCTATGTCCAGGGAATTTATGCAAACCGTGAATCAGATCTGAAAATGCACTTGTTGTGCCACGCCTCTTTCAGACATTAGCCGACTGATATTGCAGAATAAATTTCTATTGCACCCACAGATGACTCTCTCTTTGTCTGCGGTTTTGCAAGATTTTCGTTAACAATATTGCAGCTGTGCAATACTACAGGGGCAATATTGATCAGCGCAGAAGAGGAGCCTTGCAGCATTTCGTCATATCGGGATTCCCAGAAGTCGCTTGATTTCTTTGACTCCGCTTGCGGCGTCTTTGGCATAGGCATCGGCTCCGCACTTCTCCATGACGAACCTCTGCGTTAGGGCGGCGCCGCCGCAAATCACCTTGATCTTGCCTGCCATATCGCTCGACTTGAGCGCCTTAACGGTCTGCTCTACGTAGGGGTCTCCTGTGGTCAGCAGGGAGGAGAGGCCCACAACGACCGCGTTGTGGGCTCTGGCGCCGTCCAAGAAGTCCTGAGCCGGAACGTTTTCACCCAGGTCCACAGTCATGAAACCAGAGCTTTTGAGCAGAAGCTTCACCAAGTTCTTGCCGATATCATGAAGGTCGCCGAAAACGGTTCCCATGACCACTGTGCCCAGACTCTTGTCGGTCTCTTTGTTCATGAGGGGTTTGAGCAGGTCCATGCAGGCTTCCATCGATTTTGCGGCAATCATCATCTCAGGAACGAAGATTTCCTTTTTTTCGAACCGGTTGCCGACCACGCTCAAGGCGGGAATCAGATAGGTGTTGATGATCGACTCCGGATCCATGCCTTCTGAGATAGCCTTCTGCGTGATGTCCATCGCCTTTTTTCTTTGCCCGGAAATCACCGCCTGCTTCAAGGCTTCAAGGTCCACCATAGCGTTGTCTCCTAGACGGAATCTTTTGGGATGTATTTCCCGTGGCTTGCCGCGGGGAGTTTCATCCCTTTGGGAATTTCTCACGATAAACGGTAATGAACTTCATGCAGTAATCATCCTTTGCAAGCAGCAAATCTGCAATCAGTAATGCTCTTCTCATTTCCCAAAGCGTGGGGTCCACGATCGAGCATGTCAGACCGCTCATGGCAGCGAGGGCGAGGAAGATTCCATTGATCGCATGCCGTTCAGGAAGGCCAAAAGAGATGTTGCTGACCCCAAGGGTCTGGTTGACCCCGATTTCATCCCTGATCAGTCTGAGGGTTTTTAAGGTTTCAAGGGCCGCTCCCTGATCCGTGCTGATGGCCATGGCCAGAGGGTCGATGATCACGTCTTCCGGAGGGATTCCTATCTTCGTCGCTTCCTCCACGATCTTTCGGGCGATCTGGAGACGCTTCTGCGCATCTTTCGGAATACCGTCATCGTCCATGGTCAATCCAATGACCGCTGCCCCGTACTGCTTCACCAAAGGCAAAACGTCCTTGAGCTTCCTTTCCTCCCCGTTCACGGAATTCACGAGGGCTTTTCCTTCATAGGCCTGCAGCCCTGCTTCAAGAGCGGCGGGAAGGGCGGAGTCAATACAAAGAGGAATCTCGGTGACTTCCCGGACCGCCAGAATCGCTTCTTTCAGGAGCTTGGGTTCGTCGATTCCCGAAATCCCCACGTTCACATCCAGGACGTGGGCGCCTTCCTGCACCTGCCTCGTCGCTTCTTCCTGAACCCGTTTCAGGTTTCCCTCTTCAAGGGCCTTGGCCAGCTTTTTCCGGCCCGTGGGATTGATCCGCTCCCCGATGATCACAAGGGGGCGGTCCGGCCCTATGACCAGAGTTTCTTTTTGGCTTTTGAGCGTGGTTTCCATGGTTACCCTATCTCTCCGTATTCCTCGGCGGTTCTTCGCGCGATTTTGACGTTTTCATCAGGCGTTCCGTAGGTGAGGCCCACCGTGTCAATGGAGTAATTGCGCAAAGGCGCTCCTTCCTGGATGAGCCTTTTCACTTCCGCGGCCACCTCTTCGGCTGTGCCGTTTTTCATCAGCACCGGGCTGATGCGGGCGTTCACGGCCACATCCGGCCCCAGCATCTGCCTACATCTCTTGACGTCTGAGCCGAAACCGATTTCCACAAACTTGAGATGGCGGACTTTCGCGTACCCCTCCAGGACCTCGTTCACTGATCCGCAGTGGTGGATGCCGAAGCCTTGATCCTTGAAAGCGTCCGCCACCTCGTTGTCATACTGGAGCAGGAAGGTTTCGTAGATGTTTTTAGAGATCTGTTCTTCGGTGCAGTTCGGGATCACAGCAATTTCAGGGGCAGCCATGGGCGTGACATCCACAGCGCCGGTGCCCGTCGCCTTGTAGTTGAATTCAAAAAGCTGCTTCACGCATTCCGTACAGATTCTCAGAAGATGATGGCAGAGATCCGGATTCTCAAAGTAATCAATATAAAGCTGATCGCCCCGGATCTTCAGGGCCAGGTTTTGAATGCCTGTGGTGTTGATATCCCCTAGGACCTTTCCGTACTTCTTCTTGAGGTAGTCAATCTGCTTGATCCATTCGGTCATGGGCCAGGTGTTGAGGAGGTCGGGAACCCGGAGGTTCATCACGTTGTCCTCCGGGAGATTCATGGGCATTGCCCAAGGCAGGGCTTCATCCTCAAAAACCAGCTCGCAGCCGAAAATCGCCGGAAGGGTGACCATGCCTGCGGTAATGATGGGCTTGGGTTTGGGATTGGGGTCTCCGAGACCCACGTCCCCGAACCTTTCATAGAGAGCTTTATCCATGGCCATCCTGGCTTCGATTCGCACTTCAGGATCGAAGTAGTATTTTTTATCAAAAGAAATCCCGTACTGCTTGTGCCACCAGTCCGGATAAAATCCCGCGCTCAGAGAGATGGAGTCTCTTTTTTGCATGACGGGCCCCCAGGATTCATGAAAAGAAAGGCTAATGTTCGGCAATGAAAAAGAGGGATGGAAAAATATTGCTGTTTCTTATAAGTCATAAGCACACCCGAAGACAAGGAGAAAGAACATGACTTACACGGCGATTCGCTACAAGGAAAACAAGGGGGATTTCATTGGGGTGATGACCTTGAATCGGCCTGACAAAAGAAATGCCCTGGGCCGGGAGTCTGAGGAGGAGATCATCGCCTGTTTGCAGGATGCGGCAAAACGGGCGGAGGTGAAGGTGATCATCCTGAAAGCCGCAGGCGATGTGTTTTGTGCCGGCCACGACCGCCAAGAGATCTTGAACCAGCAGGCTGCTAGTATCCGACAGCTCTTTCAAACCTCCTTCAACATGATGGTCACTTTGCGGACGGTGCCCCAGTGCATCATTGCGCAAGTGCAGGGTATTGCCATGGCGGGGGGGTGTCATCTGGCGGCGGGATGCGATTTGATCACGGCGGGAAGGGACAAAGCCAAGTTCGGCATGACCGGCTTGATCTATTCGTACAACTGTTCCACTCCGACGGTGGCTCTCAGCCGGACCGTGCCGCAGAAGAAATGTTTTGAAATGCTCATGACCGCAAACCTCTTCACGGCTGAAGAAGCGGCGAGCTTTCATCTCGTGAACAAAGTTTTCCCTGATGACCATCTCGATGAGATGACCTATGCGTGGGCCAAGGAGATTGCCAAGTCAAGCAAGTATGCGATCGCTATGTCCAAGCAGGTGTTCTACGCCCAGGTCGAAATGACCGAGTGGCAGGCTTACCAATATGCCAAGGAGATGATGGCCCTGGCCGGTGTCAGTGTCAATGCAACAGAGGGCTTCACGGCGTTTCTCGAGAAGCGCGAGCCTCATTGGGACGAGTCAACGGTTTTCTGAGGAGCTCTCCGCGGCCAGGGCGTTCGGTGCACCCAAAACCCTCAAAACGTATCCCATGCGAGAAAGAGTTTGGATATGATGGGCACTCCGCAACAGGAACGGTGGATCAGGAGCATCCCCTTGAGCTCACAGCCTCCTTCCTTGAAAGACAACACCGCCGATGTGGACCGCTTGGTCAAAGGGATCGAAAAGGCTCTGGGCGGCGAAGAGGTGAGCATGGATCTTTCGCTTTCGAGAAAAATCCCCTCCTTGTTGAGAGAACACGGCTATCATGTGAGAGCCGATCTCTATAAAGGGCTCTCGTCATGGCATCTGGTGGATGTCTTTCCCCCCACCGAGGCCGGCTCGGTTTACGGTCTCGCTGTGGATCTTGGGACGTCCATGATCGCGGTCCGTCTCCTGGACCTGGTGACAGGAGAAGTTAAAGAGGAGACTTCTTTTCTCAACCCCCAAATTCACGAGGGGCCGGACATCCTCAGCCGAATTCATTTCGCCGGCCAGGAGGGTGGGCTCCAGGAACTCCAGTCTCTCCTGGTCAACAGACTCAATCAGGAAATTCAGTCCCTCGCGGGGAGACAGGGAATCTCCACCAAGAACATGGTCGGGGTGTCCGTCGCAGGCAATACGACGATGACCCACCTTTTTTTGGGGCTTGATCCTTACTGGATCTGCCGGGAACCCTATATACCCGTTCTCAACAGACCGGGACTGATTGGGGCGAAGGAACTCGGCTTGGGGATTCACGAGCGAGGCGCGGTCTTTGTTTTTCCGAACGCAGGGAGTTACTTTGGTGGAGATCTAATGGCCGGGATCTTGGCTTCAGGCATGAATCACCAGGAAGAGGTCTCCATTCTGGTGGATGTGGGGACCAACGCGGAAGTGGTCCTGGGAAACAGGGACTGGCTTGTCGCTTGTGCAGGCGCTGCCGGCCCAGCCCTAGAGGGGGGAGTGGCCAGCATGGGCATGATGGCCCGCCCTGGGGTCATTGACAAGGTGGTCATTGATCCTACCACCGGTGAATTCCAAGTGAGAAGCATCGACGGCCTTCCTCCTGTGGGCATTTGCGGGTCAGGGATGATCGATCTGGTGGCGCAGCTCTATTTGGCGGGTATGATCGACATCAGGGGAAAATACGTTCCTGAGAAGTGCGGTGAAAGGATCCAAACAATCGATGAAGGGCCGCATCTCATTGTCGTATTCTCAAAGGACTCGGGCACCGGAGAGACCTTGACCCTCAGCCAGGCGGCGATCGACTTCCTCATGCGGTCAAAGGCGGCCATGCACACCATTTTGACCACCATGATCCGAATGGTTCATCTCGAGTGGAAAGATTTCCGGAAATTCTATGTGGCCGGGGCCTTCGGTTCCTACATCAACCCAAGGTCGGCGATTGTGCTCGGCATGCTGCCTGATCTGCCCCTCGAAGTTTATGAAGCGCTGGGCAACACGTCCCTCGCCGGCGCGACCATGGCTCTCCTGTCTCTCAGAAAAAGGGAGGAGGTGGATGAGATTCGGAACCGCGTGACCTATGTGGAGATGAACGTCAACCAGGAGTTCATGAACCAGTTCAGCGCCGCGAAATTCATTCCCCACACGGACCGGGCGCTGTTCCCCTCCGTACCATAAGGGCAAGTGACAAGTAACGAGATTGAGACATGAACTTGTCACTCGTTACTCGTCACTTGTCACTTGCTTTAAGCGTCTTTGTCCTCTTTGTCTTCGGGCGGGGCCTCTGTGTCGGTTTCATTCATGTCCACATCCGACAGGGTTCCGATGTGGTATTCGACCAGAAGGTTGTCGTCTTCTTCGGGTGGTTCCGCAGTTTCCCATGATACTTCTCTTCGGGTAGGACTGAACCCGGTCGAGTGAGAAGCCATGGACATTCTGGAGTCCATTTTTTCGAGCTCCCGCTGACAGGCCACGCAAAGTGTGGCTTCAGGCACCAGGAGAAGGCGCTCCTTGGGGATCCGGGTACTGCACTCCTCACAAAGACCGAAATCCTGCTCTTCGGCAACTCGATTCAAAAGATATTCGATCTTCTGCAATTCCCTGTTCTTTCTTTCAATGAGACTGAACTGGCTGTAGGCGGAAATCTCTCTCTGAGCGTCGTCCACTTCGTCGATGAAATCCCCTGCAGTGAGTTGCCCTTCATATTCCTTACGGCTTTTCATGAGACGATCAAGGGTTTGCTGAAGTTCCTGTTTCTTGAGCTCAAGGCTTTTCATGAAGGCGGTTCGAAAATCGTCTACTGTAGGCATAGGTTTTTTCTTCTGAGGTGTGGTGGCTTTTTTGATTTTCTCGGCAGGAACCTTGGCTTTGGTTACGGGTTTGGGCTTGGAAGCAGCCTTGGGCTTGGGCACGACCTTCGCTTTAGGGACACTCTTCGGCCTCACGGGGCTTTTGCGCTTTGAAGGACTCTTCGGCTTTGGGATTGCCTTGGGTTTCGGGTGGCCTTCAGGCTTCGAGATTGTCTTTGATTTGGGTTGCACCTTCTTGCTCACCTTGGGGGCTGCCTTTTGGGGTGTCTCGTTCACTTTTCTTGTGACAGACGTTTTTTTCTTCTTGGATTTGAGTTCCTTGTCCATGCCAGGCTTCATGGGCCCCTCCTCCGATAAGAACCTTCGAAAGTTATCTGCCATTCACATTCGAGCGGTTGTCAAGGCCCTGATTTCCGAAGGGCAACGAGAATGAAAGTAGAGTACAAATACTTATTTTTTTTCTTTTGTCAACAAAATAACCACCCCCGTCTCGTGCTCGAAGGCTTCGATTCACCCCTGCGCGCGGCAGTCAGGTTGCGAAGAGGTTATTGGTCTGCAAATTCTAAATTCAGTTCGCTTGTGGGCGCTCCCATTCTGTGGTAACATCACCCAGTTGGTAGAGTGCGTAACACGATTCAAAGACAGGAAAAAGATGAACCAAGGGGTCTTTATCACTTTTGAGGGGATGGAAGGATGTGGCAAAAGTACCCAGACAAAACGGCTGGGCAGGAGTTTGGGCCACCTGGGCATTGCCCATGTGATGACCCTAGAACCGGGAGGGACGGCGATCGGCCGGAAAATGAGACAAGTGTTGCTGGACTCCAGGAACAAGGCCCTCACCCCTCTGGCTGAACTCATGCTCTATGCCGCGGACAGGGCTCAACACGTAGAGGAGGTTATTAAGCCGGCTCTGAGGGCTGGGAAGTGGGTCATCTGTGATCGCTTCTCCGATGCCACCGTGGTTTACCAGGGGGCAGCCCGGGGACAGGACAGAAATCTCATCCGGCTTCTGAATAGCGTTGTCACTGACGGAATCCGGCCGCATCTCACCTTTCTGCTGGATTGCCCGGTAGAGGTTGGGCTCAGGAGAGCTTTGGGGAGGAACATGAAAGGGCAGGACCGTTTTGAAAAAGAGGCCCTGTCATTCCATCGTAAAGTGAGGAAGGGTTATCTTGACCTTGCTCGCAAGAACCGGAACAGGTTCGCGATCCTTGACGCAACGGCGAACCGAAAGGAAATCGAAGCGCAAATCCTCCGCCATCTCGAAGGCTTCCTGAAGCAAAGAGGCGTATTCTCGGCGGAGCGTTTTGACGGACCGCGATGAAGAGAGCAGTCATTCCCTTTTCGCAGATCATTGGCCAGGAGAGGGCGGTTCACCTCCTGAAACAGACGATCAAAGGGGAGAAAATGCCCCACGCCTACCTCTTTGTGGGGGTGTCCGGGGTGGGGAAAACGACCACAGCCCTGTCCATGGCCCAGGCATTGAACTGCGAAGAACCTCTAGACGGCGAGAGTTGCGGCCGCTGCAGGCCCTGTCGCCAGTTGTTGGGGGGTAACTTTCCGGATTTTGAGTTGGTGGAGCCCGACGGCCAGAGCATCAAGATCGATCAAGTGAGGGAGCTTGAACGTCGCTTGGCGTACAAGCCGGTTGCCGGAAGATATCGGGTGACGGTTGTCCGTCCTGCGGAAGCAATGACCGAGGAAGCTTCCAACGCTTTTCTGAAAACGCTCGAGGAGCCTCCTGCAGGGAATGTTCTGGTTCTCAATGCGACGGAGCCCTCGAACCTCCTGCCCACGATCGTTTCCAGGTGCCAGAAGGTGGCCTTCAGACGGATCCCCCCTCATCTAACAGAGGAGTGGCTCATTGACAGGCAGGGGATGGATCGGGAAAAAGCGTCGGTTCTTGCGAGGATTTCTGACGGCAGCCTGGGGAGAGCCTTGGAGATGGAGGAGAGCGGTTTTCTGGAAAAACGTCAGGAGACTCTTCTTTGGCTTGCCAAACTCCAGAGATCCGCTCCCGAAGACGCTGTGGACTGGGCATCTCGCTTTGTGAAAGAAATCGAAAGAGACGACCGCCAGGAGGCGATGGGAGCCCTCCTGGGTTTGTGGAAGTCGTGGTACCGGGATCTGCTTCTGTTAAAGGCACAGGGGCACGAGGAGTCGCTGATCAACAGGGACCTGTCCCGCGAGTTGAAAATCGCTGCTGAATCATTTAGTATGGATCATCTGATCTCTAATCTCCAGGCGCTCGATCAAGCGGAAAGAGATCTCCTGCGCTTTCGAAATCAGGAACTCGTCCTGGAGAACACAGTGCTGCAGTTGAGACAGAGCGACTCGGGAAGAAATGTGTTGTGACGTTATGACGACGAACTCAGAAGAGGCAAGCCTAGTGGTCGAGGTTCAGATCCTGAAGTACGGGAGAGTCCAGAGCTTTGATCTGAATAATCTCACCCTTCAGAGGGGGGACAGGGTCCTCGTCGAATTCGAGCAGGGGGTCTCCTTTGGTGTGGTGTGCACCGACCCCAGACCGTATTCGGCATCGCAAAAACCGGCGAGAAAGGTGATTCGGGTTGCGAATGGGCAGGACGTGGAGAGATTCGGGAGGAATGCCGAACTCGAAAGAGAGGTTTATGCGTTCTGCTACATGAAGATCAAGGAAAGAGCCTTGCCCATGTGCCTCGTCTCCGTGGAGTGCCTTTTTGACGAACACAAGACCATGGTCTATTTCACGGCGGAAGGCCGGGTGGATTTTCGCGAACTCGTCAAGGATCTGGTGCAAAAATTCCGAACAAGAATCGAAATGAGGCAGATCGGCGTGCGCCATCAAGCCAAGATGGTCGGGGGTCTGGGAACCTGCGGGCGTCATTTGTGCTGCACGAGTTTTCTCAACGGGTTTGCCCCGGTGTCCATCAAAATGGCCAAGGAGCAAAACCTGTCCCTTAATCCTTCCAAGATCTCAGGCATGTGCGGGAGGCTGATGTGCTGCATCGCCTATGAGTTTGATCACTATGAGAAAGCCAAAAAGGATCTTCCGAAAGTGGGCAAGAAGGTGAACACCGCTTACGGGATGGCCAAGGTGATCCGCCAGAACATCTTCAGAGAAAGACTGACCGTTCTTCTTGAGTCCGGAGAGGAAAAGGAGATCTCCTACGTAGAGATCGTCAGAGAACAAGTGCCCCAAAAGGATAACCGTGCATGACCTTACCGGGACGAGGGGTGATTGGATCACTGGGCTCAGGATAAATTCCAAATTCGAAAAACGAAACACTAAACAAATTCGAAATTCTAATGTCCAAATGCGTAAACTCACTCTTTCGAGGTTTGGTTCGGATTTCGATATTCGAATTTCGTCAAGAAGGGAGTAACCACTTCAAACTTTGGGAAAAGCGTTCTACATCACGACCCCCATCTACTATGTGAATGCAGCGCCTCATCTGGGTCACGCTTACACCACGATCGTGGCGGATGTATGGACTCGGTTCCACCGTCTTGCCGGCTGTGAGACCTATTTCCTCACCGGGACGGATGAACATGGGGACAAGATTGTGGCCGCCGCGGAAAAGGCCGGACAAGCGCCGAAAGAGTACGTGGACGCGATCAGTGCCCAGTTCAGGGCTCTCTGGCCCAAGCTCAACATCGGGAACAATGATTTCATCCGCACCACGGATGCCGTGCACCAGGAGACGGTCAAACTGATCCTGAACAAGGTGAAGGAAAAGGGAGACATCTATTTCAGCGATTACTCGGGGCTCTACTGCTTCGGCTGCGAGCGCTTCTACACGGAGAGGGAACTGGTCGAGGGCAAGTGCCCGGACCACCGGGTGGAACCCACGAGGATCAGCGAGTCGAACTATTTTTTCCGCATGAGCAAGTATCAGGACTGGCTCATCGATCACATCCAAAAAAATCCCGATTTCATCCGGCCCGAGCGCTACAAGAACGAGGTGCTTGCCTTCCTGAAAGAGCCCCTGGAAGACCTGTGCATTTCAAGGCCCAAAACCAGGCTCAGATGGGGCATTCCCCTGCCTTTTGACGAAAACTATGTGACCTATGTGTGGTTCGACGCGCTCATCAACTACGCTTCCGCCCTGGGATACCCTGAGGGGCACTTGTTCAAAAAGTACTGGCCCGTGGTCCAGCACCTTGTGGCCAAGGATATTCTGAAACCCCACGGCATTTACTGGCCCTGCATGCTCCAGTCCGCAGGCATGGAGGTTTACCGGCACTTGAACGTTCACGGTTACTGGAACGTCAACCAGGGCAAGATGTCCAAGAGTCTTGGGAACGTGGTGAAGCCCCTGGACCTCGTGGATATCTACGGGCTGGATGCCTTCAGGTATTTCCTGCTCAGGGAAATGGTTTTCGGCCTGGATTCCGACTTCAGCGAAGAAGCCCTGGTGGCGAGGATCAATTCCGACCTGGCCAATGATCTGGGAAACCTCGTGAGCCGGAGCCTCACCATGGTTCAGAACTATTATCAGGGCCGTTTGCCGGAACCTGGACCTTCTCAAGCCTCCGACGAGGAAATCCGGAAAGAAGCCCAGAGCGTGATCGACAGATACTCGGGTTTCATGGAAGAGCTCAGCCCTCACAAAGCCCTCACTGCGGTCTGGGAGTTCATGAACCGGGTGAACAAGTACATTGTCACCACAGAACCCTGGGTCCTCGCCAAGTCCGATACAATGCGCCTGGCCTCGGTCATGAATCACCTTGTGGAGTCCCTCAAAATCATTTCCGTCCTCATCTGGCCTGTCATGCCGGAGACGGCGGAGAAGATCCAGGATCTGCTAAGCCTCCCGAGAAAAGGAGGGGATCTCGGGCTCCAGGACATCCGGGAATGGGGCAAGGTGAAGCCGTCCGGGACCATTGCCAAGGCGCCTCATCTTTTTCAGAGGGTCGGTCCGGAGAGCCCCAAGGAGGGAGCGGCCAAAAAAAAGGTGGAGAAGAAAAAAGAAGACTTTGCTAGAGTGTCCCTCAGGGAGTTTCAAAAACTTGACTTGAGGGTGGGAACAGTCAAGTCGGTGGAAGCTGTGGCCGGTTCGAAGAAGCTTCTCAAGCTGATGGTGGATATCGGCGAGGAGCGGACGATCGTGGCAGGGCTTGCGGGGCTTTACGCAGAAGCGGATCTTGTAGGCAAGCAGGTGGTGGTGGTCGCCAATCTGGAGCGTGCGACGCTGATGGGGGTGGAGTCCGATGGGATGGTCCTTGCCGCGGAAGACAAAAGCGGCGTCCACCTGTTGGCTCCCGACGTGGACACCGCTCCCGGGAGCAGAGTGAGATAAGGTTCGAAGCAATTTCTTTTGCTTTACATTGTTTGGGAATGGGCCTAAGGAGGGAGTAAAATGAAATTTCCAACATGCCGCAGGGTCAAGAGAAAGGAGGCCGAAATGAAAAAGAGAAGAATAGCCACAGCGATCGTTGTTCTATTCCCAATCATGCTGCTTCTCGCGTCTTTTCCGGCGGAGGCGCAAGACAAGGTCGGTTGGGTCGGACCCGTTTACAAGGAGTTGTCCGACAGCCTGACCAAGGGTTTTAAGGAGTATTATCAAAAAACCTACAAGAAAAACGTGGAGATCACGTTTGTCCGTCCGGGCGGATGGCCGGTCGTCGTGGACAAAGTAAGGGCATGGGGCGGCAAACCCGATGCCGACGTCTTTTTGGGCGCTGGTGCCCCGGCCCATCAAGTCCTGAAAAAGGAAGGGTTGATCGTTCCGTACAAGCCGGAGAACTGGGATAAGGTTCCCGCTGAATGGCATGGGATGAAGGTGAAAGACGCCGACGATTACTGGACCTGCTTTGCGCCCTGGATCGTGTCCACTCTATACAACGAGAAGGTACTGAAAGCGCTGAATCTGCCGCCGCCCAAGACGTGGAAGGCTCTGCTCGATCCCATCTACAGAGGTTATATCGTAAACACGCTGCCATACGCTTCCGGTACATCGCACGAAATTATCGAAATCCACTTGCAGGCATTTGGAGAAGCCGAGGGCTGGAAGTATAACCGGTTGCTGGCCGCGCAGTTGGCGCGCTTCTCCACCGGCAGCGTAGATTCTACCCACATAGCGACCCGCGGCGAAGTCCCCATCGCGATTGCGCAGCCGCAAATGAACGCGTTTTCCGGGCGCAAAGACGGCTATCCTGTTCGGGACTTGGTCCCTGACAAGAGCATCCTGGTTCCAGAAGCAGTGGCTTTGTTGAAAGGCGCGCCCAACGAAGCAGTCGGCAAGATTTTTCTGGACTGGCTTTTCAGTATGGATGGACAAAAATACGTGCTGGAAGGCTGTTACTTCCCAGCCAGGAAAGACATTAAATTCTCTGAGTGGGAAAAAGAAGGGGTTACCATGGCTAAGCACGCACGGGAGACGCTTGGCGTGGATTCTTTCTGGGATCTGAAGGTCGAGTTCATTAACTATGACCTCGATCTTGCCACAAAGAGATGGGATGAGGTCAACCGCTACTTCGAGCACCAGATCTACAGGAAGTGGGGTGAGTTAAAAAGCAGCCTGTTCCTGATCGAAGAAGTGGAAGGAGAAGTGAATGCCGCAAGGGCCAAGAAGATGGACGTGGCCAAGGCAGAGGAAAAAATTAAGGAAGCCAGAAAGCTCTTTGAGTACGAAGGTGATTATGCTGCGGCCCGTCTGGCCGCGGGCCAGGCCCGCGCCCTGTTGGCAAGGTAATTGAAAGTCCCTATTCTCTGATTCGCTGTGGGGGCGGCCTCCCGTCCCCACAGCATAGAACAGGGAAGAAACAGAGGATGAGGTATGTCCCGCGGCGACTACTCTTTATCCACATTCATCTGGCTGGTCATCGCCTTACTGGTCATCTATCCCCTGTCGATTCTCCTTTTTGAGAGCTTCAAGATCGTTGAAACCGGAGGTTTTGGAATAGGCAATTTTCTGGAGTTCTTCCAGGACGCCTACTATCTCAAGACCTTTGCGAACACCCTTTGGCTCAGCACACTGGTGCTCCTCACTTCCACCGTCTTCGGAATTCCACTCGCGTACATTCTCGCCAGATACAGGCAATACGGAAAGACGATATTCACAGCCCTGATCCTTCTCCCCATCGTCCTTCCCGCTTACGCAGGCGTGTTTGCGTTCGTCATTTTCTTCGGGAAATTCGGGACCCTGAACCTGCTTCTCATGGAAACAGGTTTAATACGAACCCCCATCAATTTCATTTATGGCCTGCACGGGCTGGTTTTTGTCCAGGCCCTCCACATGCTCCCCTTCATTGTCCTGAGCCTTGCCGCAGGGTTCACCCAGATTGATCCTGCTTTTGAAGAGGCAGCCGAAGTCGAGGGAGCGAGCGGGTTCCGGAGATTCATCACCGTTACCCTCCCTCTTTGCACGCCCACCTACCTGGCCGGTGCGGTCATCGTTTTCCTGTGGCCTTTTACAGACTGGCTTACGCCATTGATCCTGGGACAGGTCGACTATCTCCCCTCCATCGCCTACATCAACATCGCCTACCATTTCACGGATGTGCATCGCAAGTACATGGGGATTGTGGCGGTGGTGGTTTCCTCCGTTGTGTGCATTTCCCTCTTCCTGCTTGCCAGGTGGTGGGTGGAGAAGAAGAAATATACCGGCCTTTCCAAGGGGACGACCTCTGAAGGCCGGATCATTGAGCCCGGACTGCTGATAAAGACAAGCGCCTATCTCTACATGGGTCTGACTGCCTTCGTCGTGCTGCTGATCCCTATCGTGCTCGGACTGTCGGCTTTTTCCAGAAGGTGGGTCTTCACGCCCTTTCCGACCTATTGGACCCTCGATAATTTCAAGGTCATTCTTGCTGAAAGCCCGCTGCTCGTTCAGAACTCCTTCGTCTTCAGCGCTGTGGCCCTTCTCTTCGGTATCGTTTTCGGCCTTCCTGCCGCCTACCTCATTGTTCGCACGAAGGTCCGAGGCAAAGATGCGCTCGACTTTGTCATTACCTTGATGCTGGCTTTCCCGGGAATGGCGATAGGCGTCAGTTATCTCCTGGCTTTCTGGAACACGATTCCGCTGGCTACCCACTGGATGATCATGCCCCTGGCCTTGTTTGCGCGGCGGCTGCCCTACTTCCTGCGGATGGCCCATTCTTCCTACCTGCAGCTCGATATTTCCCTCGAAGAGGCATCCGAGGTCTCGGGCGTTGGCAAGCTCAGAACGTTCTTTTACATCTCTTTGCCCTTGCTCATAAAAGGCGTTCTGGTGGGGGTCGTGATGTTTTTCATCATGGCCTTCCAGGAGATCTCAACGGCCATCTTCCTTTACCGGGGGGGATGGGAGACTCTGCCCATCGGGATCTACCTGAATTGGCACCGGGGCATGGAATTCGGAATTGCTGCGGCCATGGCCTTTCTCATGATCGTGATCACCTTTATTCTCTTGTTGATCATATCAAGAATTGGTGGAAGCATCCTGAAAGCGGCCTGGGGCCCCGGCAGCCGATAAGTGAAAAATGTGAGCGCGCTTCGCTCACGATTGGAATGATGGAAGGGTCGAATATTGGAATAATAGGATGGTGAAATCATGGCATTCATCGAGATCAAGAACTTGCTCAAACGCTTCAAGAAGGTCGTGGCGGTCAACCACATCAACATTGATGTGCAAGAGGGAGAGCTGTTGACCCTTCTCGGACCCAGCGGATGCGGCAAGACCACCACTCTCCGCTGCATAGCCGGACTGGAGAGACCCGAGGGGGGGGACATTCTGATCGACGGAAAATCCATGATTGCGGAAGGTTTTGTCCAGTCATCAAAGAGAGGAATCGGCATGGTCTTCCAGAACTATGCTGTGTGGCCACACATGAAGGTGGTCCACAACGTCACTTACGGCCTGAAAATGCAGGGGATGCCGAAGAAAGTCGTCCGGGAAAAGGCACAGCAGGTTTTGGAGCTGGTGGACTTGGGCGGTCTGGAGGAAAGATATCCGGGCCAACTGAGCGGGGGCCAGCAGCAGAGGGTGGCCCTTGCACGGGCTCTGGTGAGAAACCCCAAGGTCCTGCTGCTGGACGAACCTCTGAGCAACCTGGATGCCAAGCTCAGGGAAAAAATGAGATTTGAAATCAAGAGCCTGGTGAAACGCATGGGTATCACGTCGGTATATGTTACACACGATCAGGCGGAGGCCATGGTCATCTCTGATCGGATCGCGGTCATGGAAGCCGGAAACGTGGTTCAGATCGGCTCGCCTGAGGAGATTTATCAAAAGCCCGCCAATCGATTCGTCGCCGATTTCATCGGCACCACGAACTTCATTCCCGGGGAGGTCGTCCAGGTGCTTAAGGATTCGGGCGTGGTTTGCGTGCAGGCGGAATTCAAAGAGAAGATCCTGTGCCAGGCGGACAGCGTCGATGCAACGACTCTGGGGAAAACCGTCTATGTGTCTATTCGTCCGGAGGACGTTGAAGTCGTGACGCAGCCCAGTCCGGGCCGTGAGAACCTGTTCAAGGGCACCATTGCCCACAAGGCTTACCTGGGCAACTTCCTTTACTTTTTTGTGAGCGTCAATGGGACCATGATCAGGGTGCAGGTCTCGCACCATTTACCGCAAGAAGAGGGGCAAGAGCTCTTCCTGTCTCTCAATCCGCAAAAATGTGTGATCTTGTTCTGAAGGCTGACCGCGGTTGTGTAACCGTTCTCACTCTTTGAACCCTCATGAAGGAAAGGAGGATAGGACTCATGCGCAAATGGATTCTGATCACGATGTTGATGGTGGTGCTTGTGCCGGCCAACGTGCTGGCGCAGAAAAAAGTCATCAATTTCTGGCATGCCCATGGCGGTGAACTGGGAGAAAAAGTGAGCTCCATTGCCGCTGGGTTTAACAAGTCTCAAGACAAGTACGAAGTCGTCGCCTCTTACAAGGGGAGCTATGCGGACACCATGACCGCGGGCATTGCGGCTTTCCGTGCAAAAACCCCCCCGCACATTCTTCAGGTCTATGAAGTGGGCACCGCCTCCATGATGGCAGCAAAAGGGGCGATTAAACCGGTTTACCAAGTGATGAAAGACTCGGGGCTGCCCTTTGATCCGAAAGCGTATCTCCCCACCGTGACCGGCTACTACAGCACCACGGACGGCAGAATGCTTTCCATGCCTTTCAACAGCTCCACCCCTGTCCTCTATTACAGCAAGGACGGTTTCAAGAAAGCAGGATTGGATCCTTCCAAACCACCCAAAACGTGGCCGGAAGTGGCAGAATACAGCAAGAAACTCGTGGCTGCGGGCTATCAGGCCGGATTTTCAAGCGCCTGGACCTCTTGGATCCATATCGAGAACTTGAGCGCCTGGCACAACGTGCCTCTCGGAACCAAAGCAAACGGCTTTGGGGGGCTCGATGCACGGCTCACTTATAACGGCCCGGTCCAGGTGAAACACATTCAGCAGCTGGCAGACTGGCAGAAAGACAAGGTGTTCGTTTACGGAGGCCGCACCAACACTGGGAATGCCAAGTTCTCTTCAGAGCAAGTGGCCATGTATACAGAGTCCTCAGCCGGATATGCGGGATTCGCCAAAACCTGCAAGTTTGAATTCGGGACAAGCATGCTGCCCTACTGGCCGGACGTGAAGGGAGCGCCACAAAATACGATCATCGGAGGAGCCAGCCTCTGGGTCATGGCCGGGCTCCCTGCGGACGACTACAAAGGCGTTGCCGCCTTCTTCAACTACATCTCCAGCCCCGAAGTCATGGCCGACTGGCACCAGTTCACAGGCTACCTGCCCATAACAATGGCGGCCTATGAACTGACCAGGAAGCAAGGGTTCTACGACAAGAACCCGAATCTGGAAACGGCTCTGAAGCAAATGACCCTCAACAAGCCGACCGACAATTCCAAAGGACTCCGGTTCGGTTACTTCTCGCAGATACGAGACATCAATGACAACGAGTTCGAAGCCATCTTCAGCGGCCAGAAGACCGCCAAGAAGGGGCTGGACGACGCTGTGGCTGCGGGAAACAAGCTGGTCGAGAAATTCCAGAAAGAGAACAAGTAACCTCTACGCTTTGGCGGGGACCTGCCCTGTCCAAGGGCGGGTCCCTTTGATCTCTATGGGTCAACGTCTTTCGGACAGCATTCCCCGCGGCTTGCCGCGAATTCGTCATACCGGCGAAAGCCGGTATTCAGAAAACCGGAGACTGGATTCCCCCGTATCCAGTGCGGGGCAGGCTGTGTCAAGCACGGAATGACGATAGAGCAACGAAGAGGATCGCTTGTGGCTTGCTGGGGGCTGCTTCATCACGATCGAATAGGCGATGGAAAAAAGGGTTGTCTTCAGAAACAAGCTGCTCCCCTATCTGCTTGTCGCTCCGCAGATCATCATCACCCTTGTCTTCTTCATCCTCCCGGCATCGCAAGCGCTTTACCAATCCGTGCTCCAGGGCGACGCCTTCGGGCTTTCGGACACCTTTGCCGGCCTGGACAATTTCATCGATATCTTCACGAACGACGCCTATCTTCATTCCATCCGTGTCACTGTCCTTTTCAGTTTTTCCGTGGCCGGGATCGCCATGTCCATCGCCCTTCTCCTTGCTGTGATGGCCGACCGGGTGATCAAGGGCGCCATGGTCTACAAAACCCTCATTATCTGGCCCTATGCCGTCGCACCTGTGGTTGCAGCGGTTTTGTGGTTCTTTTTGTTCAATCCCACGGTGGGAGTCGTGGTCATGGTGCTCAAAGCGCTGGGCTATCACTGGGATCACGTGCTGAACGGAACCCAGGCCATGATCCTGGTGATCATTGCTGCGGCCTGGAGGCAAATCTCGTACAATTTCCTGTTTTTCCTGGCAGGTCTGCAGTCGATCCCGAAATCCCTGATCGAAGCGGCTGCCATTGACGGCGCTTCACCTTCAAGAAGATTCTGGACCATTGCTTTCCCTCTGCTGTCGCCCACGACCTTTTTTCTAATTGTCGTGAACATCGTTTACGCGTTCTTTGACACCTTCGGCGTGATTCACGCCATTACCCGCGGCGGGCCCAACTATGCGACGAATATATTGGTCTTCAAGGTTTATAACGACGGCGTCATCAATCTGGATCTCGGGGGATCTGCCGCCCAATCCGTTATTCTCATGATCGTGGTGATCCTTCTCACCGTGATTCAGTTCCGCTACATCGAAAGGAAAGTGCACTACTGAGGGATTCCCTATGGTCGAACACCGGCCCTGGCTCACCTTCCTGACCCACGCGACGCTCCTTCTGGGGATGGTGATCATCATCTTTCCCATTTACGTGACCTTTGTCGCATCGACTCACACAATCGAGGAGATTGCGACCCGCTTTCCCCTGCTGCCCGGAAGTCACCTCATGGAGAATTACATCCGAGCTCTCAGTCTCGGCCCCCGGGATGTGGGAAGCACCGTCGGCCAGATGATGCTCAACAGCCTGATCATGGCCCTTGGCATCACCTTCGGAAAGATCTTCATTTCTCTGCTGGCGGCTTTTGCCATTGTCTATTTCAAATTTCGATTCCGTCTATTCTTTTTCTGGCTCATCTTCATCACGCTCATGCTGCCTGTCGAAGTGCGCATCCTGCCGACGTACAAGGTGGCAGCGGATCTCAAAATACTCAATTCCTACACCGGCCTCATCTTGCCGCTCATCGCGTCGGCTACGGCGACCTTTTTGTTTCGACAGTTCTTCATGACCGTGCCGGATGAGCTGTGTGAAGCGGTGAGGATCGACGGGGGAGGGCCGATCCGGTTTTTCTTTGACATTCTCCTCCCCATGTCCCGCACATCGATTGCCGCCTTGTTCGTGATTCTTTTCATCTACGGGTGGAACCAGTACCTCTGGCCTTTGCTGATCACGAGCCAGGAAAGCTATTACACGGTGTTGATCGGCATCAAGCGCATGCTCGACGTGGGCGAAGGGCAGGCGGAGTGGCACATCATCATGGCCTCCACCATGCTGGCCATGATCCCGCCGGTCCTCGTGGTCATCTTCATGCAGAAACAGTTTATCCGAGGAATGACGGAAACGGAGAAATAGTAACAGTTT
>CAZOLJ010000078.1:0-19726 GCA_964580575.1 uncultured Desulfobacteraceae bacterium
GTGCTGCGCCTAGGGCCTTTACACTGAAAGAGCAAGTGCATATTATATGCTTTATTTGCTGCGGAGGTTAAGACCCATTGGATCCTTATCTTGAAAAAGACAAGAAATGGTATCAGCTGCCTGTTGAAGACGCCCTTCATCAGTTGGGCTCCACCCCTGAGGGTCTTACCTCATCAGAAGCTGCTCTGCGCCTTGAAAAGTACGGCCCCAATAAACTGGGAGAAGAACAACCAACAAGCCCCTTGAGGGTTTTTCTGAATCAGTTCAAGAACCCTCTCATTTACATCCTTCTCTTGGCCGCAGCAGCCACCGCCAGCCTCGGGATGTTGAAGGACTCGGTGGTCATCCTGGTGGTGATCGTCATCAACTCCATCATCGGCTCGTGGCAGGAGCTTCGAGCGGAACAGAGCCTCCGGGCCCTTCAGAAGCTCTCCGTGCCCAAGGCGCGCGTCCTGCGGGACGGCAGTGAGATCGAGGTGGACAGCGCCTCCCTCGCACCGGGGGATGTGGTGTTTCTTGCATCGGGAGACAAGGTTCCCTCCGACCTCCGCCTGATCGCAGCCAAAGAGCTCCGGGTTGAAGAGGCAACGCTGACCGGGGAGTCCCTGCCGGTGACCAAGAAATCCGATGCCATTAAAGAAGAAGGCCTCACTCCGGGCGATCAGATCAACATGGCCTTCATGGGGACCGTCGTGGTGAACGGCAGGGGCCGGGGAATTGTGATTGCTACAGGCGTGCACACTCTTCTCGGCCAGATTGCAGAGAACGTTCGAGGCGTATCCCTCGCAAAGACTCCGCTTCAGGAACGTTTCGAGAAATTTGCGAAGCGGCTCGGGCTCGTCGTCCTGGGGCTTTGCCTCCTCCTCTTTGCTGTAGGCTTTGCACTGGGCATGGAAACGATCGAGCTTTTCATGACCGCCGTGGCCATGTCCGTGGCCATGATTCCTGAAGGACTCCCGGTGGTGGTGACCATCACCTTGGCCATTGGGGTTTCCCGAATGGCCAAGAAGAACGCGATCATCCGGAAACTTCACGCCGTTGAGACCCTGGGATGCACGACGGTCATCTGTTCGGACAAAACCGGCACCCTCACACGGAACGAAATGACGGTCAAGGCCATCTACGACGGCCACGACGATTATGAGGTGTTGGGATCAGGATACGAACCGGTGGGGGAAATACGCCATGGAGACCTGGAGGCCGGTCCCTTGCAGATACGGCCCGGCGCCAACCTGGAAATGGCTCTTCGCATCGGCTTGCTCTGCAATGAATCGACCCTGGTGAAACAGAATGGATCTTACACCGTCAAGGGAGACCCCACGGAGGGAGCCCTGATCGTGGCGGCTCTCAAGGCAGGACTTGATCTTGAAAAGGAAAAGCGGGAGTACCCCCAGTTGTCGATCATCCCCTTCGAATCCGACCGGGGTTACATGGCAAGCCTCCATGACCACAATGGGAAAAGGCTCGTGTTTCTGAAAGGCGCGCCGGAAAAACTTCTTTACATCTGCTCTTTGGAACGATCGCCTGAAGAATGCCGCATGTCCGATTTGCTCCGGGCCGCCGAGGAGTATGGCCGCCGAGGCCTTCGGGTGTTGGCCCTTGGTTGGAAGGAGGTGCCCGCCCATCTTGCTCACCAAAAGGACTTGGACGAGGAACTGACCCACGGGGTGATGTTTGCAGGCCTCCAGGCCATTATTGACCCGCCCCGGTCTGAGGCCGTCCAGGCGGTGTCGGATCTCTTCCAAGCCGGGATACGCACCGTGATGATCACCGGAGATCACGCGATCACGGCTCTGGCCATTGCAGAGCGACTGGGAATTGGGGGCCGCGACCCCCATGCCCTCACCGGACGAGACATCGAAGAAATTACCGATGATCAACTGATGGACAAGGTGGCGACGACTAGCGTTTATGCCCGCGTTTCCCCAACCCACAAGCTGCGCATCGCCCGGCAATTCATTCAAAGGGGAGAGATCGTCGCCATGACCGGAGACGGTGTCAACGACGCCCCTGCCCTGAAGGCCGCTCACATCGGTATCGCCATGGGGAAAACAGGGACGGATGTGGCCAAGGAAGCGGCGGATATGGTGCTCACGGACGACAACTTTGCAAGCATTGCCGGAGCCGTGTACGAAGGACGCGTGGTCTTCGAGAACATCCGCAAAGTCACCCTATACCTGATCGGAGGAGGATCTGCGATCCTGCTCACCATTCTGGGAACCCTACTTCTCGGGGTTCCCCTCCCCTTCAATCCGACCCAGATCATCTGGCTCAACTTCGTCACGAGCGCCCTTCAGGACATCGCTCTCGCCTTTGAGCCGGGAGAACGCGAGCTTCTGAAGGTCCCGCCGCGGCCTCCAAATGAAGGAATTCTCTCGAATTCCCTGATCAGACGCATTCTGGTTGCCGCTGTGACCATAGCGCTTGGAACTCTGGCGGCCTATCTCTGGGCGCTTCGATCCGGGTCCCCCATCGAGGAAGCGCGCACCATAGCCGTCACGGCGGTCGTCTTCTTTCAGCTTTTTCAGGTCCTCAACTCCCGCTCCCTGTCGCTCTCGGTCTTCAAGACAGGGCTTGCAGGAAATCCCATGCTCCTGCTGGCCATGGGCCTGGCCATTGTAGCCCACATGGCGGTGGTCTATGTGCCCCAGCTGGAGTGGCTGGTGCGAACCACTCCCCTTTCGGCTGACACCCTCGCGGGAATCCTGCTCCTTGCCCTGAGCGTCGTGTTCACCGTGGAAGTGGACAAATACCTCTTACGAAGAGCCAGGTGGACATCGCGTGGACATGCGGATGTTTGAGGCTGCGGTCTCACCCGGCACCTTTTGCCCGTTGTCTTTCGCAGGGTTTTGGGTTATAGGTTCCCAAGAGGAGCTGAATTTTTTAGGTCCTTGATAAGGCATTTTTTTCTTTGAGAACGGACAACAGACAACGGGCAACGGACGGCTTTATGAAACAAGGCAAAGACTACATCATCTTCCCTCTGGACGTCTCTACCCGGGACGAGGCCGTGAAGTACGTTACCCTTCTCAAAGACGCGGTCGGTCTTTTCAAGGTAGGGCTCGAGCTTTTTGTGAGCCAGGGGCCTGAGATCCTCAAAGCGATTCGGCGCATCACGAGCGCCGGAATTTTCCTGGATCTCAAACTCCACGACATTCCTGAAACCATGCGAAGAGCCTTTCTCTCCGCTGCGGAATACAAGCCCGAGTTTGTCACTGTTCACTGCGACCAAGGCGAAGGCATGCTCAAGGAGGTCGCACAGAACAACCCTGGCAATACCAGGATCCTCGCCGTCACTCTCCTGACCAGCTTGAACAGCAAGAACCTCGCAACGCTGGGCTACACCGACGATTACGTGAAAGACCTCTCCAGGCTCGTGCTGCTTCGGGCCAAAATCGCCAGAGAAGCGGGGTGCCAGGGCATTGTCTGCTCGGGCCAGGAAGTGGGAATGATCAAGAAGGAACTTCCCGACCTCATCGCCGTGACTCCCGGCATCAGGCCGGCATGGTCTGTGGTAGGGAAAGACGATCAGAAGCGAGTGGTCACACCTGGAGACGCCGTAAGAAACGGATCGGATTACATTGTGGTGGGCCGGCCCATCCGGGATGCCAAGGACCCGGCAGAAGCCGCCACAAAGACAGCCAAAGAGATCGAGTCGGCTTTGAAGAAATCAACCGCTGTCGGCTGAAGCCGACAGCTTGAGGGACAAAGGGACAGAGTGGCAAACCAAAACAAGGGACAAAGTCACACAGGCACAGAGGGACAAAGCAGAAGACTTCTTTTTTGTCTTTACCCTTTGCATCTTTGTCCCTATGTCCCTTGTTCTGCTTTGTGCCTCTGTGCCTTTGTGACTTTGTGCCTAAATCCCGGTGCAAGCACCCAAACTGAAGTCTTCGCCTAAAGGCGAGGGTTTTTCTCTCAATCCCGGATGGAGACAATGACCCGCACAGACAGAGTCCTCGCCTCAGCTGTCGAGGCCATTGGTAATACTCCTCTCGTCGAACTGGCTCGTCTGACCAAAGGAATGGACGGCCGCATCCTCGCCAAAATGGAGTACCTCAACCCCGGTCTGTCGAAGAAGGACCGCATCGCCCGCCAGATCATTGAAGAGGCCGAAGCCCAAGGCGCTCTCACGCCAGGCCAGACCGTGGTGGAGCTCACCAGCGGCAATACGGGCACTGGTTTGGCAATTGTCTGCGCTGTCAAGGATTACCCGTTCGTGGCCGTGATGTCGAAAGGCAATTCCATGGAACGGGCCCGCATGATGTCCGCCCTGGGGGCCGAGGTGGTGCTCGTGGATCAGTTGCCGGGATCCAAGCCCGGTCAGGTGTCGGGCGGGGACTTGGAGCTGGTCGAAAGGGCGACGCGAAAAATCGTCCTGGAGCGTGATGCTTTCAGGGCGGATCAGTTTACCCTGCAAGGCAACCGGCGGGCCCACTACCTGAACACGGCTCGCGAGATTATCCGGCAAACCGGCGGCTCGTTTCACGCCTTCTGCGACTTTGCGGGCACTGGCGGCTCCTTCGCCGGTTGCGCGGCAGCCTTCAAGGAACACAACCCCTTGATCCGCTGCTTCGTCGTGGAGCCTGAAGGCGCGGCCGTGCTGGCCGGCGAACAGGTGACCAACCCTAATCACAGGATCCAGGGCGGCGGTTACTCGATGGCGACCCTGCCCTTGCTCAGACCTGAGCATGTCGAGGGCTACCTGCAGGTGAGCGAGGCCGAGGCTATACGGACCGCCCGCCTGCTGGCCAGACAGGAAGGGATCTTCGCCGGATTTTCCTCCGGCGCCAATGTGGCGGCAGCCCTCCAACTTCTCAGGGGCGAATTCAGGGGAAGCACGATCGTCGTTCTCCTGTGCGACTCAGGTCTCAAGTACCTGAGCACAGACCTGTGGGACTCATGACCACAACAAACATAGAGGGTGACAACAAGCCCATGCAACCTCATGCCACCAAACGGCTTTACTTGGAGGACGACCACTGCTTTGAAGCGGAGGCAAAGGTTGTTGCGGTTCGGGAAAATTCCCTCGTCTTCGACCAAACCTGTTTTTACCCGGGCGGTGGGGGCCAACCTCCTGACAACGGCTCAGTCAGGTTGCAGAACGGAGAGGTGCTTGAAATCACTTCTGCCTATTCGGATGCGGACGACATCATCTGGCACCTGAGCAAGTCTCAGCTACCCTCCGGCATTGTCGGCCTGCCGGCGAAACTGATGCTGAACAAAGAGAGGCGGCTGGCGCTCATGCGCTATCACTCCGTCCTTCATGTTCTCAACACGGTTGCTCTAAGGGACTACCGCGGATGGATCACAGGGGTGCAGATAGGTGCGGATTATTCGAGGATCGACTTCAAGATCGAAGGGTTTTCCTCTGCCATGTGTTCGGAATTGGAACAGAAGGTCAATGCCGTGCTTGAGGAGAATCATCCAGTAAAATCCTACTTCATCCTCGAGGAAGAATTCCGAAAGCGCGAGGACTTGCTCAGGACCCTGGAGGTCAAACCCCCTGTTTCGCACGGTCGAGTCCGCGTCGTCGAGATAGAGGGATTCGACGCGCAGGCGTGCGGGGGAACCCATGTGAGCACTACGGCGGAAGTTGGCACACTTTCTGTCTTCCGAACGGAAAACAAGGGAAAAATCAACAAGCGGCTTTATGTCCGACTGGCAGGCTGCTGAAAAACACAATCCGTTCGTCACTCCCGCGCAGGCGGGAGTCCAGAAAAGCTAGGAAAGACTATAGGATTCCCGCCTGCGCAGGAATGACAGCAAAGAAGGCAAAAAAACCGTTTTTCAGGAACCTGTTAAGGATCAGATGATGCAGGAAAGTATTCTCCAGATAGAAGACGGGTGGCTTTTTGTTCGTCACAGCCAACTGAATCGGCCGCGACCGGTGCTGCTTTTTGTCCACGGTCTCGGTGAGTCCGGCCTGTGCTTCGATGAGGCATTCGAATCCGGGGACATGCAAGCATACAATCTGGTGGTTCCGGACCTGATGGGTTACGGCCGCAGTTCCCGAGCCGGCAACGGGGGCTACAGCATGGATTCGCAGGTCCTTCGCCTGTGGCGCCTCATGGATTTTCTGGGGATTAAATCTTTTTATATCGTGGGGCATTCCCTCGGCGGAGACATCGGCACTTTCATGGCGTCCTCCGATGCTCAGCAGAGGATCAAAGGGTTCGTCAATATCGAAGGGGACCTGACTCCCCATGACATTTTTTTCAGCAACAAGGTGGTCACTGCTGCGGAAGGCGGCAACTTCGCAGAATGGTTCGATACGGATTTCAAAGAGGACTTGGTCCTCAAGGGCTGGGGACGCAGGTGGCCCTCCTGTCGCCGCTATTACGCCTCTCTCCAATTCGCGCGTCCGGAAGCTTTTCTCGCAAACGCAAAGGAAATCTATCAGAAGAATCAGCCTCTGCCGGGGCGTCGGGAATGTCTCACTGGATTGACCTATGCCGGATTGACGATCCCCAAGGTCTTCTGCTGGGGGAGCGAGAGTCTTGCCAAGGGCACACTGGAGTTTCTTGAATCCGCCTCTTTGCAGCACCGCAAATTCGAACCGGCTTTCCACTGGCCCATGATTGACCAGGCAGAAGAGTTCTACGGGTTTGTTCCAGGCTTCGTTAAGTCCATACTGCCCGTATCCGCGCAGGGATAAGTGCAGGAAAGAGGAATCATGAATGACCTGGTGATTCGATCTTACCAACCTCAGGATGAGACAGCCGTCGTACAGCTCTGGCTGCAGTGCAACCTGGTCGTGCCTCAGAACAATCCCGAAAGAGACATCAAAAGAAAACTCCGGGTGAACCCTGAATGGTTTCTGGTAGGCGTCCTTGGCGGCCATGTTGTCGCCACCTGCATGGCGGGCTACGAAGGGCACAGAGGCTGGATCAACTATCTGGCTGTCTCTCCTCACCACCGGCGGCAGGGAATCGGCATGAGGATCATGGAGGAAGCCGAGAAAAAGCTGAGCGCCGCCGGGTGTCCAAAGATCAACCTCCAGGTGCGGGAAGCCAATCGTACCGTCATTCGGTTTTACGAGAGGATCGGATACACCAGGGACCTGGTGGTCAGCATGGGCAAGAGACTTGAGCACGATTAAGGATCGAAGGGAGGTTGCTTTTTCTGATTCTTTTTGCTAAGTAGAATTTGTTGTTTCGGCTGGAAATAGAAAGACTTGTCGTAACGGAGCATTAAATCCAAGAGGAGGTGCAGAAATGTCTAAAGGACTATCGAGAAGGGATTTCATGAAAGCCTCGTTGATCGGCGGCGCAGCAATTGGTACCGGCCTCGGCCATGGTCATTTTCACCTTACCTATGGACAGTCGGCCAATGTTAAATTCAGCACCTGGCATGTTCCTGTGGGGTATGAGGTGAAAACCGTGTGGGAACCCATGCTGGAGGAACTCAAGAAAAAAACTGGCGGCAAAATCAGTTCTACCATGTATGCCGGTGGAGCCCTTGGGAAAGGCCCGGAACATTATGACATCGTTTCCAAAGGCATGTCGGACATGGGCTACTTCACCGCGACCTGGACGCCCGGAAGATTTCCCCTAACCGATGTCCTTTCTCTTGCGGCCTGGGTGGACGGCAAAGACATTGCCACGGAGATCGGCAATGCCATGTACGAGCGAGTCCTCAAGACCGAGTTCCCGGGCGTCAAAATGATCGAACTGAACGGATGCATCCAAGCCTTTATGTGGACGAAGAAGCCTGTGAAGACCCTGGAAGACGTGAAAGGTCTCAAAATCAGAAGCCCCGGTGGGCACCAGACCAATTACATCAAGGCCCTCGGTGCAGAGCCGATCTTCATGCCCCTTGGAGACGTGTACATGGGCATGGAAACAGGGACCATCGACGGCATTGTCACGTGCCCACCGCTCATCATCTCCTTCAAGCTTTATGAAGTCGCCAAGCACGCGGTGGTCAGCACCTTCGGATGCGTCTCCGAAGGAGTGATCATGAACGCCGAGAGCTGGAAAAAAATCCCCGATGACCTCAAACCCACGGTCGACGCGGTTTGCCACAACCCGTTCAAGACAACCGGAGGGCTGACCCGAGACGTCTACAAGAAAATGGTGACGGAAATCACGGACAAGAAGGTCCAACTCTACAACCTGCCGGAAAAGGAAGCGGACCGCTGGTACGAGAAATTCCAGGACGTCACCAGGAAGTGGGTCGAGGAGCTGGAAGGCAAAGGCCTCAAGGCTAAAGAAGTGGTGAAGATGTACAACGAAGAGTGCGAGAAGAGAGGCGTGAAAGTCGTCGCATTCCCGAAGGAGTGGAAATAATCGTCTTGGGTTGAGGAGCTTTTGGTATGGGATGGGGGGAAGTGAAAAAAGCAATTCGGCGCATCAACTACATCGTCTGTGCCATCGGCATGGCCATGATCATTCCGCTCATGCTGTTGACTTTTGCGGATGTCATGCTGCGAGGCTTTTTCAACAAACCCATTCCCGGCACTTTCGAGATCTCCCAGTATATGTTGGCCGTCTTCATCCTGCTGGGTGCCGCATACACCCAGCAGGTGAAGGGCCACGTGGGTGTCGACTTCGTCACATCCCGGCTTTCGCCTCGCCTTCGGGCGATCTGCGAGATCGCCACCACCCTTCTCAGCTTGTTGATCATTGCCATCGTCGTCTGGCAGGGATGGGTTGAAGGAATCACTGAAAAGGCAGTCTCAGACCAACTGAGAATTCCGCAATACCCCTTCCGGGTGCTAGTTGCTGTGGGAGGATTTCTTCTCTGGCTCGAACTCCTCATGGATCTCTTCGGCTCCTTCGGAAAACTCAGGAGGAATGAACAGTGACCCCTATCGCTGCGGGAATCGTCGGGAGCTTTGTTCTCCTTGTTCTCTTGTTCCTTGGAATGCCCATTGCGTTCGTCATGATGTTCGTGGGCTTCCTGGGTATCAGCTACCTGGCCTCTGTACACGCGGCGCTGCCGGTCGTGGCCAACACGGTTTATGAGACAGCGGCTTATTACCCCTACACGATCATTCCTCTTTTTATTCTCATGGGCGCCTTTGCCGGTGGTGCGGGCATTACGGCCAAGCTTTACGGGTCCTTTGACAAATGGTTCAGAAAGCTGCCCGGCGGCCTGGGCATTGCGACCATCGGAGCATGCGCCTGTTTCGCCGCCCTCAGCGGCTCTTCTGTCGCTGCCGCAGCGGCGATGGGCACCATTGCCATCCCTGAAATGAGGCGGTTTAAATATGATCCTGCTCTTGCTGTAGGAGTCGTCGCGGCAGGAGGGACTCTCAGCTTTCTCATTCCCCCTTCTCTGGGGTTTGTCGTTTACGGAATGCTCACCGAGCAATCCATTGGGAGACTGCTGGTTTCCGGCATTCTTCCCGGCGTTGTGCTTTCTCTAGCCTTTGTCGCCGTCATCGTTGTCAAGGTGAAACTCAATCCTGCGCTTGCTCCCGCCACTCCCGGCCATGTGGCTTGGAGGGAGAAGTTCCGCGCTCTGGGAGGGATTTGGGAAACCATGCTCGTCTTCTTCATTGTTATGGGCGGCATCTATCTTGGTTTCGTCAATCCCACCGAAGCGGGAGCCATCGGCGCCACAGCTCTTTTTATCATTGTCATCAGCAAACTGAAACTCACTTGGAGAGGGCTTTCTACGGCCCTTCTCGATGCCACCAGAATTTCCGTCTTGGTGCTCTTCCTGGTGGCCGGGGCGAACGTGTTCAGCTACTTTCTCGCCCTTTCCACCATCCCCGCCTCCGTGTCGGCGTGGATGGCCGCTCTCGATATTTCGCCCTACGCCGTCCTCGCCATCATCGTGCTGATTTACGTTGTGCTGGGTTGCTTTCTCGATGCCATCTCCATGATGGTCCTCACCATGCCGGTCATTTTTCCGGTGGTCAAGACTCTGGGGTTCGACCCGATCTGGTTCGGCGTCGTCTGCGTCATGATGATGGAGGCAGGCCTCATCACCCCACCGGTAGGGCTCAATGTCTACACGCTTGCCGGAGTGGTCAAGGACGTGCCCATGTCAACGATTTTCCGCGGCTCCATGCCTTTTCTTTACGCCATGATCGCAGTGACGATTCTCATTACCATCTTCCCCGGCATTGCCCTGTACCTGCCATCCATGATGGGTCGATAGCAGGCTGCTGATTATTCCGGCAGCCCTCTTGAGTATTCAGCTGGAAATAGTATACTATTACGTTGGTGTTGTGCCCCAGAAGAAGTTGTCATCTCGACCGAAGGGAGAGATCTGACTCGCCAAGGCGAGTCATCCTGAGCAAGGCGAAGGATCTACTGATAATTGATCGATCCCTCTCTCTGCTCGGGACAATGCTCCGCATTGGATTCCTCACTTCGTTCGAAATGACATCTTATTGAACGTATGTATGGGACACAACACTGGTTATTGATAAGTTAGCCCCAAGCAATCTTCACAGTATGCATGATGCACAGAAAGAAGATCGGATGTCGAACACGGAATTTCGAATGATCAATCCTCCTGCGGATCGAATCCCTCAAGTCTCCTCATCCTGGACCAACGCCGATTATCTCGGCACCTTTAAAGCCCGGTGGGGAATCGGCCGGATGCACTACACGGTAGATCCCGGGCTCTATGCCTTGGGACGGCCGGACGAAAAATCTCCGGTCCTCGTGACAGCAAACTACAAGATGAGCTTCGACCGGCTGCGGAAGGCCTTGCCCGGCCGTAATGCATGGATTCTGGTCCTCGACACCAAGGGCATCAACGTGTGGTGTGCGGCAGGCAAAGGCACCTTTGGCACTGAGGAACTTGTGGCGAGGATAGGAGCAAGCGGGCTTGAACGAGTTGTGTCGCACAGGGAGGTGATTCTTCCTCAGCTCGCCGCACCCGGTGTTGCCGCTCATCAGGTCAAAAAGCTTTCCGGCTTCAAGGCCGTTTTCGGTCCCATCCGAGCTGAAGATCTGCCGGCCTTTATGGACAAGGGCATGAAGGCGACAGCGGAAATGCGTTTCAAGGCATTCACAACCTGGGAGCGCTTCGTTCTCATTCCGGTGGAGCTCGTTGGAGCCTTGAAGGCAGCCCTGGTGATTATTCCTGTCCTCCTGATCCTCAGCGGGCTTCTCGGGCCGGCCGGTTTCTGGCCCAATGTGCTGAACCAGGGACTTTTCGCAGTTCAAGCTTTAATCACAGCAATTCTTGCCGGAGCCGTGCTCACGCCCTTGCTGCTTCCCTGGCTTCCAGGACGGGCCTTCTCATTAAAGAGCCTGGGTCCAGCGCTTTGTTGCGCTCTGCTCCTTTTGCTTTTGCGATGGGGGGATGGCGTGAAACCAGGCGGCCTTCTTGAAATGATCGGCTGGGTCTTGGTCATCCTTTCGGCTACTGCGTACCTTGGCATGAACTTTACAGGCGCATCGACCTACACCTCCTTATCGGGAGTGAAGAAGGAAATGCGCTGGTCCCTGCCTTTCCAGATCGGAGGCGGGGTCACGGGCCTTGTTCTCTGGGTGGTCTCAATGCTAATAGAAACTCAATAAGGGATTTACAAATCCCCCCATCGAACCTGTCCGACAACTCTCCCCACTCCAGCCTGGTGGGGAGGGGAGGGGGAAACAAAAGCGTCTAACAATAACAGCTCTATTCTCCACCCCCACCCTAACCCTCCCCCGTCAAGGGGGAGAGGGAAAATTGGGGTTGTCGGACAGGGGATCGAGGCTTGCCCGCCTCTGGTGCGGGGATTCTGACTGACTCAGCGTACTGACAATTCATTTATCGAGTTTGCATTGCTTGATCGCGGAGTTTGAGTATGGGACAGCTGATTTATCTTAAGGATGTGGTGACTCTTGCCCTGAATGAAGAGAAGTGCGCAGGCTGCGGCACATGCGAAGTCGTATGCCCTCACAATGTGTTTCGTTTGAACAACGGCAAAGTGACGGTTGTCGGTCGCGACGCGTGCATGGAGTGCGGCGCATGCGCCACCAATTGCCCGACCGAGGCGATTACCGTTCAAAGCGGTGTGGGCTGCGCCGCAGCAGTGATCAATGCCGCTCTGGGACGGAGCAGTTCTTCGTGCTGCTGTGTCATCGAACCCAAAAAACCCGGCGACCCACAAACCACCTTGCAGAACCCAAAATCAGGATGCTGCTAACCCGAGATCCTTTCTCATTCCCCCGCCCTCCCCTTCCCCCCAGCGGGTAGCGCCACAACGTCATTTCGAGTCCCGCTTAGAAAGCGAGGCGAGAAATCTTGATTCTGCACGCATTAGGATTCCAGGATTTCTCCCTTCGGTCGAAATGACGGAAAAGACACTCCTCGTGACTGCAAAACAAACTCCACCGGAAAATATTTGAGCTAATACCCATCTCTTTCAGCTTTTCTTTTTGTCCTCCTCCGCCGGAACGAACTTGCCGATAGTTACGAGAGGCGCCGTGCGGCAGGCGCCGGGCGCACAATTGCACGTTTCTGCATGGGGTTGACCTCTTAACCGCCCCACCAAGGAGCGAAAAACCCGGTACAGCGGCCCTGCGGACATCACCAATAGAACGAGCGCTCCCGCAACTTGAGCCCAAAGAGGAATGAGCTCTGCTGCTTGCCCAGCCACAGCCTGAGCTGAAATTCCGAAAAAAGCATAGACCTGATCGAGAGCCAGCCCACAGACAACGGATACCACTGCGATGGAAGTGAGGTAGATGGCGGTGGCTCGTTTTCCCAGAAGGCCGAAAAGAACGGTCAGGGAGGTGACATTGGTCGCCGGCCCTGCGAGGAGAAAAACAAGAGCGGCTCCTGGGCTGACCCCTTTGAGAATGAGGGCGGCGGCGATGGGGGTGGACGCCGTGGCGCAGATGTACAGGGGAATTCCCACGGCAAGCATGATCAGCATGGCTGAGAGCCCGCCCCCAAGGTGTTTGGTCATGAGGTCAGATGGAATCATGGCAGTGATCACACCTGCAAGCAACAATCCCAAAAGGAACCAGGGCGCGATGTCTTCCCACAATTCGAAGAGGGCGTAGCTAAATCCCGCCTTGAGTTTTTCGAAAAAAGTGTGATGGCCCTTGTGCACTTCCGGAAGGCAATCCACCCCGTCACAGCAATTGTCCACCGTACAGCTGAGGTCAGGCTGGATTGTTTTTTCCTCTTTATCCGGACTAAGCATATTTTCCGCGATGCCCGCAACCGCTGCAGTGGTAAACGCTGCGACCGGTCTGGCTACCGTCATCACAGGATCAAGAAGCGCATAGGTGAGGGCAATGGAATCCACCCCTGATTCCGGCGTGGAAATAAGAAAAGCCGTTGTCGCACCGTTGTTTGCTCCCTGCCGCTTGAGCGAGACCGCAGCGGGCAGGACTCCACATGAGCACAAAGGAACAGGCACCCCCAGCGCGGCCGCTTTCAGCACGGAGCTTACCTTCCCCTTGCCCAGATGACGGCTCACCGCCTCCGGCCTTACAAAAACGCGCATCAGGCCTGCGACAAAGATCCCAAGCAATACATAGACGGAAGACTCCTGGAGAAGCTCCCAGGACTCCGTAAAAATTTCCAGGAGAATATTCATTGCCGTCTCCACAGCATCATCCCTGATCGATCGGACACCTTCATCAGTCCATCCTTTAACGCCATTATAAGCATCTTATTTCTTTGGTGCCATCGTGACCGGGAAAAGCCTCTTTTCAATTGACATTCCCCTGAAATGGTATATTGTCTTTTGTAGACAATTTTCAGGAAACAGGTCAAATGCGTTTTTCGCTTTTTTTCGGTCTACTTGAAAGAGCTTTTATCCCCTTTGCCCGCTATGAGAATCAAATCCATTGTTGACCACACGGCCAAAGCCCTTGAAGACATGATCGTCAAGGGCAAGCTCAAGCCCGGTCAGAAAGTCAAGGAACAGGAGATCTCGACCCGCCTGGGGATCAGCCGCCCTCCCCTGCGCGAAGCCTTCAAAATCCTGGAAGCAGAGGGGCTCATCCGCAGGGAGCCCCGACGCGGTGTGTTCGTTTCCGAGCTCAAGGACGGCGATATCTGGGAGATCTACACGCTCAAGCTGGCTCTTTACACGCTGGGAGTCACTCTGGCCATGGACAAGATCACCAACGGCGAAGTGGACAAACTTGAAAAGGTGGTCGTCCAGATGGAGAAAAGCGTCCAGGGAGAGAGCGGCCCGGATGTGATGAAATATGAGGAACTGAACAATCTTTTCCACGAGATGACCGCGAACATTGCGGGGCACACCCGGCTGAAGAGAATACAGCAATCCCTGAACAACCAGATCAAGAGAATCGCCTACAGGTCCTTTGGGGACAGGAAGCATCTGGAGACCTCTTGCAAGTATCACAGAAAAATCCTGGATGCGATCAAAGCAAGGGACAAGGCGAGAGCCGAGCAGCTCACGAGGGAACACATTCTCAAGGGGCTGGAGGTGCAGGAGAAAATAAGAAGACTGGAGTAATGGAGTACTGGAGTATTGGAGTAATGGTAGAAAACAAGAAAAGCGGAGCATTGGGTTTACCAATACTCCATCACTCCAGTACTCCAACACTCCAATAATTTTCAATTCTTTCATGGAGGTTTTTTTATGCTGCTGCCGGAAGTCAAAAAACACTACGGAAGACTGAAATTTCTCATCGACGGGGAGTGGGTCGATTCCAAGTCCACCAGCACCGAGCTCGACACGAATCCGGCCACGGATGACGTGATCGCGGAATTCCCCATGGCCACCAAGGAAGAAGCCTTCAAGGCCGTGGACGCCGCGCACAAGGCTTTTCAAACCTGGCGCAATGTGTCCATAAGAGACCGAGCCTACATGCTCTTCAGCATGCACCACAAATTCCGCGACAACTTCGAGATGCTCTGCCGGGTCCTGACCCAGGATCACGGCCGGACGATCGGCGAAGCCAGAGGGTCTGTGGCTCGGGTTCTGGAGAACATCGAATCCGCCTGCAGCGCCGTTTACGGCTTGCCGAAACAGAATGAACACATCATGAACCTGGCAAACGGCATCGACGAGTATCTCACCTGGGAGCCCCTGGGAGCCTTCCTCATCATCACCCCCGGGAATATCCCCATGCACGCTTGGTCGTCCTTTGTGCCCTATGCTCTTGCAGCCGGGTGCACGGTCGTCATCAGCCCGAGCAGGCAGGACCCTGTCGCGGCCGAAACCATAAACCGCGTGACTCTGGAGGCAGGGTTCCCCAAGGGCGTGATTAACATGGTTCACGGCGGAAGAAACATCAACAAGGAGATCCTGTCTCATCCGTCCATCAAGGGGGTGGGTTTTATCGGTTCCAACAGAGCGGGCTGGGAGCTCTTCCATCTCTGCGGAAAGCTGGGCAAGACCTCTTCCATCAACGGCAACGGCAAGAACCACGTGGTCATCATGCCTGATGCAGACATTGACAGCGCCGTTCCGTGGCTTCTGAGAGCGTGCTTCGGAATGACCGGGCAGCGGTGCCTGGGGGTGGACAACGTGGTCGTCATCGGCAGCATTTACGACGAAGTGAAAACCAAGTTCAAGGAAGCGGCCGCCAAGATGAAACTCGGCTACGGCCTTGACCCCGAGGCCGAACTGGGACCCTATACCACAAAAGGCGGCATGCAGAAAATCCTGGACTGGACTGAAAAGTCCCTTGCCGAGGGAGCTAAAATGGTGCTTGACGGACGCACCGTGAAAGTCAAAGATTACCCGAAAGGCTACTTCCTCGGGCCGATCATCATCGAGAACGTCAACCCTGACATGGCCATGGCCAAGGAAGAAGCCTTTGGCGCCGTTGCGGCTTTGATGAGGGCAGAAAGCCTGGATCAGGCCATCGAGTGGATCAACACCAAGACCAACCTGGGGCACTCGGCTTGCATCATGACGAGCAGCGGGAAGAATGCCCGGAAGTTTATCCGCGAGGCCAATGTGGGCAACGTGGGTGTGAACGTAGGGGTTGCACAGCCTTACGCTTTCTTTCCCCTGGGGTCCAGAAGAGAGTCTTTCGTGGGCACAGCCAAATCCAGGCTCGCCTCCATGAAGATGTTCATGGACGAGAAGACCGTGACGACAAGATGGATATAAAGCCAGTGATCAGTAATCAGTGATCAGTGAATCAGTAAATAGTAAACAGTAAGCAGCAGGCAGTAAGCCCAAAAAGAGAAGACAGAAGAAAACCAGTGCAAGGGGCAAGGTGCACCAAAAGCAGTAATCAGTGAACAGTGACAAGGGCAAGAGATACTTGTCACTTGTTTCTTGTCTCTCGTGACTTTGGTTATGACCAAACAGATCAACAAGACCATTCCTAAGATCGGTGCGGTGGATCTCGCCAGGGGCAGCCGCCTTTTCAGCGAAGACATCCCCCTCGACAACGCTTTATCCCTGCATGTCTTCAGAAGCGAGAAGGCCCATGCGAGGATTGTCCGTCTCGATGTGGAGGAAGCCCGCAAGGTGAGCGGGGTCGTCGGGATCTTGACGGCTAAGGACATCCCGGGCAAAAACCTTTTCGGCCTTATCAACAAGGATCAGCCTCTCCTTGCTCACGAAAAAGTCCGGTTTATCGGAGAAGCGATTGCTGTTGTCGTCGCAGCGGACAGGGAGTCCGGCCGGAGAGCACTGGAAGCGATAGATATTGTTTACGAGGACCTTCCGTCAGTCTTCGACCCTGAGGAGTCCCTGAAAGAAGGCTCCCCGCTCCTTCATCCTAAGGGCAATCTGCTTTTCAAGAGAACCCTTCGCAAAGGCAATGTGGCAGAAGCTTTCTCCAGGTGTGACGTCGTCGTCAAGAAGACCTACCAGACCTCCTGCCTGGAGCACTCTTACCTTGAACCGGATGCCGGAGTGGGGTTTGTCGACGAGGATGGAACCCTGGTGATCTATGCCTCGACCCAGAATCCTCATTATGACCTCAAAGAGGTTTCGGAGATCCTCGGCCTGGAGGAGGAGCGAATCCGGATTATACAGGCCGCCACAGGAGGAGGGTTCGGCTCCAAGCTCGATCTGACCGTTCAAGGGCACATCGGCCTTGCGCTCTACCATTTCCGGCGTCCGGTGCGGCTTGTCTTCAGCCGGGAGGAGGTTTTTTTGGCAACGCCCAAGAGGCATCCTCTCAAAATGGAGATGGAAACCGGCGCAACCCGAAACGGCAAAATCCAGGCCCTGCGGGCTCGGATTGTCTGTGACACCGGGGCCTATGCCTCTTACGGCGTGGCCGTGGCGACCAGAGCTGCGGTTCATGCTACCGGACCCTATGAGATCGAAAACGTCGAAGTTGAAAGCCTCTGCGTCTACACCAACAACCCCATAGCCGGGGCCATGAGAGGGTTCGGAGTTCCGCAGATCGCCTTTGCCCACGAGTCCCAGGTGGACCTTCTCGCTCGGGAACTCCACCTGGACCCCATGGAGATCAGGAGACTCAACGCGCTCCGCGCAGGCTCAAAGACAGGCACGGGCCAGCAGCTCATGGCCAGCGTCGGCATGAACAAGACACTGGAGGCGATTGAGCCTCACTACAAGAGCGCGAGGAGTCAATGGAAGACCGAAGGGATCCCCGCGCCTCTCAGAAGAGGCGTCGGGATCGGGTCCATGTGGTATGGGATCGGAAATACGGGCGTGCAGAATCCTTCCAGCGCCAGGGTGGAAATGGATGCTCAGGGCAAGGTGACGCTCTTTTCCGGTGCTGCAGACATCGGGCAAGGATCTTCGACTGTGCTCGCGCAAATCACGGCGGAAGTGCTCGGCATCGAGCCTTCTGAGGTGTCCCTCGTGATTGCCGATACCAAGTGGACCACGAACGCGGGAGCGACTTCTGCGAGTCGCCAGACCTACATCTCAGGCAATGCCGTCAAGGAAGCAGCCGACAAACTCGCCGATGTGCTGCTCACCGAAGCGGTGGATGTTCTGAAGGCTCCAAAATCCCTGCTCGCCCTTGAAGATGGTTTTGTCGTGGATTCCAGACACTCCGACCGAAGGGTTCCCCTGTCCAAGCTCGCCAAGAGAGCTCATGACCGGGGGCGGCCCTTGAAGTGGCAGGGCTATTTTGATCCTGAAACAACGCCCCTGGACGGCGAGACCGGCCAAGGCACTCCTTATGCCACCTATGCTTTCGCTTCTCATCTTGCCCTGGTCACGGTAGACACCTCAACGGGTGAGGTCAGGGTGAACAGGATCGTGGCTGCTCACGACGTGGGCAGAGCCATCCATCCTCAGAACGTGGAAGGCCAGATCCAGGGCGGTGTCGGTATGGGGCTGGGGTTCGCTCTCATGGAGGAATTCATTCCGGGGAAAACAGCCTCCATGGGCGAGTACCACATTCCCACAAGCCTGGACATGCCGGAAATTATCCCCATCATTGTGGAGGACCAGGAGCCTACCGGGCCTTTTGGCGCCAAGGGCGTGGGGGAACCCGCCCTCATTCCCACGGCGCCTGCGATTCTCAATGCCATAGCCGATGCGCTGGGGGAGCGCATCTTCCGGCTTCCAGCGCATCCGGAGCGGGTGAGAGAGACGGCAAGGAGAAAAGCCGCAGACAAAGGGGGTTAGATATTCCGCCGCCTGTCCGGAGGCTGCTCGTTGCAGGTTGCTTGTTGCCAGTTGTCCGCAGTCAGTGGTCCGTTGTTCTGAGGCCTTGGAGTGATGGAACATAGGAGTACTGGAGTAATGGTTTAAACCAATACTCCAGTACTCCATTACTCCAACACTCCGTTTTGATGTTTCGGCATTTTAGGCATTCACGATTTAAGGAGGTTAACTCATGTCTAAGGTTCTTTTGAAAAATATTGGGACGCTCGTCAGTGGCGATATCGAAAACCCGATCTTTAAGGCCGATGCGATCTGGATCGAGGAGGGTCTGATCAAGAAGGTGGGTTTCCTGAAGGACATGGATGAAAAAGCGGCGAACATGGTGATCGACTGCGCCGGAACCACCGTGACGCCCGGTCTCATCGATTCCCATGTCCATCCTGTTCTGGGAGACTTTACGCCCAGGCAAAAGCAACTGGACTTCCTGGAGAGCGAGGTTCACGGCGGCGTGACCACGGCGATCTCGGCAGGAGAAGTTCATCTTCCGGGAAGGCCCAAGGACCCTGCCGGGACCAAAGCCCTCGCGATTCTCGCCGCTAAATCCTTCGCGGCCTTCAGGCCGGGCGGCATGAAAGTGCTGGGCGGAAGCGTGATTCTTGAGAAAGGCCTGGTGGAAAAGGATTTCGAAGAAATGGCTAAAGAAGGCGTGCGAGTGGTAGGGGAGATCGGTCTCGGCTCGGTCAAGTCGCCGGAAGACGCGGCGCCTATGGTCACGTGGGCCAGGAAGAACGGGATGGTCGTCATGATGCACGCAGGAGGAACCTCCATACCAGGAAGTACAACGGTAGGGCTCAAGGAGGTGCTCGGTGCCGGTCCGGATATCGTCTCTCATATCAACGGCGGCCCCACCGCCTGTTCCATCGAGGAAGCGGAAAAACTGATCACCCAAACGACCATGGCCATCGAATTCGCCCACTGCGGCAATATGAAGACAGCCGTAGAAATCGGATCGTTTCTCGTGAAACACAAAGCGCTCCACCGTGGGATCATCGGAAATGATGCTCCTTCCGGAACAGGCGTCGTGCCGCTGGGAGTCTTGAGGGTCATGAGTCTTCTTGCAGGGATGACACCGATCCGGCCGGAGCAGGCTGTGTGCATGGCCACCGGCAACACCGCCAAGCTTTATAAGCTCAACCGGGGAATCCTTGCGGCGGGCAAGGAAGCCGATATCGTCGTCATGGATACGCCCATGGGTTCTGTGGGGAAGGATGCCCTCGCCGCCCTTGC
>CAZOLJ010000079.1:0-19548 GCA_964580575.1 uncultured Desulfobacteraceae bacterium
ATACTAGTGTTGCGTCCCACAAGTAAATTCAATAAGATGTCATTTCGAACGCAGTGAGAAATCTAAGATTTTGACAAGCTATTTCTGGGACACAACACTACGCAGTTTCACCTTATGTGTCAAATGATATATGGCTCTGGTGCACGGTGTTTTGTTGTGATCCGGCGCCCTAAGGTCAAAAAAAGAGGTTTCCGGCCGCAGCCGGAAACCTCTCTGAATAAGCGAGGAGGGTCTAGAGCTGTGCCATGAGGGCGGCACCCTCTTTGCTTGCGCGGGATACCCTTGCGGCGGCATCCCTTTTCTTCATGATGCTCACCTCATCAGCGCTCACGTATTCCAAGGCCTTGATGTCGCAGAAACGGACGCACTGAGGGTCGCCGTCACACAAGTCACACTTGAAGACCTTCCGGTCTATGACATTGAAGCTCATGGCGCCGAAAGGACACACGGCAACGCAAGATCGGCAACCGATGCACTTGTCATAGTCCACAATCACTCTTGCCAGATCCTCATCTTTGGAGATCGCTTTCACAGGGCAGACATTCATGCAAGGGGCATCCTGGCACTGCTGGCAGGACATGGGGATGTAAAGCCCTTCGGCCTCCCATTTCATCACCTTGATGCGGCTTCGAGCAGGATTTGAGATGCCGTCATGCTTCACCGCACAGACGAGCTCGCAAAGTCTGCATCCGGTGCATTTTTCCTGATTCACGACAAGAACTTTACCCATTTGTTCCATTGATCTACTCCTTTCAAAAGCATCATACCAGGTGGGATGGCTCATTATCGATGCCGAGTCTCTTCAATGTCTCAGGCTTGGGAATTCCGTTTTCATCCCAACCCTTGTGCCCGTATGTCTCAGAACGCATCTTGATGAACTTGTCCTTTTCAATGACTCGACCGACGACATCCGGCGCCCCGCGCCTCGTGGGTTCGTCGTGATAACGATGGTTGAGCACATCGCCCTTTTCAGGATCATCCTTGGACAACCCCTCCCTCAGGTTGAAGAGCCGCTCCAGGTTGTTGCACCGCTCGGCGATCGTCCAGATCTCCTGGGGGGTCAGCTGGAGGCCCGTGTTGTAGTAAACGACCTTGACCCAGTCTTCGAAGTTGGGGAGGGTCGCTCCCAGGAAGGTGGTGTGGTACTTGCAGATCCCGAGGCAGTCCACGGCCATGTAACAGTTCTCGTGCCAGAAGACCTGCCAGGCTTTTCCGATGTACTCTGTATGCTCGGAGCTCAAGGGCCCGTTGTAGGGAACCGGGCTGCTGTAGATCTTCCGCATGACCGGTTCGGGGAGATGGTAAAGGTCGATGGCCGGCCTGCTCCGCAGATGGTCGGAACCCCTTGAGGACAAGGCAATGTTCAGGGCCAGCGCGGGGGTTGCCCGCTCATCGGAATGGAGGTTGCTCATGCCTTTGACCTGGATGAGGTAGCTGAAGGAGTTTTTGCCGATCTTCTTGGAGGCGGCAACACCGCCGTCGGCCAAGGTGTCTCCCAGCCATCCCTTCCTTTGACAGATGCGGTGAATCATTTCGATGACCGCGTCATCGTTTCCCCAGCTGAGGTCCAGGCCGTCGGTCTCTTTGTTGGTGATAATCCCCAGTTCATAGAGTTCCATGGCCCACGAAATAAGACTTCCTATCTCCAGGTTGTCTACCCCGTACTGGTCCACAAGGTGGTTTCCTGTCAGAACCGTGACGGCCCTCGGGGTGTCTGTCTCTCCGCCGAAGGCGCCCTGAGAGGTGTACTCCGGCCCTTCATCGTACTTCCCGGCGTAGGGGCCGAAAGGAATCTTGTACTGAGCCCGGCAGTGCACCTGGCACGCGAAACACCCGGTCATGTGGTAGGGTCCGATAGTTTCCGTTGCGATTTCGTCGAGGCGCTCGGGTTCCATGTCGTCCGCATACTCGCACTGGTTGTACTGGAAGTTCCTGCACCGGATCCCGCCCCAGGAGTTGGTGGCACCCCAGATGAAGGGGGTTCCGATGGCTCCCTGGGTTTGGTTCACTTTAGCGCTGGTGATCTGCTCGATAAAGCGCTTGTTGAATTCAAGGGCCTCAACCGGATGGGCGATTTTGACGTCCATGGTCCCCCTGGCGGCCACGGCTTTGAGGTTCTTGGAACCCATGACACAACCCATGCCAGTCCTTCCACCCGCGTTCTTGATTCCTGTCATGACGTTGGCATATCGGACCAGGTTCTCGCCTGCAGGTCCGCAGACCATGCTCTTGACTTCCTGGTCGCCAAGTTCGTCCCGGATGGCCCACTGCGCCTCGGTGACGCTCCGTCCCCAGATGTCGCGGGCGTCGCGGATTTCGATTTCGCCGTTGTGGATATAGAGGTACACGGGATGCTTGGCCTTCCCTTTGATCACCAGGTGATTAAAGCCCGCCCAAGTCATTTCAGGAGCAAAAAACCCGCCCATGTTGCAGCTGCCCAAGAGTCCGGTCAGGGGGGACTTTGCCATGACGTGGGTCCTGGCTGTCGCAGAGGCGCAGGTGGCACAAAGAAGCCCGCCGCTCACCATAAGCGTATTGTCCGGCCCGATGGGATCACATCCCTTTTTAGTGTGGTTGTAAAGAAGGTACGCATCCAGCCCTCTGCCTCCGAGGAACTTCTTTCGGACATCGAGAGGGATAGGCTTTATCTGGATATCTCCTGTGGTAAGGTCGATATAAGCAATCTTACTGTCTAACGGCATGTCACTTCCCCTCCTTCTCCTTCATCTTCCGGGCCAATTCCGCTTCAGCGATTTTTCTGTTCACCTCCCAAACCGGTCCTCTGATTCTGGGGAGTCCATCTTTGACCCACGCCACGCGGAATTCCATTCCGCAAGTCGGGCACTTGATGGTCTTGTCCCCCTTCTTCGGTTCGAGCCTTTCCATGCAGGTTGGGTTGTGACATCGGAATTTGCCGTAGGTTCTGGTTGCGCGCAAGCTCTCCGCTGTCGAGAGGCTTTCTTTTTCATCGACCATGACGATCACTCCTTTCTAATCTCTGCGTTGAGCAGAAACCTTCGTGATGGGTTGCAGACACGATAGCAGTCTTGTTCCAAAACACCGGGAGCAAACACGCTCAGGGGTTCATTATCATGAACAAGCCTGCCAAATGCTACCAAATTCCTACCCCTTGTCAAGGGAAAAATCAAGGGACCGGTCAAAATGCGCTTGCTGTATTTGTGCTGGTCTTATGGCTATTTTGACCAAACAGCTAAACTAGAAAGTTGCTCTCAAGATCGTTCAATATAATGAACGGTTGTTGTCATTTCGTGCTTTGAGCTGGTGCGCTCTGTTTCCTGATCCACGGGGCCATGCGACGATATAGATCCACCACATTTGTTTTTCTGCAGTTCGGGCAAAGGTGGAGATAGTCCTCCGTAAAAGTCTTGTTGATTTTGGTGAAAAGCGGCTCGGGCACAAAGAGGGCGCCGCATTTCTGGCAGGGCTTCATCTCAGCCGAGCGGATCTCCTGCTTGGAGAGAATCTGGAAAAATCTGCGCGGACTGATGTCATGCCTCAGTTCAGCTGCGTTTTCCGGACAGGTGTTCACGCACGCCCCGCAGCAGATGCACTGATAATGAGAGTAATTGAAAATCCTGAAAGCGCCTTTGTCCTGGGATTCGAGTGCGCCTGTGGGGCAGCTGAGCTCGCAGGCAGCACACCCTGTGCACCGGTTAGGGTTCATTCGGGTCCTGCAAAAGAGGAATACCGCCATGAGGATCATGGCTTCCCCGCTCAAAACGTGGATCAGCCGCATGTTGTCCCCTAGAAAAGCGACTTTGTCCAAGGTGCCGTGAGTCAGAAACCAGCCGGTGAGAAAAGGAAGTCCTGCAAGGACAATCACAACGAAGTCCGTCCATGATGTTCCAGTTCGCGTCCCGGGCCAAACGAGCCTTCGAGCCAGGAAAAACGCGGCAATGGCGATCACCAGCAGGGTCATCCAGTCTGCAGTCTTGTCCGGGAGAGTGGCCCAAGCCCAGCCCAGCCAGGACTCCTCCCACAAGCTCACATGCCCTCCCAGCCAGATAGGCACAACAAAAAGGCACAGGTGAAAGACGTAACGGATGACAGCGTAAATGGGCTTCTTGGCAATCGCCTTGTGAAAGGGCAAGAGAAACCGGCCGAAGATGGGCATTGTAAATCCCCATCGGGCCTGCTCTGCTTTAGGACTGGTAACGATCTTGATCCCGAAGAAGACGAGCCTGGCGCTCACACCGGCGAGAAACAGCAAAAAGACGATCCAGAGCAGAGGGCCCTCTGAAAAAGAGCTTAAATCCATGGTGGCCTCCTATCAGTGGTCAGGCAGGTATCAGTGAGTTCATTTAAATGAACAACCGCATTTATTATCATATCGGCAAGCCTTTCTTTGTCAAGGAGAAAATCGGTCTCATAAAGACGCGCGACGTGTTCGACCCCCGACTCCATTGCAAAGCCAGAATCCTGTTGACAGGAATCTTCGGATGCTTGTAGACTTATTCGGAGTTCAATATGGTGAACAATGAGTAAAGGATACTTTGCCCCATCGGTCAAAAGGGCCTTCGAAATTCTGAAGCTTGTTTCCACAACCAAGGACGGGGTGGGAATCAGCGAGATTGCAAGGGATCTGGGAATGGCCAAAAGCACGGTCCACGGGATGACCTCTGCGTTGGAAGAGATCGGGGTGGTCTTGCGGGATCCTGTGACAAAGAGATACACCCTCGGGTTCACGCTCTTCGAGTTGGGCAAGAGTGCCTATTCGCAAATAGATCTCAAAGACCTTGCGAGACCCGTGGCTGAAGATCTGATGGAAAGAACCCATGCGTCGGTTTTCCTGGGAGTTCTGAACTGGGATCACGTCACTATCCTGGACGTGGTGGAACCCAGGACCGAGCTCAAGATCACGGCGCCCATCGGAACGACCCTACCGCTCCTGGCAGGGGCCGCGGGAAAGGTCTTTCTCTCGATGATGGATGAGGAGGAGGCCAGAAGGATCATCAAGACCAAAGGGCTCACTCGGTTTACCGAAAACTCCATCACCAGCACCGAGCGCTATCTTCAGGAGATCCGGGCGGCGAGAGAGAACGGCTTTGCCACGGATGATGAAGAGTACATCCCCGGCGTGAGGGCCGTTGCAGCCCCCATCAAAGAGGGTGCGCCGCTCCTGTCCGCCATCTGGGTCGTGGGCCTGAAGGCCAGCCTTGACGAAGAGAGAATGAAGCTCCTCACCCAATACGCGGTGGACGCGGCCAGGGCCATTGATCTCAGAATCGAAAGACAGCGCCTCGGCCCTATGGGATAAGGAAGCGCAGGGCGCTTTAAATTCCAAGCACGAAGCACGAAATCCGAAACAAAATCCAATGATCCAAATTCAAATGACCGAAACTCCGGGATGCCGGGGTTTTGTTTTGAGCATTGGAGCATTGAAATTTCGTAACACTCTGGCTCTTTGAAATGGATGGCGCAGGCCATGGGGGTCCCTCTAAAAACAGAAAACGAAGAGGGTGCGGGAAAGACGCTGCAGATCAGGGGCAGCGCCCGCCCTCCGCAGTAGCCCTGCTACGGAGGATGGGAAAGGCGGGCGGCGAGGGGTCACCGCCACCTGCCCACTGGGTATGACGTGGCGTGTTTCCCGGTAGCCCTCCGCCCGCCTCACCCATGGCCTAGAGCTTGCCATGAAGGCGTGACGCTCCTCTGCGATTCGCCTTCCCTCGGCAGTGAGCATCCGCTCTTTGATTTTGGAGAGCTTGAGTTTGAACTCCCTGTACCCCGTGTCCTCTTCGGTGTTAAGAACCATGATGGAGGTCATTCAACCAATGAAAGCTTCTTGGTCACATTGTCCATGATCCAGTGCCGGTCCCACCACTCGACAGGGTTCACGAAAATTCCCTGGAGCATGACGGAAAAATGAAGGTGGTCTCCGCCTGCAAGTCCGGTGTCACCGGTCAGACCAATGACCTCTCCTTTCTTTACGGCTTGTCCCGGGCTCACCTTGATCTTGCTCAAATGTCCGTAAACCGAGGCAAGCCCCTGCCCGTGGTCGATGACCACGGCAAGCCCGTAGATTCCGAGCGTGTCGGCAAAGATCACCTTCCCGGTGTTGGACGCGAGCACCGGGGCGTTGGTGAGGGATGCGAGATCAACGCCGAGATGAAATTTGTCGTCCACCCTCTGTCCCCTGTAAAAGTAGAAGCGATGGTCGGCAAATCGCGCCATGGTCTGGCCGTTCCAGTGGGAGAGCCACGCACCATCCCAAAGTCTTTCCGGGCTCGTTTTGTCTTTCAATTGAGACAGAGCCTGGTGGTTCTCACGGCGCAGGTCATTGTTGATCTTAAGGAATTTCTTGAGATCCGTGTCCTCGGAATCGAGGGGGTAGAAGGAGAAGTAAGGAAGAAGCTTTTGGATGAACCTGTCCGAAACCTCGATTTTGTCCTCTCGGAACTTCTTCCGGATCACGTGATAATAGAAGGAAGTTCTCGCCTCATTCCCTGCCTTGTCCTTGGCCCAAAGATTGATTTTGGGATTGGATGTTTTGTCGTAGGGGATGGCGAAGAAGCAGTGGTGAATCCCTTTTTCTCTCTGATCCTCGTCCGGATAGCCGGGGAAGAAAAGCTCATCAACGAACACACCGCTCGAAGCCGCATCCCGGGAAGTTTGATAGACCGCGAACCCCACCCCGCCCACATTCACGTTGTGCATGCGGCTGACAGCGCGAAGGGATGGGGGAACCGTGTCCACGATGCTCTTCTGCTCAAGGACGACAAGATTTCCCTCTCCTCTCCTTGAATAATCCCACACCTTGAGGGTGATGTTGAACTCACCCTGGGCGAGTTTCAGCGCGGAAGGATCCATAGAGATATCCTTCTGCACCTGATGAACCCCCTCGCGGTTAAGCAGACCCTGGTAGGAGAACTTCTCGTCCAGAAGAACCGTCTCTTTGCCTCCTTGAGTGATGTAAAGTCTGAGGACTTTGATGCCCCGCTTCTTGTCCTCTGCTGTGACCGTGAACTTTTGAGCCTTGGAAATGTACTCGGGAAGAGGTTGAAGGCTCACAGAGGGAGCTTCGTTTTCATACACAAAAGCGAAGAACCATCCCACGGCGCCCAGGACGATCAAGAAAAATACGAATCCGATCAAGAAGACAATCTTTCTGAGATCCAAAGTTCCTCCATTGTTGTCCTTCTCTGCGAGAAGGAGGCACAAAGATGCAAAGGCACATAGGCACAAAGCAAAACAAGGGACATAGTCACACAGGCACAGAGGGACAAAGCAGAAGACTTCTTCTTTTCTTTACCCTTTGCGTCTTTGCCCCTTTGTCACTTTGTCCCTTTCTTCCGCTTTGTGCCTCTGCTACTCTGTCCCTTTGTCCCTCTAGCTGTCGGCTCCAGCCGACAGCGGATTAAATCATTTTCTGGACACAGGCACGGTCCTATACTACAGGATAAAGAAGATGTCCAACCTTTCAGGAAAAGGGGGAGCAGCGGTGCGAAGAAAAGAATTTGAGGTTTCGGATCAGAGTCGAATCGAAGAGGTGTTGCAAAGGGCTGAAATCGGTTATCTTGCAGTTAATGGGGCCGATGGCTGGCCGAGGTTGACTGCGGTGAATTACGCTTATGACGGCCGGATCCTTTGGCATGGGGCGGTTGCCGGGGAGCGCTTCGAAACTTTGAAAAAAGATCCTCGTGCGACGTTTTTCGCCGTATCCCTGCAGACCTATCTGCCGTCCTACTTTCTCTTCGAAGAGGACGCGTCTGGATCGTCCGTCGCCTTCAAGTCGGTCACGGTGCGAGGGCGATGCCGGTTCATTGAAGACCCGGCGGAGAAATGCGTGGTCCTCAATCTCCTGATGGAAAAGTACCAGCCCGAGGGACGATACCGCAGGCTGAGTGCGGAGGAGGAGATGTACAAAAAGGTGCTGCGGATGACGGGTGCCTTCGCTCTCATCCCGGAGACCATGACCGGAAAATTCAAGCTTGCTCAGCAAAAGAGCGAGGAGGAGCGCAGGCGAATAGCCGAAAAGCTCAGAGAAAGAGGAACCCCTTCGGATCTCCTCGTCGCCGAAGAGATGATCAAGGGCCTTGGTCAAGGATAGAGCGAGAAGGTCATCTTCCCCTACGCTTTGCGAATGATCTCCTCAAGTTGCTTGATGTAAGCCGGGGGCAGAGGCCAGGCTCTGGCACCGGCCATGATGGGGTTCGTGTAGGTTTCAGGCGGCCGGTAGGGGCCGGCCGGATCAGGGATGGTGAGCGTATTCGCAGGCACCTTTTGCCCCTTGTCATTGGTCAGCGTGATTTGGATGGTCGCCCACAGCCCCTTGTCCACGCCGGATGCCGCATCCAGGTCGGCCAATTCTTTTTCAGGAAGGCTGTAGAGAACACCATACATCGTGTTGACCGGATCTTCGACGAGCGTGCACCCGCCGACGGCCGGATCTGCACCGCACAAAGCAAATCCCATCCGGTATCCTTTCAAACTCATCACTCCGAGGGGTTCTGCCGAAGGGCAGTACTTCTTCATGCCCTTGATGTCCAGCAGAGTGCCATAGGCAAAGTAGACCGCTTGCTTGCTTGTTTTAGAATGCGTCATGTGCTTGTCCTCCTTAAAACGCAAATTTCAAATGATCGCCCCTAAATGATCAAGGGTCAATGCTCAATGAAAAATGATCCGCCGCCCTGCTGAGCCACATCTCGGCGCGGGCTGCTTTTTTTCGCATCTCCTCCGCCTGATTAACATAATGACAAGCCGCCCTGTGCTCAAGTCCTACCTCGATTAGGGCCGGGATCTCCATGGAACATCGCTCCGTGCGGAAGGGACAGCGAGAGGCGAAGCGGCAGCCCCGCAGTTCGCCCATCAGGATCGGCGGGACTCCCGGGATGGAGATGAGTTCGGAGCGTCGATCCAGAATGTTGGGGAAGGAGTTCTTCAGCCCCATGGTGTAGGGGTGAAAGGGGTGAAGGATCACGTCCCTCTTTGGTCCCAGTTCCATGATCTTGCCTCCGTACATGACGCCCACGTGGTCGCAGTTTTCGATGACCAGCGCCATGTCATGGGTCACGAGGAGCATGGAAAAGCCCAGAATGCCCTGAAGCCGTCTCACGTTTTTGAGAATCTGATCCTGTACGATCACATCCAAGGAGGTGGTCGGCTCGTCGGCAATGACGAGGGAGGGTTTGAGGATCAGACTCATGGCAATGATGGCCCTCTGCCGCATGCCGCCGCTGAACTGATGAGGGTACTCCCGGAACCGTTTGCTGTCGATGCCCACGAGGGCGAACATCTCCTCCACCCTTTGTTTGGCTGCAGAGCGTTCCATGCTTTCGTGGGTCTGAAGCGCCTCCACGATCTGATCCCCCACCTTGTGTACCGGATCCAGGGAGTTCAAAGCGCTCTGGGTAATCATGGAAATCTGTTTCCACCTCAGCTTTCGCCTCTCTTCTTCATCCAGGGTCGTGAGATCCTTTCCTTTGAACAGGATGCGGCCTCCTGCCACAAACGCATTGGACGGCAACACGCCGATCACCGACTTCAACACGGTCGACTTCCCGCAGGCCGATTCCCCGACAAGACCGAAATTGAGCTTTTCTTCGATGGAAAAAGAAACATCCTCCACAGCCCGGACGTCTCCCTTCTGGGTTCGGTACACGGTGTTCAGGTTTTCTATGCTCAAGAGCGCCATTCTACCATCTCTTCAATCTTGGGTTGATCATCTCTTCATAGGCACGGCCGATGAAGTAAACCGCAGTGACAAGGATCATGATCGCCCCTCCCGGAGGGATCACCCACCACCAGGCCTTGTAGGACATCTCAGAGGCAAAGGCTTCATAAATGATGGATCCCCAACTGAGCACATTAGGATCACCGAAACCCAGGAACCCGATGCTCGCCTCGGTGATGATGGCCCATGCCAGGGCGAACACGACATTGACCAGGGCGATAGGGAAGATGTTGGGCGCAATTTCTACATAAATGATCTTCAGACTGCTCGCTCCTGAGACCCGGGCAGCATCCACAAAGGAGCGCTCTCTTAAGGAGAGCACCTGGGAGCGGATGACCCGTGCCGTGGAGCGCCACATGATGATGACCAGAGCCAGCGTGATCGTCCACAGACTCCTCCCTGTCAGGGAGAGGACCACGATGATGAAGGGCAAGAAAGGAAGGCCCATGAAGATGTCCGTGATCCTCATGAGCAGGTTGTCGATCCATCCGCCGTAGTAGCCTGCGATCAGGCCGATGTTGACTCCGATGACTACGACCCCTATGGCCGTGAGGAGGCCGATCATGAGGGCAGGTCTCCCTCCCCAGAGGAGCTGGCTGAACACGTCTCGGCCCAGGATCGTGGTACCGAGAAGGTGCTCTTGGGAAGGCGGTCTGAGTTTCATCAGTTTTCCGGAAGCATCATAGTGCTTCTGCATGGGCTCGTAAGGGGCCAAAACCGGCGCCAGGAGCGCCACCACGACACAGGCGGCGAAAAGGATCATACCGAACATCCCGAGTTTGGATCGAGCGATGAATCGAAAGAAATCGCGCAGCATCTATCTTGAGCCTTTCGATGAGTTACAACCTGAATTCCCCTCCCCCTCGATGGGGGAGGGCCAGGGTGGGGGTGGAAAACATGCCGATATCGCCCTTCTCGCTTGTTCCCCCTCCCCTTTTGTCCCCTCCCCCCAAGGGAGGGGAGAAGAATTCCTGGAAAGGGGGGATGGGGGGATTTTCAACGATTCGGCAAAAGGACGATTCATTCCTCACAGCAGTGTTACTCATACACAATCCTCGGATCCAGAACCCCGTAAAGCAGGTCCGCGACGAAGTTCCCAACAATGGTCAGCACGGCAATGAGCAGGAAACAGGCCTGAACCAGTGGGTAATCGCTCCGCTGGACCGCCTCGACCATGAGCAGCCCCAAACCCGGCCACGAAAAAACCGTCTCGATCACAACCGATCCTGCCACGGCCCAGCCGAGTATGAGCGGGAGGGTGGTGGCGATAGGGAGGAAGGAGTTTCTCATGGCATGGTTGTAAATGATTTTTCTTTCGGGCAAGCCTTTCATCCGGCAGAGCTCGATGTAATCCTCTCCCAGGGTCTCGAGCATGCTGCTTCTCATGAGCAGGAGAGGGAAACAGAGATTGTAGAGGGTGTTCACGATGAAAGGTAGGGCAAGATGGTGAAGAAAATCCAGGCTGAAGTAGATCGCCCATTCGCTTTTCCCGTGGTGCATGCCGGGGGAGACAATGTGCCCCAGAGGGAAGAGGTCCAGGTGGACGGAGAAGACGAAAATCGCCAGCATACTCAACCAGAAGACTGGGGCGGATTGGAAGGCGGTGCTCACAATGACAGTTCCGATCTCCAGCTTGCCGCCTCGTTTCCAGGCGATGAGGGCTCCGCCCACGACCCCCAGAGCATAAGCTGCAATCATGGAGGGGAGGATGAGAAGGATCGTGTTGAGCAGACGGCCGGAGATCATGTCGCTCACTTTTCTGTTGTGCTGAAAGGAGTACCCGAAATCCAGGTAGACGATGTTCCTCATGTAAGCGGCATATTGCTCGTGCAGGGCTTTGTCCAAACCGTACTGGCGCTTCATTTCCTCCTGGGCCTTGGGATTGAGCGCCGAGCTGATGACCGTCATGGTGGGGTCGCCCGGCAGCATGCGGAACATGAAGAACATAAGGGTCGCCAGGACGAAGAGCGTCAGGACCATGAGGATGATTCGGTTGATGAGGTACTTGATCATGGGTCAACCGTCCTGAAGCAGGCGACCCGGTGCTCAGGGTCTGTTACGCTCGGGATCAAGCCCGGCTCTTTTTGCCGGCAGGCGGTGTCGGCCTTGGGGCAGCGAGGCGCGAAGCGGCATCCCGGAGGGAGGTTGATCGGGTCAGGTATGGCTCCCGCAATTCGAAGCTCTTCCCGATGCGTATCAGGATCGGGAATGGGGATTGCGGAGATCAGCGCCCTCGTGTAGGGGTGAAGAGGGTGGTCGAGAACCGTGCCCGCCGGACCGATTTCCACGATTTTCCCCAGGTACATGATCGCGATGTGGTCGCAGATGTGGCCTACGGTGGCGAGGTCATGGGTGATGTAGAGCAGAGAAAGGCTTTTCCGCCGGACCAAGTCCTTGAGCAGTGCAATGATGCCGGCCTTGATGGAGACGTCCAGCATGGAAATGGGCTCGTCGGCCACAAGGAACTGGGGTTCCAGGATGATCGCCCTTCCGATGCAAAGCCTCTGGCGCTGGCCTCCGCTGAGGAGATGGGGATATTTTTCGAGAAAATCCTCGGGCGGGCTCAACCCGACGAGATCCAGCGTTTCCAGGGTCTTTTGCCGCACCGCGGCGCGATCACGAACGCCCTGGTACCACAAGGGTTTTGAGAGGATTCTGGTCACGCTGTGCTGAGGGTTGATGGAGCCGTAAGGATCCTGAAAGATCATCTGGGCTTTGCGATAAAATCCCTTGAGGTCTTTCTTGCGAAGCTCCTGCCCGTTTTCCCCGTTGATGAGAACCTCTCCGGAAGTGGCCTGGTCTAAGCCGACGAGAACCCTCCCGGTCGTGGTCTTGCCGCACCCGCTTTCACCCACCAGACCCAGGACGCTTCCTGAGGGGATCTCGAAGCTAACCGAATCGACGGCCTTGACGACCTTCCCTCTTGATCTGGAAAAAAGAGAACGAATGCCCGAGACGACAGGGAAGTATTTCTTGAGGTCAACAACGGAGATCATGGTTTGCTTGCCCACGGGTTATCGTAGCCCGTGGCGCCTTTTCTCGATTTTTTCAAAACGAACCCGGGGCTTTCATTCCCCGGGTTCGTTTCCATTCCCCGGGTCCCTTTTACTTCGCGGGAGGGAAACAGAGCCTCCCGTCTTTGTCCCACTGAAAGCCGGCGTCCTTGAGAATTTGCCTGGCTTTCTCGATATGGTATTCTCTCATCTTGAGGTTCTTGTTGTGCCAGAAGGCATTGACCGGCGTGATGGGAGTGGCGCTGGGCGCCGCATACCCGCCGAGAACTTCATCAATGATCTTCTGGTAGGGGATGGCGTGGGAGAGGGCCACGCGAAGAGCCTTGTGCTTGAAGACCGGCCTGTTGCACTGGAAACGGATTCCCGTGTAACCGTTGGAAGGCACCTTGAAGATCTTGATGTTCTTGTCGGTTGAGAAGTCCTTCACCGCTTCAGGAGGAAGGTTCTGGATGTTGATGTCGATCTCCCCTTTCTTAAGAGCGTTGTTGCAGAGCTCCCTGGAGCCGTAGACGATAAAGAGAAGGTCCGCCTTGGGAGCGGCAAAGTGATCTTTGTTGGCCTTGAGAAGGTATTCAGCAGCTTCTTTCCAGTACTCCATGATGTAGGCGCCGCTTCCCACCACCGGGATGTTCCGGTAGTCCTGCGGCTTTGCCAGCTTCTCCTTCTCCACCACATCCTTCCACACATGCTCCGGAAGGATGGGCACCTGGCCCAGGGTGTTCATGATGAAGGGCGCAAAAGGCTTGTCCAGGTTGAAGCGCAGTTTGTACTCGTCCATCAGGTCAATGGACTTGATCGGGGCGAGGTACTTGGTGAAGAAGGGAGCATTCCACTGCTTCATGTACTCGTAGGTGAACTTGACGTCTTTGGCGGTCAGAGGCTTGCCGTCCGAGAACTTGCGCCCCTTCTTCATGGTCACCTCGATGGTCACTTCGTTGACCGTATCGACCTTCTCGGCGGCCCACATTTCGACCTGGCCTTTGGGCCCGATCTGCACGAGGTAATCGTACACCATCCTGAGCACTTCAAAATCATCGGACTGGATCGCGGCAACAGGGTTCCACGTCTGCTGGTCCGAGATCCTTCCCACCTTGAGCACCTTCGCGTTGCCTTTTGGAGTGAACCGGACCTGGTTCCATATGGAGCGCAGGCCGTCCGGGGCCTCGACGTAGTCGAGGTCGCAGTTCTTGGTGTTGATTCCCATGTTCTGAACTTCGTAGTACACCACGGTGTCCGGTTGTTCTTCCTGAAGGATTTCCTGAAGCCTGTAGATGAGGGGCCTTCGCTTTTCAGGATCGTAAATGCCCAGCTGCTTGGCGCCCACGTCATCGAACTCGGCGTTGGACCACTCGCCCACGTTCCAGTCCCCGGGCGCGGTGTTTTTGGAGTTGAACTGGGAGTAGGTGAAGAAGTCCGGTTCCATGCGGATCGGCAAACCCGAGAGAACCGAGACCACACAGTCGAACTTGTGCTCTTTAAACCACAGGGTGAGCAACGGGTTGGGCATGTTCTGCTGGTTGAGGTTGACCTTGAGACCCAGCTTTTTCCACTCCTCTGCGATGTAGTTGCTGGTTTCGTAGTAGGCCATGAATTTCGCCGGCACCCATGTCAGGAAATCGATCTCCGGGACCGGTTCGAGCTTTTCCTGAGCATAAAGTGAGCCTGCGAACAAGACCAACGCCACTGCCACTGTGATGATACACAGATCTTTCATTACCTTCATCACTGATCCTCCTTTTGGAATCGGATTAGAGCCTAACGCCTATCCTTTCCCTCCAACCAGGCAGCGGTTTGGGAGGAAAAGGCGGTGCAAAGCAGAGGGAATATAAAACGTCGACGCCGACGGTGTCAATCTATAGGAGAGACCTTTGAGCCCAAGTTTGACTTTTCTGGCTCGCTGTGCCAATTAAGTTCCATGGCGGTGGGAAAAGGAGCGGGCTCATGCAAAAAGAGATCAGTGTCGGAGACCTGAGAGAGGTTGCCGAAGAACGTGTTTCAGAGGAGCCGTCCAGGCTTGGGAACGAGGGGTGGTGGCGGAAGCCGCTGTTGGTCACGGCCCGTGTGGACGACAGGTTTGAGATCCTTTCAAAGATCGCCTTTGATGAGCACTGGCAGCCCAAGGATCTTCTTGCGACGGCCAAGTCCGTGATCGTGTTTTTCATTCCCTTCAAAGAGGAACTGATCAAGGAAAACAAGAAGGGCGACAGGCCGTGCAGAAACTGGGGTGTCGCCTATGTCCAGACCAATGATCTCATCGGCCGGGTGAGCCAGGCCTTGGGGGGTTTCCTTGGCCGCCACGGGTTCAAGTCAGGCCTGACCCCTGCCACTCATAATTTCGATGAAGTCCAACTCATGGCGCGATGGTCTCACAAGCACCTGGGCCATCTCGCGGGGTTGGGACGGTTCGGCACTCACCGGATGCTCATCACTCCCGCAGGCTGCACGGGCCGGTTGGGAAGCCTCGTGACAGAGGCGGAGCTGGAGGATGCCCCTTTGATCGAGACCGAGGAGGCTTGTCTTCTCAAGGCGGGCCACAAGTGCGGCAAGTGCATTGAGGTGTGTCCGGTGAGCGCACTCAGCGAGAAGGACTTTGACCGGCAGGGGTGCTGGAAACGCCTGAAGGAAAACCGGAGCACCCTGGAGGGATTCTTTGACTTGCCGGAATCCACTCATGTCTGCGGGAAGTGCGCGGCCCTCATGCCCTGCAGCTTCAAAAACCCCGTGGCCTCTATGCCCTAATCTTGTCGCTGATCTCGCGGACCTTGGCCATCACTTCCTCTGCATCGAGGGCAGTGAAGGTCCGGTCCTTCATCAACACCCTGCCGTTGACGATCACATCCTTCACATCCGAGCCGCTTGCTGAATACACGATCGTGGACATAGGGTTGTAGAGGGGGACCAGGTGAGGTTTTGTGAGGTCGATGGTGATGATATCCGCTTTCTTGCCGACCTCGATGCTACCGATCTGCTTTTCCAGGCCCAGGACCTTTGCGCCCCAGAGCGTCGCCGTTTTGAGAACCGTGGCCGCTCCCATGTTCACCGGGTCAAGGGTTGCGACTTTGCTGAGCTTGGCCGCAGTGTCCATCTCCTTGAAGAGGTCCAGATTGTTGTTGGACGCGCACCCGTCCGTACCGAGACCGACGAACAGTCCTTTTTTCACCATTTCCGAGACTCTGGCCATGCCTGATGCCAGCTTCATGTTGCTTTCCGGAGAGTGGACGATCCCTACCTTGTTTTGGGCAAGGAGTTCGATCTCCTCATCCTCCAGATGAACCGCATGCACGCCGATCAGGCTTTCGTTCAAAAGGCCGAGGTCACGGAGATGCTGAACCGGCCGTTTCCCGGTCCGGCGGATCACTTCAGCCACTTCCTCCTCTGTTTCGGAGAGGTGAGTCTGAAGAGGCAGAGAGAACTCCTGAGAGAGTCTCATGGCTCCCTGCAGAGTCATGTCGGAGCATGTGGTGAGACTGTGGCAGAAAAGGCCGGGTCGAATCAGGTCTGATGCATGGTCCCACCGTTCGATGAACGCTTTGCCCACTGCGAGGTTTTGTGTCGGGTCCGGAACCCCGGGCGCCGGAAAGTCAATCACCCCTTGGGCAATGAGGGCCCTGAGCCCGGCTTTCTGAAAGGCACGGGCCGTCGCATCTTGGAAGAAATACCCGTCCGACACCGTGGTCGTGCCTGAGGCGATCATCTCCAGGCATCCCAGGAGCGCGCCCCAGTACACGGTCTCTTCGCTCAAATGTTTTGCTTCAGCAGGAAAGATCTTCTCGAAAAGCCATTGCTTGAGGGGAAGGTCATCGGCAAGTCCGCGGAAGAGGGTCATGGCCGTGTGACCGTGAGCATTGACCAGACCGGGCATGACGATGCGGTCCGTGGCGTCAAGAACCTGGACTCCCTTGGAGGGAGGCCTCTCCTCACCCGGAGCCAGGATCCCTGCAATCCTGTCCCCCCGAATCAGGAGAGTGGCATAGCGAAGAGGTTTTTCACCTTCAACCAGGGTGAGAAGGATGCCGCATTGGATGATCAAATCCGTTTGCAACATGGAAAGGGTTCTCTCTCTTCGAATGTCCCGATAAGGCGGTGTTCAGAAAGATGCAAGTTACTCAATAGCAAAGGCCGCGTCAAGTCCCTCAAAATTGCTTGACATAGAGGGCTATTCTGGTAGCGTTTCCTATTTTCCAGATTGGATACCCCGAGGTAAAAAGTCATGATAGCCGTCACCCCGGCCCTTCGACTTCCCTCAGGATAAACTCCAGCCGGGGTTTAGACGTGAGCGTTTTTCCTGGATTCCGGCTTCCGCAGACGAAAAAACCGCAATTAAGGATTCCAATCGGCTTTCGGTGAAAGTCTCTGGCAGGGGAGTGAGTATTTAGCAAACATGGCGATCGTTGCGCCTTTCAAAGGCCTCATGTACGACTTCAAATCTCTCGGGAACCCGTCATACCTGGTGGCTCCTCCTTACGACGTGATCTCCGAAGAGGAACAGGAAGCGTTTTATCGGGCTCATCCGAACAACGTGATTCGCCTCATTCTCGGTAAGAGAAAGACCGGGGATTCGGACTGGGATAACCGCTACACCCGCTCATCCGATTGCTTCAAGCGGTGGGAAACAGAGGATGTGCTTATCCGTTCGGATTTCCCCTCCATGTATGTCACTTCCCACACCTTTGATACCAACGACGGGTCTGAACCCAAAACAAGATTGGGGTTGATCGCCTTGGTGCGCATTGAAGATGACGGCTCCGGAGTGATTCTTCCCCATGAGAAAACCTTCTCCGCCCACAAGGACGATCGGCTCAAACTCATGCGGGCCTGTAACGCCCAGTTCAGCCAGATATTCAGCCTCTACGAAGACCCTGACAAGAGGGTCATGGATGCCCTGAGAGAAGTCCTCGGGGGACAGCCCCTGCTCTCGTTTGATTTCAAGGATGGATCGCATCACGCGCTCTGGACCGTGCAACATCGTCCCCTGTTCAAGAAGGTGGCGGATGCGCTGCGCGACAAACGAATCTTCATTGCAGACGGGCATCACCGCTACGAGACGGCAAGAAACTATCGGAACAGCATGAGAGCCAGGTACGGGCACAAGCCTCCTAACCGATCCTACGAATTCGTCATGATGGTCCTGACAAGCATGGACGATGAGGGGTTGATGATCCTTTCGTCCCACCGCGTGATCAAGAGATGCGACACCTTCAGTCCCGGAGCCTTTTTCGAGAAGATCGGGCAGTGGTTTGATATCGAGGAGATGCCTTTCTCAAAGACTCCCGGTAAAACCGCCGTGGCTTCCTTCAAAAGGGCGCTGGCCGACAGGGGGCGGAGCCGCTCCACCATTGGATTCTTCCACCGGGGAGGAGAAGGCTTTTCCCTGCTTTCCCTGAAGCCGGAAAAGAGAGACGAGATGGGGGACGACCTGCATCCTTCTCTCAAGCAGCTGGATGTGCTCGTGCTCTCCCGGTTTCTTTTGCAGAGGACCCTGGGCTTTACGCTGGAGGATCTGAACAACGAGGAGATCTTCCACTATCAGAGTAGCCTGACCAAAGCCGTCGGCATGGTCGAATCGGGGATGTACCAGACGGCCTTTTTCCTCAATCCCACAAGGATCGAGCAGGTCAAAGAGGTCGCCGGCAGCCGGCTGATCATGCCGAGAAAGTCAACCTACTTCTATCCCAAGGCGATTACGGGTCTTGTCTTTAACAAGATCGACCCTTATGAAATCATCCAAGTCCCATGAGGTGCATCTCCTGCCGGGTGAAACCCTGGACGAATTCATGGACGGCAGGCTCCGCCTGATTCAGTCCGCCAGGGGTTACCGGTTTTCCATCGATGCCGTGCTCCTCGCCCGGTTCGTGACCGTCAAGCCCGGTGACGTAGTTGTGGACCTGGGTGCGGGCTGCGGCATCATTTCCCTGCTTCTGCTTCTCGAAAAAAGGGTCGCTTATGCCGTGGCCCTGGAGATTCAGAAGATCCTTGCCGACCAGGCGGCTCGTAACGCCTCTCTGAACGGTGTCAGGGATCGGATGGGAGTGCTTCTCGCAGACCTCCGTCGGATGCCCTTTGCAGTGCCCGTGGCGGATGTGGTGGTCTGCAACCCGCCCTACCGCCGATCCGGGAGCGGCAGAGTCAACCCGGATCTTGAGAGGGCGATTGCCAGGCACGAGATCATGACCTCGCTCCATGACATTCTGAGCGCCGCAAGCGCTGTGCTCAAACCCAAGGGGAGGGTGGCATTGATCTATCCGGCAGGTCGCCTGGTGGATCTCCTGGTGCGAATGAGAGCCCTTGAGTTCGAGCCGAAGAGGATGCAGGTCATCTACCCGTCCATGGAGGAAGAGTCAAAGCTGGTTCTTGTGGAAGGGGCACGAGGCGGGAAAGCAGGAATAAAGATCCTTCCCCCCCTGATGGATCAAGGGGAGTTCTCTATCGTGAGCTGAGGCGGAATTCGATTTTGTCCACTGCCTGCCTGGCCAGCCTGGCATTCAATTTCTCCCTTAGGGTGACTTCCAGGTAGGATAGCTCCTGGAGCCAGATGGGATCCGAGACCTTGACCCGGAGGCGCTTGTCTTTTATCCAAAGGGGCTGCGCGTTTCGTGCGATGGCAGGACCGACCACCTCGTCCCAGATCTTCCAGAGGGTGGCGTCTTGCGGATTGAAAGGGAGTTTCGTGTCGGACAGAAGAGCCGACAGGATGTCCTTGAGAGGGGTGAGGGATTCCTTTTTTTGATGCATAGAATTTTCCACTATCGTATGGTGAGGCCGGTGAGTGCCGGAGCACCCGCTTGTTCAGCTTCCGGTTGACGCTTGACAACCTCCGGATTTGCCTATAGAGTAACAAAAATA
>CAZOLJ010000080.1:0-8395 GCA_964580575.1 uncultured Desulfobacteraceae bacterium
TCCCACAGGCGGGCCGTGTTATCCCCACTGCCTGTGACCAGCCATCGATTGTCCGGGCTGATGGCAACGGCAGAGATTGCCTCCTTGTGGCCACTGAGGCCCCGGCCCCCTATAGAAGACAGTGCCTGCCGCAAGGCAGTTTCGGCCTCTGGAACGTGCGGTTCCCCTTTTCGCTTGTTAGTATACACGGCCTCTACTGCAAGGAGCAAACTGCGCTGGGGATACTTTTCAAGTGTGATCTGCGATTGCGCAGCTAATCGAACCGCGCTAGCGATGCGGGTCTGTTGGTCAGCTTGCCACATGAAATATAGAGCTGCGATTGCTATCAGAACTGCGATCACGCCAGCTGCTACCGCGAGCCGTAAACGGGCTTTCAGTTTTAAAGCTGCCTGGGTTCGCTCTTCAGCACGCTGCTCGGCCTCCACGCGCGCTTTCTCCTCAGCTTTATGTCGTGCTTCTGCCTCCTCCGCGAGCTTGCGTGCAGTTTCCCTGGCCCCTCGGCAAGCGGCCAGAAACTCCTTTTCGTGTGGTTCCAGCTCGGTAAAGTCTTTATCGGCCCACCTCTCGCCCTCTTCAAGGTCTTCACCGCTCAAAAGCAGCCCCCTGGAATGACCCTCCTTCTCCCAGAGGGCGGCCTGACGCTGGAGCGGTGTCTCGTTTTGCTGAAACCAGGCTTTGTTGGCCTGTCGCACAGGTTCGACCAGGCGATCGTGCGAGAGTTCGTACCAGGTGGCATTGCGCCGCGTTTCGCTTCGAACCAGATGCGCATCGACCAGCGCAGATATCGCCTTTTCCAAACCAGGGTCTTCCTCGCCTTTGAGAGCCTGGTTGCGGATGCCTTTTTCCGTGATGAGCTTCCGTTCGATCCACCGGCGCAATTCGCGTTCAGACACGCTTTTTTCTACTGCAATCGACTTGACGCTGTCATTGTAATAATCGCCCAGTGCAGAGCTGATATCTTTACCCAACAAACTCAATTCCAAGGGCGAAATCGAGCTCGTATTCTCTGTCAGCTTCTCCCATAATCGGTAGCACACCACCTGCAGCTGCACCGGCTCGATATAAGCCCCGATCTGAGTCTCGGTTTTACAATCGGGCAGTTGCACCTGCTCCTTGCTGAGATCTTCCACCAATTGTTTGACCGCGTCTGCAGTGAATGAAAGGCCCTTCGATTCAGCCGGCTTTTTAATGGCGAGTTCGGCGTTATCGGCATCCAGCCGGTCGATTCGCAGGGTGTTCCCCAGTCGCGTTGGTATGGGCCGCACGTATTCCTCGAGGGCAGCGATATATTCCTCGCGCATAGAGAACAGTGCCCAGATCGGTTGCCCTTCGTCAGGTTCGCGCAGCAATTCGCCGATATGTTTGAAGAACGCCCGTTTGCCATCCCGGTCGTTTGGATTCACCGTCAGAATTTCCTCGAACTGGTCAAAGATCAATGCGAGCCTGACCGCACTTTTCCCCCACCAATCGCGCTTGCGCAGATAACCCGCTAGGTCCAAACCCGCCAGCTCGGCGGGACCGAGCTGTTCGTCTGCCGGCAGACGTGCCTCCAATGATTGCAGCGCGCTGGCAAGGTATTGATTTACATTCGATTGCGATTGCGTTACGTCTGAGGCTGTCACCCGCTCTAAACCCACCCGCATAGGCCCCAATACACGGAAATGCTTGGCCACCAGTTGGGGCACAAGCTTGGCCTGGATGAGCGAGGTCTTGCCGGTGCCGGAGGGTGAATAGAGCAGAACGATGCGCTCCGCCATTAGCAAATTGAACAGTGCCGAGGACTCCTTCTCTCGACCATACAGCATCTCCTTCGTGCGAAAGGCCCGTGGCCCCACATAAGGATTGTCGGTTCGGCGCACTTGGGTATCTTTCGTGTCGCTCATAGAACTCCTCCTTGGGCTTTGTACTCGCGCACAAAGTCACGCACAAAGTCATCCACACCACCCCAGAAGATGTCGATATTCGCGTTGGTCTTGAAATACTCTTTTAGATATTCCCGGGCTCGAATTGGGTTGGCGATGCGTCCTTCCTCCGGTTCCACCTGCGCGGCCACTTGCGCATAATCCTTTAGCAACGCGCTGCCACCCTGCGCCATGATCGTGCGGAACAGCACGCGGAAGATCCATTCGTCCAGGCTAAAGCCCAAAAACATAAGCGACTTGTTGGCCAACGCTTCGCCCACCTCGAGAGGAAAGGGGATCGCGGGAGCGGCCTGCCGTTTCTGTTTCTGCGACACGCCAATCAGAAAATCGAAGTAATCGTCCTCAGTAATGACGAGTGACTCGGGGTCGTTGAGCCGTCCGAACATGTGGAACACCAGCGGGTTCTGGGGATCGGGGCGGTAGTTCTTGTCTTTCCGTTCGTCGTAGATGGAGGCCTTATTTTCGAGCTTGCTATGCCAGCGACAATACTCGCTGCGCGGGTGCTTGCTTTGCGCGGTCAAGGCGTTTTCGAGCGAGCAGCAGGGATTCGTCGTGATGAATATCGGCAAATCCAGCTTCGCCAGCACCGTGTGGGGTTCCAGCTCAGACTTGTCCTCCTCCCTCCGAATGCGGCCAATCTCCGAAAAGAGGTCATCAAGGGGTTTCCCGGGTGCCTGGAACTCGGCAGAGAGCCTGTCTTTGTAGCGGTCTAAGAGCTCGCGGCGGACGTGGTCGCGCAGTTGAGTCCGCACAAACGCGCGCGCCTGTTTCACCGCCACAAACTGCGCCACCTGCGGCAGGTCCTCGCGCGCATGTTGTGCCATTGGGAAGTTAAACGATTGGGCCCAGCGTTGCGCCATCTCACGTGTGTTACCGATGAGAGGATCAAGAAGCCCCGGCCCCAGGATGGGGGTGCATTCGCGGTTTTGGATGGCGCTAAACAAGGCCTTCCATTTGTCGAAGGCATTCTCGGTTTTCGATAAGCGGAATCCGGTCTCGTACCATATGTCCCCGCTACGCAGGCGCGAGAAAAGCACTGGCATCCAGTAATCTGGCCGGTTGCGAACCGTCCCGCGCGCGATCGCCATGGCCCGGTCGATATGCCCGTCCTTCAGCAGTTCCGTAAAGAAGACGGGCATGAAGTCTTCCACGGTTTTCATGGTCACACTGCCGTTCATGGCGATCACGGCGGCTACGCCCGCTTCGGCGAGCATGGGTCCCAGGGACGCCAGCACGCCATCATTATCTGCAGTTCGAGCTTCGAGTCCCCCCAGGCCGGCGCTCTCGCATGATGCCAGTACGACTAGGTATGGCCGCTGAGCCAGTTCGCGCACCCGCGTCGCTAATTCGTGGCCCGAGACCCGCGCGGCCCTGCCGCTCTCATCGTCGTCTTCCAGCCACAACCACGACCCTTTCTTGAGCGTTCCGTGGCACACGAGATAGAGAATATCGAAACCCTCGCGCAACCGCGTGACAATGTTCTTCAATGTGGCCTTGTGGTCGTCCACCAATGTTTCAACCCGGATATCATTTCCCAGTGCGGTTTTGGCCCGGACAAGTTCACCTGCAGAATTAATGGGCTTGAGTCCGTAGTCGGATAGGCTGGTGGGATTGGCAACGGCCACCAGGGCGCGCAATTCGCCCTTCGAACGTCCTTTTACGGGCCGCCAGTCGCTGCTGCTGAGGTATCGCGAACACCACAGATTCTCACTTGTGAACAGCGGTGCGTCGTTGCTTAGATCGCGCAGCGATTCCCACCGCAACTCGTGGAGTGAGATCGCGTTAGGGTCGAGATACAGCCGCACGCGCAATTCCTTATTACCAGCGTTCGCTCGCACGGATTTAAACGCAGTTCCCACTTCTTGCCGGTCCGTGGGAAAGAGCATGTTCGTCAGACATTTACCGTATTCGGTCGGGTCGGCACTTATACCCCGCAGTTTGACCGGGTCGAACTGCAATTCGACCGGGTTTGCGAGCGGCCTCTCCTCCGAGTCGCTGTCCGGCGGCCAATAGCGCATCTCCACGGCATAGGTGTCCCCTAGACGATGGCGCAAGCTGATTTCGAGCTGGGCTATCGATGACATACTCCCTCCGTTCAGGTCATACAACATAAGTTGTTTGAGGTATTCAGAATGTTGACACCATTAACCACCAGGAACACCTCAAGGGCTCACCGTCGCTGAATGGATCGTGCGGAGTTCACCCGATGGCTCCCAGGAGTGCAGAGATACGGTAGCTCCCCCTTCCGTCCGCGGCTCCACAGTCACCGGCGTGAAACGCTTCTCCAGCCTCGCTTGGTTCTTATTGCCCTCCAGTTTTGGGTCGTCCTTGAGATCCTGGAGGAATTCAGTCCAATCTTCGTCACTGGCCCCTTCATCCGGCAGCCTCATCAACCAGATCCAGGTGCCGGTGTTCGCGTAAAGGAGGTTTCCTGCTTGTTTCCACCGCGCCGCGTGGCTGTGACCCGTAATGACAGCCCTAGCGGCGTATTTATTGCTAAGCCGTCGTACCTCGTCCATCTCCGATTCATCAGGCTCATAGCTAAAAAAGCGTCTCCCATCTTGGGCGGCTAATTCACGCTGGGCGTGAGCGTATAGCTTGAGACCGGACCTGCTAAGCTTAAGGCAAAGGCCACCCAGCAAATCGGAGACCAGACCAAAAGAAACCTCCTCAGGCCCTCCGAGTAGCTGCTGTTGGAGAGCCTCGATCTCCTCCCGTGTCAACCCGGCGACTTGAAGCCTAGACGTGATCCCGAACTCATCTACACCGGGAACAAAGCTGACCTCTCCCAGGTTTTGGAGGGCTCTGCGAATGATTTCCAGTGATTCACCTTTAAGCGCGACTTTCACCGCAAGCGGATCGACGCCGAGCGCGGTCAAAACCGCTCCCTGGAAATCCGGCTTGAGCAGATCAGCGAACCGCATATTGTGCTTTCTCTTGAGCGGATTCAGGATTTCCTTGACCAGCAGGGAACCAGCGGGATATTGAAAATCCTTGGCCTGAGCCGATCCGCGCGCGCCGGGACCAGGCAAATGGTCGTAATCCACCTGGTTGAATGGATCGTTCTGTTCGCCGTGGGTGATTAGGATCGTTGTCCCGCCGACGTTCAGAAGATGTGGTTCGCTGCCTCTTTCGAATGTCATCTTCTGGGCGACGGAGGCTGGTTGATCCAGGTGCTTCCGGAAGACTTCACGCACTTCCGCCAACGCCAGCTCCACGTCGTGATTCCCCATCCGGATCAAGACTTCACCTCCCCCAGCGCAGATACGGCCCAAGGCCTTGAGAGTGGGCACGGTAGAATTGGCGGTGGCTATGGATTCGGCCTGCTGGACAGCCCGGCTTACGTCGAGCTGCAGCGGTTCCTCGTTCAGCAGAAAATCCATGCTGTCGCCGTTGAGGATGACACGGGTCGGCGGATTGACAAACCGATCCAGCAAAGCCGGAAGAGCCTCACTGCCGCTGAAGATGTCATAGTCTCCTCCGTTTCCGAGATGAAGGTCACTCAGGATTAGCGTCCGCATATCAATTGCTCCTTTCTTTGCTTGATTCGCATTTATTCCAGAGCGATGAATAACTGATAACTTTTGAGGAAACCTTCTTTTGATTTGGAACCTGCTTTTTCGAAATTGCTACCCTTCCACCTTCTTCTCGGTCAACCCCGGTCGTTTGCCGCTCACTTCGGCATGTTTGACGATGATCTTCTCGATCTCGTTAGTTGCCTCCCGCGTCGCTTCCTGAAGATCCTTCTGGACTGTTGCCTGGTCCATCATGCTTGCCAGCCGCGTCCAGTAGGTGTTGTAGACGACTCCGAGCCAGGTAATGAACTGCAGGTTTTGTTCTAAGGCCTGAAGCGGCCGGCTGATGAAATAGGAGAGAAAGGCCACGACACCCAGTCCACCAAAGATCAGTCCAAAGCTCGATTCCTTCGTGGCGGCACTCATAACTGCAGCGAAAATGAACGCCCCGACGCCGACCCCGTAAAGGATGCGATACATCCAAACCGTGCTTTGGTAGGGTTTCATGAATGCTTCGAGGACACGCCTGAACATTTCTTCATTATGTTCAAAACCGGCGATGATGTGCTTTTGCCAAGCCTTGTACAACTCGGGATCCATTGCTGCCAACTTCTCGTCCGGCTTTGGTTGAGGCATGAAGCTTGTGCCGCTGGGTTGATCCGTGTTCGTTGCCGGCCGGTTTTGCATCTGCACGCCTTGCGCCTCCGATGTCTCAGGGGCGGGGACTGCTGGTCCTCTGATCTCAACGGGTTTGATGACGGGCCTTTCTTTTGAAGTATCCTTGTCGCCCACCGGCAGCCGCACGCCCGGATCGCCGATGATGACGTAGCTGCGGGCGTCATTGTTGGCAGTCCACATGCCGGCCAGCTCCAGGTCGTTGGCCGTCTTCCCGAACTTGATTTCTTCCAGCTCACTGCTCAAAACGGTCGACAGCTCTGCGTAGCGGCCATTGAAATACTCGACAGCCGAACCTACCGGGTGCCCTTCCATCAGCCGCTTCATAGTGCCCTCGAAGACAGCCAGCTGAGTGCCGGCACGCGCCCACATGAAGGAATAACCCCACGCGCGTTCTACATGCCCAATCACGGCGAGGGCGCCGCCTTTAGGATGTCCCAGAAGCCGCTGGGGCAACCTGGCCACGAAAGAATTCGGGGCTATGGCCAGCGGTTTTTTGAAAGCCTGATGCGCGAAGTCGTCCAACCTCGGTGTACCCGCTCCATAACAGGCGAAGTGAAAAGAGAGCAAACCCAGCAACCGGGCATCATCCCCTACATTGTCTGCCGCCAGGTAGAAGTCCGGGGGAATTTCTTTACGCCAGTTCATGGGCCCCGGCCAATCTCCGCACAGCAAAGCGCCTTGATGGGGCAGCTGGCGCGAATCGTTAATCGGAAAGCCCATGCCGTGGCTGGCGGTGAAAAGCAGGGCAGGCGTTTCAGCACCACCCATAAGTTTCTCCAATCGAGCCCTATTCGCCTCGCTCGGAGGAACGGTTTCTACCTGCCAACCTCTTTCCTTTTGGTCCTCTGCCATCTTCTCGGCCAGAGGGGCAACCAGCTTGGTGGCACTGAGCCCTGTCGCCAGGTCGTCAAGGTTCTGCACACCGAAAAAGGCGGCACGCCGCGGAAGGGTTACTTTTCCAGTCTCCACCATGACGACGCTGCGGGCGTACTGGGCATATTCTTCCAATGTGCTGAAATGAATGCGGCCAACAGCGTACTGCACATCGAGCAGGTACTGAAATCGATAAGGAATCCTTTCAGGATTGCCGACGATCAGAAGATAGTAGGGAACCTTGTCCGGGTCTGCGGGTCCGGGACCCATTCCATGGCGCGCCAGGAACTCCGTTTTGGTCTCGTTAGGCCGGTAGGCATGTTCACCCGTGAACTCACGGAAGTGTTCGCCAGCCTGCTTCTGCCGGAGATCTAAAAGCTCCTTGAGAGCCTCTTTGATCGCAGGCGTGCGGTCTTTATCCTCATAAGCAAAGATCACGCCCCAGCCTGACTGGGAGAGGTCCTTGGGGTCTACGCCCTCCTTCGGGCCCAGACACTTCTGGGTCGCACGCTCGTACCAGAACTTGAGTTCCCGGAGGTGAGACTCGTCCAGGGATTCGCCCTGGGCGATCTTTGAGATATCCTGCGGACTCATCGGCGGCAGCAGATATTCTCCAGTCGCTCCATTGATTCCATTGAAGTTCAGTTCATCTGTTGGCATGGTATCCCCCTGATAGTCCAAGGGCAGAGATGATACTCGCCCTTCTAACATCCTTACTTCTCAGCCTTTACGGAGATGGCGTACTTGCCCGTCCCAGTCGGTCGGTGGTGACGGATCAAAGCATAATGGGTGCCCAATCTCAACTCGGCGCCTATCCTGGCATTTCCCCAGCGGCCGCTATCGTCGTCCTCTGCAACCAATTTGGTTCGGTTATCCGGGCCAAATAGGGTCATTACGACATCCGTCCGGCCACCTGTTTGGATCACGTAGCGGCCCTTCTGCTGCACGGCAAACTTGAAGAAGTCCTCCTCCCCGTGTTTGCCAATCTCGGCCCGCATCGGGCGCGCGCCGATCTTCAATTCGAGCGTTGGTTTTTCTTCCTTGGGGTAAATCGTGCTGACGAACTCCTTATCCACTGCGGAGAGAACTCTGTTCCAGCCCACCTCGTAGTCCCCGATCGTGAACTCGTTTGGAATGGCGTAAAGCATGATCGATTTGGCGTCGAACTTGGTGAATTGGGTGATCTCCCGGCTGTAGCGCTGAAACAGGTTCAAATCGATCTGTTCCTTAGTCCAATTGTTCGGTGGCCCCATGTAATAACTGTACACGGCCTCCTTGTCCCAGGGGATTTCGTCGCCCGGGTTCTGATGTTCATGGATGCAAGCAAGGGCGTGTCCAAACTCATGAATCACTACCCTGGAGTACTCCTCATCGGGTGTGTCAGGTTGCAGCCAACCGAAGTTCATT
>CAZOLJ010000080.1:8495-19475 GCA_964580575.1 uncultured Desulfobacteraceae bacterium
AGGGTCCGGCCGTTCTTCCACTTTTTGCCGGTGAGTAGTGCCATGTAGCTAGGTGGCAGCGGCAGTGCTCCCATTCCCGGTGAAAACCTGACTGAAGCCAGGTTGGCGGGGTTCTCCTTCACTCGGCAAATTGTTTCTATTCCTGCTCTGCAATAATCCATATCGGATTGGTGATGCATCGGAATAGGCCTTCGCCGGTTTTCGGGTCAATCCCAGAAGCGGCTTCCAGGCGCAGATAACAGGGCGTCACTTCCCATTCAGGAAAGGCCTGCTTGATAGACCCTTCGAGGTCATACCCTTTCTTTCGGCTTCGGGGAAAACGTATCTGATCGGTAACATCTTTCTCGCCCTTGGTTGTGCCAAGATAAAGGTTAATCGTTTCAACAGGACCGAACTCAGCAGTGCTCTTCCACTCTATGGCCAACTCCAATGCCTCTCCCCCCTGAAGCGGCACAGTGTCCCCCGGTCGATAGGTTTTCCCGCCGCTCATGGTGCGGAGAGTGAAAAATGCTACGGGCCCATCGGTCGCCAGAGTATTCCCGTTCCGAAAAGCCCGATAAAGATTTTCCTCAGTGAGTGCCCGGCTGTTGCTGCCGGGCAAGTAAGCCAGGGTGCGCACCTTTCCAAAGGCATTGTCGTGCAGGTAATGGATGAGGAAGGCCATGTGGGGCCGGAAAGCGTAGTTGAAATCCATGTGTGCGTCGGAGCCTCCCAGGATGAGGAACTTGCGCAGGGTTCCTTTGTCCTTCCATTCCCGCAGGGACGGAATCAGGAGTCCCTTCACCCAGTGCTTGCGCACCCCTTCATCCAGATCCTTGGACCAGCTGGCCTGCCGATCGGCTTCGCCGAGCATGGCAAAGGGATCCAGGAAGTCCCGGTCCATGGAGGACTGGGTGGTTTGCGTGTAAAGGATTCTCTCGTTGTAGAGCTGCAGCCCCAGGAAGATCTTTTCATACCGTGAATCGCAAGCGATCCGGTAATCCTCCTCTTCCCAAACATAGCCCGAACAAGCAGGGTGGGCGGCATAAATAAACCCCCGGTCGGCTTCCGCACCCTTACGGATCCTTTCGAGCACTGTCTTCATCCCCAGAGACCCAAACCCAGCCGGATGATGGTCTTCAAAAAAGGGATTTCCGAAAGAGAGCATGTGCAGCCCAAAGCAGCCGCGGCGGACCGTGACCTCCTCGGCTCCTACCAGAAGGACATCCTTGTAATACTCGTTGGTCCTCTTCACGGCCTGCTGGTAGGACTGCCACCGGTTTCCCTGTTCTGTTTCGGCTGGGGTTCTGGGATGGCTCAGGCAGTAGGAGTGATCGGTCACGGTGACCCAAGATAGCCCGATGGCTTTGGCCACCTCGGCGGTCATGGAAAGGGGGCCCCCGTACTCATAGGGGTTCCTGGTGTATTCCGAATGGTAATGGGTATCCCCGTAGTGCCAGTCCGCGACCTTCGGCAGATTACAATCCGGGACCCGGGTGCGCAGGACAAACTGCTTGCTGTCGTTTAGAAACTTTCGGTAGCGGACGTTCACCAGGTATTGGAGAAACCGCGCTTTCTTGTATCCCCAATAATCTCCCTGGTAGACCGGGAGCCGGTCTTTGTGGAGGAGGATGACCCGATACCACGGATCAGTGCTCACTGTTTCGTAATCTTTACCCGGGTCAAACCTCAACAAGGCCGTCCGTCCATCCTTTTCCACAGGAGTTCCGTCCTTGTCCATGACCCGGTAGATCACATCGTGGGGCAATGGTTTCTTAGGATTGAACTCCTCGGCTGACGGGTAATCGAAAAAATCTATGGAACTGATCCTGATCTGGCCCGGCTCCACATCCTGGATGAAAACCACAACCGGGAGAAAGGGGTAGGTACCCTCAATCCGGTAGGGAGCATCGGCCACGAGGTCCATGCCGAAGGTGTTGGGTTGTTTGGGCGCCCTGTAGTCCTTCACCAGCCCGAACTCCATCTCTTTCCCCTTCAACTCCAGACGCTTTCCCCTCACAATAGGATGCCCCGTGTGGAATTCCAGGATGCTCAGGGTGTAACGGCCTGCCGGCAGGTTAGGAATTTTGAAGAAACTCATCCTCCTGTCTTTTTCATCTTTAATGTTCCGGTCCAAATTCTCCACGAGAAAGCGCAGAGGTTTTCTGGATCCAACCCGCTTAAGCTCGAAAACAACAGGGACCCAGAAAGCACGAAGGTCTTTTTTCAGTCCGTTAAACCGGATTTTTAGGGTAACGCCCATGGTCTATCCTCCTTCTGTCTGCGCATGACCGGCGCGTCGAAACTGAAAAACCTTATTAAACCGTGAACGGCCTCTGGCTTTCGAACTTGGAATTGGCGGCTCCTACCCAGAAGTAGTTCGGTGTTTGGTCAGGAGGCATCCGCTTGAGGATCTCCTTGTAGAAGCTTTTGTAATTCCCCTTGAAGGACCCGCTTTTCCATACCTTGAGGAGTTGAGCCGTAAAGAGCCCGTTAAAATTCCCATCGGATGAAAGCTGGTTGTCCTGGCAACCTGAGATGAGCAGGACACTCGCTTTGACGGTCGGCTGATTTTCTTTGGGGACCTTGGCTTTTAAAATCTTGTCGTAAAAGGCTTTGTTCTTCCGGTAGGTGCGGAGGGCCACATCGGGCGGCATGGCCCGGTATTTCACTTCCTTCGGGCCAACGGCTCCAGCTCTTAGGCTTACGGTTCCTTGGTAATAGGCCAGTTTGGCAACCGTGCCGCTGTGACAACTGTCGGAGAACATCAAGATCCGGACCCCCGGAGCGAATTTCCTCCACAACACATAGAGCTCATCGTCCACAAATTCCCCGTCATAGAGGCACCAGGTCTCGTCTTCTGCATCGGGTTCGTCGTCGTTGACATCCGGCAGCTGGCCTCCGTGCCCTGAATAACTCAGCATGAAGATGTCCCCGGATTTCAGGGTGCGCGCCGCCTTGGTGATCTCGGCCACCATCCGTGCACGAGTTGCCGCTTTGGTCATTAAGGTGGTCACTTTGAATTTATTACCTTTGGCGATGCTGGCCATATCCTCCGCATCCGCCTCGCACGCGCTAAGCTCTCCGGACCACCCTCCGTAATGCTTCGGGTTCACCGAATTAAGTCCAAGTGTCAATGCCATTCCTGTGGCCATGATTAATCCTCCTCTTATTGTGAATTAAAAGATTTGGTTATTCCTTTCCGAAAATCAGTCCCTTGCGCATCTACAGTTTCTGTTCCTCATTCGCCGGTCGGCGAATGATCTTTCGCCATGAGCAGTCATAGACCTCCGGCAGAGTCAGAGGTTTTAAGAAGCTGATAGGAGCCCCTTATTCTGTTTCGCTGCCAAGGCATACCTGGCGGTGATACTAAGAAAACCTCGCGAGGTCATGTAATGCGGTTGCCGATTCCACGCTGCCGCGACCACATGCTTTTCCTGTCAGCAGGAATACATTCCCCGCTACTAGGATAGATTCCCTTTATACGCCCTGGTGATAGATGTCCTGAAGCTGTTAATTCAGTGTCTTCAAAAGAACTTGAAAGCGCTTGAGGTTTGTTTGATGGTTGGAAGCTACGCTGTTCTTGCCGAAAGAATTTCTTCTTTTCGCTCTCTCAGTAGGTTACACAAAGGGTTTAATCCAAAGAATTTGCAATTTACACGCCAGCCCCTGTAGTCTATTCGAGCAGCCATAACTAAAGAATTGACGCCCCTTTTTTCCTAAGGGGATGATGGAGTTGTGTCTCATGAGTAGCGAAGGGGCTGCCATCGCTAGGCCACCAGATCAAATATAACGCCGAAAAAATGCACTTAAACTTGTGCATCGATGCACGGTTTACTGTGCTGCCAGGACCGGTCTTAGAATCTTACCACCTCTGCCCAGTCGTAAATCCGACGGCAGGTTTCTTGCTGAGACTTCTCCATCCAAGTCCCGGGAAGAGCCGGTGTGTTCTTGCCTAAGTTCTCCCATTTGGAAAGTCCCAAAGGATTATAGGGGAGTAAAGAACATCTCCGGATGCCGCTGTCTTTCAGGAAAGAAGAGATGCCCTCCAAATTCTCTTCAGATGCGGTGAAACCGGGAATCAGAGGAATGCGGGGTATCATCTCCACAGGTGCGTCCAAAAGGTGGGCGAAATTTTGCAGGATTCTTTGGTTGTCGTGGCCTGTCCACCTGAGATGGTCTTCACCATTGATGAGTTTGAGATCATACATGATAAGATCCAGCCATGGGAGCATCTCTTCCTTGAATGGGTCGTAATCGAAGTAGCCGCAGGTCTGAAGGGCTGTTCGGATGCCCTCCTTTTTGAGCCTCCTTAAGAGATTTCCTGCGTACTCAGGCCACAGAGTCGGCTCCCCGCCCGACAAAGTGACCCCGCCGCCTGAGACCTCGTAGAAGACTCGGTCACGGAGCAATATCTCCAGGAGTTCATCCAGCTCGTAATATCCGCCGATCCTGCGGATGGCCTTGCCCGGACACACCTCGGCGCACTTTCCACACCGGGTGCAGCGCGATCGATCGATTCTCTGATGCTCCCCTCTGAGGATGGCCCCTTCCGGACAGACCTCTGCGCAATCAAAGCAGCCGATACAGCATTGGGGGTAGAACCCTATTTCGACTTGAGGATATACGGCTTCAGGGTTCTGGCACCAGGTGCAGTGGAGAGGACACCCCTTGAAAAACACGGTGCTTCTTATGCCCGGCCCATCCTCTGTCGAGCCTGTTTTGATATCCACGATGAGAGGCAATGAATCAACCATGGCTCTCGTTTCTCCGCAGCATCAAACGGCGGATTTGAGAAAGGGCAGTTGCAGGTGAGTGGCCAGGAAACCGAACCGGTAGATGTAGTTGAAGTTCCCCTCAAGCCTGATCTCGTTGTTCAGGAGCGCACGCAGCACGTCTCTGCGGCCCGTCAATCCACCCGGCGGAAGGAGAAAGTTCCTGACCGCCTCCGGGTTCTTAAAAATGACGCTCGCGTTTGCCGGGGGGATGATTTCCTCCTCGGGCGCAAGTTCCTTTGGATTGAGCCATCCGTCCCTAAACTCTGCGAGGACCCTAATGCCTTTGTTCTCGCTTCTGAACTCAATTCTGCCCTGGAAGTCCTTGATGCTCCGCCGCAGATACGCGTCAAGGAAGCAAGCGTACTTCATGAACTGAAGCAAGACCTTCAGGAATTCTTCAGCCACCTCCTCTTTGAGGCAGTCCAAGAAGTTCTTCTTCACATAATGCTGCCGGATTCTCCAGTAAGGGTACAATAGCCAGTTCATTTTCTATCTCCTCCCTTTCTGCAAAGCGTACTCCGCTCTCGTGATAATCTCCTCCTGCATGTGCGGGTTCAGGTCCGTGAAGTAGGCGGTGTAGCCGGAAACCCTCACGAGAAGATGAGGATGATTCAGGGGATTTGCCCTGGCGTCCTCTAGTGTAGCCCGGTCAATCAGGTTGCACTGGACCTGGAGCCCTCCCATTTGCATATAGGCATCGATGTGGTCGGCGAGATTGGAAATGGACGTCTCCTTGTCGGGGGTGGGAGTGAACTTGAGGTTCAGGGCATGGCTGTTCTGGATCTTGCGGGAATCCAGCTGCGACACAAACCTCAAGACGTGGGTCAGGGCCGGCGCCCTCCCCGACACAGGGGTGATGCCGCTGGGCAGGACCTCGCCCTTCTTGCGACCGGAGGGCAAGGCGTCTGTGAGTCTTCCCCATCCCGCGTGGGTGGTCATGGTCCAGTAGCCGACCTGGTACTTTCCTCCCCGGTAGTTGTCCCTCTTGTGATATTCTCGGTGGAGAAGATCAATAACGCGATTGGCCGTGTCGGCGGCCTCTTTGCTGTCTGTCCCGAACTTGGTTCCGGAGCAGTGGATCTTTTTTTGAAGCTTCTCATGGCCGGCCCAGTCTTCCTTAATAGCTGTGACAAGATCGGAAAACGTATAGCCTTTATTGCCGAAACCAAACTCCTTGATCGCACAAAGAGAGTCCACCACCTCCGAGAGCCCGATGACGGCCACTCCGGAGGAGTTGTAGGTCGCTCCGCCTTCCAAGACATCCTTGCCGCTCTGCAGGGCTCCCTCCGTAAGGGCTGAAAGCAGAGGCAGGGGATGAACCTTGAGATGGGTCTTGCCGAGCAGGTTGTTGAGTTCCACGCTTTGCTCGACCATGAAAGCCGTCTGCCGCTCAAAGGCTCTGAGAAAATCATCGAAGCTTGCCATTTCGGAAGGCGCGGCGGTCACAGGCCCAAACTGCTCCTGCTCCGTGTGCCTGTGCTTGCCCTGGAACAGGGCCATCTCCAGGGCCGAGGTGAGGTTGAGCATGATGGCTCCCGTATGCCCGAAGGTCTTGCCTCCTTTGACCGGTTCCACACACCCCACAATGGAGTAGTCTCGTGCATCCTCTATGGAGTAGCCGGAGCCGTTGCCTTCGGAGCAGTCCTGCCGGGTCAGGGTTCGGATGTTTTCAATGTCATTGTGGAAACAGGGGGTCGCCTTGGTGACGATGTTCACTTCGCAGAGACGCTTGAGATACTCCTTCGGGTTGACGCCCGGGTAGTAACGGACGTTGACATTGGGATCTTTCACCTTGAGGAGTTCCGTTGTTTTCAGCATCACATAGGTGAGATCATTGACCCCATCCCGGCCCGACCCATCCACCCCTCCCAGGGTGATGGCCTGATTGGACCCGCTGCCGCCGAAGAGCTCTTCTGCGGTCTCAGGACTCATGGGGTCATGGTCAGCCAGTTTCAGGTAGAAGCAGCCCACCCCCTCAACGGTTTCCGAAGGAGTGAGAGTCCCTTCGTCGATCCCTTTGCGGTACAGGGGATAGAGAATCTGATCGAGACGCCCCAGGCTTATTGAAATGTTGTTGTTCTCCTGGTTGAGGGCGACCTGACAAATCCAAATGGCTTGCAACGCCTCCTGAAAGGTGTTCGGTTTTTCCCTGGGAACCCGGCCACAGATCTCGCTTATTTTCAGAAGCTCTTTCTGACGTTCCGGATTCTTCTCCTGCTTCGAGAGGTAGGCGCACTCCTCCCTGAGTCTTTCAGCGTAGGCCAAGACCCCTTCCAGGGAAAGCCTCACAGCTTTGTAAAAATCCCTTTTCCGATAATCCTCAGCACTTCCCAATTCGGATTCCCTCTGCTCCGCCTTTCGGATGATGGAGGCCAGCCCTTGTTCAACCACGATCCCATAATTCGGGACCGTGTGGGAAATGGTGTTGGCCTTTGAGGCCAGAAAGAAAAACATGCGCTCCATCATTTTCAGGCAAAAGGGATCCTTGAAATCCTTGCGGCAGACCTCCTGAACCGTCCGGTCCATCCAGTAGGGAAAGACTTCGAAGTTGAGCGCATCGATTTCGGTCTGACGGATGTCATAGGGGTTCTTTTTCCGCTCGGGCAGCGTCTCCAGCTCAGGCCACAAGGCCTGGCCGAGAAACTGGGGATAGATGGGAACCCCCTTTATTTTGGTGGTCGTGGTCCCTGCCAGGAGATCATCGTCGCGGATGATCGCCTTCTTGTTTTCAAGGACATACTTGAGCCTTTTGCCGGCTCGCAGTTCCGGGGACTCCCCTGGGTTGTCCTGCTCCTTCATGTACTTTGTCATATTCAAGGCCAGCTCTGCGCACACGGCGGGGCGTGTATTGAAGTGGACATTCCGCAACCTTTCCAAACGCGGGAGCTTTTCCAGGGTGATGTCTTTCAGACCGATATCCTCAAAGGTTACCTTGTTCATTTCCGGTCACCTCCTATTCCACGCAACATTGCTCCTATCCCAAGGAAGCCAAGGCATCCCTGGCCTGTTTCAGGTAGACGTCCGCTTCGCATTGCTCGAAAAGTTTAATTGCCTCGTCCAGGAATCCCCTGGCTTTTTCTTTTCTGCCCTTGGCTTTATGCAGAAGGCCCAGGTTCAGATAGGATTGAGCCAAGATGCTATTGGCCCCTATGTCTTTTGCGGCTTCAGAGGCTCGGGTGAAGTAGCCTTCAGCCTTCTTGCTCGCGAAAGGGACTGTCTTTGCAAGAAACCCAAGGTTCCTGGCAATCATCCACGGATCCTTTGGGGCTGTTCCGTGGGCGATTTCAAAGTAAACCCTTCCCAAGGTATACTCTGAAGCCGCGTAAAGACACCTTCTATTCTTTTCAAAGAAGGTTTTTCGCACATCTTCAAGCCGTTCGACTCCCTGGCTCAGATGGCCGGTGCCGGTCAAGACCATTCCGAGGAGTCCGTGGGCTGCTGTTCCAATGATCTCCGCGCCGAACTTCTCGCAGAAGCGTTGAACCTCTTTCAGAACCTCTTCCGCCTTGTCGAACTGACGGTTTGAAACATAGGTATATCCCAGCAGGGTTCTTGGAATCTGAGAATAGTAGGGGTCTACGGAGATCTCAACGGCCTGCTTGTAGCACTCACTGGCTGCCGGAAAATCTCCCCTGATGAAATGGCTGTGTCCCATGCTCCAATGACCGCAGACCATACTGCGAATGTGAGAGTTCCGTTTCCCGAATTCCAAAAGATCCTTGCCAACGTCCATGGCCTTCTTGCTATCTCCTCTGTACCAGTAGGCTTGCGCGAGCCCAAACAGGCTGATGCAAAAGAGGAAGTAGTCTGATTCCACCTGAGCGCAAATCTCCCGAGCCCTTTCCCCGAAATGAACCGCCTCATCAAGGAGACCCAACTCCGCGCAGGTCCAGCCCAGTTGGCTGCACGCATAGCCGATCACCTGGGGGGAGTGGATCTCCTCACCAATCTCCAGAGCCTTTCTCAAGACCTGATAGGATTCGTTGAACTCCTCTCTGCACCTCAGAGCAAAACCGAGGCTGGCGTAATACATCCCCAGTCTGGATTTGTCGCCCGCGGACTCGACCAGGCCTTTATGAGTCATGAGCAGCCCCGTCAATTCCGCAAAGTCCCCTCGGTAATAGAAAGCGATGGACCACTTCAGAAGGACATCCATCAGGAGATCATCCTCTGCCTTGGACCTGTCCCCTTTGGTTGACAGGAGACGGTAAGCTTCCCTGAATGACTGATGGGCCTCTTCCAGGGCGTATTTGTTCAAGCCCTTTTCTCCCGACTTCATGAGATAGTAGACCGCCTTGTGAAGAGACTCTCCCTGGGAGAAATGAAAGGCCAGGGCTTCATAAAACTCAGGAAGCCGGTCACTGAAGACCTCCTCGATTACGGCACCAATGCTTCTGTGGATTTCCCTGCGCTCCTTTTTGAGAAGGCCCCCATAGACCACCTCCTGAGTCAGAGCGTGTTTGAAGATGTACTCAAGGTGGGGATAAAGGGATCTCGCCCGCACCAGATCGAGCCTCTCCAGAGAGGTAATGTGTGTGTCGACTTCTTCTTTGAACTCCGTGATCCTTTTGAGCAACTCGTACAGGAAAGCCCTTCCTATGACGGAAGCTTCCTGGAGAATCCGCTTCATCTTGTTTTCCAGACGATCTATCCTGGCGGAAATGACGCCCTGGATCGTGGAAGGGATACTCAGATCACTGATCGGCCTCGTGACCTTCCAGCCACTGTTGTCGGGAGAGAGAATTCCCGATTCCACCAGCGAATTGATGACTTCCTCGAGGTAGAAGGGGTTGCCCTCTGTCCTTTCACTGAGAAAAGTCTCCAATCCCGACGGGATATGACTGGTCTTCAAAAGGGATTCGATCATGTCTTGCGTTTCAGATGGGGACAGATCCTTGAGCTCCATCTCTCTATAGGATTGCTTCAGACTCCTGATCTCGTAGTCACTGAAAAGCCTGAAAGGCGGCCTGTAAAGACAGAGGAACAGGCAAGGATACCTGAGGTCGGACAGGATCGTTCTGAGAAGATCAATCGAAGAGGGGTCTGACCAGTGCAAATCTTCAATACACACGACGGTCGGCCCTCGACAGGTCAACCCTGCAAGAACCTTCCGAACCGCCTCCGTCAGTCGCAATCTCCAGAAATCGGCACCCACACCCTCTATTTCAGAGTACTTCAGGGAATAAAGGCTCCCTATGAATGGAATCACATTGTCGTCCTTGCCGATTAAGAACTCTATCCCCGCTTCCACTTTTCTTTTGACTGCCTGCGGAGGATCCCCTTCTTCGATTATGAAGGCCCGGCTCAGCAGATCGATCAGGGGCGAATAGGGGATATTCTGTGTGTACGGATAAGCATGCCCTTCTCGCCACTGGACTATCTTCAGATCCAGGGTGCTCTTGAATTCCTCGATCAGCCTGCTCTTGCCTGCGCCCGCATCGCCATAAATGGAAAGAACAGTGCCTCGCCCTTCTTGGAGGCGGTCAACAGCCTCTCGCAACTGGGCCATTTCCACTTTTCGGCCGATGAGTTCCGCTCTCAGTCCGGAGATACGATGCATTCGAATGGGCTGCTCTTTGGCCGAGAGAACTTTGAAGACCTGAACCGAATCGGTCTTACCCTTGAGCTTCGCAGGCTTCAGTTCTTCAAAGTTAAAGAACCCTTCCGTCTGTCTGTAGGTCTCATAACCAAGCAGTATTTCACCCGGCTTGGCGAGCGCTTGGAGCCGGGAAGCGAGATTGATGGTGTCGCCCGAAATGCCATGGGTTCCTCTCTCCACATCCACTTTACCCGTGACCACAAGGCCGGTAGTGATACCCGTGTGCATGGCCAGAGTCTGTCCGATCTTTTTCTCTATTTCAGGGCTTTGTGCGTCGATGAATCCATGTATTTCCCGGGCCGCACGGATGGCCCTGAACGGATCATCCTCATGAGCGATTTGAGCGCCAAAGAGAGCCACGACGGCGTCCCCGATGAATTTCTCAACGACGCCTTCGTACTTCGCTATGACCCCAGAAATGTGACTGAAGAGCCGGCTGGTGATTTCTTTGACCTCTTCAGGGTCAAGTTTTTCGGACAGGGCGGTGTAGCCGCACAGGTCGGAGAAAAGGACGGTCACATTTTTTCGCTCGCTCTCTGATTCGGGCTTAGGTTTTTCTGCTTTGGGGTCCCTCTCGAATTTGCAGCCGCACTCATCACAAAACTTACTTGCCAGTCTGGTGGC
>CAZOLJ010000081.1:0-19192 GCA_964580575.1 uncultured Desulfobacteraceae bacterium
GGCCCGGTCCATTTCGCGCTTCATGTCCCTTTCTTTGATGGCCTGGCGCTTGTCCACCTTCCGTTTCCCTTTGACCAGAGCCATTTCCACCTTGACCCACCCTTTGGAAAAATACACCTTGAGCGGGATCATGGTAAACCCCCGCTCCTCGGTCTTGCCTATCAGGCGCTTGATCTCCCTTCTGTGAAGGAGAAGCTTTCGGGTCCTGTCCGGGTCCAGTTTCATGTGATGGGCAAAGGGGTAGGGGGAGATGTGCATGTTGTAGAGATACGCTTCCCCTTTCTTGATCCTGGCGTAGCTGTCCGTGAGGTTTGCTTTGCCGTCCCGCAGCGACTTGACCTCGGGCCCATTCAAGATCAGTCCAGCCTCGAAGGTCTCATCGATGATGTAGTCGTGCACCGCTTTGCGGTTCTGGCAAATGATTTTCCTCTCCACGCTACCCTCCGGTGCCTATGAAGAGCTTGTGGTCGAGTTCGTCGAGGAGAGGCTGCATCTTTTTCATGATGAACTCTCTGACTTGCGCCGCCGTGTCCAGTTTCATGATCTTGCGGAGATCGGCCTTGGCCTGGTCCAGCGAAAGAGACCGGGTCATCTTCTTGATCATGGGGATGCCGCCTGCGTTGAGACTCAGCTCGTCAATTCCCATGGCCAGGAGCACGGACGTGCAAAGGGGGTCTCCGGCCATTTCACCGCAGAGCGCCACCTTGATGCCGGCCTGCTTTGCCGCCTTGATCACCTGCAGGATCATCCGGAGAATGGCAGGGTGAAAGGGCTGATACATGAACGCCACATGCTCATTGACCCGGTCAATGGCCAGGGCGTACTGGATCAAGTCATTGGTGCCGATGCTGAAAAAGTCCGCGTGCTTTGCCAGGATGTCCGCGACCGTCACCGCAGAGGGCACTTCGATCATGAGCCCGACCTTGATGTTCCGGTCATAGGCCACTCCCTCCTGGTCCAGCTCGGCCATCACCTCCTTGAGCATCTTCCTCGAATCGAGAAGTTCCTGGAGCCCTGAGATCATGGGGAACATGACCTGGATGTTGCCGAACGCGCTCGCCCTCAGAATCGCCCTGAGCTGGCTCTTGAACATTTTGGGCTGCTGCAGGCAGAACCGGATGGCCCTGAGACCGAGAGCCGGGTTGGTTTCCTTGGTCCAGGAAATTTCGGCCGAAAACCTGTCGCCGCCCAGATCCAGGGTCCGGATGGTCACCGGGTTCGGAGCAATGATCTCCGCCACCTCCTTGTAGTCCTCGAAGAGCTCGTCCTCCGTGGGCAACCCCTGAGAACGCAGGTAGTGGAATTCCGTCCTGTAAAGACCAATCCCTTCGGCGCCGTGGTCCTTGGCCGTGGCGACCTCCTCCAGGAACTCGATGTTCGCCCTCACCGAGATATTGTGCCCGTCCTTCGTCTCTGCCGGGAGATGGCTCAGACGGATGATGCTCGACTCGAATTTCTCCTGGTTGAGTTGCTTTTCCTGGTAAACGATGATCAGATCGTCATCGGGGTCAATGATCACCTCTCCCGTGTTTCCGTCCACGATGAGGAGCGTCCCCTCCTGAACCTGGCGGGTCACGGACTCGAGCCCCACCACGGCCGGGATCTTCAGGGACTGGGCAATGATCGCCGCGTGAGAGGTTCGGCCGCCCACGTCGGTGATGAAACCCATGACTTTGCCGATGTTGATGGAACTCGTATCCGCCGGGGAAAGCTCGTGGGCCACAATGATCACGCGTTCGTTGATTTCGTAAAGGCTCTCCTGTTCCTTCCCTGCGAGGTTTCTCAACACCCTTTCGGCCACGTATTCCACATCGACGATCCGCTCCTTGATGTAGGGGTCGTCGATCTGGGAGAAAAGAGTCTCGATGTTCTGCACCGACTTCTTCAAGGCCCACTCGGCATTGATCTTCTCGCTGAGGATCCCGTTGATCGTGGCATTGAAAAACATGCTGTCATCCATGATCATGAGATGGCTGTCCAGGATGAAGCTGTGTCTCTTGATCTGCTCGGGCATCCGGTTCTTGAGATGGATGATCTGGTCCTTGGCGGCATTGAGCGCGTCCTTGAAGCGCTCCACCTCTTTGTTCACCTGCTGGTCGCTGATGAGGTACTGGTAGAGGATTTTGACCCTGGACCGGTCAATGAGGTGAGCCTTGCCGATGATGATCCCGGAGGAGACCGCAATGCCTTTGATTTTTCTCAACGGGTTGTCCGTCATTTCCCTTCACCGAATTTCTGCTCAAAGAGAAGGCTGAGCGACTGCATCAGCGCTTCAGCGTCTTCGCCGAGAGTCTTCACCTCGATCTCCGTTCCCTTGGGGCAGGCCAGACCCAGGATGGACAGGATGCTTGCCCCGTTCACTTCCTGATCGTCTTTCCTGAGAAACAGGGCTGACCTGTACTGAGCGGCAAGAGCCACGATCTTCGCCGCCGCCCGCGCGTGTAAACCCAGTTCGTTGGAGATTCTAAGTTTCTTAACCTGCTCCATCAATCGGAAAAACCACCAACACTTATTGCATGCCTTTGACTACAAGACCACGAGTAAGCCGTATGCAGTAAGGAGTATGCAGAAAGAATGACTCCTTACTACCTACTTCATACTGAGTTTCACAGGCTTTACTCCGCCCGCCTCATCGAAAGGCCTGCCTTGTATGCTCTTCTGTATTCCACGCCTGTTTCAGACGCGATCTTGTGGGCTATATCTTTAAGGCTCATGGTCCCTGCATTCAACAGGAGCCCTATTTTCTCCAGAACTTCTTCGTCCAGGGTCTGTTCTTTTTCCTTTTTCTCGCACCCGGCCACAACGAGGGTGTACTCTCCGCGAACCTCTTCTTCGCTCAACCGGTTCAGGACGGAACCCACGGGGCCCTCCACGGTTCTTTCAAAAAGCTTCGTCATCTCCTTGTGAAGGACCATGGTCCGATCCCCCAGAACCTCTCTCAGATCCTCCAGCATCTCCTTCAGCCGATGAGGGGCCTCAAAGAACACGAGGGTGTGGGGCAACGATTTCAGGGTCTCCAGCTCTTTTTTCCTCTTTCCCGAGCGGTGGGACAGAAACCCGCAAAAAAGAAAAGCGTCCGCCCTCATCCCGGAAGCGGAAAGAGCCGCAGTCACTGCAGACGGCCCCGGAACGGGAGAAACCCGGATCCCTTCCTTGAGGGTGCCGGCCACCAGAAACACCCCGGGGTCTGAAATGGCCGGTGTGCCGGCGTTCGTCACAAGGGCCACGCTCCGCCCCGATTTTAACTCCTCGATCAGCTCAGGACCCTTTGTCCTCTGATTGTGCTGATTAAAGGAGGTCAGCTTCGTCGCAATCCCGTAGTGCCTGCAAAGATTCCTCGTGTGCTCCACCGTTTCAGCGGCAACCAGGTTCACCTCTTTCAGGACCCTGAGAGCCCGAACCGTGATGTCTTCCAGATTTCCAAGAGGCGTGGAGACAATGTAGAGGATCCCAGGCTCCCTATGTCGAGCATCCTTCATCGCCAAGCGTCAGAATCCCCTTCCTTCTCTTTGCCTCACCAGTAGGCAGTAGGCAGTTCTCCTTCGTGCTCACTCTTTACTGTATACTGCTTACTGCATACTGCTTACTTCTTCTTCTCACGGGTAGGCCAAATCAAAGGCGTTCCGGATCACCTCAATCTCTCTGTCCAGACCCTTCTGGTGAATCACCACCACATCGAACCTGGCCCGGGCCTCTTCACACCCGTGTTTTTTCATGTAAGCCAGCGCCACCTTGGACATCTGACGCTGCTTTCGCGCGTGCACGGCCTCTTTGGCATAGTCGAGGGATTTTCCCTTTCTGGTCTTGATCTCGATGAAGACCAGCGTCTCCCCGTCGCGGGCCACCAGATCCAGCTCTCCAAGAGAGCAGCGGTAGTTTCGTGCAATGCACCGGTAGCCGAGGCTTTCGACTTTCTTGAGGGCGAGATCTTCTCCCTCTTTTCCGAGCTCCAGCCTTTGTCTTGTCACTTCAGGTCACTCTCCTGAAGGTCATCCGGTGAATGGGGCAAGCCCCTTTATCCCTGAGGGCGGCCAGATGCTGGGCTGTGCCGTATCCCTTGTTTTCCGAGAAACCGTACACGGGAAACCGCTCGTGAAAGGAACACATGATTCTGTCCCGGTACACCTTGGCCACAACGGAGGCCGCAGAAATGCTGTGGCTGCGGCGATCCCCCTTTTTCAGGCATCGATAGGGAATCGGCACCGGCACAGGGTGGATCCCGTCCACAAGACAAAACTCGGGCTGCGGGTCCAGGGACAGGATCGCCTGCTTCATGGCCTGCAAGGACGCCTGAAGAATATTGCTCCTGTCGATTTCCTCTGCCGAGACGACTCCCACGCCGACAGACAAGGCTTTTTTGTGGATAAGGGAGAAGGCCTTTTCTCGCCCGTTCTCCGTCATCTCCTTGGAATCCCGGACTCCCTCCACCACGATGCCCTCAGGCAGAATCACCGCTGCGGCCACCACCGGGCCTGCCAGGGGGCCTCGGCCGGCCTCATCCACACCTGCAATGAAACGGTAACCGGCTTTTCGAACAAGGGATTCGTAGAAAAGCGTGTCGAAATCACGGGAAGAAACGCTCTCGGGGAAAAGAGAGAGGCTGTCTTCTGGAGTCATCAAGCGACCCTGCCTAGGAATGAGTCACCCTTTCAGAGGTGTCCCGCCTGAAAGGGTGGAGGCCGGCAAAAGGGAGCCTGAAAAGCTTACGCTCTCTTCTCTTTGATGCGCGCAGCCTTGCCCTTCAGTCCGCGCATGTAGTAGAGGCGTCCCCTTCTGACCTTGCCCCTGGAGACGATTTCGACCTTGTCGATATTGGGGGAGTGAAGGGGAAAAATCCGCTCCACCCCGATCCCGTAAGAGACTTTCCGTACCGTAAAGGTGGCCCCCATTTTCCCTTTTCTTTTTCGGATCACCACACCCTGGAAAACCTGGATTCTCTCCTTGTCCCCTTCCTTGATCTTGGCGTGCACTTTGACCGTGTCGCCCGATCGGAAGTCGGGAATGTCCAACCGCATCTGTTCTCTTTCGAGCGCTTCAATAACGTCCATAACTCCTCCTCAAGATTCCACCGCGTCTCTCCTGGCCAGTCGGTCCAGGATGATGGCCGCTGCCGACCTCACAGAGAGGTGATTGTAGTTGGTGTAGCCTTCAACCGGGTCCAGCAGGTAATCGGCCCTATCGAAGATCTCGTTCACAAGGCCCCATGCTGTCCCAAAGAGAAGAAGGATCACTTTGTCCGCCCTGACCATGGCCTTTGCTTGAGCGTAGGTCAGGCCTGGCGCCTTCTTCCTTGATGCATCCGTCACAATGAGAACAGCCTTTTCCGTTTCCCGACTCGTGATCTCATCAACGCACGCATCGAGGGAAGGAGAAACCGCCATCAACTCCAGAGCCTCTTTCCTGGTCCAGTTGTACTCTGCACCGTACCCGACGGTCCAGTGTCTCAGAACCCGCCGGGCAAGCTCCTGCTGATCCGCTAAAGGGGTGATTACAAAAAAAGTCTTCACCCCGTATGTCTTGGCCAGCCTCGAGCAGTCATGAAGATCAAAAGTCGTGATGGCCGAGGCAATGGTCTCGTAGTTCTTGTTGTAAACGGGGTAATGAAGCAACCCCACGTAGAGCCTCATGTTCCCTCAATCGGCCAGTCAGCAGTGACGAGTCCGCTCCCGCCTGCCAAATCCAAGTGCGGCGGCAGGTCGCTGACGAGTGACCAGTCACGAGTTATTCTTTCTCTTACTCGTTGCTTGTCACTTGTTACTCGTCACTCTCCTCTCAGCTTGGCGAGGATGCGCTTGTCTTCCTCGGTCAGCTTCGCCTTTTTTAGAAGATCCGGTCTTCTTTCAAGGGTCCGTTTCAAGGACTCGATCCTTCTCCACACCCGGATTTTCTCATGGTCTCCGGAAAGGAGAATCTCGGGCACTTCCTGGTTCTTGAACACCCTCGGCCGCGTGTACTGAGGGTATTCCAGGAGCCCCTCCTCAAAGGAATCCTCCTGGGTGGACTTTTCTCCGCCCAGCACCCCCGGAACCAGACGGCTCACCGCCTCGATGACGACCATGGCGGCCATCTCTCCCCCGCTAAGGACATAGTCGCCGATGGAGAGTTCCATGTCGACGCTCTTCGTCCGGATTCTCTCGTCCACGCCTTCATAACGCCCGCAAATGAGGATGATTTGCTCCATGCGGGAAAGGTCCCAGGCCAGGGGCTGATCAAAAGTCCTGCCCTGGGGGGTGAGGAGAAGCACCAGGGATCGGTCCCTTGTTCTCTCGATCGAGTCCAGCGCCCTGGAGATGGGCCCTGGTTTCATGACCATGCCCTCGCCGCCTCCAAAGGGACTGTCATCGGTGACCAGGTGCCGGCCCCGGGCAAAGGAACGGATGTTGACCAGGCGAATGTCCACCACGCCGGCCTTCACCGCGCGGCCCAGAATCGTCTCCTTCAAGAAAGATGAAAACAGCTCAGGAAAAAGAGTGAGAACATCAAACCTCATTCAGATCAAGAAGCCCTTCCACTTCAGAGATGATCATTTTCCCGTTCTCCAGATCGATCGTCTTCACCACATCGTAGATCGCGGGGATGAGGAACTCCTCCCTTCCTTGCCGGACCACGTAAATGTCATTGGCCGCCGTCGGTAAAATGTCCTGAACAGTGCCCAGGTAGCGGCCTGTCTCCACATAGACCCTGAGACCGATGAGCTCGTTCCAGAAATACTCATCCTTATCGCGGCTCACCGCTGCTTTAGGGATGAGAATTTCCGCACCGCGATAGGGTTCTCCTTGATCCCTGGAATCCAAGCCCTCCAGCCGGATCAGCGCCCCTCCCTTGTGAGGTACGGCAGAAAGGATCCCGTACTCGGAGATTTCTCCACGGCTCTGCCGGAGAAAAACCTCTCCCGCTGTGAGCAGGGTGTCCTCTGACTGCGCGTAGGATTCGATCTTCAGAAGGCCTCTCAACCCGTGCGGCCCGATGACCCTTCCGATCAGGAGCAGAGCTTCAGGAAAGACCTTGCTCAACCTTACTCGATGATCTCCAGAACCGATCTCTTGTTGATCTTCGTGGAAGATGCGCTGAGAATCGTTCTCATGGCCCGGGCAGTCCTGCCCTGCTTTCCGATCACTTTTCCCAGATCTTCCTTGGCCACTTTCAGTTCGATCACAGAGGTTTGCTCCCCTTCGATCTCCGTTACGACCACCTCTTCCGGCTTGTCAACCAACGCTTTGGCGATGTACGTGATCAGCTCCTTCATCTCCATACCCCCCCTCCTTCCAGAGTGAACAAGTCCGTTAGATGTGATGTCTCAGCTTTTGGAACTCTTAAGCATCCCTTCCTTTTTCAAAATGGATCTCGCGGATTCTGAAAGCGTAGCTCCTTTCTCCAGCCAATGGTTCACCTTTTCTTTGTGAAGCTTGACGAGAGCCGGATTCTTGGTCGGGTCATAGGACCCGAGGATTTCCAGGAACTTTCCATCCCGTGGCGATTCCGAGTTTGCTGCAACCAAACGATAGTAGGGCTTCTTTCTGGCCCCCAACCTGGTCAGTCTAATCCTTACAGCCATTCCTTTTACCCCCCCCTTTCTTGTCAAAGCGCGGAATTCAGTGAAACATGGACGGTATTCCCTGCAGCCCTTTCCGGGTCAGGTTTTCCATCATTTTCTTTGTCTGCGCGAAGTTCTTTAAAAGCCGATTCACATCCTGTATCGTCGTTCCACTCCCGAGGGCTATTCGCCTTCTTCGACTGCCGTTGATGAGCTTGTAGTTTCCTCTCTCCTTCTTGGTCATAGAATTGATGATGGCTTCGACCCTGCCCAGTTCCTTTTCGTCGGGCTTCATGTTCTTGAGCTGTTTGAGCTGTCCCAGGCCGGGAATCATACTCATGATCTGCTCCAGGGAACCGAGCTTTTTCAGCTGCCTGAGCTGGCCCAGGAAGTCCTCAAGGTCGAACTCCCGCTTTTTCAGCTTCCTTGCAAGCTTCTGGGCTTCTTTTTCGTCGAACTCCTCCTGGGCTTTCTCGATGAGGGAAAGCATGTCCCCCATGCCCAGGATCCGGGAGGCCAGCCGGTCCGGGAAAAAGGGTTCCAGAGCGTCGAGTTTCTCTCCCACCCCTATGAACTTGATGGGTTTGTCCGTAACCGCCTTGACGGAAAGCGCAGCCCCTCCTCTTGCATCGCCCTCCATCTTGGTCAGGATAACCCCTGAGATGTCCAAGAGGTCGTTAAAATGCTTGGCCACGTTCACCGCGTCCTGGCCGGTCATGGCGTCGGCCACCAGAAGGATTTCTGTGGGGCTGACCCTCTGCTTGATCCTCACCAGCTCCGCCATCAGCTCGTCGTCGATGTGGAGGCGGCCCGCCGTGTCCATGATGAGAATGTCTGCGCCCGCTGTGCCGGCCCGGGCCAAGGCCTCCTGGCACGTATCTTCAGGTTTCCGGTTCTTGTCCGTATCGTGGACAGGAATTCCCAGTTGGCTCCCCAGCTTCTTGAGCTGTTCGATAGCCGCAGGACGGTAGATGTCAGCCGGAACGAGATAGGGGTTCCTGCCCTTTTTCCTGAGGTGAAGCGCCAGCTTGCCCGCGGTCGTCGTTTTCCCGGACCCCTGAAGGCCCACAAGCATCAAGGTGAAAGGGCTCCGGCCTGTGAGGTTGAGTTCCTGTCTGGTGCCTCCCATGAGCCGGATCAGCTCCTCGTAGACGATCTTGATGACCTGCTGTCCCGGGGTGAGGCTGTCCAGGACCTCTTGCCCCATGGCGCTCTGGCGGATGTCTTCCACAAACTTCTTGACCACCCTGTAATTGACATCCGCTTCGAGCAAGGCCATCCGGACTTCTTTGAGAGCCTCCTCGATGTTCTTTTCTGTGAGCCTTCCCTGTCCTCTCAGCTTTTTGAAGGTTCTGCTCAGCTTCTCCGATAGACTCTCAAACATGAAAAAAGGCCTGCCGACGTCGATCGTAAACGATCAAAATAATCGTTTTTGCTCCGCTGTGTCAAGAAAAATGAGGCACGCCCTGCACGCAGGGGATAAGGGTTAGATTTGATGAGATTCTAGCACAAGTTGAAGATCATCTCTAAAGACTTTTTTAAAGCTTTCTCATGAATTTTGAGGTTGCCCTGGAAGCTCATCCCTTTTACTATGACCCCCGCGGGAAAAGGATACCCACCTCTTTGAACCCCATTTTCCAGAGCGATGACGCTGTGATTCAGCCCAGAAAAGGGAAAAGCGATCCGGCTATCGGGCCTGACGCGCTCATGATCGTTATCTCCCAAGATCTGGCCCGGCTCTCGAAACTCAAGCCCATGGACGGCTTTGATCAGGGGTTCTTCAAGATCTTCCGAGGCAAAGGACAGACGGAGGCCGGCCTCAGCCTGGCCGGTCCATTCCTGGGCGCACCCCAGGCCGCCATGGTTATGGAGAAGATCATTGCCCTCGGCGCAGAGCGGATCTGCCTGTTCGGTTGGTGCGGCTCGCTTCAGCCGGATCTCAAAATCGGAGACCTCGTGATTCCTCTCCACGCCATTGCCGAGGAGGGAACCTCCAAGCACTACCCTATCGGGAAGAGGAAGCCGAGCACAGACCCGGGGCTCAACCGGATTCTGGAACAAGCCCTTGAGCAGGAGGGGCTTCCTTTTCGTAAAGGCACGGTGTGGACAACCGACGCGCCTTATCGGGAAACCGCTTCGAAGGTCAAGACCTACCGGGAAAAGGGGGTCCTGGCTGTTGAAATGGAAATGTCCGCCCTGATGACCCTTGCGGCCTACCGTTCCGTGAAGCTGTCAAGCCTTCTGGTCGTCTCCGACGAGCTTTTCGATCTCCAATGGCACAGAGGATTCTCAAGCCCTCTTTTCAAAAAACGATGCGAGCAGGCAGGGAACCTGCTCCTGGAGTTGTTTGAGAGTGAAGGATCGTAGATGGGCGATTTGAATCTCAGGATCTGAGTTCATGGCTATTGGATATGAAGTCAAAAGCGAACCGCAGAATATCGAAGAAGGATGGAATAAACCCTTATGGATTTTGAAAAGCAATTGCTCCCAGAAATCTTCAACGAACAGGATCTTCTGGCCTTCGGCAAAGACATAAGAGAAGCCCTGGGAGTAACCGCGGAACTGGAATATGTGGTGGAACCCAGAATTACGGCCGTCGAAGTAATCCTGATCTATGAACAGGGGGCCCTCAAGTCCGCTTCTACTCGGAGAGGGCCGGTGACCCCAAGCGTCAAGACCATCCTCACTGTCCCGCTGACCTTTGCCCCCCTGAGAATAGGAAGTCCCATACCCGATTACCTCGAGATCATCGCCGATGTCTACATGGAAGACGCGGCTCTTGCACGACTGAATCAGGAAAGGAGAGCGAAGAACCTCCAGGCTTTCTCAGGATCGAGGGGGGCTGTGGAAGATTCCCTTTACCAGACAGATGCCAGGATTTCGGCGAAGCGGCCCTTGAACTACTTTTGCTCTGGCAGCGGAAAAAGAGCTGGGGTTCCAGCGGCGACCCATTACGAACTCATGCTTGCCCTGCAGGAACTCGGCCTCAGGGTTAACAGGCCCCACATAAAAGTGAGTAACGGAATCCACGAGGTGATCGACCACTGCCGGCGCCTGAGAGCGGAAGCAGGAAATTTCCCTTACCCTGTGCAAGGCGCTCTGATCCGGGTGAATTCTCTCGATCTTCAGGAAAGGTTGAGGCATGCCTCTGGGAATCTGCCTGGAACGGTGGTCTTCAGATTCTGAAAAATCTGGTTTTCGCTTGTCACTCGTCACTTGTGACTGCTATTTGAGGTAATGATGATGGACAAGATCAGAGTGAGGCTGATTGTTGAAGGGAGAGTGCAGGGCGTGTGGTTTCGTGAAAGCACCCGCAGAGAAGCGGAGCGTTTAGGGGTTCAGGGATGGGTCAGGAACCGGCGCGAAGGGTCGGTGGAGGTGCTCGCTGAAGGCCCCGAAGAAAACGTAAGAAAGCTGGTTATCTGGTGTCATCATGGGCCTCCTTCTGCACGAGTCACGCGTGTGCACGAGACTGCAGAGACGTTCCAGGGAGAATTCGGTTCCTTTGATGTTGAGTATTCCCACTGAAAATGGTAGGGAGTTGTTTAACCGGTTGCTGAAAAGCGCCCGCTTCTGTCATTCCGGCGAACCCCGGATCAGGTTCGGGGCAGGCGCCGGAATCCAAGAATACCAAGAACTTCTGGACCCCGGCGACCCTGTCCCGGCGAAAGCCGGGAGCAGGGGTGACGGTTTGGAGAACTTCTTACGAGACCGACAGTTTTGGGTTAACATTAAGATCTGGAGATGGATCAAACGGTGCACGGACAATACTCTTCTGCAAGAGCGGCGAAGTCCGCCATGAAGCCTTTCCTGCTGCTTCTGCTTTGCCTCGCCTTGTTCGCAGCCGGCGGGTGTGCGACGACCCAGAAGCTCTACAGCAGAATCTCCCCCGACTCCTCAGGGCTCAAGAAGCGCATCCTTGTTCTCCCCTTCTGGGATCAGGCCGGGCTGGGTGAAGAAAAGCTGGAGCAACTGGCAACGCAGTTTTTGTCCCTCCTCAACAAAGACGGCGCCTTTGTCATTGAAAGAGTCAAGAGATCTTCAGCTGCCGCGGACAAGGTGCGGACTCCTGAGTTCGGCATCGTGACCGATCCCGAGCATGCCAAAATAGCCGACCAGATGGGGATGAACGTCATGCTCACGGCCGTGTTCACCCCTTTGGAAACCCAGAGAATAAAGACCGGCATCTGGCCCTTTCGCAAAATAAAGGATGAGACGGAAATCGCCATGTACGTGAACGCCTTTGATGTCATCAACGGCACGCTTCTGCTCACCCGTCTTGAAAGCGTGAAGATTCGGACCATGGCGGACATCATCGATGAGGATTGGGAAGAGGAAGAGAATGCAGAACCTCAAAAGATAAAACCTGAAATTGATGACAAAACCCTCACGAAGTCGCTCTCGGAGATTGTGGAAAACCAGGCTGCAGAGGTCGGTAGCGCCCTGAGAGAGAAACCGTGGCTCGGCAGGATTCTGTCTTCCGATGCTTCAGGGACCTTCATCAATGCCGGCAGTGACGTCGGTGTTGTGCCGGGAAGTGTGTTCGAAGTGCTGGGAACCGGTGAGACCATCCCTTCTGCCAGCGGCCGATCCTTTGCTCTCCTTGGCCCGGCAGTAGGAGAGATCAAAGTGACCGACGTCAGGAAGGACCGGGCTCTCACCTCTGTCCAGGAAGGGGCTTCCTTCGAGGCAGGGCAAATCATCCGCTTTAAGAAATAGCAATCGCGATCAGCCTTCAGCCCAGCAGCTCTTTTGCGTGGGCAACGGCCTTTTGGGAAACTTTCTTGCCGCCCAGGAGCCTGGCAATCTCCCTGACCCTCTCCTCGTAGTCCAACTCTGAAATCACCGTGCGGGCCCTGCCGTCGAGAACTTGTTTTTCGACCATGAAGTGGGTCTTCCCTTTGCTCGCGATCTGAGGCAAATGGGTGATGCACAGGATTTGATGGTACCCGGCCAGGGAGCGGAGCTTGTCGCCGACCACCTCTGCGGTGGCGCCTCCGATGCCGGAATCCACCTCATCGAAAACAAGGGTCTCCACAGAAGACGATCGGGCAAGGATGCTTTTCACGGCAAGCATGATTCTCGACAGCTCACCTCCCGAGGCGATTTTGGACAGGGGCTTGAGGTCTTCGCCGACATTGGGAGAAAGCATGAACTCCACCCTGTCCAACCCTTCCGCCCTGAGCCTTTTCATCAGCTCTTCCGGCCCCGCTTTCAGAGATTCGGCATGATCCTGAAACTGCACCTCGAACCGGGTTCCAGCCAGGGAAAGCAGGGCAAGCTCCTCCTTCACGGAATCCTCAAACCGTCCGGCCGCCTGTCTTCTTTTCCGGGACAAATGGGTCGCCTTTGAAACAAGCGCCTTCTCCGCTTCTTCGATTTGGCTCTCCAGTCGGCCCAGTTCCTCTTTGCTCTGATCAAGATTATCCATCATCTCTGCGAGCCGGTCTTTGAGCAAAAAAATCTCCTCAATGGAAGCTCCGTACTTTCTTTTCAATTTGTGAAGGAGCTGAAGCCTCTCTTCCACCTCTTCAAGGCGGCGGGGATCCATCACAAGGCCCCTCTCAAGCTCTCTCAGTTCCATGGCAGACTCTTCGATCTCCGCTTTTGCTGAGGCCAGGGCTTTGACGATCGCCTTTAACCTCTCTTCAAGATCCGCGCCTCTTTCGAGCCTCCTCACGCTCTGGCTGAGGCTTGACAGAACCGAATTGTCCCTTTCATAAAGGGCTCCATAGGCCTCCCGAACCTCTTCCATCAACTTCTCGGCATAAAGGAGTCTCTTCTTTTCAGCTTCCAGGGCCACGTCTTCGGCCGGCCGGATCGCCGCCTTTTCAATCTCTTCTCTCTGAAACCGTGCCAAGTCCTGCCGCTCTTCTTTCTCCCGGATCTCCTTTCTCAGGGCGTCCCGCTTATCTTTCAGGGCCTGATGCTCGGCAAAGGCGCTGCGCAGATTCTCTCTGTCCTCCCCGAGACCGGAGAAATCGTCCAGAAGGGCCAAGTGATTTTCGGGCTTGAGGAGAAGCTGGTGCTCGTGCTGACCGGAAATGCTGATCATCATCGGTCCGAGTCTTGCGAGCATTTGCAGGGTCGCCATGGATCCGTTGATCACGATTCTGTTTCGGCCTTCCCTGGAGAGGTGCCGTTTGATGAGCAGCTCTCCGCGGTAGGGGATATCCATTTCCTCCAGCACCGCGGCCACCGGCGAAGGGAGAGGGACGTCAAAAAGGGCTTCCACCCTTGCTTCTTCAGCTCCGCTGCGGATGAGCTCCGCCGAGGCGCGGCCTCCCAGGATCAGGTTCACGGCATTGATGATGATCGACTTGCCGGCGCCGGTTTCTCCGGACAGAATGTTGAGGCCCGGTTTGAAGTGAATCTCAAGATGCCCGATGATGGCGAAGTTGGAGATGGTGAGTTGGACTAGCATGGAATCGCATGAGGTATCAGGTTGGAGGACCGTCCTGCTTGCGCAGGACGTTGTATGAAATCGCGCTGCGATTTCATAGTTGTTCCCACGTCACCCTCAGCACTTCCTGGTAGGTGGTCTTCCCGTCCACAAGCTTCTTGATGGCGTTCTCTCTCAGAGTGATCATTCCCTCTTTTCTCGCCTGGTCCCGGAGCAATTCCACATTGCATTGCTCTGTAATGAATTTCCTGATCGACTCCGTCACAGGAAGAATCTCGTAGATCCCGCTGCGGCCCACGTACCCCGTGCCCCTGCACCGCATGCATCCTTTTCCCCTCTGGAGCTGGACAATCCCCTGTTTCCCGAGGTCCAGGCCCATGGTGACCAGTTCCTCGTGATCCATGTCAAACGACTCGGTGCAGTAAGGGCAAATCTTTCGGACGAGGCGCTGGGCCAGGATGCCCACCAGGGTCGCCTGGATCAAAAAGGAGGGAACGCCCAGGTCAAGAAGTCGCGTGATGGAGGAGGGGGCGTCGTTCGTGTGGAGCGTGGAAAGCACGAGATGCCCGGTCAGAGCGGCCTGGATCGCATTTTCAGCGGTTTCCACATCCCGCATTTCACCGATCATGATGATGTCCGGGTCCTGCCTCAAAATGTTTCTAAGGATCGACGCAAAAGTGATCCCGATCACAGGCTGAACCGCGATCTGGTTGAAGTCCTCGTGGATCATTTCAATGGGGTCTTCCACGGTCGTGATGTTGATGTCAGGGGTTGAAAGGTAGCGCAGGGTCGAGTAAAGGCTCGTGGACTTTCCACTCCCTGTAGGCCCGCACACCAGGACGATCCCGTGAGGCATGCCGATCATCTGCTGGTATCGGATGAGGTCCATGGACGTAAAGCCCAGGTTTTCCAGGTTCTGGAACAGAACGTCCGGATCCATGATTCTCATGACCAGCTTTTCCCCAAAGGCGACAGGGACAGCGGAGACACGAATCTCGGACTCCACGCCCTGTTTTTCCATCTTGATGCGGCCGTCCTGGGGCCTTCTCTTCTCGGCCATGTCGAGGCGCGCGATGTTCTTGATTCTGCTCACCACGGCGGAGTGGACGTTCTTCGGGATCTCGTAAATCTGGTGCAGGGTGCCGTCGATCCTGAACCGGACAACGCTCTTGTCCCTTTTCGGTTCGATGTGGACGTCGCTGGCTCTCTGGTCAAAGGCGTAGCTGAAGAGATGGTCTACCGCGTTGACGATGTGCTGGTCATTCGACGGAAGCTCGTCCGACGCGCGCAGTCGCACGTACTGTTCCAGGTTCCCCAGGTCGACCATGGGAGTGCCGAACTGATGTTCTGCAGCAACGATGGAGCGCTTGAAACCGAAGAATTCATTGATGAGCTTGATGATGTCCGTCTTCGGGGTGACCACCGTTTTCACTTTAAAGTGGCTCACCTGGGCGATATCGTGGATCACTTCGTTGTTAAAGGGATCAGGCGTTGCAATGGTGAGACATCCTTCTTCCAGTTCAATGGGAAGGACAAGATGCTTCCTGGCAAAAGAGTGAGGAATCGTGGTGGTGACCAGGTTGAGATCCAGTTTCAAGGGGTCGATCTTTTTGTAAGCAACCTTCCAGGCTTTGGCCAGGGCCTGGAAAATGATCTCCTCATCCAGGCTCTTGGCCGGGTCATCGGCCCGTTCCATCTGAAGCGAGGCGATGACGTCGATGATCGTGACGGGATTGCTTATTCGCGCCTTGGAGCTCGCGGAAGCCTGGCGCATGGCCCGAATCTGCTCAAGTTTGCTGGTGAGCCGGTCCTTCTTGGCCATGATCTCTTTTCTCTGGCTTTCGGAGATGAGGCCGAACTTCAAAAGGATCTTGCAGACATTGTCCGGGGCAAATCTTTCGGAAGTATTTAACATTCCTGGTTTTTCATGCCCTCCAATAGGGTTGAAGTAGGGCTCATTCTCTTACTAGTGTTTTGTCCCATAAGGCCCTTGATTAAAATGTCATTTCGAAGGAAGTGAGAGATTCTGATATTCTGGGTACTTCAAAGATCGCTCCCGGAGTCTACCCTGAGTCTGCCGAAGGGGTCGAGATGACCATTTATTTCTGGATCAAAACACTAGGACCTCTTTCTTGAGATGAATGATAATACGGCCTCATGATATCTGGCAACCAAAATATCCACGGGCTTCAGAATCCGGAAGGAAAATCCTGCAAATCTCATGAGTAATGGTGAAAACGGTTACGGAATGGCATTTCCGTCTTCTATGAGGAGGACCTTTTCATTCAGTCTCTAAATCCGTTTCAGGGCAAGTTTGATCAGGAATCATGATCCAAAAGAAAACCCCGACTTACGTCGGGGTCTCCGGGAGTGCCGCTTGGCCTTCTCTTTCCTCCTAAGGTTATGGGTAAAAACCCTCCAGAAGCCAACGAGCATCCCAGAATGAATTCCTTTTTCTTTGTACTTCAAATATCATGCCAGAAAACGAGTAGTAGCGATCGAGAAGAAAAAGCACTGTCATATGAGTAGGATAGAGAACCAAGGAGGTAAAAGGGTATTTCACACGGATGAACTGATACTGCACAAGAATTTGTGCAAGTCCCCCAGCTTTTTGTGCAGTAAGAGTTATCGCTTAATTGGGCGAGTGTTAAGCGGCCTCGCCGCTCATGGAGAGTACCGGCAAAAGAAATACTGGATTCCGGCTTATGCCGGAATGACGGAGAAGATCGGCCATCTCAGATCATAGTGATCTTCAGCACTCGCTTTGTTCCCACTGTGACCTTGAACCGATCGTCAATCCTGAAGCCGCAGACCCAGAGGGGTTGGTCGTCACAGCACAGAATGGGTGTTGAGGAGCGCTGCTCTAAAGGCACTTTGAGATCCACGAAGAAATCCTTGAGCTTCTTGTGCCCTTTCATGCCGAAGGGGATAAACCGATCCCCTTCTTTGAAGGACCGCAGGGTCAGAGGAAAGCGAAGCGGCTCACCATCAAGAAAAATGGTCCACTTGGACCCTCGAAGGCGCAGGCCCTTTCGGTTCATGCTCTCTTCAATGGAGAGACGCCGGCCGATTTCGATGAGGTCGTACTTCCCGAGGCCATCTAAGGTGTAATGAAAAGGCCGCGGTTTCCTTTTCACTGAGGCCGAAAAAATCAGGTGATCATAAGCTCGCTTGACCGTCAGTCTCCTGGGGAGATTCTGAGTTGCTTGACATTTCTCTGCTTCAGCCAAGCGTTGGATCGCTTCTATGTGATCCCAACTGATTCGGCGGAGATCTTTTTTCACCTTTTCAATGGCAGTTCTGATGACGCGTCTTCTGAGCGCGACAGGGAGGGACACAAAGGAGGTGATGGGAATCTTGAGGGTGTGATGAGGAGATTGCTCCACATTCCTGTTAAACCATGCTTCTGTAATTTGATCCAGGTAGCCGTCTTCATCACGCAGGATTTCCGCAGTCTGTCCCAGAAGGCGGGCAAGTTGGGGTTGATGTTCTTCAAGAAGAGGCATGAGCTCAAGTCGCATCTTGTTTCTTAGGTAATCGGTGTTGAGGTTGGAACTGTCCATCACAGAAGCGAGTTTTTTCGCTTTCAGGTAGTTTTCAATCTCCGAGCGATTGATCTCGATAAGGGGCCTTATGATCGAACCGTCACGACAAGGAGGGATGCCGGTCAATCCTGAAGGGCCGCTGCCTCGCAACAACCGCATGAGAATCGTTTCGGCCTGATCGTTCAGATTGTGGCCCGATGCAATCTTTTGTGCGTTGTGCTTTTTCCTTACCCTCTCAAGGAAAGCATAGCGGGCGTTCCTCGCCACTTCCTCCCTGGACCCCCCCCGGGTCTTTTTCGTCAGCAGGCGACCTCTCGCAGTTTCAAAGGGAAGCTTCAAGGATTCGGCCAGAGCGCGGACGAAGGCGGTTTCTGCGTCATCCTCAGCCGGTCTCAGGCCGTGGTCAAAGTGGGCTACGACAAGATGGATATGCAATTCATCCATCAGTTCGTGGAGAATGTGAAGAAGGCAAACAGAATCAGGGCCCCCGGAGACGGCGACAATGACAGAGTCACCTTCGGAGATCATCCGGTGTCGAGAGAGGGCGTGTTTGATTTTTCGGTGAGTCTGAATGGGATAGTACATGAGCAATGTCCTAAAAGGATGCGGTCTGAAAAGCATCTTACCACAGCCTGGCATTTTGGTTAAGAAAACCATCCGCCGCTTTCAGGCTTTCCTCGACAAGCTCCGGACCGCTTGTGCTGGCTTGGATCACTTTGACTCTCGGACCAAGGGGGCTCCACTGCGCCACGGAACTGTGCCTGAAGAGAGCAATGGTGGGCGCTCCGAGCATGGCAGCCAGATGAGTGATCCCACTGTCATGCCCCACGTAGAGAAGAGTTTGTTGAAGAAGGAGCAAAAGTCTATCCCTATCAGGGGAGAGGAGAATTTCCACGTCCCTCTCTCCGGAGAACAAAGGGACAAGCTTTTCCTCGGCAGGCCCGAGGAGGACCACAGGAGGCTCTTCGATAGCGGGGATCTTCTTTCGAAAAGCTTTCAAAAGATCCAACCAAAACTCAGGAGGATGGTTTTTTTGTGCTCCCCCTGAACCCGGATGAAAGACTATTCGCAGACGGGGCCGATGCCCGGAGAGAAGAAGAAGCCCTTTCACGGCCTCCGTCATGACCTTCTCAGCATCAACAGGAAGCCCGCTGCTTTCCATGGCTCTGGCAAGGTAGAGGGCAACGTGGACCGGTTCGTCTTCACGGGGATAGCCGGGCAAGACAGCAACGACGGCACCGGGGAAGCAGCGTTCTAGGTTTTTCTTGACGACTCGCTCAGGGTCATTGAGAAAAGCGATGATCTTATCGGCTTCCTTTACGGGCAGTCCGACGCCAGGGTCCGGGACATCCATGAAAAGGGCATGCCAGCCTGGGCCTTCAAAATCCAGACATTGTGAGATCAAGGGTCTCAGGAAATCAATTCCGAGCCGCCTTCCGGCCACAATCACATCTCCCCACTCTCGCGAGTTGGAAAGGGCAGGGGCAAGCATGAGCGTGTCGCCGAGAGCAGCCGGTCGTATGATCAGGATTCTCATGAGAGGAATTCTAGGATAAAGCGCTTGTAGAAACAACGAATGATGTTGACTTGGCGGTAGAATCCCTGTAATTAAATTCTTGTCGGAGCCTATTCAGAAAATCATGGAGGTTTGACCCATGGGTAACTGGTTCAAGACGACGCTGTTGATGTCTGCCTTGACCGCGCTCATTG
>CAZOLJ010000082.1:0-19054 GCA_964580575.1 uncultured Desulfobacteraceae bacterium
GCAGCGCGGTCATATGAGGGGGCATGGTTTGGTTTCAAGCAGCGGAAATCTTTTTTCCCTGCTTCGCATACTCGGCAACAAGAGATGTTCCACTCGCGAATTCATCAGGGGTCATCATGATGACATCGAAAGGGATCGTATACTTTCTGATCGTGGCAATCTCCGCTTCTTTGATCATTGCCAATCTCTTGAAGATGCTTTTTTCCATGAAGTCTTTTGAAATAACAACGAGATCCACATCACTTTCTATAGAGGCATTTCCTCTTGCTTGGGAGCCAAAAAGGATGATCTTAGTGACTTCCACATTTCTTTCTCTCAACTTTTGTTCAAAGAAGTTTACTGCTTTTAGGACATTTCTCTTTGCCACTTCAGAACTTCCTTGCTCTGGTCGAGAACCTGACGGTTTTTCGCCTTGGTATAATCTCTATACACCGCAGAAGTCAACGGCGAAATCCCCAGCGGAAGCAACCCCTTCTTTTAAAATGCCTGTAGAAGGTGCGCAGCCCACTAGGCTCACAAGATCCACCGGCGCTTGATGTTGCGCAGGCTCCAGCCGAACAAGAAAATGCAAAAGGCGCTAAGCACAAGAAAGTCAAGGGCAAAGGACATGGTGTTCCTGGCGTTGAACGCGCCGTGGAGGATGTCGGCGCCATAGGTGAGGGGCAGGGACATAGGAGAGGGGTTTGATGAGGGAGGGCAGGTGGGCAAGAGGGAAAAAGAGCCCGCAGAGGAAAATCATCGGGAAGCGGAAGAAGTTGGAAAAGGTTTGGCCTCGAAGACCTCGCTCACGGAGACCGCAATGAACAAGCCCAGGAAAGTAGAAGACACCGCGACAAGAAAAATGGCAGGGATTGCGGCGCTCCATACAGCCTGAGACAGGTCGGCCAGAAAGGCGGCCAGGACGACGGGTACGAACGCGTTTATCGTGCCGAAGAGGATAGCCCCGGCCGTTTTGGCCAGCATGAGAAGTTCCAGGGGGACGGGCGCCAGCAGCAGCCGGTCAAAGGACCGTCCCTTTTTCTCGAATGTGACCGTGACGGCCAAAAGGGAAGTCGCCCCGAAGAGGATAGACATGGCGATCACGCCAGGGAGCAGGGAGAGGACGCTGTCAAAACCACTCTCGGATTTGATGAAAAACATGCCTGTCCACGCGAAAGGGAAGATCAGTCCCCAGCTGACATTTGGCGGCCTGAGGTAATAGGTCCGCATGTCCTTGGCAAGGATGCTCCAGAATGCGATCCACTTTTTCATGCTCCGCCTCCTGCTTTTTCCTTCTCCTTTTTCATCGCCTCCACCTCGACGCCGGTGATCCTTACAAAGACCTCTTCAAGCGAAGGACGAATCCTGCGGGCTTCCATCACCTCCACCCTCTGATCCTCCAAGAAACGCACCAAGGGACCGACGGGAATCGGTTCGTCCGACTCCACGCGAAGCTGCCCGCCGGCAAGCACCTGAAATGTCAGGTGAGGAAACGCTGCGGTGAGGCGTTCATGGGGAGCCGCTTCAGAGTTCAACATCGCAAGCTGCATGACATGCCTTTCCTGGATCGGCTGAATAAGATTTTCTACGGTATCTGTGCCGACGATTTTTCCTGAAACGATGAAGGCGATACGCCCGCATAGCCGCTCTGCTTCCTCAATGTAGTGGGTGGTAAGAAAAATGGTTGTGCCGGAGCGGTTGAATCCGGCGATAAGTTGGCGGATCTGCCTGGCGCTGGCCACATCGATACCTGTGGTCGCTTCGTCAAGAAACAGGATTGGTGGATTGTGAATGATCCCTGCGGCGATCGTGAGTTTACGTTTCATGCCCTTGGAATACCCAGCAAACTTTCGATCTGCCGCTTTAGCCAGGTCAAAGCTCTCCAAAAGTTCACGGGCACGAATGTCCCTCTCTTTTCTCCGCATCCCATACAGTGCTGCACAGAAGCACAGATTTTCGAAGCCGGTCAGTTCCGGATAGAGATTGCTCTCGTCCGGGACCACCCCGATCAGGTGTTGGGCCGCCGTCGGATTATCCGTGCAGTCAATGGCACCCAGGAGGATCTTCCCTGCATCGGGGCGAGCCAGGCCGGTGAGGATATTGATGGTCGTTGTCTTGCCCGCGCCGTTGGGGCCCAGGAAACCGAACAATTCTCCCTGGCGCACCTGGAAGCTGACATCCGCAACAGCCTGGACATCACCAAACCGTTTAGCTAATCCTTCCGCAGCGATGGCAATCTTATCGTTCACTTCCCTTCCTTCTTCTCCCTTGTGCAAGGATGCATTTTCTCGTCCCCATGGCACTCCTTGATCTGCTGCGGAGTGCATTCCTCAGGTTTGCCCTTCAGCTTTTCAAGGCGTTCACAACAGCATTGACACATGGCTTTCACCTCCTTTCCTTCATAGCCTTTTCTGATTGCGTGCATACGAAGGCAACGCCCGGCTGAAACCGTGGATTGGCTGGCCAAACGCTCGATTTCCCGGATGACCCCTTCCAGCGCCTTTCCCTGAACAGAATAGTGATTCCAATAACCGCGCTTTTCTCCTTCCACGAGACCTGCTTCTTTCAAAACCTTGAGGTGCTGGGAGACAGCGGCTTCCGAAATTCCCAGCCGCCGGGCCAAAGCTCTTCCGCATAGAACCTCCGCCAGAAGCAGCTGTAGAAGTCTGATCCGGGTTTCGTCGGATAAAGCCTTCAAGACGGTCATCAATGAGGTCATGGCGTTCAATAATTTGGTTAACTCGATACTTAACTGAATAAACGGACCTCTGTCAAGCAAGAAGCAACTGAAAACAGGGTGGGAAGCATGGAGATTCAAGTGAGAAGATTGCGTCTGCAGTGGAACCCAATGATAGACTGCCTCTTGGCAGCACGATGGAACCCGCGGATTTGGCAGCTCAAGCCAAGATGGGAAAGTCGGTATTTACCCTCCTGTTCAACGCCTTTAAGGGATGCAGACTCCCTGTGCCGAGACTGGCGCATGCCACTCAAGCGTTCAGTTTTCTGATCATCGCTTCTCGGTCTTTTACCAAATTAACGAATCGCACGCTGCCGGTCTTCTTCAGACGTACAAAGTTTGCACCTTCGCTGATGTATTTCAGCGCAGTCTCTTTGTCCGTTACCCTGCTCCCGGAGAGGATGTCGATGCCGTAATCGAAGAGGACAGGCGTGACAGGTGTGGATGGTCCGAGCATCATCCGGACGCCCTTGGGATTGCAGAGGCTGAGTATCCCTTCAAGGGTGTGGTTGATGAGGGTGGTTCCCGAGATCACCACGATATCCGACTTCGGCAGGTACTCCTTCCCTGCCTCTTCAGATACATCTCCCGGCCTCGGATGTTTTTCAATGATCCAGAGATTCTTCGCCACCTCCCTGACCCGATCGAGAAAAGGGAAGTGCCCGATGATGCTGATATTCTTCCCCCTTCCTAGATCGCGAACGAGCTGCAGGCCGTCCAAATCCGCCTCTTTCTCCGAATCAATTTTGATCAGTGAGTTGATCGCTGCGATCCCAAGAGATGCCCTGGTGATGTTATCGGAAAGGCTGAACTTCGCCAGTTCAATCCCAGACATCTCCGTGAAGGAATCCTTTGGGGCGGGCAGGTCCTCTTCCTCCGTGTTGCAGCAATAGGCATCCTGAGACAGGGTGGAAGAGAGGCCACAGTATTGGCTGATGACCGCATTCCAGTGGAGCCCCCGCCTCACCTCTTGGATGGGTGCATCTTCGGCTATGCTGCCGAGTATGTCGTGCAAGATTTCCATATCCATTCTCCTTTGGGCAGAGTCATATCCGCTGTATGGTCAGGCAGGCGCTGGGCACTCTTTCCTTTTCCTTGTTTCTCCTTTCGCCGATGGATTCCCAAACACCCTCTTCCTTGGGGGTGACAAGGAGCACCGCCTGGTTGCCCCACAGTCTCGGACGGAGCCAGCCTTTCGTGTGAACGATATCCGCAGGAGCCGGCACTCTGGCGTCACGATCATTGGATACGACCACTATACTCGATCGCTCCAGTTCCAGTACGCGAATCGGGTCTGAAAACTCTCGCAGCTTTCCATATTCTATGAAGCGGCCGCTCCAACCTGAAGCCGTCAAGCCGACCGCTGCAGCCGCTCCGATGATTCCGTCATTTGTGCCGCCGTGGCCGGAGAGGTGCGACTTCCTCGCCGCTTCCAGAGCTTCCTTTTGGGTGACCACCCTCGATGTACAGGTGCGTCCGAAGGCGATGAGACTGGCCAGTGAACCGTTTCCCTCGCAGGCAATGCACAACCCCGGATCACTTCCCTCCAAGGAATGGCGCTTGACATGCTCTATGGCCCGATCCGTGAGCATCCTGACCCACGAAGCATCCGGCGCATCGACTAAGACACATGCCGAACTGTTGTGCGACGTATAAGGGATTCTTTCATCCACCAGGAGTTGCTGCCTCACCACCCCTTCGATTCGGCAACCTTCGGGCAGTTCATCTTCAAACCATCGAGCCAGCTTTCCAGTTCCCCGATCAGCAGTGATATTATCCGTATCATCAAAACCAATGTAAATTCGCATTCTTTTCCCTCATAATAGAATTCAGCCGAAGTCGAAACTTCTCCGCATTGCTTCGCCGAGCCCCCTTCACCTTGTTTCCCCCTCCCCTTTGTCCCCTCCCGCCAGGGGAGGGGAAGGTAATTGCCGCGCCGACTCCTTGCTGTTGTTTGATTCAGCCGGGCCGGAGGCAAACTGGACGCTTCGTCATGGATCAGCAGGGAACCCTTTCCTGATCACATGAACGGCCAGGGTATCAAAGGAGGCGAGCACTTCGGTCTCTTGTTTTAAGGAGAGTGCGGAGAGGGTATGGCTCGTCACATACGTCACCAGCGGGAATCCGCAGTTGAGTTGGACCTTCTGATAGGGGCCCATGGGCGTGATCCTCTCCACACTTGCGGGAAATGTGTTTCTAGTTCTCGCTGGAATTCCCGAGACGATTTCCGAAAGGATCACATTCTCGGGCCGGATGCAGAGGATGACCTGGTCCCCTGATTTCATGGGACCCATTGCTTCGATATTCTGCCCGGACACCGAGGCAATGAAGGAGCTTTCGTTGTTCTTGGTCACCTTACCGTGCAATAGATTCTCAACGCCGACCAGCGAAGCGACGAATTCATTGACGGGATGATTCATCACCTCGTCAGGTGAACCGGCCTGAAGAATCTCTCCGGCATTCATCACTCCGAGCCGAGTGGCGAGCCGAAGAGCCTCTGTGCGGTCGTGGGTAACGAAAATCGTGGTGATACGGGTTTCCCGAAGCACCTTTTCGAGATCTTCGAGGAGGGTTTCCCTCATGACCGGATCAAGAGCTGAGAAGGGTTCATCCAGAAGAAGAACCTCAGGGTTGGTGGCAAAGGCTCGTGCAATGCTTGCCCTTCGGGCCTCGCCCCCAGAAAGGGTTCGCGCTGAACGATCCCTGAGATGAGCAATGCCGAAACGCTCCAACGCTTTCGTTACAATCGGTTCAATCCCATCCCTCTTTGTCCCGCGAATCTTCAGACCGCTCGCGACATTGTTCTGCACCGTCGTGTCGAACAGAAGTGGCTCCTGAAGAACCATGGCAAGCCTTCTTCGATACTGGAGAAGGGGAATCTCCGTCCCGATCTTTCGGCCTCTGAAAAGAATTTCTCCTCGGGTGGGCTTCAGCAGAGCAGACAGGGCCGTTAAAAGGGTGCTCTTCCCTGCACCGTTAGGGCCGATGAGGACAAGGATTTCCCCCTCTGAGACCATAAGAGAGGGAATATTCAGGATGAGGGATCCTCCTCTGATCACCTGGAGATCCCTGACCTCGAAGATCGCCGACTTACGGCTCACCGTGCTCTCTCCCTCTGCTGTACCTGGGTGAGCACCAGATTGATCAGGTAGGCAAGCAAGAGCAGGATAATGGACAGGGCGATGGCCACATCGAAATTCCCCCGGCCAGTTTCCATAACCGTGGCTGTGGTGAGAACCCTGGAGTACCCCTTGATGTTTCCACCGACCATGATGGACGCACCGACCTCTGAGATCACGCCTCCGAATCCCGCCATGACTGCTGCAAGGAGGGACAGCTTGGCCTCTTTGATCAAGATCCAGAGCATCTGGAGACGGGTAGCCCCTAGAGCCAGGATCTGAAGACGGAGTTTTGCCGGAAGCTGCTGGACTGCGGCCAGCGTGATGCCCATCACAATAGGCGTTGCGATCACCGCCTGAGCAATGATCATGGCCAGAGGTGTATAAAGGATTCCAAGGACCCCGAGAGGCCCGTTTCGCCAGAGAAAGATCGTGACGAAAAGGCCTACCACCACCGGAGGAAGGGCCATGCCCGTGTTGATCAGGCTTACCGCAAATCTCCTGCCGGGAAATCGGGTGAGGGCAACGCTTGCCCCCACCGATATCCCGATAATCAGACTGATCAACGTGGCCGTTCCGGAAACCTTCAAGGAGAGGAAGGTGATTCCCAACACCTCCGGGTCAAAGCTGACCAGGAGCCAGAAGGCCTTTTTTATCCCTTCAAAAATGAGTTCCATCTATTTCCCCAGATCCTCGACCTTCTTGCCTGCATCGGGGAAGAAAAGAGGAGAACCGAACTTGTCCACGCCGAACGTTCTGATGATCTCCTGAGTCTCCTTGGAGAGCATGAAGTCTGCAAAAGCCTTTGCCGCGGCAATGTTCACCTTGGGCCACTTCTGCGGATTGACCTCCATCACGTGGTAGATGTTGAGCAGCATGGCGTCCCCTTCAACCAGAATGCCCAATTTTAAGGTTTTTGCCATAGCCAGATAGGTCCCCCGATCGGTGAGGGTGTACCCTTTCTTCTCGGCCGCCACGTTCAGGGTCTGACCCATGCCGAGGCCGGTCTGCTGATACCACTTCTCGCCTTCGAACTTCACCCCTGCAACTTTCCAGATGTCTTTCTCTTTTGCATGGGTACCGGAGTTGTCCCCCCTCGAGATGAACAGGGCCTGGGCTGCAGCGATTTTCTTGAATGCCTCTGCTGCGGATTTCAACCCTTTGATTTTGGCAGGGTCTTCGGCCGGCCCAACGATGATAAAATCATTGTGCATGACAAGCCTTCGGCTGACCCCGAAACCGTCCTCCATGAACTTCTTCTCGGCCGCAGGAGAGTGCACCAGCAGCACGTCCGCCTCGCCTTTCTGCCCCATGGTCATGGCCTGACCTGAGCCCACGGCAATGGTCTTAACAAAGTAGCCTGTGTTCTTTTCAAAAATGGGGATCAGGACATCGAGCAGGCCTGTGTCCTGGGTGCTGGTGGTGGTGGCCAGGATGAGGGTTTTGTCTTGGGCTTGAGTAATGGATCCTAAGGATACCAACAGTAGGGCAATAAGCCCCAGCATCATGAACCGCCTGTAAGAAAGCTTCATAGATCCTTCTCCTTTCACCCCCTCACCCTGCCCTCTCCCCCATGTTGGGGGAGAGGAGAGTTCTGGGGGATGTGATCGTGTTAGCTCTTGCCGCCCTGGCTTTGTCTCCACTCCTTCGAGTTGGGGAAAAAGAGCGGGCTTCCGAATTTGTCCTTTCCAAAGTCGCGGATGATTAACTGCCCCTTGTCCGGAGCTGTCAGCCACTTCACGAAGATCATGGTGTCCTGGTAGTTCACCTTGGGGAACTTCTTCGGGTTTACGGGGATTAGAGTGATGAAGTTCAACAGGGCCTCATCCTTCTCAACAAGCACGACCAGCTTTATCTTGTCCTTCAGGGTGAGATAGGTAGCCCGATCGATCACTGTATGGGCTGCCTTCTGGTCAGTGTATTGTAAGGTCGGTGCGTTTCCGGTAGACCCTTTCTCATAAACTTGGTACCAGGACCCTGACGGCTTGATGCCCGCCGCTTTCCAAAGCTCCATCTCGGCCACATGGGTCCCCGAGTTGTCCCCGCGGCTGATGAAGAGCACTCCCTTTTCCGAGATCCGCTTCAAGGCGTCTACGGCAAGCTTCGTCCCCTTGATCCCTGCAGGATCATTGGCCGGACCGACGATGACAAAGTCATTGTACATGAGATCGATCCGCTCGGTCCCAAACCCCTCTGCCACGAATTTCTCTTCCAGGGCCTTGGCATGAACCATGACAAGATCGAACTCCCCTTTGCGGGCCAGCTCAAGGGTCGCACCGGTACCCGCTCCCACATGGCGCACCCGGATCCCGCTGTCCTTCTCAAAAGCCGTCTCCAGAGCGTCCACAATGCCCGCATCGACTGGGCCGATGGTGCTCGCAAGCAGAATGAATTTGGTGCCTCCCTCATGGCTGGACGACGTAGCGCAGGCACACAGCAGACACAAGAATCCCAAACTAAGCCATTTTCTCATCAATAACCTCCTTTCAGTTGGTGGAATGAACGATCTTGCCTGAGTCCTTGAAATCGTAGGCACCGATAGGTTCGACCCTTTGCCGGAATTCCTTTGAATTCAGGACCTCAATGAAGGTTTGAATCGCTTTGTGGAAAAATGTTTTCTGTTCGAGGATCATGTCGAAGCTCTCCTTGGCAATAGGAATGAAAGGCAAGCCAAGGAGTTTGGCGACGGCGATGGTGGCAATTCCCACATCCGCCTCCTTTGAGAGGATGGAAAGGCCCACCTCAAAATGGGTGTAAACTTCACGGTCATATCCCTCGATCTTGGAAGGAGGGATCTTCAACTGCTTGAGATGATAATCGAGGAGTACCCTTGTGCCTGATCCTTTCTGGCGGTTCACCAATCGGACCCCCTTCTTGCTCATATCTTCAAAGCCCTTTATGCCGAAAGGGTTCTTAGGAGCCATGATCAATCCCAGTTCCCTGAGAAATAGGTTCACGACCACTGCCTTCACATCGGGGACATAAGCTGGGAGGAAGGGGATGTTGTATTGCCCGCTCTTGGGATCGAGCAGGTGAGACCACGCCAGGTCCGTGTAGCCGCTGTTCAGAGCCTTTAACCCTTCGGTGCTACCCGTATTCGCAGACAGGATGAGGAACTCCGGATAGGTTTTTTTCATGTAGGTTTGAAGCATGTCAAGGATCGGGTCATTGCTCCCGCATGCCAGCAAGGCTCCGCCCATAGATGCCGTCTTCTCTCTTGCGCCTTCAAGTCCCAACTTGGCGTGCGTTTCGATCCATTCGTCGATCAGCCTCTTCGGGAAAACCCACTTCCCGGTGATCCTGGTGGAGGGGATTCTCTTTGATTTGACCAGCGCATAGACCTGCTTCTCATGAACCCCCAAATACCGGGCCACCTCCTTGGTGCTCATCATCTCTTCAGACATAGGGCCTCCCTCAAATGCATGTTATGTCATAAATGGCCGAAGCCTTTCATGTCAAGTGAAAAAACATACGAAATATTACCAATACTTCCAAATTATGCTGCCTTATCCTTTGCTCTTTGCATGACATTGCGCCATATCATTTCGCTTTGACACATCGCGCCCCTTTGCTTATACTCCTTCAGCGACTTGCCCTATTTCACCCCTACCCTTACCCGCCATAAGCCAAGCGGGTAACCCTCCCCCGTCAAGGGGGTGGGGACAGCGATGCATCATTCAAATTCCCCTCCCCTGATGGGAGGGGCGAGGACCTCCCCGCAGAGGTCCATTTCATGGACCTTGATCCTGACGAGCGTTACGAAATTGAAGGGTTCGAGGTGAGCATCGCCTGGGACGGGAGGGTGATCGCAGTTTAGCGTATGGATGGAATGAAAGCACCGGCAACAATAGACTCCCTTGAAAGGCTGATGCGCTTCGTGTCAGGCTTTGCCGGAGATCATGGGTTTTCAAAAGAGAAAATCCATGACATCCAGCTCGCCACTGAGGAGGCTCTCCTGAACATTTTCCAGTATGCCTATCCGGGCGAGCACAAGGGAGAGGTTGAAGTGACTTGCGAAATGAGGGGCGATTCCGAACTCAACATCCGCATTATCGACACCGGCGTTCCCTTCAACATTCTTTCGCTCTCTGAGCCCGACCTAACCTGCCCGCTTCCGGCTCGGAAGATCGGAGGGTTGGGGTGTTATCTCATTCGAAAGATGGCCGACGACGTTCAATATCGCAGGCAGGGCGAAACCAATATTCTCAACCTGCTGGTCCGCAAAAACCCAGTAAACAGTAGGTAGTAGACAGTAATCCTGTGCGCACATCCTCCATTGCTTGCTCACAGATGCTTCCTCTGCCAAGGTTCAAGAGCAAGGGAGCGGTTGGCGACGCTGTCCTGGGCTCAAAAGGCCTTCGGTTGCGGTCAAAGGCCTACTTAGGGATGAAAAATGAAAAGGTTTTGACATATTGACAACCCGCGTGCTGCCATAATATAAGAGCAAACGCAATCAGACTGGCATTGAGTCTAAAATTATTATTTTTGGAGGTGAAGTGATGGGAAGTTACTGTGTAAATGTTTTTCTGGATGAGGCGCAGGAAAAGAAAATCCAGGAAGCCGGGCTGGGTGATCAGATTATCCAGGTAGAGGGCAAAAAGGCCGTCAAGGTCCCTGTGGGTGACAAAGAGCACAAGAAGCTGCTCAAGGCCTTTCCGGACCTGAAGTTCGACTCTTCTGACGCGTGCGTGCTCCCTGATCCGGCGACAAAAACACTCTTGGACATTGTCACCACATCGAAAACCGTGGACTGCATGAAGGTCGCCATTATCAAACTGTACAATCCGCTTGCCGGGAAAGAACTTCGTAGCAAGACTCTGTAATTCTGAGCGAATCGCGTTAAGCATCGGCGCCCGGGAATCGAATACAATCACACCAAGTGACTCATCGTTGTGCCGAGGCATTCAAGATCCCCCCCGTCCCCCCTTTAGTAAAGGGGGGCGAGGAGACTATCGATAACCTCAGATTGCCCTCCCCCTTGAGACGGGGGAGGGCAAGGGTGGGGGTGAGAGAGAATGCGACTGTCGTTCAGCTTGCGCCTTTCCCCCTCCCCTCTATCCCCTCCCGCCAGGGGAGGGGAAACAGTGGTCTGACAGGGGGGAAGGGGGATTTGGTCTTCGGCGTGAACCGGTCGATGGAAGGGTAACGCAAACCATGCCTATCAGCATCAGCGTCAAAACCGATTCCAGAACGGAAATGGTCGATATCACGTCCTCCGTGCAGAAGGAGCTGGCCAAAGCCGGCGTGAAGGATGGGGTTTGTGTGGTTTATGTCCCCCACACCACGGCGGGGATCACCATCAATGAAGGGGCTGATCCGGATGTTTGCACCGATATACTGGCCAAGCTCAACGAGCTGGTTCCAGCTCACAGGGGATACCGTCACACAGAAGGAAACGCCGACAGCCACATCAAGGCTTCTTTGATGGGAAGCTCCGTCTCCGTCATCGTTGAAAACGGCCGTCTTGTCCTCGGCACATGGCAGAAAATCTTTTTCAGCGAATTCGACGGACCAAGGTCCAGAAAAGTTCACATTAAGTTCTGAAGCCCAGCGACTCTTGTCCGGCAAATTCCCGTCACCCCACCTCGCCTCCCCCGTCAAGGGGGAGGAAAAATATGGGTCGACCCTTGTCGTTCCCTTCCCTTGGTGGGAGGGGTTAGGGGCGGGGGAAGCCTCACTTCACCGTCGAGCATTCGTGGAACAGCTTGTGGGGGCAGACCTTGCGGCAATAGTCATGGTCCAGCCGCTCGAAAAGGTAGGCAATGGCATCCCCCATTTTTTCCAGCATTCGATCTTGGCCCACCATGTACAAGAAATTGGTGCTCTCCAGCACCTTTTTTACAGGCAGGTGAACATAGAGGAAAGCCATCTCGATTTTTTTCGCCTTGAGTTCATCCAGCAGCCCAAAAAGCTCGTCCACTCCACTGATGTCGATAAACGCGATCGATTCGAAGTCCAGAAGGAGGAACTTGATCGGAGTCTTCTGCTCGTCGAGGCGACTGAGCAGCTGCTCCATCGTGTATTCTGCGTTTCCGAAAAAAATGCAGTTGTCCGGCCGGAGCTCCAGGATCTGAGGGCAGCTCGGCTTTCGGTACACATCGGCGTTCACAAACATGTTGAGCTCCGGATCCTTGGTGATCCGAACGATCCGCGGGTGCATGGTCTTCCACAGGAACAGCACCAGGGATAGGACAACTCCGATGAGGAGCGCATAGTCCGGCTTTGTCAGAAGCGCCAGGGCGAACACGGTGAATGCCACAATGCCGTCGTGGCGGTTCTTTTTCCACAGAGAAAAGACCTGCCCCGGGTTGAACAAAAGCATCACCGCGCTGATCACCAGGGCGGAAAGCGCCGCCTTGGGAACATAGGCGATGAAAGGGGTCAGAAAGAGAAGCGCAAAAATGACGCCGAAAGTGGCGACCACGCTGGAGACCCAGGTTTTAGCTCCGGAACTGAAATTGATCGCCGTTCTCGAAAACGAGCCGCTCACGGGGTAGCTCTGGAAAAAAGATCCGACGAGATTGGCCAGACCCTGGCCGATGAACTCCTGGTTGACGTCCACCTTCTGCTTCGTCCCCGTCGAGATGGTTTTGCCCACCGAGTAGGTCTCTGCAAAGCTGACCAACGCGACAACGATCGCGGGCCCCAGAAGTACACCTATCGTATTGAAATCAAGGGACGGCGACTGAAAATGAGGCAGGCCTGCCGGCGTGGGACCGATGACGGCGATTCCGCGCTCATGCCATTCAAAAAGCACAAGAGGAATCGTGGTCAGAATCAGGGCGACCAGTCCGCCCGGGAACGTGGCTCGATATTTCTTGGCGACAAAGATAATCGCAAAGGCAAGAAGACCCACAACCAGCGTGGGGACGTGGGTGGCAGACAGCCCCTTTACGATATCATGGAGCATGGGGAACAAGTATTCGTGCTGGTGGATGCTAATGCCGAGAAGGCTTGGAATTTGGGTGGCACAGATGATGAGCGCTGCGGCAGAAGTGAAACCCCTGACCGTGGAGTGGGAAATAAAAGACATCACGGCGCCCAGTCGAAAAATCCCTATCGCCAGGTAGAGGATCCCAACCATGAAGGCAAGAAGAAGGGCGAGTTCGATGTAGCGCGCGGTCCCGGGTTCTGCGAGGGGAGACAACGTGGTAAGGACCAGAAGGCTCAGGATGGCGATAGGGCCTGTGGAAAGCTGCTGCAAACTCCCCCACATCGAAGCGATGATGGGAGCCAATACCGCGGCGTATAGCCCGTAAACGGGCGGCAGTCCGGCAAGCATGGCATAGGCCATCGCCTGGGGGATCAGGACAACGGCGACCGTGAGCCCTGCACCAAGATCATGGCGAAACCTGGTCCGGTTGTATCCTTTGAGCCAAAGCAGAAAAGGCAAAAATCGGTTGATCTGGTGATGTTCTATCATTTCTTTCAGAGTAAATTCCCCAATGCATGCACATCAAACAAGTTTAATGTGTCTCGCATCGAACCCTTTTTCTTTCAACCATTCCTGAATGGCTTTCAGGAGAAGACGGTAATATCGGAGCGAGCCTCCCAAACCTCTTCTTCCAAAATAGTAATTGATTTCCAAAAGATAAGGTTGAGGTTTCGGAAGATTCAGATCAAAGACAAAATCAAAGGCTGCCAGATTGATTCCGGTCTTTTCACAGATCCATCGAGCCTGGTCTTTTCCCTTCTCCTGAAGCTCCGGTTTCCACTTTTTGTCCACCCGTGACCCATGACTCACGGTAGAGATAACCTCATGTGAGTGCTCCGCTCGTTTCCAGTAGGTGACGATTTTCTTGTGAAGCACGACCGTCCTGAGGACATTTCCATGACAGGGAATCCCTTCCTGCGAAACTAACCTGCCCGGCGCGATCTTTTCCAAACGCACCAGGGCAGCCTCAAGGCTCTGCACGTCGGTGACAAAAAGAACCCCATCCCCTTCATGGCCCTTATCGGCTTTGAGAAAGAACGGCATCTCATGGGAAGAGGCGCCTTCCGCCTTCAGAGTGTCTCTGAATTTTTTCACCGAAGGCCAGCGCTTTGTCGCGGGATGAGAAATTTTCAATTTCTCGAAAAGAATACTTTGGCCGACCTTGCCCGGGTACTTAAAGCGCAGCTCATAATCCGGGAAGACATGGGCGTTTGAGTTGGCGCAAGCCTTATTCAGAGCAAGAGAGCAGGTCTGAGGAAGGATGATCGCATCCGCATTTTGGATCATGCCTCGATCCTCTACGCTCAGCTTCCTGTCCGCCAGGATGATTTGAGCATCCGCAACAAAACAGGGGTGAAAAGAAAGTATCATTTCAGGTGCCCGCCTCTTCTCCCGTTGAGTTTGACTTTACTGACTCCAGCTAGTATATTATGCGACAAGACACAAAAAGTTATTAGTTATCAGTGATTCGTTATTAGTCCACTGCGCATAGATGGACTCAATTCTCGCAGTTCTGTTTGTAGGAGGAGTCCCCTCTTCTCGAATAACAAATAACTGATAACCATGAACTTTTGATGCAGCTGATTGCCTCACCTCAAATCTATATACCATGCGTTTGGTGATGCTTGAAGCTCTAAACTGAGGATACAAAATGCCCATTTTTGAGTTTCGATGCCTTGAGTGCGGTAATCTTTTTGAAAAGATTGTTCTGAAGTCGGATGACACCATGGAAATGCAGTGCCCGAAATGCAAGTGCGAGTCCTTTGAACGGATTCTGAGCAAAACGAGCCACGTGATGGCCAAGGGTGCGGGAGAAAAACCAACACTCACGACCAAGTCCTGCGGCTCTGGCAATTCCTGTTACACCCTCGATGTTCCTGGGCCGGCAAAGTAGAATCCGGTAAGAAGTTTATGTTAACCCCTCCCGCACCCCTCCTTCCGCCAAAGGCGGCCAAGCCACAAGGGGCATACCCGATAGCTTAGGAAGGAGAGGAGCCACATTTGATATTTCGTCATTCCGGCGAAAGCCGGAATCCAGCGGTTTAATATATTTCTGGACCCCGGTTTTCACCGGGGTGAGGGCCTAAGCTAGCGCTGATGCCCGCAAGGGGAAAGACATTTGAATTGCCGATAATTGCAGGAGAATGATGGTTTCTCCGCCCAAGACCTATATGAAAGACGGACTCACAGACGAAGAGAAGAGCGAAATACAGCTTCTCTTTTCAGAGGAAATTGTGCCGAAGCTCAAGAAACTCGACGCTCGTCTTGGGACGATCAGTTGTGAGTTTGCAGGGCCTCAGTATGCGAAGTGGATGGTTCAGTTCAGGTCAAGAGGCGATGGGTTTGAGATAGTGGATTTCGAGTACAACGAAATGGGCGCGGGAATGGATCTTGATCTATGAGCGGCAAAGCTGCAAAAAAAGAGGCAAAGGGACAAAGGGGCAACGCAGAGAAACCCTTTCGCTCTGTCACTTTGTCCCTTTTTTCTTTGTGCCTATGTGCCTTTGCAGCTTTGTGCCTGAATCCTTGCGTAAGAACTAAACTGAAGTCATCGCCTGAGGGCGAGGCTTTTCTCCGATAGCTCGAGGGGACGATGAAATGGTAGGACGATTTTTCGGAAAAGACATCATGACAAAACCCACATGCCCTTTCTGCGGCATGCTGGTCCAAAGGCCTGAGCAGGTCCCTTCCAGGGAAATGCCTATGGGCGTCTGTTCCTGCGGCGCGGTGTATGCCTGTGACGTGACCGGCCACAACCTCGGCTCAGCCATGATCGAAGCGCTCGTTCACGCCTGCGCCGGAGACTGGGATTGCGCCTGGGACCTCACTCCTGAAGTAGACTACCTGGACAAACAACTGAAGAACTACGATGCCGAAACGCATCACGTTATTCACGGAGGCGTTTACGAGGGAAGACGAATCACCGGAGTTCTGTACTTCATCAGATTGAACAAACCCGTTGCGGAAGGGGCTCTGCCTGTGCGGGCCGACAGGTCGGTCGCTCCCGATGCCGGGACGCAACCCCTTAGGACCCCCAGAAGATCTTCTACGAAGAAGGAGGTGGAAGATCTGATCAGGAACTATGACCTGGAACCTCTCCTCGACATGGCTGCCCAGGACAAGCGCATCCTGAGGGATATGAAAAGGCTCCTTTACTCCGCAGACAAGCTCCTGAGATGGAGAGCGGCCGAAGCTCTTGGAAAAATATCCGCAGTGATTGCCCCCAAAGACCCTGGAGCCGTCTCCAAACTGCTTCAGGGGCTTTTCACCTCGGTCTCTGACACGGCATCCTCCAGTTGGGGCTCTGTGGATGCCATCGGCGAGATCATCTGCGCTCTCCCCGATAATTTTTCCGGGTTCCTCCCCCAGCTTGTTCAGATCTCGAGGGATCCCTCGTTGCTTCCGGAAGTCCTCCGCGCTATGGGGAAAATCGGTGAGACCCGGCCTGACCTGCTCCGAAGATTCTCATATCCAATGATTCCTCTCCTCCGCAGTCCCGACTCCGAGGTTCGGGGCTATGCGACGATCCTTCTCGGGCATCTCAAGGCCTATGAGGCAAAAGAAGATCTGACAAAACTCAAGGACGACATGGCACCCATAGACATCTACCGGGCAGGGCAAATGGAAGAAACCAGCCTCCATCAACTTGCCACCGAGTCTCTGGCAAAACTATGAGGGTCAAATACCTTTTCTCCTCTTCTGAAGGGGACGTCCTGCCTGACGAAAAAACCCTGGACCGCGCCTTTCTCCTGAACCCCTTTGAAGCCCATCCCTTCCTCACGCTGAGAGATTACTTTCAGAGCATCGAACGCTTCTTCCTGGACAATCCCCCACTTTCAGATCCAATCGATCAAATCCTGATCCGGAACGAAAAGCACGGCACCCTCTGCCATGTGGCAAGCGTGGAACTCATCGGCCTCGGCGCGCGGAGAAAATTTGCGGTCTCCATCGCCTTCTCAGAACCCAGAAAAGAACTCCTCCTTCGGGAATATAAAACCATGAGACATCTCAATCAACGGTTCCCCTACGGCTATCTCCCGAAGGTGCACATGGCTTCCGAAGTTTCCTGCTCTTGCCCCAGAGGAAATGAACCGGCCGTGATGAGCGTGTCGGATTGGCTGGAAGGGTACCACGAGTGGCACCTCGGAGAAGACGAGGAGGGGAAGCAAGCCGTTCTCATCTGGGATACGGAAAAAGGAAGCCGAACAGCATCAAGGGAGCAAAGCCGCAGCCTTTTCAGGGAGGCTTCGAGAATTCTGACTCTCTACTATGATCCGGACACTTACCATCAGATTTGTCCCTGGCATCATGCAGCGGGAGATTTTGTTGTGAACCTCTCCGAAGGGATCGTGCAGGTCAAGCTCACCACGGCAAGGAATTACCTGCCCCTCATTTCTTTCCCCGGAAGAGCCGGCACAAACCGTGTGACAGCCCTTGTGGCCTTTCTCCTCAACATGACCGTTCAAATGAGACTCGACAGGATCGGTGGGGTGGGTGAGCCGGTTTGGGCTCAAGAGGAGTTTGTGAGTCCATGTCTGGAAGGCTTTTTCAGAGCGTTGCAGACCATGAAGGCTGAAGGGAGATGCGATTGGGGAGAAGGCCCTGATCTGCCGGCCCTACTAATAAAATTCTCCAAAGAGGAGTTTCACGCACTCTATGCTCCCCTGATGGAGTCCTACCGGGAAGAGAAACCCGAAGATTCCAAGGTGATCGAAGAGAACTTAGAGGGTCACATCGCTACGCTTTGGAGGGAGATTCAAGCTTTTGACGAAGCAGGTCCTTGGGGGGTGTCGTGATGGCCTTGGAGACCGAGATCAGGAGGGATGCTTTCTCAGTATCCTCACCCGCGGCCTTGAGCAGCTCTGTTGACAGGAAATAGAGTTCCCGATGCACCAGGTCCAGATCAAAGACCGGATAGCGCTCATCCTTCTTGTATTCCGATTTCCAGCACACCCTGGCCTTTCCTTGAACCTTTGTGGGAATTCCATAAACCCGACAGGTGATCGGCCGGTGCAGATAAAGAGCGCACTCCTGATCCTCCTTTAGCAGAGGACAGGGAATTCTTTCGCGGGACATGATGTAAGCCTGCATCTGAGGATCGTCTTCATGGGCCCGGAGCATGTTCTGAAGCCGCTCCAAGCTCCTCTCCGCCTGCTCGCATCTCACGAGAGCCGCTTTTTTCTCTTCATCCGTCAGCTTGTCGAAATGCTCCTTGAGATACCCCGCCTCGATGAGAAAGAGGCCGAAAACGGCATGGCAGCAATCGGAGCAGTGCGCTTCGCATTTGATGCGGGAGCCGTGTTCCTTTTGCATTTCCTGGAAAGCTGCCTCTGCCTTGTCGACCAGCAGTTCGTAAGTTTGAAAAAGATCATTCGTTTTTTTCATGACTTTAGCAAACGCTTAATCCCTTTTACCCCCCACCCTGCCCTCCCCCTCAAGGGGGGAAGGGTGGGGGTGGGGGTGGCGCTTTATTATCTATTTCGTTCGTGTTCGCGGTGGGGCTCCAGCTCTTTGAGGAAATCCGGATGCACGTCAAAGCCCAGGTCTTTGGCCTTATCCGCATGCTCGATGGCCTTGTCGTGTTCTCCTCTGTGGAAATAAGCTACGGCTAGATTGTTGTGCCCCAGCCCAAAGGTCGGCGCGAGTTTCAGGAGGTTCTGGTTCGTTTCAACCGCTTTGTCAAAATCCCCCTTCTGGAGATAGGCATTGGCCAGGTTGTTCCAGGCCTGGACAATGTCCGGATTCAGTTCCAGAGCTTTCTCAAGCGCCTCGATCGCCTCGTCGGTCCTTCCTAACTGCAGGTAGGCGAATCCCAGATTGGCGTACCCTCTCGCGTACCGGGGTTCCACCTCAACGGCCTTTTGGTTGGCATAAACGACCTGGTCCAGGTCGCCTTTCTTGAAGAAGACATAGCCCAGATTGACCCAGGCCTCGAACATGCGGGCGCTGTTCTGGATCGCCTCTCTGAAGGCGTCAATGGCTTCGTCTAGTTTCCCTTGCTGCATGAGGGTGACCCCTAGGTTGTAGGAGGACGTAGCGCATTCCGGATTGTCGGCCAGCCTTCTTTTCTGCTCTGCAATGAACTCGCCGAAGCTCTGCGGCTCTTTCATGAAAAACCTCTAGAAAGCAATGGAGTGATGGAGTGGTGGAGTAATGGTAAAGCAGGACAAGTTGTCTGGCTCTTCCCCCAACACTCCATTACTCCAGTACTCCAATACTCCAGTTCATTAAAATGACCGGGGTCGCCATCCGGGAGGGATAGCGACCCCCTGTCCTGATTGAATC
>CAZOLJ010000083.1:0-19046 GCA_964580575.1 uncultured Desulfobacteraceae bacterium
CTTCCACCGCCTCTCCCCACCTAGATGGAAGGCTTTCTTCAACGCATGGAGCCCGATAAGAAACCGGGACGCTGTTAACTATTTAACTTTCTTCAAAGAGAGTTTGAAGGAAGGTCTCTCGGCGGAGTGAGCAGAGGAGCCTCACGCAAAGCCGCAAAGGCGCAAAGAGGAATAGAACACCTAAGAACCACAGAGGTCAGGGCTGCAGAAACACCGAAACACAAAGCCCATTATAGGGGACGTACATAATACTATAAGTTTCGACCGGCAGAAGCGATCTTTCGTGGGCGGAATGGCATGGCTCATTCCTCTGCAAGCCCTTTTGCGATTCCAATGATTTCATCCGAGAGCCACTATCCAGCTTGCCGCAATTGATACAAGAAAGGGCCGACCTTTACAATAAGGGGCATCATTGCGATCTTGGCAAGGCCTATTATTGGGCCTGTGTTGGAGACAATTCTCATTGCAAAATACGTTTCCTCGCCTCGATCAAATCCCTTTTCAGTTCTTCTGCTGCGTCCTCTGGAGAGTAATTGAAAGGGCTGACATTGTATCTGCCGCATGTTTCGAGAAATTCAATTCTTGACATACCGGACAATTCAGCCGCTTTTCCGGACGAAACCTTGCTAGCTCAAACATTTTCAAAGGCCGGTAAACCTCTGGCGGGGCGCAAAGAGGAATAGAACACCGAAGAACTACAGAGGTCGGAGCCCGCCAGAGGCGGGTAAACTGCGGAACCACAGAAATACCGAAAGACAAAACAGCGGTATTCCCCAAACTTTTTGCTCATGTTCTACGCGCCGCTCCAATCTTCAAGGAGTAGCCCCGGCACCCGCTTAAATTCCTTGGCATTGTTTGTTACCAGTATCAGGCCGGTTGCCCTGGCTTGACCGGCAATCATCATATCATAAGCTCCTATGGGCTGACCCAAGCGATAAAGCGCAGCCCGTATCTGCCCAAAATGATATGCGGCCTTGTTGTCAAAGGGCAGCACTTCAACCCTGGATGCGAAGGCCTCGATGTCTGCCAGATTCCGTTCCACTTGTTTCGAATTTTCCGCGCCAAACACCAATTCACCTAGAGTTACAGCAGAAATGCCCATCCGGCCGTGATGCTGCTGAAAACGTGTTTTCACCTTTTGTGGACGGTTCTTCATTGTATAGATGACTATATTGGTGTCCAGCAGGTACGTTAGCATCACAAGGTCTCCCGGCACTGCTCTTCAGGCTGCATGCGCTTTGTCATGAAGTCACTGGAAACCCCCGCTGCATTAAACCACTCATCCCAGGATTGACCCGCCGGCGCAATCATGCGTTTGTTGCCGATCGCAGTGATTTCAATATCCTTCACGGACTCCGGAAAGGCGACTTCCATCGGTAGACGAACAGCCTGACTCCGGTTGCTTTTAAAGATTCTAGTTTTCACACAAGCCATAACAACACCCCTATAAAAAATTCATTGATTTGAGAAATATTATAGAATCAATTGTGGATATGTCAATGGGATATACCAACTCAATTGTCATAGGGGACATAATAGTATAAGTTTCGACCGGCAGAGCATCAGGAAGACAGAGCTACGGAGCACCAGAGGTCGGAGCCACGGAGATCGGAGCCTTGGAGCACCAGAGGTCGGAGCATCAGAAAGGGCAAAAGACAGAGCATCAGAGCCGCGGAGGACAGAGCCACAGAGCATCAGAAAGGGCAAAGGGCAGAACATCAGAAAGACAGAGCCTCGGAGCCGCGGAGCAACAGAGGTCGGAGCATCAGAAGCCGGAACCACAGAGCCTCGGAGGTCGGAACCACGGCAGACAGAAAAGAGACTCAGGTTTGTAGAGATCGGTGGTCGATCTTGAATAGAAGGAGTTGTTTCAACCGCGTAGCCAGGCTGGTTTTCCCAGGGACTTGTTCGGGGAGCTCGCCGCTGACTTTGTACCTTGCAAGTTCAATGAGGCTTCCCCAGAATTCCACCATCTCATTGTAAACCATCTTCCAACCCGTGCGGTGCCGGTACCAGTTGGTTTGGTCAACACTCCCAGTCGCTACAGGGTGCGGTTGGATTTTCACTTCCGAACCCAAGGTCATCGCTCTCAGAAGGAAATAAGACCGCGGCACGTGGTCCCAGGAAGTGACGAGAATTGCCGAGCGGAAATGGTTGTCTTCAAGCATGCGCTTCGTATAGACAGCATTCTGCAGGGTTGTTCTGGCTTTGTCTTCAACGACCCGGACAAAGGGCTGAGAGGGGTTATATCTCTTTTCATAGGCCTGCAGCTTTTTCTCGGCCGCAGGTGAAATGAGCAGGTTGGGCGCATAGGATTGATCTACCAGGCTGTAGGCCGTGCGAACCCTGTCGTATCCTCCTTCAAAAGCGACGATGAGGTCTGCTTTCTGAAGAGCTTTATCCCCTGCGAGCACCCAGGCGAAATAGCCCACCTCTAAGAAGAGGAGGAGGGCGGGGAGGGCAACCAAAACCAGAAGGAGTCGCTTGAGGGTTCGTGGCGAAATGATCTCACGCAAAGCCGCAAAGGCGAAAAGAGGAATAGAACACCGAACCACAGAGGACAGAGCATCGGAAAGACAGAGCCTCAGAAGTCGGCAGTCGGAGCATCGGAGGTTTTTTTGACGAATGGGTTCTGAATAAGGATTCCCTCAATACGTTGACCGTGGTTCAGGTCTTCGGTAGCAATAACCGATGCGTTCCCGGCGAAGGCAGCCGAAACGATCAGCGCATCCCAAAAGGACAATTGGTGAGCTGCGACAAGAGTTCTTTCGCAGAAGAATGCTTTTTCCCTGCATCCGCATCGTGAGCATACACCAGGACATTGGTGTCCACGAAGAGCCTATCGTTCATAAAGATCCTCGCGCTTCCACCGCCTCTCCCCACCTAGATGGAAGGCTTTCTTCAACGCATGGAGCCCGTTCCTTTTTGCCGCCTCGTAGAAGTCCTCGTTCTCGACGGTCCGTTGGAGAGAATCGGCCAGCAGCCTGCTGATGGAGGTCTCCTTTCTTGCGGCGAGGATCTTACTCTTTCGAATGACTTCTTTGTCGAGGCTTAGGGTAATATTTTGTTTCATCTTGAAGTTCTCCCTCTATCACATAAAATACGTGTAACACGTCTTTTGCTTGCTGTCAAGGGTCAGAAGTCGGAGCCTCAGAGCTGCAGAGGGCGGAGCATCAGCAGCATAGGTGCACGGCGCACGGTAAAAGGCAAGGCCAGTGATAAAGAGGTCAGGCATAAGCGGAACGAGGGGAGAGGGAGGACTCGCGCTCTCGAACCGCATCTGCCGCGGATCGCAATGCCTCTTTGATCTCATCACTATCCAGGTCAGGGTAGGCCGCCAGGATTTCTTCGTCTCCCATACCATCTGAAACCATGCTCACGACAGTGGCTACGGGGATACGCAATCCCCGGATACATGGCACACCTCCCATTTGAGCTGGATTAACCGTAATCCTTGTATATTTCATGGGCTCACCTCTCCTAAATGCCGAGATCAAACTGTCGTTTTAGTCAGATACGAGGGATCGCTCGGGTACAACGAAATCAACGCAACGCAGACGTTCTCTCCAAGCGTTAATGCCGCCTGCCGAACTCCACCAGCATCCTCTCGGTCCCTGCGGACATGAGGAACCCCCTGGTCTCAATGAGCATCTGCCCCCTCTTCGTCCAGCGCATGGCTTCTTCGACGGTTTTGTTTAATCCCTCCCGATGGAGGTGAGGCTGGAGGCAATGACGAGATCTCCGGAGCTCACGCCCCCAAGACGCAGAGCCAGGTGGCAGGCGGCTGTGCCGCTTGAAAGGGCTACGCCGTGGGGAATGCCCACTCGCTCGCAGAATTCCCGCTCAAAGGCATCCACCATAGGGCCGAGAGGCGCGATGGAGTTGCTCTCAAAGGCCTCATGGACAAACGCCTCTTCCATGCCGCTCATGTGAGGGGAGGAAAGGAAGATTCTTTTCATTGTCTTTTTTGAAGTATTACCCTAATATTTAAGTATTACCAGGAGGAGAAATCCCGTATGTTCGCAACGACAATGACAAGAAAGGGACAAGTCACTATTCCCAAGGAAATCAGAGACGTTCTTGGATTGAAGGAGCATGACAAAATTGCATTTGACCTGAAGGACGGAGAAATCACGATGAAGCCTATTCGGGGCTCAGTTCTCGATTTGAAAGGTTCGGTCAAGCCCAGAAGAAAACCCGAGGATTTTGATCGGGTGCGGATCGAAACCATGCTTATCAGAGCAAAAAAGGTGGTGCAGGAGGTGAAAGGTGGATAGGCTTTTTGTCTATACAAATGTCTTCCTCAGATACTTGACGAATGATGACCCCGCCAAGGCTAATCGCGTCGGGAATCTTCTACAAAATACTATCGACGGGGAGATACGGCTCATGACCAACCTCATGGTCGTCGCTGAGCTGGTTTGGACGCTTGAAAGCTACTACGGGCTCTCCAAGCAAGACATAAAGGAGAAACTTTCCATATTGCTCAATACACCGAATCTCGATGTTCCTGAAAAACGGCGAATCCTCAAATCACTTGCCGTTTATGGAGAGCAGAATATCGACTTCATTGATGCCTATAACGCCTATTTTGCAAAGGACCACGGGGTTACCCTAATCTTGACCTACGACAAGAAACACTTCGACCGCATTGATTGGCTTCAAAGACGAGAGCCGTGAGCGATGGTCTTCCAAGAAATCCAAAACCGAGTTGTTCTCTCAAGACTGCCTCCGGAGGAGGACCCCATAATGAATGTCATCGGCCTCGGGGAGTCCGGACATACCGACCTGCCAGAAAAGCATGACGACCACCTGTGCGCTTTGAACGAATAGCGGTAGGGAGACTGTCTTCGTAGATAGGGGCGCATGGGTTCTTCGACGAGATCGGTTTTACCCGAGTTGGGATACTGAAGGTCCTGCTTCATTGACATGTCGTCCAGGTAATGCTATCTTTCAAGTGTAATGCATCTTGAGGAGGTAATGCCATGCAGCAAGCGAAGGTCACCTACAAAGGGCAGATCACGATTCCCAAAGCGGTGAGAGATGCCCTCAACATCGAGGAAGGAGACTCGGTCACGCTGAGAGTCGAGGGTGAGCACGCCATTCTCCGACCGGTCAAGAAGAAAGCGCTTCTGGAATTCTTTGGTGTTTTTCCGGCCACAAAACCATACCCCGGCACGGCGTCCTTGAGAAAGCGAGTCGGCAAGAAGTTAGGAGAGAACTTATGCGCAAGGATGAAGTCGTGAAACGGGCCTTCATCGACGCAAACGTGATTCTTCGTTATCTTACCAAGGATCCGCCGAAACTGGCCGAAGCCGCGTTCAAAACCTTTTCTGCGGCTCAGCAGGGTCTGGTTCTTCTGGTTTTGACTCCCATCACGGTTGCGGAGGTTGTTTGGGTTCTGGAATCCTTTTACGGTTACCCCAGGGTGCAGATTGCTGAAACCCTGTCCCACTTTCTTCGTTCTGCCGGCCTCGACGTGACGGACCTTGACCTGCTCATTCAGGCGTTGAGCCTCTACCATGAAAAGAACATCGATTTTGCCGACGCCCTATTGGCAGGAGCTGCCTTGGGCCAGGGTCTCAACATAGTATATTCCTTTGACAAACATTTTGATCGCATCCCTGGGATCGTGAGGGTGAAGCCCGGCGATTTGGCGGAATGAGAGGACGATATCCATCAATTTGAGAAGACAGTTATAGGGGACATAATATTATAAGTTTCGACCGGCAGAAGCGATCTGCCGCGGGCGGCGTGGCTAAGGTTTACAATCGCTAGAACTGGTAGAGCGGGACGCGGTAAGACCAAAGACAAAGAGACTCATGTCTGTAGAGATCGGTGGTCGATCTTGAATAGAAGGAGTTGTTTCAACCGCGTAGCCAGGCTGGATCCCCCAGGGACTTGTTCGGGGAGCTCGCCGCTGACTTTGTACCTTGCAAGCTCAATAAGGCTTCCCCATAACTCCACCATTTCATTGTACACCATCTTCCAGCCTGCAGAATGGCGGTACCAGTTAGCCTGGTTCACTCCTCCGGTCGCTACAGGGTGCGGTTGGATTGTCACTTCCGAACCCAAGGTCATCGCTCTCAGAAGGCGGGTGAACCACAGAGACGGTTCTCTTGAGAGATCCTCGGAGATCCGAGGTCGGAGACTCAGAGATCAGGGCTTTTTACGTCCATACCGATACCGGTAGTAATAGTAGTAATCGTCCCTGGATGCTTCTACGCGGTTCAGTACGAAGCCCAGGAATTTCTCCTTGGGGATCAGGTCCAGCGCTCTCTGGAGGTCATCGAAAGACGTCCTGGGTTGAACGACCAAGAGAATGCAGTCCACCAGGGGCGCAAAGGCCAGGGCGTCCGCCCCGACCAAAAGCGGAGGCAGGTCGAACAAGAGGTAGCGGTCCGGGTAGCGGGTCTTCATCTCCGCCACAAGCTCGGCCATGGCGGGCGAACTGATGAGCTCGGCGCTGTTGTACATCGGGTCTCCCCCCGAAATGAACGTGAGATTCTCTACACCGGGCCAGAGAATGAGGTCCTTGAGGGGCGTATCGTTTTGAAGGCAATCGGCCAGCCCCATGGAGCTTGAAACTCCCAGGTACTGGTGGACGAGCTGGCTCTGGAGATCGCAGTCAATCAAAAGGGCTGTCTGGCCGTAAGCTTGTGCAAAAGTGGCTGCCAGGTTGATGGCGGTGAGGGTTTTCCCTTCCCCTGGCATGGCGCTGGTGATCATGATCGTGTTCCAGTTGTGGGGCCTGCAGCGGTGAACGATCTGCGTCCGGAGAAGTTTGTAGTGACTCAGCTCCGGTGCGGCCGGAAAGAAGCAGACGCAGTGGTTCTTGAGGAGCGTGTCAGGATCGAGGGCAACCGTGCGGCACTCGCGGTAAACCGGTGCGGAGCAGCCCGGAGTTTCCGGCTGAGGCTCCTGACCGGTCGAGGCGGCGGGAAGAGGGCGGCCGGTGTGGCGTCGAAGCTTTTTGACCTGATCGATTGAAACTTTCAAATCCATGGGCTGTTTCCTCGGGATCCAAGGGGTTTTTCAGACGAACAGATTGAGCCTCAAACCGATGTTGCGCCACAAGGTGTCGAGGGCCATGACCAAGTTGTGAAAGGCATAGAGGGTCCCCGCAATCAGAACGACAAGGCCGAAAGAAAAGGCGGCTCTCTTCCATCTCCTTTTCGTGATGTCGCTTTCGTTCTCGATCAGGGGGATGCTGGCGAGCACCGGGAAGGCGGTGATCCGACCCAGGCGACGGTAGTCCCGAATCGAGTCATCCGAGTATTCCCGGACGGCGGCAAACCCCACCCCGCTGCCCACGGCGAGCACAAAACCGATGACCACGATGGCCAGGCGGTTAGGCTTGATGGGTCGTTGAGGCAGCCTGGCTGGATCAATCAGGGTGAAGCGCTCGCCCTTTCGCTCCTTTTCCAGCCCCTGGGCCACCTGGGACTCCATGTACTTGGCCATGAGGTCGTTGTATTTGACCTGCGTGTTGTTGCGCTCGATGACCAGGGCGTTGTAGGCTTTTTCCACCCGGGGGGAGGACTCGAGCCTGCTGCTGTACTGCTCCGCCCTTTGGCGCAGGGCCCGGATCTGTCTGTTCAGGGATTCCATTTCAAAACGGGTGGCGGCTAGTTGAGCGGTGAGGTTGACGTGGGCGGGGTTATCCGATTCATTGAGAAGGGAGGAGGGCTGGGACTGGGCCTGACGACCGGGCCTCGCTTCGGCGATCTGCTTTTCCACGTCGGCAATCTCCCTGCGCGTCTTGATCACGTCCGGGTGTTCGTCGGAGAACCGGGTCTTCAAGTTCACCAGTTGGAGCTTCAGCTCCTCAAGCCTCCTCTTGTCCTCGTTGCCGAAATGGACGGACAGCCCGGCGAGCTGGCTTTGCAGGAAGCTCTCCCGGTCTTTAAGGGTGCGGATCTGGTCGTTGAGGCGGTCAATGTCCCGCTCGGTCCGTTCCTTGCCTTCGAGATTTGCCTGGAGAAGCTCGGGAAGCTCGTGCATGTGGGTTTCTTTGAAGTCCGCAATTCTGGCGTCCAATGCGCCGAACTCCTTCTTCACTCGGTTCATCTCCACTTCCAGGAACTGGGAGGTCTCCGCGGTCTGACGCTCCCGGACCTGCTGGTTCTCTAAGAGGAAGAGGGAGGTGAGGGTGTCGGCGACCCGGAGAACGGTTTCCGGATTCCTTCCGTCGTAGGACAGGGTGAAGGCGATGGTGGCCGAACTCGGCCTTCCGGTGCGGGGGTCGATCACCTCCGCGCTCACGGGTTCGACCCGGATGTCGTCGCGCATTTTATTCACGATCTCTTCCGCTGTCCGGGAGTTCCTGAGGTCCGGATACAGGTTGAAACGGTTGACGAGGTCGCTGAGCCTTGAAAAACTCATGACCCTTTGTTTGATCATCTGGATGCGCTCTTCCGCGTAACTCGTGACGGTTGCCCTGACGAATTCCGCAGGAATTCCCTGTTCCTCGATCAGGATGGTGGAGGTGGAACGATAAAACGGAGGAAGGAGAAGGGCCACGGCCACCGCTGTGAAGAAAACGAGGAGAGCGGGGAGGATGAGGCTCCATTTCCTCCTCCTTAGGATTTGCAGGATGTCGGCCATGGACCGGATATCAGACTGGGGGGTCATGAATTCCATATAAAGACTCCTCTCGAGCGGCAGGCCGCTCGCAGGGGACAAGCAGAAAAGCGGTTTTTGGCTTTCCTGCTTACTGCAACAGTGGGTGAAAATAAACCACGCGGAGGAAAACCACGTTTCTTTCCGCATCGGTATTGTTGGTGCGGTCGTTGATTCTTCCAAAGCTGTAGGAGGCTTCGAAGCGCAGATCCCGCGAGTATTCGTAGCGGAGGTAAGGGGTGAGGAACCCCGTTTTTTCATCGATTTCCTGGAGGGACAGCTCCCGGCCTTTTGAAGTGTTGAGGTAATAGGAGGCTGCGAAATGACCCCAAAGCTTGTAGGTGAATCGCTTTCCCACGTCAAAGGTAAAGGCCGTGCGCTGGACCAAGCCCGCTGAACCGCCCGAGGTGGCGATATCCTGGTAAGCGCTGAAAGAGGCTCTCAGGGATTCGCCTTGGTAGGAGAGAACCGCACGGCCCACTCCGCCCACGTCTTCGTCTTTCAGTTCTCCGCTCACGATGCGGAAAAGGCCGGGAGCCGCCGCCTCCAGCCGGGGCACCTCGTATTCGCGCCGGGTGTAGCGCAGGCCGATATCGGCCGAGAGGCTGTAGAGGTCGGTCAGCCTTCGGACAGCGCCGACCATGACCGCGGCGTTTTTCACGTTGTTCCGGGGCCAATCAAAGGTGGAGGGCGTGAACTCGTAACGGCTGCCGCTGAGGGTCAGCCTCCCATAGGTGTTGGCAAAGGTCCTTTCCATGTTTCTCGTGAGGACGAAATTAAGCGTTTGGTAGTCGCTGTCCGTGTATCCCGGGCCCTTGAATTTCTCATCCCCATAGGCGTAGGAGAGACCCGCGGTGGTCCACTCGGATATGGCATAATCGCCTGAAAGCCCGGCAGAGAGGCGGTGCCGCGTGCCGGTGCCGAGGACCAGTCCGGTTTCCAGGAGATCCCGGTCCGGCTGGGAATCTCGTAGGTAGCCGGCCTGGATCGAAGTGGCGATGCGAGGGGACCATTGATAGCGCAGGCCGCCCGAGTAGATCTGATCCACGGCGTTGAGTTCGTCAAGATCCGCGTAGCGGTTGATTGGAAAAGCGACGCTGAGGTTGGAGTCGAGGCGCTCGGTGCGGCTGGTCAGCGCAATTGCCGGTGTGACATTCAATCGGTAATCGGCCAGCTCGTTAGTGCTATCCAAGAAGATGTTGTCATTGTATTGGGTCTGGACCGCGATGGAGGGAGTGACCTGGGTTTCATCGGCCAGGGCCTCCTGAAACGAAAGCCCTAAGAGCAAGACAACCCATAACAGCCTAACCCTCCTCGTCATCACCGCCGAGGTTCTGTAATGAGGAATCGCATGAACCACATTTCCCCAGCAGCGAACCTTCCTCACCATCCGGAGCAGGGCAAGAGATCTCATGGAACGACGATCACATCGCCCCGCTCCAGCAGGATGTTTTGATCCAGGTCTTTTCCGGTGGAAACATCGTTGTAGTTGAAGTGCATCATCAGAGTCCTGTTCCCGGCCTTTCGAAAGACCCTGATGTTTTTCGTGTCCGCAAAGGGGTTGCACCCTCCGGCCATGGCCAGGGCTTGAAGCACGTCCACGTTGGTGTAGACAGCGAACCGGCCCGGCGAGTTGACCCGGCCGATCACGTAAATGAGCATGCTCCTTATTTCATGAATCCCTATTGTCAGAACAGGGTCAGGCACGTAACGGGAGATTTTCCCCTCCATCTCCTCCTTGACTTGGGCAACCGATCGGCCGCCGGCCTGTATTTCACCGATCAGGGGAAAAGAGATCTTGCCGTCCGGCCGCACAGGAACGGTCTGGGTCATGGCCTGATCTTTCCAGACGGAGACGAAGAGGACATCTCCGGGCCCGATGATGTAATCGCCTCCCGGGGGAAGGATGTCCGCCGCGAGTTTATCCTGGGCAGGAAGAACTTGCGGAAAAAGGGCTGAGAAGACGATGAATGCCGTTAAGAGCAATCGTTTCATGATGTCTCCTTGGCGAATAGCGTTTGCTGGAGTGGAAATGGAGATCGGAGGATTTCAGAGGCACCACAAAGCTCCGCTCCTTGAGTTACAGGCGTTCAGCCGGTGTATAACAAAGAGGTCGATCCCCTTGGCTCAAGAGGGTATCCGAAATGATTCCCTATAATAATATGAATGAAATTGACGGACAATAACAAATTCACCTGAGGGCTCAGCTATGCCCCTTTTGTCACCTGATCAACATTCCAGCTCGGGGAATGGGGCTTCAAACAGGGCTCAGGGTGGAATGAGAAGTCGCAGCGGTCCACTTAAGCCTCCAGAACTGCAGAGAACGTTAGACGGTGGATTTGGGTGAAAAGTTGAAAACAAAGAATTGACTTGGATTTGTCTAGATCATATTATGAAAGGTTAAATTCTAAGACGCTGACTTCAAGCTGAATTTTCGGATTTCAGTTGCGTCGACGCAGGCGCCTGTGCGAAGGCAGGTGCTTCGAATTTGTCTGATCGGCAGCAGAAGGGCCTGAAGTTTGCGTGTGCCTTTCGTTTGCGACCTTAGGCTGTCAAAGGAGAGAGAGGCCTGGGCGTGAAGGATGAGCCCGAAGAGGTGGAACTGGGCCATGGGACATACGGGAACAGGGGGATCAATGAGACGGAACAAAGAGAATCAACTTTTCTTTCGGGGCGTTGCCGGGATTATCCTGGTTTCCTTTACAGTGTTTTTTGCAACCGGCTGCGCCAACAAAGAGGAAAAGAAGGCGACGCATTTCGACAAGGCACAGGAATACATCGCTAGGAACGAGCTCAAGAAAGCGGTCATCGAGCTCAAAACCGTGGTGCAACTCGACCCCAAAGATGACGCCGCATATGAGCAATTGGGAGAAATCCATCTAAAGCTGAATGAGCACGGGGAGGCTTTCCAATTCTACACCAGGGCGGTTTCGGTCAACCCGGAAAACATTAAAGCCCAGCTCAAGTTGGGCCAGATGCTCCTCCTTGGGAGAAAAACGGAGGAGGCGAGAAAGAAGGCCGACCTGATTCTCGAAAAGTTCCCTGATCATGTGGGAGCCCTGGAACTGCTGTCCGGTGTTCAGGTTCAGGAGAACGACTTTGAGGGCGGCATCAAGACGCTCGAAAAGGCGGCTTCCTTGAACCCAAACCATTTCAATACGCAGCTCTCCCTCGGCAGGCTGTTGCTATTAAAAGGGAAGCTGGACAAAGCAGAGGAGCATTACCAGAAGGCCATCGCGCTGGACCCCTCCCCCAGTGTTCCCTATGTCGAGCTTTCACGCATCTACGCGGGCAAAGGGGAGTGGGACAAAGCTGAAACAGTGCTCAAGAGGATGATCCTGACCTCAGACTCAACATACCAGGCGCTTCACGTGCTGGCTTCTTTCTACGAGAGCACGCAGAAGTTCGCGCAGGCGGAGCAGACTTATGTCAAGGCCGTGGAGGCGGCTCCGCAGGGAGATGTGGCGCCCCTGATTATTCTGGCGGCCTATTATGGGCGGATGGGATCCTATGAACGCGCGTTGCAAGCCATGCAAAAAGTTGCAGAAATCAGGAAGGATGATCTGGATGTGCTGGTCAGCATCGGCCAACTCCATTTTTACTTCAACAAAGTCCAAGAGGCGGAAGTCACCGTTGACAAGGTGCTCGAGAAAAAGAAGGGTCATTTGGATGCCAACCTTCTTAAGGGTCGGATCTTTCTTGCGAGAAAGGATTTCGGTAATGCCCTTGAGAGGTTTGATGTGGCCCTGAGAGAGAGCCCCCGCAATGGCCTGGCTTATTACCTCAGGGGGTTGTGTCACATAGAAAAAGGCGATCCGAAAATGGGCCAGCAGGATCTCCTGAGAGCGCTGGAATTCAATCCCGGTCTCCTGGATGCAAGGCTCCTCCTTGCGGGGTTTTACCTCAAGGACCGGAATGCCGATCTGGCTCGTCAGCAGATTGATGCGGCAGCGAAAATCTCCCCTAAGAACCCCCATGTCCTGATGCACGCAGGGGGCCTGAAGGTTCTTGAAGGGGACTTGAAAGGGGCTGAGGAGATTTACAGCAGGATCATCCAGGCGGACGCGAACTATGCGCCCGCCTACACGCAGCTGGGGCTCCTTTACAATCTTACGAACCGACAGCCGGAGGCCCTCAAGTTCTTCAACAAGGCCCTGGCCCTCAGTCCACATCAGACAGACACCCTGTCTCTGATCGTGGGGCTCCGTGTTCGTGACAAGGAATACGACGAGGCCCTAAAAGCCTGTGTGGACCTCAAGAAGAAGGTCACGCATTCGCAGGCAAGTCTTGCCTACATTGAGTACCTGGAGGGAAAAATCTTCCTGGCGAAGAAGGATTACAAGAGCGCTGAAAATCGGTTCAAGAAAGCGGTTGAGAAGGAACCCGCCAATCTTGCCGCCTATGTGGCCTTGGCCGAAATCTATGCCAAAGAAAAGCGTTTCGACGAAGCGATCAAGGAGTACGAGGGTGTGATTGCCAAGAACCCCAAATATCTCGCAGGGTATATGGCTCTGGGAACGATTTACGACCAGAAGGGAGATGCTCAAAAAGCGGAAGCTTACTACAGAAAAGCCCTGAACATCAACAAGAACTTCGGGCCTGCCGCCAACAACCTTGCATGGAATCTTGCGGAGAGGGGCGGCCACATCGACGAGGCCCTGAGCTTTGCGCAAATCGCGAAGGAGCAGCTCCCCGAGAGTTCAGCGGTCATGGATACCCTGGGATACGTCTACTACCTAAAGGGCAGCTACCTGAACGCCGTCACGGAATTCCAGGACAGCCTGGCGAGGGATCCGGAAAACCCGGTGATCAACTTTCACATGGGGCTCGCCCAATACAAGAACAACGACAAGGCAAAGGCCAAGGAGCATTTTGAAAAGGCGCTAGAGCTTGACCCCAATTTCAAGGAAGCCGATGAAGCCCGAAGGCTGTTGAAAGAAATCAGTCTACTTTAGATAGCCACTCAACTGAAACTGTCTCGCCACCTGCCTGTGGCGGGCAGGGATTCGCGGGCGTCCTGGGATCAAGCAGCCTTTGGTTGCGCCCACAGGCGTGCAAAAGACATTGGAGGTAGTCTTGACACATTGAAAAGCTTCCCTTTCAAGATACTCTTCTTTTGCGTCTTGTTACCGCCTGTTTGCTATATCATGACGCTGAACGGCTTGGAGAAATACCTGGCCAAACAGCTAACGGAAAAAGTGCAGGAGCTCATGATCCAGGACCAGCAGGCGCTCTACGAAGGGCGTCACACGATCAAGGAGGAGATTAACTGGAATATCGGCCTCTACCTCAGAAGTGATTTCAAACATAGGATCGGAATCGAGATCGAGATTCTGGTCAAAACCAAAGATGACCGCATTCTCTATCCCTCCCAGGCCATACTGGACGTTATGCCGCCGTCCCCGGGGAAGAGGGGTTTTTCAGAGAGCGGCTGGGAATCGCTCCGGTACACGGAGGTCGCTTCGGAGAACTATCGGTTGCTCAATGAGGGCTTGATCCTTGACGTGGATTTACAGATCGGTCAGAACACTTGGCTTTCCAACAGCATCCTCTTTGTGTACATACTGCTTTCTCTGGCCGTTCTGCAGGCCTTTATCAGAAAAGGCCTCCGTCGGGCGGAACAGGAGGAGCGAGAAAGCAAGAGACTGGTCCAGGGCCTCTCAGACCAACTTTACCAAGCGGAGCAGAAACTGAATGAGGTGGAAGCGAGAGAGACGGAATACCTGAAGAGAATCGCCACTCTCAGAAAAGATAAAGACGAATTGGCCAGAGATGTGGACGGACTGCTTGAGGAACTGGAAACCCAGGAGACCGGTTTGAAGGAGCAGAAGCGGATCAAGGAAGAGATGGCCGTTCAGGTGAGTCAGCTCAAGGAGGACCTGAACCAGGTGATCTGGCAATCCAGGAAAATCAAGAAGACGTTGGAGGCGGCAAGAAAACGCTTCGGAGTGCTGTACCGGAATGTCGTGTTCACGGATCGAGCCCTAGAGGGTTTTCTTACGCTGACCGATGAGCTTCAGTTGCGAGCGGAGGAAACGATTCACAAGCTGAACGACGAGGAATCGGCTGTAGCGGTAAAACGCAAGGTCTTTGGGAAAGGAGGAAAGATGGATTTCCTCGAGGTTACCTTCGCGTATTCAGGGAGGCTCTATTATCAGAGGGATTCTCAGGCCAGGAGAATGATCGTGGCCATTGGAACCAAAAAAACTCAGGAAAAAGACCTGACGTATCTTCAAAGTATAAGATGACGTACCTTGTCTGAATTGAATGGGTAGAAGAAACGTTGCGGGAAGGTTAAGCTTTAGGCTCAGGGAGGTCCAGCGGCTCCCCGGCCAGGATTTTCGCGGGGATGTCGCTCACGAAGGACATGGCCAGCGCGTCACTGCCGGTCAACGCGGCGGCTTCCCTCACCGCTTTGGACAAGAGGGGGGGACGACGGTCTGCAGCATGGGCGTCGCTGGCAATCACATGAACCAGCCGGTGTTTGAGGAGCTTCCGAGCGCACCGCTGCACGGCCTCCCCGAATTCCCCTGTGAGACTCATGGCGGTTATCTGGCTCAGAGCTCCCATGGCAATGAACTCATCCAGAAGGGCCCAATCCCTCAGGATCGCAGGATGGCGCTCGGGGTGAGTGATGATGGGCGTGATGCCCTGGACCTTCATGGCAAAGATCTCTTCTTTAACGCCCGTGGGAATGGCCTGGGGTGGCAGCTCCAGCAGGAAATACCTCCCCGTGTTGTTGATGGTTCCCACCGTGCCTTTCTTGATTTTGTCTGCCATCCCGGGGCACAAGTGAACGTCGGAGCCCACAAGCACCTGCAGCTCAAGGCCTTTTGTGATCAGGAGTTCTTGAAAAGAAGCTACGCCTTCAGCGATGGCTTTGAAGGAGACATTGTAAACGCCGTCTAAGGCGTGAGGGGTGGCAACGATCGTTCGAATGCCGTCCTGAAGGGCCAGCCTTGCCATGGCGAGACTCTCTTCTGCGGAGCTTGATCCGTCATCGAGGCCGGGGAGAATGTGGCAGTGGAGATCGATCAACCGGTTGCCTCTTGATCGGAATCGATTTTGGATCTCTTCTTTTTGTACACCCGCCTCTTCCGGCTCCCGTCTTCACCGTAATAATAGTAATAGTACTGGTAATAGTAGGAACCGTCTCGGTCCATGTCGACGCCGTTCAAGACGACGCCTAGGATCGGGCTGCTGACGACCTTGAGCTGGGTCAGGCCGTTTCGCACGATTTCCCGAGGGGTGGCACCGGCGCGAATCACGACCACGGCTCCATCCACCAACCGGCCGATGACGACGGCGTCCGTCACAGCGGTGATCGGGGGGGTATCGATGACCACCTGCCCATAGGACTTTCGGAGCTCCTCCAGAAGATCGGCCATTCGCGGGGAGCCCAGGATCTCGGATGGGTTGGGAGGGATCGGGCCGCATGGGATCATATCGAGGTTCGGCACCTGAGTGGCGAGCAGGGCGTCTTTCAGCACGCAGTTCCCGACAAGAATGCTGGACAATCCTTTGTCCTTGGGAAAGCCGAAGACCTTGTGAAGGGAGGGTTTTCGCATGTCACCGTCGAGGAGGATGACCTTGCCTCCGGTTTGGGCCATGGTGATCGCCAGATTCAAGGCTGTTGTGGTTTTCCCTTCCTGAGGCGCTGCGCTGGTGACCAGAAAGATCCGGGGTTGTTTCTCTGCCGAGGAGAAGAGAAGGCTCGTTCGGATCCCCCTGTAGGCTTCGCTTGCCGTGGACTTCGGCGACTGGAAGGTGACCAGTTCCGGCCTTTCGTTGCTTTCCGGTTTGCCCTCAAGAGCCATAACAGGCACAGGCCCCAGATAGGGCACTCCCAGGTATCTCTGAATATCTTCAGGCAGCTTGATGGTATTGTCCAGGACCTCGAAGAAAAAAGCAAGACCGGTGCCGGCGATCAACCCTAGGAACAAGGCGAGCAGGATATTGAACATCCTCTTCGGCCGCACCGGGGACTTTGGAACCTCGGCCCGATCGATGATGCGAATGTTGCCGGTGCGCATATCTTCGGTAAGAGACGTCTCCTTGAAGCGCTTGATGAGGAGATCGTACATCTGCCTGGCGCTTTCCGTCTCTCGCGAGAGCACGGTGTACTGGATGGCCTTCTGATTGAGATCAAGGGAATCTCTCTTCTGCTTTTCGAGCGCCGTTTTGAGGGATTTCTCTTTGGCCTCCGCCACCTTGTATTCGTTTCGCAGGGAGTTGATGACCCGCGTGATTTCCTGTGATTTTCTCTTTTGAAGCGTTTTGAGTTCCGACTCGATGGCGATCATCTGAGGATGCTGTTCGCCGTATTTCCTGGAGAGCTCGGACATGCGCTTGTAGAGATCCACTTCCATGGATTTGATCTGCCGGATCAAGTCATTGTTCAGCACTTCGGGGACGGAGTCCAGCATCTCCGGAGAACCGGACATGGCCGAGGCTTGATGATACCGGGTTTCCGCCTCCACGCGCCTTGATTCGGCCTCCACCACCTGGGTGTTGAGCTGGGCCAGCTTCTGGGCAGTCACCTTCTCCACATCGCTCGAAAAATCCGTGACAATGCCGTGCGCCTCTTTGTATTTGAGAAGGGCCTGCTCCGCCGCTTCAACCTTCTTGCGTTCTTCCTCGATCCGAATCTGAAGCCACCGGACCGCATCCTGGACCGCCTTGAGTTTCGTTTCGAGGTTCTGATCAATGTACGCCGCAGCAAGGGTATTGACGATCTTTCCGGCGAGAACAGGGTCCTTTGCCTCGAAGCTGACATCCACCAGCCGGCTGTTGCGGATCGGACTCACTTCGATTCTTTCCAGGAAGGCCGAAACGATATTGCCGTCCGCTTCTTCCTGCTCAGAGGGCTCGCCCGGAATCTGTTCCCTCCTGAAGAGGGAGGCGATGGCGCCCACCGCTGAAGTGACGGTATTCCGCACGGAAGTTCCAACCTTGGAAAGGAGAGTTTCTTTCGGCTTTGGAGAGAACTCCTCGCTTTCCTGGAGGCGAAGGCGGCGAATCACTTCCCGGGCAACGCTGCGGCTCTCAATGATCTTGTACTGGGTCTGGTAATAGTCCGTGCCCGAGGCATCCACCGCCATGACTTCCTGAATGGAAACCACATTGGGGTTTTCCTTGTCGATGATGAGGCGGGTCGTGGCTTTATAGACGGGCGTGGCGGTAAAGGCGTGAATGGTGACCGTCACCACCGTCACTGCAAAAACCGTGAGGATCGTCCAACGGCGTTTCAGAAAAACGCGCAAATAATCACGAAGGGCGATCTTTTCCTGCACGTGGTCGTCCATCAGAAAAAGCTCTCAGGAACAAAAATGATGTCATTGGGCTGGATCACCACATCCTGGATTTTCTTGCCCGCGTCCGTAATGGCATCCACTCGTACTTCGATGATTTTTTCCACCCCATTTTCCACGCGAATGATTCGGGTCCTGTTCCTGGCTGCGATGGGCGTGAACCCGCCGGCCATGCTGATGGCTTCCACGAGGGTGATCTCGCGGTCCGTGATGGGATGGGATCCCGGTTCCTTGACTTGGCCGATGATGTAGAAGTGCTCGGCCGGGGGAACATAGAGCACATCCTTATCAAAGAGGAAAATGTTCGAGATCTGGTCTTTGCCTTTGAGAAGGCTCATGAGATCGAAGTTGATGACGATTTTGCGTTCATTGGCCGTGTTGGGGTTCTCTGTTCGAATGATCATCCCTTTTTTTCCTGTTTTCTGGAACTCTAGGCCCCCGGCTTTGGAGATCGCGTCCAGAACCCGCTCCTGTGCCTGGAGCGGATAGCTGGCCGGGTTTTTCACGGACCCAAGGACAAAGTACTTCTTACTCCTGTAATCGTTGACCATCACCGAAACATGGGCGTCGAGGAGGTATTTCCCCTCGGCCAGTTTCAGGGAGATCAGCTTTTCGATTTCCGCCGTAGGGAGACCGTCGACTTTGACGCGTCCGATGAGCGGAAAGGAGATATATCCATCGGCCGAGACCCTGACCGCTTCTCTTGAAAGATCCTTCTCCTCGTACACGGTAATGCTGAGGACGTCGTACCCACCGACTCGATAGTCCTGCCCGGCCTGTCCGCTCACCTCGGGGTGCTTCCTCAGATACTCGGTGATGTTGAAATGAGGAGTTTCCTCCAGGACCACGCTGAGGCTGGGGTCCAGGGCCTCCTGGCCTCTGGTCTTCTTGATCTCCTCGATCTTGGCCCGGTCCTCTGCCTTAAGGGTAATGAGCTGGCCCGTTTGGAGGGCGGTGACTTTCACCACCTCCCCGTCCCCGGTTGCGCAGGCACCCAGGGACAAGGCCGTGGCAAGAATCACCAAAGAGCGAATCAGAGCATAGGGTCTCATGGGGGTTCCTTCTTGCTGATCAAGCATCGGATTCAACGAAATATCCTTTAGTATCCTAGTT
>CAZOLJ010000084.1:0-18908 GCA_964580575.1 uncultured Desulfobacteraceae bacterium
AGGTTGCTGAAAAACGCCCATCTGCGGCGTTGCCCTATTCCCGTATCAGACGGGCAATGACTTCGGCATGCCTCGTTGAGGCCCCTTGGCTGTGCAGAACGGCTTCCCTGGCTCGCCGGCCCCCTTCTCGAAGCTCTTCCTGATGATTAAGAAAAAAGAGCGCTTTCTCTGCCAAGGCATCGGAATCTTTGACTTCGATTCCCGCTCGCTCCTGCTCCAGGAGTTTCTTTGCCTCCGCGAAATCCTCCATCGAGGGTCCGTAGAAGACCATTTTTCCCCACACCGCCGGCTCCAGGGGGTTTTGCCCGCCCAGGGGCACCAGGCTTGCGCCACAGAAAAGGATCGTTCCCACGCTGTAGATCTTGAAAAGCTCCCCAAAGGCGTTGACGAGGACTACGGGTGCGGTACGCTCGACCCCGGGTCGCACCAGGTCGGACCAGAGTTGAACCTCCAAACCCTGCTGCCTGACCAGAGTCTCAATGCGGGACGTTCTCACGATATGTCTGGGGGCGATGACCAGCAACGTCTCAGGGAACTCTTTCGAAAGCCTTTTGTAAACGTTGAGCAGGATTTCTTCTTCTCCCTCCCGGGTGCTTCCGCCGACAAAAACAGGCTGGAAAGGCTTGAGGCCCAGAAGCTTCTGCATCCTTGTTTCAATCGCCGGGTCGGTTTGTGAGGCGAGAAGATCGTGCTTTGCGTTGCCGTTGACTTCGACCCTCTTGGGGTCCGCCCCCATATCCACGATCCGATGGGCATCTTCCTCCGTGATCATGCTCAAGGCGCTGACTTTTTTCAGGACATCACGAAAAAGAGGCCGGAAGGCGAGATACTTGCCAATGGATCTCGTGGAAATCCGGCCATGGACCAAGGCACACGGGATTCCTTTACGGTGTGTCTCCGTGATCCATGCAGGCCAGATCTCTGTTTCCAAGAAAACCATGGCCTCGGGTTTCACTGCGGAAAGGGCTTTTCTCAGGGAAGGCAAGAAATCAAAGGGAGCATACAGAACAGATCCTGTCTCAAAGAGCTCACATGCAAGATCGTGACCGTGCTCCGTGTTCGTGGAGAGGATCACTTCACACCCGGGCACAAGCTTTACCAGATGATTTGTGATGGATCGGGCAACCCTCACCTCCCCCAGGGAAGCCGCATGAATCCATATTCGCCTTGAGAGATGCCCGGCCCGGAGATTCTGAAGCGGAAGAAGCCCGAATCGCTCCCTGAATCCTGTCCGGAAACGGCCTGTGAGGCGTGTGTAGAGCCAGAAAGGAGGCAGGCCTGCCACAAAAACCCCGGAACTGAGAGTGGCATACGCTTTATAGAGAAGACTCATGTGGTCGGCTTTACCCTTTCCCTCTTGATCCTAAGCGGGATTTAATTATAGATTGCTCCTGCTCGGAAACCAATCAAAATTCGGAGGACATTCAGGTCATGAGGAAGATCGAAAGAGCCATCATCAGCGTTACCGATAAAGCAGGCGTTGTGGAGTTCGTGAAATCGCTCTCCAAATTCGGCGTGGAAATCCTCTCCACAGGAGGCACAGCCAAGGCCCTTCGCCAGGGGGGAGTCTCGGTGATGGACATCTCGGACTACACGGGGTTTCCCGAAATGCTTGACGGCCGTGTGAAGACGCTCCACCCCAAGGTGCACGGCGGCCTTCTCGGCATGAGGGACAACCCGGAGCATGTTCGGGTCATGAAGGAACACGGCATCAAGAATATCGACATGATTGTCGTAAACCTGTATCAATTCGAAAAAACAGTGGCCAAGGAGGGCGTCACCCTGGACGAAGCCATCGAAAACATCGACATCGGAGGGCCCACCATGCTACGGTCCTCAGCCAAGAACTACAAAGATGTGACCGTGATCGTGGATCCCGCAGACTATGCTCTCGTTCTCAGAGAGATGGAACAGGCAGGAGGCGCCACCTCCCTCAAGACAAGATTCCGGTTGGCCAAAAAGGTTTTCCGCCTCACGCACCTCTATGACGGGGCTATTACGAAATATCTGGAAAAAATTGAACTCTAGCATGCAGGGAAGAAGCACGGTCATTCTTCCGGTTTTCCTTGCTTTTCGGTGTTTCTTTATCGTATTTTCTTGACATCCGGAAGCTGGCTTTGTAGTTATAATATAGCTAATTTTGGGCTTCCTTTGTTTGACTCCTTTTAGGCCTCGGATTTTGTGAACTACGACATGCTTTGCATGGTTCAGGCTGGCCCGAAAAATTCATACAGAGGAGGTGATTGACCCGACAAGGTAACGCTGCCGGTGCTTGAGGCATGCTTCGGAATTGGTTATGTCCGGAGCGCTTCAGGAGCGCGGCTGAAAAAGATGAAATTGGTCCAGGTTTCACTTCATCAAACCCTTAACAATCAGGAGAAATACGAATGAGAGTGTCAAAGTGGGCAATTGGCGTCTTCTGTGTCATGCTGGTAGGCTTCATGTTTTCCACGTCGCCTGTTTTCGGGCAGGCAAAACCCATCGAACTCACCTACTCCAACTTCTTCCCCGCCCCACACAAGAACGCTGTCCTTTCCGTAGAATGGGGCAAAGAGGTCGAAAAGAGAACCAATGGTAAAGTCAAAGTCACGGTTTTCCCTGGCGGCACTCTTACCCCCGCGGCTCAATGCTATGACGGTGTGGTAAAGGGTCTCTCTGATGTGGGACTGTCCGTTCTCGGGTACACCCGCGGCAGATTCCCTTTGACTGAAGTCATCGACCTCCCTCTGGGCTACAGGAACGGCATGGAAGCCACAAAACTGATCAACATTTACTATAAGAAGTTCCAACCGAAAGAATTCAATGACGTGAAAGTCATGTTCCTCCATGCCCATGGGCCGGGCATCCTGCATACCAAGAAACCTGTGGCGACATTAGAGGACTTGAAAGGCGTGAAGATCGCGTGCCACGGTCTCAGCTCGAAAATCGTGGGAGCTCTTGGCGCGGTACCCGTCGCCATGCCCATGCCCGAACGATATGACGCGATTCAAAAGGGCGTTGCAGAAGGTGGCGTGTTCCCCCTCGAAGCGCTGAAAGGGTGGAAACTGGCTGAAGTGGTCAATTCCACGACATTGAATTATGGCTCGGCTTATACCACAGGCTTTTTTGTGGTTATGAATAAAGAAAAATGGGCTTCCTTGCCTGCCGACGCACAAAAGATCATTGAAGAGATTAATGAGGAATGGATTATAAAGACAGGACAAGGATGGGATGAGATCGACAAGGAAGGCGCGGATCTCGCAGCTTCCAAGGGAATCAAGGCCATTGCGCTATCAAAGGCAGAGGACGAGAGATGGCACAAGCTGGTGCAGCCTGTTCTGGATGACTATGTAAAGGCCATGAAGGAGAAGAATCTCCCGGGCGAAGAAGCCCTCAAATTCTGCCAGGAGGAATTGGCGAAACTTCAAAAGTAAAGTTTAGGGGAAGGGATGGGGACATCCCTTCCCCTTTTCGTCTAAAGCACTAATAAACATAAAGCTGGAGTGCTTCATGCAGTCGTTAATCAACAAGGTGCAGGGACTCAGCAAGCTTCTCAACATCATCGCAGGAATCGCCATCACCTTCATGATGTTCCTGACGGTAACGGATGTCATCCTCCGATCTTTTCGAAAACCGATCGTTGGCACCTATGAGCTTGTCGCCTTCTCAGGAGCCATCGTGATTGGTTTCGCCGTCCCCCTCACCACCTTTCTCAAGGGCCATGTGCTCGTGGATTTTTTTGTTCTCAAGTTTCCGAAAGGAATACGGAACACCGTCCACATTATTACGAGACTCCTTGGAATCGGGCTTTTTTCCCTACTCGGATGGAACCTCATCAAACTGGGGATGGATCTTTATCGCACAGGAGAGGTCTCTCTCACGCTGCAGTTGCCCTTCTATCCAGTGGCATACGGAATCGGGGTCTGCTGCTTTGTTCAATGTCTCGTGCTCATCGCTCACATCCTTCAGGTGATCGGAGGGACCTATGAGTGAGGTAACGATCGGACTCCTCGGGCTCGCGATTGTTCTTATCCTGTTCCTGACCGGTATTGAACTGGGCTTTGCCATGGCGCTGGTCGGATTTATCGGATTTAGCTTTCTGGTTTCGGCCAAAGCCGGTTTGAATCTTCTGGCCAAGGACTTCTTCGACGTCTTTGCCTCTTATGGTTTCACCGTCATTCCTCTCTTTGTCCTCATGGGCCAGATCGCTTTTAATGCCGGCATTGCGAAACGGCTTTACGATGCATCCTACCGATTCATCGGACACATCCCCGGTGGCTTGGCTATGGCCACCGTGGCCGGGGCAACGGTATTCAAGGCCATTTGCGGGTCTTCGCCTGCTACGGCCGCTACCTTTGCCAGCGTGGCTGTGCCTGAGATGGATCGATACAACTACGACAAGAAACTGTCCACGGGGATCGTGGCAACCGTCGGGACCCTTGGCATCCTCATCCCACCCAGTGTGACCCTGATTGTGTTCGGCATTATCACGGAGCAGTCCATTGGAAAACTCTTTCTCGCCGGGCTTGTTCCGGGATTGATGATCGCCTTTTTCTTTATCTGCATCATCTACGTCTGGTGCAAGTTGAACCCGGCGCTCGGCCCGAAAGGTGAGCGGTCCACCTGGAAGCAGCGGTTTGCAAGCCTACCAGAGGTGCTGTGGGTCGTTGGTGTGTTTTTGCTTGTCATCGGCGGATTGATGTACGGCTTCTTCACTCCTACAGAGGCAGGAAGTGTCGGCACCTTCGCCGTCTTGCTTTTATCGATTATCAAAAGGGACATCGGGTTCAAGGGATACATCAAGTCAGTCATGGAGTCTCTCCGCACGGCCTGCATGGTCCTCATGTTGATTGCGGGGTCAACGGTCCTTGGTCATTTTCTTGCGAGAACGAAAATTCCCATGATCGCTGCGGATTGGATAGTTACGCTTCCTCTCAGCCCTGATGTGATCATGATCATTATCAGTATGCTCTATCTTCTGGGCGGCTCTTTTATCGACGACCTCGCCTTCATGGTTCTAGCGACGCCCATTTTCTATCCAGTCATCATTAAATTGGGCTATGATCCCCTCTGGTTCGGCATGATCATTGCCATCACCGTCATGGTTGGTGTGGTCATTCCCCCTGTAGCGATCAACGTCTTTGTGGTCAGAGCCATTACGAAACAACCGTTCAGCGTGATTTACAACGGGGTTTATCCGTTCCTGCTCAGCCTTGTGTTTTGTGCCTTACTGCTCTTCCTGTTCCCCCAGATCGCAACCTTCCTCCCCAATATGCTAATGAGGTAGTCACCAATCAAGAATAAAGAGGCCTGCGCCCGACGGCAACAGGCCTCTTTATTCTTAATACCAGCCTAGACTATTTCCCCCATTCCCTCCAGTTGAACCCTGTTTTCTTCTCCCAGTCCGATTCAAAGGCCTGGCTGAAAAAACCATGGAGCTTCTCAAAGAGGCGCTTCCAGCCTGACTGATAGTCGTATTTCAGCACGTCCTCCAGGAAGGGAACAACTTCCCCCAGCTTGTTCTTGGGGAGATAGGCCCTGGCCTTCATGTCGTAAGACCGTTTGAGCGCTTCCGGGGTCAGCGCATGGGCGGTGAGCATCGCGACCTTGAGGTTGCGCTTCACGGCGATTTCAAGAAGATCGAAACCGCGGACGCCCATAATGTCCAGGACAACGATATCGTAATTCTGCGATTCGAGGAGTTTCTTCGCATCCTCATACGTTGTGACCTTCTCGAACTTGGCGTTCGGGCACTTGTACGTGATCTCTTCCTCCAGAACGGCAAGCACGTCCGGTTCATCATCGATTGCCAGAATTTTTTTGCCATCAAGAATGGATTGGGTCATCGCTGAAATCTCCTTCGTCTTCTATCGGCAACATAGGACAGCAATGGTTTTTTGTCAAGAGTCTCGTCTTGTTGCAGCTCTTCGGGGCTTTTTCTTTTTTTCTGAACAGGGAGCATTCTTGTGGACAAGGCGTTTTCTCTTTTCACAGAAGACGGCCTGAAAGGTCCGACAGCTCCCCGCACCGTCCACCGCCTCGTCCCCCGGCCACCGGGCATACCGGCAGTTGAGATCGCAGAATTCCATACTGCAACTTTCTCCTCTTCCTTCTTTTCTCTTTATCCCTTTCCGCCAAGTCGTGTCCACAGATTTCCAGTTGTCATTCCGAGCGCTTTAATGTATGAAACCTCCTGTTGAGGAAACCCTGGTTGCGGTTTCGGCAGAAAAATTGAAAGTCTCTTTTGGGTGATGAATTCAGCCTTTTTCCATGAAAGGGGGGCATCATGATATCACAGCAAAAATATTGGAACCCTGTACTCGAAACCCTTGATCAAGAAAAGATCCGCAAACTTCAGCTTGAAAAATTCAAAAGGGTTTTCAGCTGGGCTTACGAGAGGTCCAAGTTTCACAGAGGCCTCTATGAAAAAGCGGGAATCAAGCCCAGCGACATTCGATCCTTCGATGACGTCCGGCGCATCCCCACTGTGGAGAAGTCCATGATGCGCGGAATTCAGCGCAAGGATCCCTTTCCTTATGGGGATGCCCTCTGCGTGCCCCTCGAGGAGGTGTCTGAATTTCGTCAGACCAGCGGCACCACGGGTCAGCCGGTTTACCAGGCCGATACCTGGCAGGACTGGGAGTGGTGGGCCGAGTGCTGGGCTTACATCCTCTGGGCCCAAGGCTACCGCCCCAAAGACCGAGTCTTTCTGCCCTTTGGATACAACGTGTTTGTGGCATTCTGGGCCGGCCATTATGCGGCGGAGAAGATCGGAGCGGAGGTCGTTCCGGGAGGAGTGCTGGACACCCAGGCGAGGATTCTCAAGATTCAGGAACTCCAGTGCACCGCCATGATGGCCACACCCACCTACGTGCTCGGCATGGCCGATACGGCTAAGAACAAAATGGGCATTGACCCGCGATCCTTAGCCATCCGGAAGATCACCTGTGCCGGGGAGCCGGGAGCCAGCATTCCCACCACGAAGAAACGCATGGAAGACGCCTGGGGCGCCAACGTCTATGATCATGCCGGCGCTACGGAGATCGGGGCCTGGTGCTTCGAATGTGAGGCTCAGTCCGGCGGTCTTCATGTCAATGAAGCCTTCTTCCTCGTGGAGATTCAGGACACGGAGACCGGCGAGTACATCGAGGAACCGGGTCGCAGGGGCAAGATGATCATCACGGCCCTTGACCGGCAGGCCCAGCCCTGCGTTCGCTTTGACTCCAAGGACATCATCGAGTGGGCGCCTGAACCTTGCCCCTGCGGAAGAAGTTTCCGGCTGATCAAGGGAGGAGTGGTCGGAAGAGCGGATGACATCACCAAGGTCAAGGGTGTTCTCCTGGCACCCTCAGCGATCGAAGAAGTGGTGAGGGGCCTGGACGGCCTTGCCGATGAATTCGAAGTTCTTGTGGACAAGGAAGGGGACATCGACCGGATCACCCTGAAAATCGAGATTTTGAAGGGCCGGGAAGGCGAGCGCAAGCGGATTGAAGCCCAGCTCAAGGATCAGCTGAGGCTCAAAACCAATCTTGGGTACAACCTGGAGTTCCATGACTACGGCACGCTCCCGAGGTATGACGTCAAGGCCAAGAGGTTCAAGGATCTGAGAGGGAAACATTAATCGGTACACGGTTCAAGGTGCACGGTACACGATGCACGGTGAACGGCGAGCACATGGAGGCGTTATGGCGAAAGACATGGACCTGAAAGAGCTCGACAGCAAGATTCAGTCTATCAAAAAGACGGCAGAGGAACTCAAGCAGATGGGGGAGGACTTCCCTGCCCTCTACCGGAACGTGAGCCGCCTCATGGCCAGCGTCAAGATGCTCGAACTGAACATCTCAGACGTTGCAGGGATAAAGTAGTCTTGATCAACACAGCAAGGTATCCCAATCGATCTTTTCAAAGGTCTTGTGGAGGTAGTGGTCGTCGTCCACGGAATGAAAGGTGAGATCGGAAAAGACCTGGCGTGCGACTGTCTGAACATCCTCCAGAGGAATCACTTCATCCTGCCTGCCATGATAGAGGTGCACCGGCACGTGGATTTTCCTGTCCCGATAGGGTGAGAACTCCATCAGGTTGATGGCAGGGGCAAGCAGGACAAGCCTCTTCACCCTCGGTTCATTCTCCATCACAAAAATCGAAGCCATGAGGCCACCGAAACTGGAACCTACCAGAATGATGTCGTTTTCCCCCGAGAGAAGAGCTCCGAGATCGGCCATGCGTTCGTCCAGAGAGCCGGGGAAATGGGGAGTGCGCATGTCCGGAAATTGTTTTCTGAAGTAGACGGCTTTGGTCCCCTGATTGTTGCTTTCAAGGCCGTGGATGAACATCCTCAAAGGCATTCTGTCCCTCTTTCAAGCGCAACCGATTCGTCTTTTGACCTGAGCTTCCCTGGCCGCTTCCACCTCCTCCGGGGAGGCATCCCTGATGGCCGTCACCTCAAGGTCCATGGACACCCCTATCCCTGCTAATGGATCATTGAAATCTGCCAGGACCGTGCGCGGGAAAAGGTCGAGCACCTTGAAGGAAAACAGCTTTCCTTTTTTCATTTGCCGGTAATACTGCCCCTGAACAAGTCTCTGCTTCAAAAGGCCTTTTCTGGGGATTTCAGCGATGAGGCGAGGATCGTGTTCCCCGTAAATTTCGCCGGAAGGAATCGTAACGGTTTTTCGATCGCCCACATGACACCCTTCCAAGGCTCTTTCCAAGGTGGGCACCTGCCGCTCAACCCCATAGACAAACGTGATGGCCTCTTCCCGATGGTCCTTGATAGCCCCGTCCGTAAGATGGGTCATCATGTGGTACGTGACCGTGACCATTTTCTCTATTTGAATAGAGTCCATGAGGACCTCCAATCACAAGCCGGAACAAAGCTCTGATCGAGCCCGGGCCGGGGGGGGTGGTCTCTGGCGAGCTCGCAACCGGAAATGGACTCCTCCCACCAACCGCCCCCTCTGCACGGTACTAGTCGATTTCGAGAATTTCGAATTCCTGAACCCCTCTCGGCGTTCGCACTCTGATTTCATCTCCCACCCGCGTGCCGATCAGGGCCTGGCCAAGAGGAGAAGTGACGGAGATCCTTCCCTTGTCAGGATCCGACTCATAGGGCCCGAGAAGCTGATACTGGATTTCCTGCTCCGAGCTGATATCCCAGAGCTTGACCGTTCTTCCGAAAACAACCCGGTCGGACGGTGAGTCATCCACGATGATGATCTCTGCCTTGCCGATGCTCACCCGGAGTTCGTTGATCCGTCCATCAATGAAGGATTGCCTTTCTTTTGCTGCGTGGTATTCCGCGTTTTCGCTCAGGTCACCGTGACCCCTGGCCTCTTCGATCGCCCGAATGTTCGCGGGTCTATCCACTCTCTCCAAACGAACGAGTTCTTCCTTGAGCTTTTCGAGACCGCCCTTTGTAATGGGAATCCTGTCCATTCCTTACCTCTCGACTGTGGGAAGCATGACCTGCGGCTCAGTGAGCAGGAATTCCCCTTTCTCAATCCATTCTTTTAGAAGGTTGGCTATTTCAAGCGCTCTGGTGTGGGAAGAGAGAGGGACGGTCTGAATCTCCCTGCCCCTGAACTTGATGGTCCCGCTTTTGAGCTCAGCGTAGCTCACCTGGCCGAGGCTCACGCCCTCCCCCTTCGGATAGTCGTTTCCATAATCGATGATCTGGGTGAAAATCTCCTCATCGGACACTCCGGTGAACCTCGCGATCTCTTCATTCAAGACCGGAATGGGGACCCCGATGCCTACCGCCAGCGAACACCCGTATCCGAGCATGCTGACGCCAGCCAGCCACCTGGGGTTCATCTCCTTCAGATTCCCCATCACCATCAGCGTGCCTGCAGGGGATAGAGGAACCCCGTTTTCTCCTCTCTTGACACTCGGCTTGTGCTGGCTTCCCGGACCGACGAGGTATCCTTGCGCCCCTCCCAGGAAGATCCTCGTCCCCAGGCCCAGGGTCAGGTAGTAAGGGTCATTCAGGAGCGGACTCAACTGGCCGGCTGTCGCATAATTCGCGTTGCCCGCCTTGGGTTTCAGGACACCCATGTAGGTGTAAATGGTCTTGTTCGACAAATTAACCGCGCAGTTGTAGTTCTGGTAAGCGTTTCTGGGGTCCAGGAGCACGGCATAGGGAAGGTCGGACAGCTTCACCTTCTTGTTCACCCTCCGGTTCGGATAGCAGTCCGTTCCGTAAGCCGTCGCCCTCAAGCGAACGCTTTTTCCGGCCACGAGGTCGTGAATCACGTGCCCGCCCCCGTACTTGAACTGCCCCGGGTGCACTCGGTTGAGCGGGTCATCCTCAGCAGGTTCCGTGGCTCCGATGTAGATGTCCACCGCAGCAACTCCGGCATAAGCCGGCACGTCGTTCAGCCACACCTTGGCCGCCTTGGTCGTCGGCTTGGTGTGGCCGAAATTGATGAACGCCCCTGAAGAGCACATAGGAGAAAAAGTGCCGGTCGTCACCACGTCTACCTCTTTGAAAGCCTTTGCCGGTCCCTTGCGTTTCACAATCTCCGTCATCTCCTGAGCCGTGACAACGACAACCTTCCCCTCCTTGATGCGCTGGTTGATCTCCTGAATCGTTTTGCTCGCTCTTCTCACAGGCACCGTGTGACCTCCACCCTGCTGCATCCACAAACTCAAAATTTGATATATAGTCCCTTTCCTCTGGTGTGACAAGCAAAAGTTCTTTTTCCCGGTGTGATTTCTTGACTTTTCCAGGTCCTTTCGATTACATACTCAGCCAGAATCCTTTGTACCGTCTATGAGAGATCCTGTGAACATAGGTCATGTCGTGATCGGCGAGAAAGGTCCTTTCTTTCTCATCGCAGGGCCCTGCGTGGTTGAAAGTGAAGACATCACCCTGATCGTAGCGGATTTTCTCAGGGAGACGGAGCAATTGATGGGGATCCCGGTCATTTTCAAAGCCTCTTACGACAAGGCGAACCGAACCTCCGTGGATTCTTTTCGCGGTCCTGGCATTGACAGGGGTCTGGAAATTCTTCACAAGGTCAAGGAGAAAGTGGGGCTTCCGCTCCTTTCCGACGTCCACAGTGTAGGAGAAATAGAAAAGGCCTCTTCCGTCCTGGACATGATTCAGATTCCCGCCTTTCTCTGTCGGCAAACCGATCTGCTTCTTGCCGCAGGCAGGACAGGACTGGCGGTCAACATCAAGAAAGGCCAGTTTCTCGCGCCCTGGGACATCAAAGGGGCAGCCGCCAAGGTCCTCTCAACAGGCAACCCACGCATCCTGCTGACGGAACGAGGGACCTCTTTCGGCTACAACAACCTGATCGTGGACATCCGCTCCATTGCGGTGATGAAGACTTTCGGCTTTCCTGTGGTTTTCGATGCGACCCACAGCGTTCAGCTCCCGGGCGGCCTGGGCACCTCGTCCGGGGGCCAGAGGGAGTTCGTGGAACACCTCTCCAGAGCGGCCGTGGCCGCGGGAGCCGACGGCCTTTTTCTGGAAGTGCATCCTGAGCCGGACTCCGCCCTGTGTGACGGACCGAACTCTCTTCCCCTCGACCAGGTAAGGCCTCTCCTGACCCTGCTCAAAGAGATCCATCGACTGGTTCAAAGCGCCAAGTAGTCTGTTTCCACCAGGACAGGCCTCTTTTCCACAGGGGTCACTCTTCTTCGGGAAATGCCCCCTCACAGGCTCTCCCTATTTCAGGAAGGAATGGAGATGACCGGAAAAGCCCTCGCAAAGGTGAAACTTCTCATCCTTGATGTGGACGGCGTACTCACAGACGGGCGCATCATCACGAATGATCAGGGTGAGGAGACCAAGCACTTCAATGCCAAAGATGGCCACGGGCTGAGAATGCTGTTGCAGGCGGGAATCGAAGTTGCTCTGATTTCCGGCCGAAAGTCCGCAGCTGCAGAGTTTCGGGCCAGGGACCTGGGGATCTGCGATGTCCATTTGGGCGTCAAGGACAAGGCCGGGGTGTGCGCCGACCTGATTCAAAGGAAACGGCTTGTGAAGCCGGAAATTTGTTGCATGGGGGATGATCTTCCGGATCTTCCTCTTTTCGGACAATCAGGCATAGCCGTTGCCGTGGCGGATGCGGTTCCGGAGATCCGGGCGGCAGCCGCGTTCTCTACGAAAAACAGAGGCGGAAAGGGAGCGGTGAGAGAACTCTGTGAGGCCATCCTTAAGGCCAAGGGCCTGTGGCCCTATTCGATCGGCAAAGACGGAAAATTAGTCTTTACACCGTAAAGGACCTTTTGGTATAATTATTGCAGAATGAACAAATTCCTTAGAAAGCACTGGCCCTTAGTAGCTATGGGGTTTCTTATTGCAGCCATGACGATCTATCTTTTCCAGGCTCGCAGGGAACCCATGGATCAAAAAGCCGCTCAGGACAAGGAATCCGAAGAAGGCATTCGGCTCAAGGACATTCACTACGTTCAGGAAGATCCCGCTCACAAGGTCAGGTGGGCGCTGGATGCTTCCGAAGCAAAGCTCTCAAAGGACCAGCAGTTTGTCGCCTTTATGAACTTTCACATCACCCTGGAACCCGAAAATAGGCCGGTCGTCACCCTGCAGGGCAAACAGGGAGAGTTTGACAAACGCACAGGCCGGCTCGTTTTGCAGGGAGACCTGATAGGGGAGACTGAAGACGGCTACCGGTTCACAACCGAACAGGCAATCTACCATCACAAGGAGGGCTATCTGGAAACAGACAAAGAGGTCAAGATCTCGGGCGCCTTTTTCTCGATTGAAGGCAAGGGGCTCTTTCTCGATGTTGGCAGGCAAACCATGCAGATCCTCTCAAACGTAACTACCCTGATGCACGGAGAGCCTCCCGTTCTATGATGATTCTATTTCGCTACTTTCTTTTTCTGAGTCTTTGGGTCCTGTTGTTGGCGCCCGGTGCAAGCGGCCAGACCCTGAAGAAGGCCTTTGGGGATTCACAGGGGCAACCCATCGTGATCAAGTCCGACAGCCTGGAGTTCGATCACCAGCGCAAGAGGGTCACCTTCAGCGGGAACGTGGATGCCAAGAGGGAAGACTGGAACATCCTCTGCCAGAAAATGGTTGTCTACTACGGGGAGAAGAGCAAAGAATCCAGTCAGAAAGAGAGCATGAAGATCGAGAAGATCGTTGCCAAAGGCGATGTCAGAATAACCCGGGAGAGCGGAGGTCTGGTAACGGCCCAGGAAGCCACCTATTACTGGGATGAAGAGCGAGTGGTTCTCACCGGAAAGCCCGTGGTCCAACAAGGGGATGATTTCGTGGAGGGGACTGTGGTGACACTCCTCCTGAAGGAAAACCGGAGCCTTGTGGAAGGATCAGGGGACACCAGGGTAAGGGCGGTGATCTCGCCGCGCTCCGAGAAGAGGTGATTGCCGTTGGCCGAAGCTGTTGAGACACTGGAGGCCCATGGCCTGGTCAAGACCTACCGAGGGAAGAGAGTGGTCGATCGTATCGACCTCACGCTGAGAAGGCGGGAAATCGTAGGGTTGCTCGGGCCCAACGGTGCAGGCAAGACGACGACCTTTTACATGGTGATCGGGCTCACTCGGCCGGACCAAGGAAAGGTACTGATGGACAGCCAGGACATTACAGAAGATCCCGTGTACATCAGGGCGAGGAAAGGCATCACGTATCTGGCCCAGGAACCCTCTGTGTTTCGGAAGCTTACGGTGGAGGAAAACCTCCTGGCCATTCTTGAGAGCTTGGGGCTCACTGCGGAGCAGATGAAAAATCGCCTCGAGAGGCTTCTCTCGGAATTGAACATCAGCCATTTGGCCAAACAAAAAGCATCCTCCCTTTCCGGTGGAGAAAGGCGCCGGCTGGAAATCACTCGAGCGTTGATCACCGAACCTCGGTTCATGCTGCTCGATGAACCCTTTGCCGGCATTGATCCCCTCTCAGTCCAGGATATTCACCAGATCGTGAAACAATTGAGAGACCGCGGCATGGGAATCATTATTTCGGACCACAACGTGAGAGAAACATTGAAAGTTTGCGATTCCGCCTATATTATCAGTCAGGGTCATATCGTGGAGTTTGGTGACCCGGAAAGGATCCTTCAGAGCAAAATCGCCCGAAGCTGTTATCTCGGCGAAGAATTCTGCATGTAAACGCGGGGCTTATGGCTTTACAGCTTAAACAATCCCTCACTCTTGCACAGCAGCTGATCATGACCCCTCAGCTGCAGCAGGCGATCAAACTGCTCCAGCTTTCCAGGATCGAGCTTCTGGAAACCGTACACACGGAGCTGGAGACCAACCCTGTACTGGAAGAACACCCCTCGGAAGGCGGCGATGAGGAGAAAGAGTCTGGAAAAGATTCGGAGCCGGAACCCAAGCTGGCGGAGGTGGATGCCCAGGAAAAAATAAGGGAAGACATGGATTGGGAAAGTTATCTTTCCGATTACAACAAGGGATGGGCCGAGTCCCCTTACGAAGCCAAGGAATCGCCTTCCTTTGAAAACGTGACCGCCAGCAAACCCAGCCTCCAGTCCCACCTCATGTGGCAGCTCAATATGACCCGAATCAGTGACACCGCGAAAGAAATCGCGATTCACATTATCGGGAACCTTGATGATGACGGGTACTTGACTCTCTCGGTGGAGGAGTTGTCACAGATTACACTCCAACCACCGGAAGAAGTGCTGGAGACCCTCTCTATTGTCCAGAACTTTGATCCTGTGGGTGTGGCGGCCAGAGACACACGGGAATGCCTCCTCATCCAGGCACGGTTTCAGGATTTCGGCGGAACTCTGATTGAAAAGATCATCCTCAATCACATGGACAAGCTCGAAAACAAGAAATATGATCTCATTGCAAAGAGTGTTTCCGTGCCCCTGGAGGACGTTCTTGACTCTGTCTCGATTATCACAACCTTCGAGCCCAAGCCGGGCCGACAGTACTCCGACGAAGAGACCATCTACATCAGCCCGGACATCTACGTGTTCAAGATGGGAGATGACTACGAGATCGTCCTCAATGAAGACGGTTTGCCCAAGCTGAAGATCAACGCTTACTACCGGGATATCCTCACCAGCAAGGAAACGCTGGAGGACGGCACCAAACAGTACATCCAGGACAAGCTCAAATCGGCGGCCTGGCTGATCAAGAGCATTCATCAACGGCAGAGGACCATTTACCGGGTGACCAAGAGCATTGTCCGCTTTCAAAAGGAATTCCTGGACAACGGCATTGCTCACCTCAAGCCCCTGGTGCTGCGGGATGTGGCGGAAGACATCCAGATGCACGAATCCACCATCAGCCGCGTGACCACCAACAAATACGTTCATACGCCCCAAGGCGTCTTCGAACTCAAGTACTTTTTCAACAGCGCCATCCACTGCCTCGACGGAGAGTCGGTTTCTTCCGAGACGGTCAAAGAGCACCTCAAGAACATTATCAAATCAGAAAACAGGGCAAAGCCATACAGCGACCAGGAGATTGCGGATATGCTCAAGCAGCACAACATTGACGTAGCCCGGAGGACGGTCGCTAAGTACAGGGAAGCGCTGGGTATTCTGCCCTCTAGGAAACGAAAAAAACCCTACTGAGCGACTCTCATTGACTTCAAATAACTTCTTTGCTATAAAGCTTTGTTTTTTGGGGAGGTAGCGCTTATGATGATCACCGTGGCTTTTCGGCGCATGGAACCTACAGAGAGCTTGAGGGCTTATGCAGAAGAGAAGCTTTCAAAAATCAAGAAGTATCTGGACTCTCCCATGGAGGCCCATGTGGTTCTCGAGGTCGAAAAATTCAGACACATGGCGGATGTGACCGTGAATGTCGATGGGACAAGGATCAAGGCTTACGAAGAGACGGAAGATATGTATTCCGCCATTGATATGGTCATGGATAAGATAGAAAACCAGGTCAAGAAGCACCGATCCAGATTAAGAGAAAGAAGAGCCGAGAACATCAAGGGGGAGCAGGCCCTTACGAGCGAAGCGGCGGCGGAAGGGGTTGCGGAGGAGCCGACCATCTCGGTCGAAAAATTGGTGGCTAAACCCATGGACCCCGAAGAAGCAGCCATGCAGCTTTCAGCCTCTCGACAGGATTTCCTGGTCTTCCGGAATTCTCGATCCCGAGAGATCAATGTGATGTACAAACGCAAAGACGGCCATATTGGCCTGATCGAGCCGGCCAGTTGATTCTTTTTCCAGGATCCTAGGCGATGAAGCTCTCGGAACTGACAGACGAAGACTATATCCTTCCCGAGTTGAAGGCCAAAGACAAGAAAGAGGTTCTGGAAGAACTCGTAGACGCTTTGGTCAGGCGGGAACCTTCCATAGATAAGAAGGCCCTGGTCAGGGTGTTGCTGGAGAGGGAGCGTCTGGGGAGCACGGGGATCGGGGACGGCGTGGCCATCCCTCACGGGAAATTCCACGGAATCACCCATCCGATTATTTCCTTTGGAAGGAGTCGCACGGGGCTCGACTTCGATTCTATGGACGGAGAGCCGGCTTTCCTTTTCTTTCTCCTGGTGGCTCCGGAGAATTCCGCGAGCATCCACCTCAAAGCCCTTGCGAAGATAGCTAAAATCCTCAAGAACAGCGCTTTCCGAAAGATCTTGATGGAGGCCACGAGCAAAAAAGAACTCTATCGGACGATTATTCAAAATGATGAGGACTTCTAGGATCGGGTTCACCCTATGATAGGCTTGCTGATTGTCACCCACTGCGATTTGGGCAAAGAGCTGCTGAGCGCCGCCGAGTTCATCGTTGGAAGAATAGAGGCAGTCGACACGATCGCCATTACCGAGACGTCAGGCACGGATCTCCTGAGAAAGAAAATCGAGGCGAAAGTCGGTACCCTGGACAAGGGAGATGGGGTGCTCATCCTCACGGACATGTTCGGAGGAACCCCTTCCAATTTGAGCCTCTCCTTTCTCAAGGAAGCGAAGATCGAGGTTCTCACCGGAGTCAATCTTCCGATGATTATCGCCATCGTTCAGAACCGACCGAACTTCAAGGTGACGGCTCTTGCCGAAAAAGCACAGGAAGCAGGAAAAATGGGGATTTCCCTGGCCAGCAAACTGCTCGAATCACCATGACCTCCCTGGTTCAGGTCACCGTAGAAAATCATGAATTCTATCTGGACAGGGTTCTGGAGATCGAAAACCTCTCTTTTTCCGCCCCCTGGTCGCTGAACGGCTTTCTTCAAGCGCTCGAAAACCCTGTTTCTCAGCTCTGGGCCTTGATGTCCGACAAGGTTCTTCTGGGCTACTTTTGTATCTGGGTTGTCCGGGAAGAACTTCAGCTGCTCGATCTTGCGGTTCACCCCACTTACAGAAATCGGGGACACGGGAGTTGTCTCCTGGCGAAAATGATCGACCTTGCTTTGTCCAGGGGGATCTCCCGGATCTGGTTGGAAGTGAGGGTCTCCGGTAGAGCGGCCATGAGGCTTTATGAGAAATTCGGTTTTGTGGAGAGCGGCCGAAGAAAGAATTACTACACCGACCCGGCGGAGGACGCCATCGTCATGTCCCTGGGACTGGCCGGGGCGGTCGAGAAAAACATCTCCACCGGCAAACCCATAGGAGGCAGAGTATGAAATCACGGATCCCGATGATCGCAGGCAACTGGAAAATGAATTTGACTCTGGTCGAAGCGGCTCAATTGGTCAAAGCCCTCGCCGATGGCATCAAGGGACTGGGCGGGGTCGAAGTGCTTGTCGCACCAGCTTTTACCACCTTACTGAGAGTCAAGGAGGCGATCGGTAAAGCCCCCATTCTCTTGTCGGGACAGAATATGCACTGGGAAGCGCAGGGCGCATTCACCGGAGAGGTTTCCGCTTCCATGCTTGCAGATGCGGGATGCACCCACGTGATCCTCGGTCACTCCGAGAGAAGAACCCTTTTCGGAGAAACGGACGAGGTCGTTGACCGCAAGGCCTCAGCAGCGGTGAAAAAGGGGCTTATTCCCATTGTGTGCATCGGTGAGACGCTCGAAGAAAGAGAAAAAGGCCTCACGTTCCAAATCATCGAGCGACAGCTCAACCTCTCCCTGAAGAGCTTCAGGGGAGGGAAGAACCTTCCCCTTACCGCCCTTCTCGCTTATGAACCGGTTTGGGCCATAGGGACCGGCCGGACCGCAACTCCGGAGCAGGCTCAGGAAGTGCACCAGTTCATCCGGCAGTGGCTGAAAGCGCAGTTCGGAGAGGGAACGGCCCAGGCCATAAGGATCCTTTACGGAGGAAGTGTCAAACCCGACAATGTGCGGGATCTCATGTCAAAACCGGACATCGACGGAGCCCTTGTCGGTGGAGCCAGTCTAAAGCCCGATTCTTTTTTGGCTATTGTGCGGTTTGGCGACGCCCCATGATTTTTGTTGCATTCCCATCTTTTTTTGGTAGTATGAAAAATCCAATTTTTGGCCCGAAAAAGGGCGGTAGGTTGAAAGGAATGCTGAAATGGTTCTTGTTCTCACGTTACTCCACGTGGTTGTTTGTATCGCGCTGGTCATGATTGTTCTGTTGCAGAAAGGGAAAGGCGCCAGCATGGGTGCTGCCTTTGGAGGCTCCAGCCAGACGGTTTTCGGAAGCACCGGAGCGACTCCTTTCCTGAGCAAGATCACCGTGGCAACAGCCGTGATCTTTATGTTCACTTCTCTCGGTCTGGCCCTCCTCATGGGAAGAGGGGCCTCTTCATCCCTGATGAAAGGAGTGAATGTCCCTGTGGCGACTCAGCCGGCTGAAAGCCCGGCTCCCGCGGGAAGTCCGGCCCCTGCCAGCAGCCAGAGCAAGTGATGACGGGTTGTGCGGAAGTGGTGGAATTTGGTAGACACGCTACTTTGAGGGGGTAGTGGGCGTAAGCCTGTGGGGGTTCAAGTCCCCCCTTCCGCACCATGATCACAAAAAAAGGGTGGCATACTAGGCCACCCTTTTTCCTTTTCAGCAGCAAGCTCCTCCATGCGCAGAGCAGCGAGGCGCTTCTCTATTTCCCA
>CAZOLJ010000085.1:0-18794 GCA_964580575.1 uncultured Desulfobacteraceae bacterium
AAAGTCCCTGATGTTGTGAAAACGCCATCGCGATTTCGAAATCCGGTCGGGAAATACCGCCTCAATCGCAGCAAAGAGTGCATAGCCTGTGGCAAGTGTGTCGAGAGTTGTCCCTATGGGGTCCACGAAATGAAGAGAGGCCGTGTGCTGACCCGAAATGCCTATCGGTGTGTCGGGCCGGACTGCGCGACCCCTTGCCCGAAGGAGTGCCCGGTGAAAGCGCTCTCTCTGAGAAGAAACCCCACCTTCGACACCATGGGAGACTTCAGGTGGCCACCCGACCTTCTGGCGAGCACATGGCACATGGCTGAAACAGGGAGGGTCCCTCCCGGCGGCCTGGAATACCGGACCGGCGCCTCCGGAGGCGGATTTGACAAGCTCCGGCTGGTGTTGCCCTTGCCCGGGAAAGCCTTAGCCGTTGAAGACGGGGATGTGGATGTGGGGGTGGATCTGAACCGGCGCAATGACCATGCCCATCGAGTGAGGATCGAAGTCCCCTTTTACGGCGGGGGTATGTCCTACGGATCCGTGAGCATCACGACCATGCTGAGCCGGATCAAGGCCGCTTCAGCGCTCGGAACCTTCTGCTGCACCGGGGAGGGAGGATATCCGGACGAGCTCAAACCTTATGACGACCATGTCATCACTCAGGTGGCCACAGGGCTTTTCGGTGTCCGGGAAGAAACCATCAAGAGAGTCAAAATCGTTGAGTTCAAATATGCCCAGGGCGCAAAACCCGGACTGGGCGGGCATCTCCTGGGTGCCAAGGTCACTCCCGGGGTAGCCCGGATGAGGGAAGCGGTCGTGGGATTCCCTCTTTTCTCCCCTTTCCCTTTCCACAGCGTGTACTCGGTGGAGGACCACAAGAAGCACGTGGACTGGATCAAAGCGATCAATCCCCAGGCGATGGTGTCCGTGAAGGTCTCCACTCCGACGGATGTGGACATGGTGGCAGTGGGCAGCTACTACGCCGGAGCACACATCATCCACCTGGACGGCAGCTACGGGGGCACAGGCGCTGCTCCGGACATTGCCAAAAAGAACATCGCCATGCCCATCGAGTATGCCCTTCCCAAGGTTCACCGCTTCCTCATCCAGGAAGGGGTGAGGGACAAGATCACGGTTATCGCGAGCGGCGGAATCCGGACGCCCCATGATGTGGCCAAGATTATCGCCCTGGGTGCGGACGGTGTATGCACGGGTACAGCGGATCTTGTGGCTCTGGAGTGCATCCGATGTCACAACTGTGAAAGCGGCCGAGGATGTGCCAGAGGCATCGCGACCACGGATGTGGAGCTCATGAACCTCATCGACCTGGAGTGGGGAACGCAGCGCATCATCAACCTCTTTCTCGCGTGGCGCAAAGAGCTCGTGCGAATCCTCAAGAGGCTCGGCATGAAAAGCATCCGCGAACTCGTGGGCCGCACGGATTGCCTGGTGCATTTGGACTATATGAAGAAAGGATGATGGAGTACTGGAGTGGTGGAGTAATGGAGTGATGGGCAAGAAGGCCTGCAAACCAATTGTTCCAATGCTCCAGTGCTCCAATGCTCCAACACTCCAGTTCTTTGAGGTTTGTTATCATGAATAAGGCGGAAATCATTCATCGCATTATAGAATCGAGAAAGACCCTGATCGAGGACCTGCCGACTCCGGACCGCTTTGAGACAGAGGCGGAAGGGGGATGCGGGGTGACGGGATTTGCGTGCAGCATCCCGGTGAGAGGCAAGCACATTTTCGAACCCTCGCGGCAGATGCACAACCGGGGAAACGGCAGGGGAGGCGGCATTGCGGCTATGGGTTTTGACCCCAGAATGCTGGGCGTCTCTCCTGAAATTCTTGAAGAGGACTACATCCTCCAGATCGCCGCCCTCGAAGACGGGGTCATGGGGGACGTTCACCGCGAATTCATCGAGCCCTGGTTCCAGATCGACTTCTCCGAAGAAATTCCCCACATCGACGACTACCGCGACATCCACGGGCTGGAGGTCCGGCCTCCGGACGTGTGGAGATACTTTGTCAGGGTGAAGCCCGACGTCCTGGACGCCTTCATCTCCCGTCAAGGTCTCGAAGGGCTGAGCCGGCGCAAGGCAGAAGACGAATTTGTCTACCAGAACACGTTCAGGCTCAACAAGGCTTACTACGATGCTTTCGGGAAGCAGAGAGCCTTTGTCCTCTCCCACGGAAGGAATTTCTTCATCCTGAAGATCGTGGGCTATGCCGAGCAGGTGGTCCAGTACTACAAGCTCGATGACTTCAAGTCCCACATCTGGATCGCCCACCAGCGCTACCCCACCAAGGGAAGGGTCTGGCATCCGGCAGGCGCTCACCCTTTCATAGGCCTCAACGAAGCCTTGGTGCACAATGGAGACTTCGCAAACTACCATTCGGTCGTCGAATACCTGAGGCAGAGGAACATCCACCCCCTGTTTCTGACGGACACGGAGGTCTCTGTGCTCCTCTTCGATCTTTATAGCCGGACCTACGGGTATCCCCTGGAGTATGTCATCGAGGCTCTCGCTCCAACGCTGGAGAGGGATTTTGACCAGCTCTCTCCGGAGAAACAGAGAATTTACAGGGCCATCCAGGCCACGCACATCCACGCCTCTCCCGATGGCCCTTGGTTCTTCATCATCGCCCGAAACGATACGGAGAACCGCAGACTTCAGCTGATCGGCATCACGGATACGGCCATGCTCAGGCCCCAGGTCTTCGCTCTCCACGACGGCCAGGTTCAGGTGGGGCTCATCTGTTCGGAGAAGCAGGCGATCGACGCGACACTCCGAAGCCTCTCCGATGAAGATCCTCGCGTGGGGACGGTGGCGGACCGTTACTGGAACGCCCGGGGCGGCAGTCACACGGACGGTGGCTCTTTCATCTTTAGCCTGGAAGGAAATGGCTCGACGGCCGGGACAAAACACCTCACGTGCCTCGACAAATTCGGCAAAGAGGTGAAAGTCCCCTCGGATCAGGTTCCCTATCTTCCGGGTCGCGTCTACTACGTCCAGGAGGAAGAAAACCGGCAACGGTTCAACATTGCGAGCTTCTTCGAACTCCAGCGGCCGGAGCTTCTCTTTGATTACCTCCAACGGGGCATCAGGACCTGGGACTACTCGGACTTCATGGACTGCCTGAAGGAAATCAGGATCTGGGCAAGAAAAGGGGATGCCTATTTCGAGGTGGCTCTCTCGGCTTTGACGGACATGCTGGACCGCCGGTACCCCACCTATGACAAGAAGAGACGGTCCATTGTTCAAATGGTGAGCAAGACGCTGGAAGCGATTCTCAGGAACTTCCCGTCCCTCGACCAAGACGCGCCTGGATTCCCTGATCAAAAAAGCAGCTATCGCCTGATCGACTGGGAGACTCGCCAGTTTTTCAGGGCGCCCTCTTACGATGAAAAGGTCTTGATCATCGATGCGTCTCTGTTCCCGCCTGAAGGAGACTGGTGTGACAGCCGGTTGATGGGTGAGGCTTTTTTCAGGGGCTGGCGCAGGTTCATTGTTTTCGGGCTCAGAGGCCAGCGTTTTCACGGGTGCGGTTTCGGTCCTGACTCAGGCGGTGTGCGGATCGACATTTACGGCAGTTCAGGGGATTATCTCGGTTCAGGCATTGACGGTCTCTCCATCTATGTCCACGGCAATGCTCAGGACCAACTGGGTCAGATCATGAAGGCCGGGAAGATCGTGATCTACGGAGACACGGGCCAGACGTTTCTTTACGGCGCCAAAGGTGGGGAGGTCTATGTGATGGGGAATGCGGCGGGCAGACCCCTGATCAACGCCGTGGGCAAACCCAGGGTGCTCATCAACGGGACTTGCCTCGACTACCTGGCAGAATCCTTCATGGCCGGCGACCCTCTGAACGGCGGGGGTTTTGTCATTCTGAACGGTCTGGAGTTTGATCAGGAGGGCAGGGTGAAGCCCCAGGCCACTCCCTATCCAGGCTCGAACCTCTTTTCTCTTGCTTCAGGAGGAGCCATCTATGTGAGAGACCCCTTCAGGCTCATCGACGAGGAGCAGTTGAATGGGGGCGAAATTGTTTCCCTGGAGGAGAAAGACTGGTTCCTCATCTTGACTTATCTTCAGGAGAACGAGAAGCTTTTCGGGATCAGGGTTGAAGAGGACCTTCTCAAGGTAGAGAGGAAAACCATGAGTCCTTTTGAGGTCTACAGGAAGGTGAGGCCGAAATCCGCTCCTGATTTAAATAAGGACGGACTGCAGGAGTGGGATTAGATTAACGGTTCACGGTGCAAGGTGCGCGGTGCAAGGAACAAGGGCGGTCTGCGGTCCGCGGTCGGCAGACAAAGCTCTTTTGGCCTTGCTGAAAAAGGGAAAATGAAATAGTTCTTGGGCGATATGGAAACGGGACTTAGATACAAAAAGGCTTTGCTCGCACTTGAGGACGGGACGATTTTCCGCGGACGTTCCTTTACCGGAGACAGTGAAGTCACAGGGGAAGTGGTCTTCAACACCAGCATGGCCGGTTACCAGGAAATCCTGACCGATCCCTCCTATTGCGGGCAAATGGTCACCATGACCTATCCCCTCATCGGGAACTACGGGATCAATGACGCCGACGTCGAATCGGAGCGAATCCAGGTGCGGGCGTTTCTGGTGAAAGAGTACCAGGAATTTCCGAGCAACTGGAGATCCCGGAAAAGCCTCGCCCTTTATCTGAAGGAAGCCCATGTGCCGGGAGTGGAAGGAATCGACACCCGGGCTCTGACCAAGCACATTCGGCAAGCAGGCGCCATGAGGGCCGCGCTCTCCACTCTGGATCTGGACCCCGATTCCCTGGTCTCCAAGGCAAGACAATCGCCTTCCATGACAGGCCTGGACCTGGTGATGGAGGTGACAGGGAAGGAGGCCCTTTTGTGGAAGGATGGAAGGCCGGTCAGACTCGACCGGGGCCTGGAGGGGTTTCGGTGGCCCGATGAGCCTGGCAAGTGGCGCGTTGTCGCCATGGACTACGGTGTAAAATACAACATCCTCCGTTCGCTGGAACAAAGGGGATGCACCCTTCTGGTCCTTCCTGCAAACACGGATTCAGCGACAATCAGCAAACTCGATCCTCACGGCCTTTTCCTGAGCAACGGGCCTGGAGATCCGGCAGCGGTCACCTATGCGGTCGATACCATCCGGGCGCAGATCGGAGAGAGACCCATTTTCGGTATTTGCCTGGGCCATCAGTTGGTCGGATTGGCGCTGGGAGGCAAGACGTTCAAGCTCAAGTTCGGCCATCGGGGCGCCAACCAGCCCGTGAAAGATCTGTCCACAGGGAAAGTGGAAATCACTTCCCAGAATCACGGGTTCTGCGTGGACATTGAGTCGCTCAACAATCCGGACATTGAACTGAGCCACGTGAATTTGAATGACGGCACTCTTGAAGGGCTTGTTCACAAGAAAATGCCTCTCTTCTCCGTTCAATATCATCCTGAAGCCTCTCCGGGACCTCACGATGCCACGTATCTCTTCGATAGGTTCGTGGAGATGATGGAGAAACATTATAAGAAGTGACGAGTGACGAGTGACAAGTGACGAGTGACGAGTGACAAGTGACGAGTGACAAGTGACAAGAAGACAGAAGAGGAAGTGTCTAAAGTGAGCTAAAATGCCCCTCCGGGCCGTAGGCCCTACAGGCCGGAGGCTAAAGTGCCTAAAGTTGAAAACAAAAAAGAATACAGAAGACAGCAGGCAGAATACAGCCGCCGAAAGCTAGGCAACGGACAACAAGCCACCTGCAACCTCGGACGCGCAACACGCAACCTGCAACTAGCAACCTGCGACAGGCAACGAAGTAATGCCCAAACGTTCTGACATCAAGAAGATCCTCATCATCGGCTCCGGCCCCATTGTGATCGGCCAGGCCTGTGAATTCGACTACTCGGGCACCCAGGCCTGCAAGGCGCTCAGGGAAGAAGGCTTCGACGTTGTCCTCATTAACAGCAATCCCGCCACGATCATGACCGATCCTGAGACGGCTCACCACACCTACATCGAGCCCATCACCCCCGAGATCGTTGCCAAGGTCATCGAACGGGAAAGACCCCAGGCCGTGCTTCCCACACTGGGCGGTCAGACAGGCCTCAACACAGCGGTCAAGGTCGCCGAAACAGGGCTGCTGGAGAAGCTGGGCGTGGAAATGATCGGCGCTTCGATCCCGGTGATTCAGAAAGCCGAAGACAGGGAAAAATTCCGCAATGCCATGACTCGCATCGGGCTCCGGGTGCCGAAGAGCGGAATTGCGAGGACCATGGAGGATGCCAGGGTTGCGGCGGAGACCCTCGGATATCCTCTGATCATCCGGGCCAGCTTCACCCTTGGCGGGATCGGCAGCGGGATCGCTTACAACCGCGAGGAGTTCGAGGTTCTGGCCAGCGCAGGACTGGATGCCAGCATGATCTCCGAAATCATCGTGGAGGAATCCCTGATCGGGTGGAAAGAGTTTGAACTGGAGGTCATGCGGGATTTCAAAGACAACGTGGTGATCATCTGCTCTATCGAGAACTTTGATCCCATGGGCGTTCACACGGGGGACAGCATCACCGTAGCCCCTGCTCAGACGCTGACCGATAGGGAGTACCAGGCCATGCGCGATGCGGCCATTGCCATTATCCGGGAAATCGGGGTTGAAACAGGAGGCTCGAACATCCAGTTCGCCATTCACCCGGACACAGGCGAGAGGGTGGTGATCGAGATGAATCCGAGGGTTTCCAGGAGTTCAGCCCTGGCCTCGAAAGCCACGGGCTTTCCCATCGCGAAAATAGCGGCCAAACTGGCGGTCGGATACACGCTTGACGAGATCGCCAACGACATCACCCGGGAAACTCTGGCCTCCTTTGAACCGACGATTGACTACTGCGTGGTCAAAATCCCTCGCTGGACCTTTGAGAAGTTTCCGGGCGCTGAAGACAGGCTCACGACCTCCATGAAATCCGTGGGGGAAACCATGGCCATCGGCCGGACTTTCAAGGAAGCCCTGCAGAAGGCTGTGCGGTCTCTGGAGATCGGGCGATTCGGTCTTCTTGGAGATTCTCCGAAAAGCCAGGAGCACCTCCTGGACCTCAGAGATCTCGAACAGGGGCTCCTCAATCCGAACTCCAATCGCCTCTTTTACATTGCAGAAGCTCTTAGCAGGGGAATCCCTCTCGACAGGATCTATGAATTGACCCGCATCGACCCTTGGTTCTTGCACCATATCCGGCAGATCGTGAGTATGAGGGCGAGGCTGATGGAAATGGCGAAGCAGGGGGTTTCCCCGAAGGACTGGGACGCGGACCTGCTGAAAGAAGTCAAGGAATACGGCTTTTCGGATGTTCAGCTGGCCCGGCTTTTCACAATAGAGGAAGAGGGGATCCGTCAGATTCGAAAGGCAGGCGGCGTTGAACCCGTCTACAAGCTGGTGGATACCTGTGCTGCGGAGTTCGAAGCTTACACCCCCTACTATTACTCCACGTACGAACAGGAAAACGAGATTCGTCGCAGCACTCGGAAAAAAGTGGTCATCCTGGGAGGGGGTCCCAACCGGATCGGACAGGGCATCGAGTTTGACTATTGCTGCGTCCAGGCCTCCTTTGCCCTCAGGGAAATGGGGATCGAGAGTATCATGGTGAACAGCAATCCTGAGACGGTCAGCACAGACTATGACACGTCGGACAAGCTCTATTTCGAACCCCTGACCCGGGAAGACGTGCTCAGCATTGTGGAACAGGAAAAACCCGAAGGCATCATTGTCCAGTTCGGAGGCCAAACCCCTCTGAACCTTTCTGTCCCTCTTGCAGAAGCAGGAGTCAGGATCCTGGGCACAAGCCCGGACAGCATTGACCTGGCTGAGGACCGGAGGCGGTTCCAGGAATTGTTGACCCGGCTCGGATTGCGCCAGCCCGAAAACGGTATTGCCACCAACGAGTCGGAGGCGATCGAGGCGGCTGCAAGAATCGGTTATCCTGTTCTGGTGCGGCCCTCTTTTGTGCTCGGAGGCCGCGCTATGGAGATCGTTTATGAACAAAGAGACCTGGAGTACTACATGAAGACTGCCGTGGAGGTGTCTCCTGGCAAACCCGTGCTCATCGACCGGTTTCTCGACCATGCCATTGAAATCGATGTGGACGCGATTTCCGACGGCAAGGACACTGTCGTGGCCGGGATCATGGAGCACATTGAAGAAGCCGGGATTCACAGCGGGGACAGTGCTTGCGTGCTTCCTCCCATTTCCCTCAATCCCGGCGTTGTGGAGCGCATCAAGGAGCAGACCCGATCCCTTGCCAGGGAACTGAAGGTGGTCGGACTGATGAACATCCAGTACGCGGTCAAGGATGACCTGATCTATGTCCTCGAAGTCAATCCCAGGGCCTCTCGAACGGTTCCTTTTGTGAGCAAGGCGACAGGGGTCTCTTATGCAAAGCTGGCGACCAAGGTCATCATGGGAATGACCTTGAGCGATCTCGGTCTGACCAAAGAGGTCTTTCCTTCCCATGTGTCGGTCAAGGAATCTGTATTCCCCTTTGCCCGGTTTCCGGGGGTGGACACGCTTCTGAGCCCTGAGATGAAATCGACCGGTGAGGTGATGGGGATTGACGAGAACTTCGGACTGGCCTTTGCAAAATCCCAGCTTGCCGCAGGACAGAAACTGCCCCTCTCAGGGACGGTGCTGATCAGCGTGAAGGATGAGGACAAGGCGGCGATCGTGGATACGGTGTCGCTTTTTTCCCTCATGGGGTTCAGCATCGTGGCCACGAGAGGGACCTCCTCTTTTCTCACGCGCTACGGGATCAAGAATCAGGAAGTGCGAAAAGTAGGAGAGGGGAGACCCAACATTGTGGACATGGTCAAAAACAGGGAGATCAACCTCGTGATCAACACCACACGGGGAAAGAGGGCGGTCTCAGAATCCTCCTCCATCCGCCGCACAGCCCTCAATTTCGACATCCCCTACACGACGACCGTTGCCGGAGCCAAGGCCACGGCCCTTGCCATCAAGTGCATGATCGAGGGGAAACTGGATGTGAAATCCCTGCAGGAATACCATGGAAAAAATCAGAAATCCTAAATCGCAAATCACAAATCGCAAATCGCAAATCGAAGATGATCGTCCTCGCGAAGAATGCGGCATCTTCGCGGTCTATGGCCATGAAGAGGCGGCCAAGCTCACCTACTTCGGGCTTTACGCGCTTCAGCACAGGGGACAGGAAAGCGCCGGCATTGTCACTTCCGACGGCAGGCACGTGGTGGAGCACAAGGCCATGGGCCTTGTGCCCGACCTTTTCGGCGAAGAGGTCCTTTCAAGACTGAAAGGACACATGGCCCTGGGTCATGTGCGGTACTCGACCACCGGGTCTTCCCTGCTGATGAACGCCCAACCCCTGAAAATCCACCACCTGGGAAAGACTCTGGCCATCGCCCACAACGGAAATCTCGTGAATGCCCGTCAGATTCGCGGCCAAATGGAAGATGAGGGTTCCATCTTTCAAACCACCACGGACAGCGAGGTGGTCCTCCATCTGATCGCCAAGGCCATGAAGAAAGGTCTGGAGCGAGCCATGCTCGAGACCATGAGCCAGGTCAAAGGGGCCTACTCCATGGTGATCATGACGGAGGATTCGCTCCTGGCGTTCAGGGACCCTCATGGGTTCAGACCCCTTTGCCTGGGCCGACTCAACTCTGGGTATGTGCTCACCTCGGAGACCTGTGCTCTGGACCTGGTCGAAGCCGAATACGTCAGGGAAGTCGAGCCCGGTGAGATTCTGATTATCAATTCCCAAGGAGTTCAGAGCATCCGGTGCGAGAAAGCCAACCGGAAGGCCCAGTGCATTTTTGAGCTCATCTACTTCTCAAGGCCTGACAGCACGGTCTTCGGCGAGAATGTCTACCTCTTCCGAAAAAAGCAGGGACAGCTTCTGGCAGAAGAATTCCCTGTGAAGGCGGACTTTGTCATGCCCTTCCCGGATTCAGGGAACTATGCGGCCATCGGGTATGCCCAGGCCTCGGGAATTCCCCTGGAGATGGGGGTCATTCGAAATCACTATGTGGGGAGAACCTTCATTCAACCCTCTCAGACCATGAGGGACTTTGCGGTCAAGGTGAAGCTCAACCCCGTGAAGGAGCTTTTGAAAGACCGGCGGGTGTTGATCATTGAGGATTCCATCATCCGGGGAACTACGGCAAAAACAAGGATCAAAACGCTGAGAACCATCGGTGCCAAGGAGATTCATCTCCTGGTGAGCTGTCCCCCCCATCGGTTCCCCTGCTTTTACGGAATTGATTTTTCGACCAGAGGGGAACTGATCGCGGCAAGAAAGACCGTTGAGGAGATCCGGGACTATATCGGCCTGGACAGTCTCGGGTATCTCAGCATGGGCAATCTTGTCAAGGCGACGCACATCCCCAGAGAAGATCTCTGCTTCGCCTGCTTTGACGGGAATTATCCCGTTCCCATCGACGAGACCTTCAGCAAATTCTGTTTGGAAGAATGAAAGAAAGAACGGTGCAAGGTGCAGGGTACACGGTGCACGGCTGAACCCCGCCGGATAACCTGTCTGAGAGCCCCTCAAATAGTGATTGCATCTTCTCCTACATTTTTGTAGTCTCTCGCCAGATGTTCAACAGGTCCGAGGGGGGTTGATCAAAAGTTGAAGCCGACCATTTCCAGCGCTCAACCGGAGAAGTTGTCTTGCCTTTACGAGATCACCTCGGCGATCCACCTGACCATGGATCTCAGAAAGGCTCTCTACAAGGTCCTGGACCAGCTGTCGCAGCATCTGGGGATGAACCGGAGCTCTATCACGATCCTGAACCCCGAGAACTCCGAAATCCACATCGAACTCGCCTATGGCATCTCAGCGGCTGCCAGGATCAAAGGCCGGTACCGGCTCGGGGAAGGGATAACGGGCCGGGTCATTGAATCAGGCAAGCCGATCGCCGTGCCGGACATCACGACGGAACCGCTGTTTTTGAGTCGCACGGGAGCGCGCGCTAAGCCCGAAAAGGGGCAGATCTCCTTTATCTGCGTGCCCATCAAGGAAGGCACCCGGGTGATCGGTGCTCTGAGTGTGGATCTCACCCTCCATGAGCCCAAGCCTCTGGACGAAGACGTGCGCTTTCTCACGATCATCAGCAGCCTGATCGCGCAAAAGGTGGCGCTCCTCGACAAGATCGAGAGGGAAAAGGAGCGGCTGAACCAGGAGAACCTCAGGCTCAGAAAGGAACTGAGCAAAAAGTACTCCTTCAGCAACATCATCGGCAACAGCCGCAAGATGCAGGAAGTGTTCTACCTCATCACTCAGGTGGCCAAGAGCAATGCGAATGTCCTGCTCCTGGGAGAAAGCGGCACAGGAAAAGAACTGGTCGCAAACGCCATCCACTACAACAGTCTGCGGGCGGAAAAACCTTTCATCAAGGTCAACTGCGCAGCGCTTCCCGCCAACCTTGTGGAAGCGGAGCTCTTCGGGTATGAAAAAGGGGCCTTTACAGGAGCCAGCCGGCAGAAAGAGGGAAAGTTCGAACTGGCCAACGGAGGGACGATCTTCCTCGACGAGATCGGATCGCTGGCCCTTGAAAGCCAAGGCAAGCTCCTGAGGGTTCTTCAGGAGAGGGAAATGGAGAGGCTCGGGGCGACAAGGACTATCAAGGTTAATGTGCGTCTCATTGCGGCGACCAACAGAGACCTTACCGCCGCGGTTGAGGAGGGCGCCTTTCGAGAAGACCTCTTTTACCGGCTCAACGTGTACCCGATTTACCTGCCGCCCTTGAGGGAGAGAGAGGCGGATATCCTGATGCTCGCCGACTACTTCCTTGAGAAATACGCCACGGAATACCATAAGGACATCAAGCGAATCTCGACCCCTGCCATCGACGCGCTGGTCCAGTACCACTGGCCGGGAAATGTGAGAGAGATCGAAAACTGCATGGAGCGATCGGTTCTCCTCTGTGATGACCAGGTCATCCATTCCTATCATCTGCCGCCGACCCTTGCGACGGCCGAGCAAACAGGGACCCAGCAGTCTCAATCCCTGATTGATGCGGTGGAAAGATACGAAAAGGAATTGCTCATCGATGCTCTAAAAACGAGCCGGGGAAACATAAGAAGAGCGGCCAAATCCTTAAAGACCACGGAACGGATCTTCGGCTACAAGGTGCGGAAGTACGACATCACCCCCAGGCAATATCGATAGGCCTGGAGCATGGCTTGTCAGTTTTCTAATGCCCCATAGGTTGCGACTCGATCACGCGCATGCGTTTCCACTTCCCTTGGCGGTACCGCAGCATGAACGCCATGCCTAGGGCGCACACGTAAATCGTGGCGATCGTCCACGCCGCATAAATCCCTGCTCCCATGACTTCAACCGCAACATAAATCGGGACAATCATCACGCCGAGACAGAGCGCCGCAATCGTCCACATGATGAATCGCGTGTCTCCAGCTCCCTTGATGGCGCTGGAGAAGATGAGGTTGAGCGCGTCGAAGAAAGAGAAGGCGGCGACAAACCGCAGGAGGATGACGCCGAGGGCCAGGATCTCGGCGTACTGGTCATGCGTGTGCTGATCGGCCCTGAACAGGCGGAGGAGCGGTTCCGGCGTAAGGACAAAGACCACGGCCAGGAACATCATGTAAACCATGGTGATGTGGACAGCGCTGGTGGTGGCGTAAGCACCTTCCTCGGGCCGACGACGACCGATGGCCTGCCCCATCAGGGTGGCATTCCCGATGTGAAAGCCCACCATGGGGAGAAAAGAGAGGGACTCGATGGAGAGAACGATGTTGGAGGCGGCCAGTTCCAAGTCCCCGAGCCGGCCGACCATCTGAATGAAAAACGTGAATCCGAAAATCTCCAGGAAGAACTGGATGCCGCTGGGGATACCATAGCGCATCATCCGACCGAAGAGTTCCTTGTCAAAGGCCCTGGCCTTCCAGGTGGAGAACCGCTCCCTGTTGGCTTTCCGGAAAATGAGGATTCCGAGAACGGCTGTGGTCGTGGCTGACGCGATGACGGTGGCAATACCGGCCCCGATGATGCCGAGTTCAGGAAACGGGCCGACACCGTAGATCATGCAGTAGTCCAGGGGGATGTTGACCGCAGCACCGATCACGTTGACAATCATGACGGTCCATGTCAGCCCGCGTCCAGTGTAGAAGCAGGCTATGGCTGAGTTCAAAACCACAAGGCCTGCGCCCAACGTGAGCACATTGAAGTAAGAGACTTCCAGAGACCGGATACGCGGTGAGTGGCGGATCAACTCAAAGATCCTGTCGGAAAGGAATACCATCAGGGCAAGGAGGACTGCTGCGGCCAGGGAGAAATAAATCCCCTGCCACAGGGAGGCGCCGACCCGGTTGAACGCCCTTGCGCCTGTGTACTGGGCGACAAAGACGTTGGTGTAATTCGCAACGCCCATGAAAAAGGAGATGAGGGTGAAGGAGGCGATGCCGGCCGGCAGTGCAGCGGCTATGGCGTCCACAGAGTAGTTGGCCAGAAACACCCGGTCCGTGAACTGCATGACCGTGAAGGATCCCATGGAGGCCACCAGCGGCAGGCTGATCGCCAGCACCTCACGGTATCCATTGAGTTTTGACCATCGCTCCATCACGGTTTGCCCTTTCCACAACACACATGATACCCGGAAACATACCTTGTTTTCGCACACAAAATACAGCACTTTCCCTAGTGCGGGATCAATAGCGATGACGGTTTTTTTGACAAGGTGAGGCATTGAAGTTCGGTCTTACAGGTCGAGCTTGTTCATGCAAGGAGCTTTGTCTGGAGGGATGAGAGGGTGGGCGATTTCGGAACGGGCGGACGGTGATCGATTATAAAGCGGTCCGAAGATAACTGGGAGGAATATTTTCTTGGAGTCACATTTGTGGAAAGGGGGGCGTGCGGCCCATGGCTCTCTGTAGAGCCTATGAGGAGCAACTGATTGCTTAAGTCAAGTGTATAGTTGACAATGACATAGAATAATGTCACTATGGCTCTACCCGCCTTTGTGGAGAATATCATGGCTGACGAAGAACTCCTGAAGCGTATCGATGCGGTGCGGCAATTCAACCGCTTCTATACACAAAAGATCGGTGTGCTGCACGAAGGACTCCTCAGCAGCCCCTTTTCATTGACCGAAGTGAGGGTGCTCTACGAACTGGCCCACAGGGAAAGGCCCGTGGCTTCCGAAGTCGGCAAGGATCTTGGGCTGGACCCCGGGTATCTGAGCCGGATCCTCACCAGCTTCAAGACAAAAGAATTGATCGAGAGCAAACCCTCTGAACAGGACGGCAGGCAGAGCATTTTGCGGCTCACGGAAAAGGGCAAGGAAGCGTTCTCACCCCTCAACGAGCGGGCACGCGATGAGATCGGCATCCTGCTCGGCTCGCTGAGCGAAAGCGACCAGATCCAACTGGTCAAGGCCATGGAGCGCATCAAAGAGCTCTTGGGCCCCGGCCCGAAAACCAAGGCACCCTACCTTCTCAGGCCCCACCAGCCCGGCGACATGGGCTGGGTGGTGCATCTTCACGGCATGCTCTACACCCAGGAATACGGTTGGGACGAGACCTTTGAAGCGCTGGTAGCGGGCATTGTGGCCAAGTTCATCCAGAATTTCGACCCCAAGAGGGAACGGTGCTGGATCGCGGAAATAGATGGGGAGAATGTGGGATCGGGTTTCCTCGTCAAGGAGTCGGAAACCGTGTCCAAGCTGCGGCTCCTGATCGTCCACCCCAAGGCGCGTGGGCTGGGCATCGGCAAGCGAATGGTCAATGAGTGCCTTCGCTTCGCCAGGCAAGCAGGCTATCGCAAAACCATGCTGTGGACCAACAATGTTCTGCTCGCGGCGCGCCACATTTACGAAACCATGGGATTCAAACTCGTTCTTGAAGAGCCGCATCACAGTTTCGGCCACGACCTGGTGGGCGAGACCTGGGAACTGGAGCTATGACCGGTCACGTGGCTCAGTAGAAGTGGTAACAGTTTAGCTCTCTGAAATGGATGGCTCAGGCCATGGGGGTCCCTCCAAAAACAGAAAAAGAAGAGTCTGCGGGAAAGACTCTGCAGATAAGGGGCAGCGAAGGCGGGCGGCGAGTTGTCGCCGGCACCTGTCAGCTGGGGATGACGTGGCGAGTTTCCCGGTAGCCCTCCGCCCGCCTCACCCATGGCCTAGAGCTTGCCATTGAGGTGTGGCGTCTTCGTTGTTCTGTTTTTGGAGGGACCCCCATGGCCTTTTTCTGTGTTTATTTCAAAGAGGTAAACTGTTACCAGAAGAACGTTCTGGCCGTGGTGGCAGCCGCTGCCACGGGCGTCCAGGTCGGTTCCGCGATTGTCGCCACCCGCTTTGTAATCGACCAGACCGATCCGGTGACGCTGGGCTTTCTGCGTTACCTCATCGGCTTCTGCCTTCTGCTCATTCCTGCCTGGCGTGCCAGCCGGGAATGGTTCAGCCGCAGGGACATGCTCCCGATTGCAGCACTGGGCATCACCCAGTTCGGAATCCTGATCGTTCTCATGAACTACGGCCTGCAGTTCATCCCCTCGGCCCGTGCCGCCCTGATCTTCGCCACCGTGCCGTTGCTGACCATGACTCTGGGGGCTCTCATCGGCTACGAGCGGATGACCGTGCTCAAGACCGTGGGCGTGCTGCTGACCATTGTGGGCGTGGGTTTTGCCCTGGGAGAGAAGGTGCTCCTTCCAGTCGCCACAGGCGTTGGGTGGATCGGCGAACTGGCAGTCCTGGCGAGCGCCCTTTGTGCGGCGGTGTGCAGCGTGCTGTATCGACCCTACCTTATCAAGTATCCCACCCTTCAGGTGAGCGCCTTTGCTATGCTTGCCTCCGTCGGCTTTCTGGCTGTGGCAGCCGGCCTTGAAGGGTCTTTCGGCTCATCTTTCCACTTCACGCTCGCCGGCTGGCTGGCCGTGCTTTTTATCGGCGCTAGCAGCACCATCGGTTACTACATGTGGCTCTGGGCCCTAAGTCACACCTCTCCGACACGGGTCACGGTGTTCCTCTCGCTCAGCCCCATCACGTCGGCCGCCCTGGGTGCGTTGCTCCTGGCGGAGCCGATCTCCGTATTTTTCATCGCCGGCCTGATCTCTGTCATTCTCGGTCTGTACCTGGCCCATCGCCCTCAACGGTGAGGCATCCCCGCCTTGCGGAGCTCATCGAGGGTGTCGGGCTTCATTTCACTTTGTCGATGTCTCTTTCTTTTCCGATCACCACGAGCACTTCGCTTCCTTTGATCACGAAATCAGCGCGAGGAACCATTTGGATCTGATCCGTGAGAACATCTCTCACCGCAATAACTTCGATGTGGTACTTGCCTCTCAACTGGAGCTCGGCAATGCTCTTGCCCACGAAGCTGCTGGGAGGGGCGATCTCGCAAATGATGTAATTATCCGTCAACGGGATGTAGTCCAGAACATTCGGAGAGATGAGGCCCTTGGCGATCTTGCTGGCCATTTCTTTTTCAGGAATGATGACATCCGTGGCCCCCACTTTCTCGAGGATCAATTTGTGTTCCTCGTTGGGGGCCTTGACGATGATCTTTTGAACCTTCATCTGTTTGAGGTGGAGCGTCGCGAGCGTGCTGGCCGCGAGATCTTCTCCGAAAGAGATGACCACAATGTCCTCTTCTCTCACGCCAATCGTCTCCATCACATTCCGGTCGGTTCCATCTGCGACGATGGCTTTTGTGGAGAAGTCCTTGACTTCCTGGACGGCTTCTTTTCGCTTGTCAACGGCAAGGACTTCGAGGCCGCTCTCGTAAAGCTGCTTCACAAGGTTGATTCCGAATATTCCCAGACCGATCACGACGATGCGTTTCATTTTGTTCCCTCCTTAACCCACCATAACCGTCTCTTCCGCATAAGTGATTTCCCGTTTGGAGGAAGCTACTGCGAGCGAAAAGGCCAGCGTCAAAGGACCTACGCGGCCGGCAAACATCATGATGATCACGGCGATTTTCTGAATCTCATTGAGTCGGGGGGTCACATTCATGGACAACCCTACGGTCCCAAAGGCGGAGATCGTCTCAAAAAGATATTCCACGAAATAGTGGCGACTTTCTATGGGTGGCAGGTTCGCACTGCCGGCCAGAAGAAGAACGGACGTGATCAGAGCCACTGAAAAAGCGGAGGCAATGATAATGGAGATGGTTCGGGTCAAAACCTCTTTGGGGATGGTTCTATTGAAAACGTTGACTTCATCATGCCCCTTGAACCGGTTCCAGATCATCAGAAAAAGAAGAGCGGCACTCGTGGTCTTAACGCCGCCCCCTGTAGAACCGGGACAGGCGCCGATGAACATGAGAACCATGATGAGAAGAATCGCTCCATTAGTGAGCAACCCGAGATCCACGGTATTGAATCCGCACGTCCTGGGAGAGACCGCCTGAAAAATTGAAACCAAAACAGAAGTCCAAAGATCCATGTCCTTTATCATCGAGTTTCTTTCAAAAAGATAGAAGAGGAGAGACCCGGAGACAACGAGGAAACCGGTAGTGATCAGAACGATCTTGGTGTGCACGGACAGTCTGTTTTGAGAACCCCTCCATTTGGCCAGCAGTTCATGTAGGACGATGAACCCGATTCCTCCCAGGATAAGCAATCCCATGATCGTGAGGTTGACGATCCAATCGCTCCGGTACCCCATCAGACTGTCCGAGAAGAGGGAGTAGCCGCAGTTGTTGAAGGCGGAGACGGAGTGATACACGGAAGTGTAAAGAGCCTGACTCAACGGGAAACCCTGAGAAAAGCGGATAAACAAAAGGAGCGCCCCCACGGACTCAATGATAAGAGTGAAAAGAAGGACCGATTTCAAGATCACCAGGAAGTCCCTGCGAGGGGTGTGCATGAACACGGACTGGATGATTTCTCTTTCCTTGAAGGAAATTCCCCGGCCCATCATGCCGAACAGAAAAACCGAAAAGGTGATGATTCCAAGCCCACCGATCTGAAAAAGAATCATTGTGGTGATCTGACCGATGAGGGAGAGATCTTTGCCGATGTCAATGGTGGCAAGACCTGTAACGCAGACTCCCGATGTGGACATGAAGAGTGCGTCAATGAAAGTCAGCGGGTTCTTGGAGGCTGCAAACGGAAACCACAGAGCAAAGGCACCTAGGAGAATGAACCCGGCAAAGCTGAGAATGAAAATCCGGGCAGGAGGAAGATGTCTTGAGAAAAAGATTTTGACTCTGACGTTGTTCACTGGATCAAAACCAGTTTTTTGATTTTTAATGCCCAGTGTCATGACTTGGATCTCGGATTCAGGAAATATTTACATGTTAAGTGATTTTCCGTCTCGCACACCTCATGCAGCCATTTTCCACCCAATACCATTCGGTCGAGATAGGCGCCGCAAACAGTCATTTCGTGAGAGGCATCGAGCGCATCGTAGTGAAGACAGGGACACAGCATCGTCAATTGCCGTTCCACCCGATCCTCAGTGCCCAGCCCATCGATCATTTTGACCATCAGGGAGGATCTCAAAGGTGTATCGGCAATGAACTTGACAAAGTCCACTCCCGCCTGTTTCAGATCCTCGATCAGCCCGCGATGTTTTTCGTGGAGCAGGGCCAACAAAGGCGCCTTCCTGGTCCGGGTGTTTCGCTTCAGAACAACACACAACTCCACCAGGGCATCCCGTTGCTGAATCAGCATGGGTCCGAAACGGACCACGATGATACGGGGTTTTCCCTCAATGGCTCTGTCCAGGCACTGGGTTGGGCTGGGGACCCATGCTTCTCCCTTTGATTTCGGTTCAAACCGGCCTGAAACGTCGCACAAAAGGTAACGAAGGTTTTTCCTGGCCTGT
>CAZOLJ010000086.1:0-18548 GCA_964580575.1 uncultured Desulfobacteraceae bacterium
GTCAAATATCAAATTGCCAAAAAGCGACACACAATTTATGAAACACGGTACTAGCCGGAGACCGTCCACGCTGAAGGAGATCGAAAAGACCGCCCAAAGGCTAATGGATAGCTGACCAAAAAGGGGAAATAGATTTTTTAGTGAGAAAAGCAAAAACCGGCAAAGGAACTGGAGACGCTGCGCATCGGTTTCCAGGGAAGGAGGATCACCCCATGGCGTTGAGTTTCAGAATTGTCATGCATGAGAACAGTGAAAACCTTTACTTGAGACTCGTCGGGGACTTTGATGGTTCATCGGCTTTTGAACTGCTCGAAGTTCTGAAAGACAGAGCCCACGCCGTCCAAAAGGTGTTCATCCACACGGGGGGCCTCGGAGAAATTCACCCTTTTGGCGAGGGCGTATTTGAGAAGAGGACCTCCGAGTTGAGAGAGAAATTGCAAAAACTCTACTTTACAGGGGATAAAGCGCAATTAATTGCACCGGATCAGAGCTTGTGTGTCTAAATGCGCTGCCCTTGCTGGGACAAGGACAATGCAGGCCTGATTGCATGTGCAGATCCTGTTTTGCGCTAAACCAGGCTCCCGACAGACCGGAGGGCAGAGGCGAAAAGGGGCGAAAGGGTGGGCTCCCGGACAGGAAGAGTTTTGAGAATCTCTACGGAAGGAGGGTAAGTAGCACCGATGGGAAGTACGTGCAAAGCGGCAAGGAGCGTGTGATTCTGGCGAAAAATGGCATGGTTTTCATTCAAGCATGGATTGATCTTCAGTTGAAACGCGAGACGAGACAGGACATCAGAAGGTGGCTGGAATCCAAGAAGACAAGAGTTGAGAAGCAAATCGAGGGGCTGGACCGCCATGTGAAATGGGAAGGGAAATCATGATGAAGGGGTTTCCGCTCTGGCGTGCTGGGTTTCTCTTCATTGCGTTGGTTATGTGTTTTGATGGTTGCCGTTCCATCTCAGATCGCCGGGCTTACGGGGCAGCGGAGTTTAAGCCGAACACACAGGCAAAGCTCCCGGCCTCGGCAGAGATTGCGCAGGGCTCAAAAGAAAGGGAGGCCGTCGACGGGATCGGCTCTCCTTTGACAGGAGCGCAATGCGCCTACGCTTTGGAAGGCCCGGAGACCGGCGAAACCCTTGAGACAGCAGAAGACTCTCATTGGGAAGCTTCTCAGGACAATCCCCAGGCACTCTTGAACTCGGCGGTAGAGTACTGCCAGAGATCGAGCGGGTTGCGGGAAAAGGGGGACGCCGAGGACGGCTTGCTCAAGGGCATCAGACCGGAGCCTCTGAAATTCGGCGAGGGCGGCCTGGTGAATGCCATGGCAGGCCTGCTCAAGCAAACCGCGTTAAACCCCACCTGGGTGGGAGCCTCGTTGGGCGACAGGGACATTGATGTGGCCAGAGGCCACTACGCCGGGTTTTTCAAGAAAACGACAGAAGCAGGGCACGCCCCTGAGTTTTTCCCGCAGATCAGCATCGGGCAAAACAACCGCCTGCACTTTCGATATCGGGAGTATGACTTCCACATGCGGTTTGTGTTCTTCGACAAGGAACCCATGCACAGCTATTGCAGTGAGTTTGCCAACGGATTTCTCTGGCCTCTGCTGCATTTGACGCGGTCCCCTCTCTTCTACAAAAAAACCAAAGCGTTTCCGCGACCCCATTTTGAAAAAAACGATTTCATCCAGTACACCAGCAGCGCCGCAACCTTCGCGAACACGGTCATTGACGAAATACGCAGGAGCGAGGAGTTCCGGAAAAAGGCCGGAAACATCGCGGTCTGGAATCAGGACTACCACCTCCTGCAGATCGCCGAGACATGCAGAGGCGTGCTCCGGAAAAGAAAGTTTTCTGAAGAAGAAAGGAAGAAAATCTCCATCGGCCAATTCATCCACACCCCTTTCTTCGACATTCATGAAATCCAGGGGCTTATGAGGGAAGACAAGAGGGCCAGAGTGAAAGCTGAAGTCTCCGATCCCTTCGGAGAAACCATCGAAAGCGTCCTTCAGAAACTGACCTGGGGAATGCTTTCCAATGACTTCATCGGATTTCACACCAAGGAGTACTGCGACAATTACCTGGAAGCCTTGGAGGAATGGTTCCCGGTGAAGATCAAAATCGTCAATCACTCCTATCAGGTCCGGTACCAGGAGAGAAAGACCATCGTCGGCGCTTTCCCGATCGGTCTCGATACGGACCGGATCCTTCTCGAAGTCACAGGGGACAAGCGGCTGGATTATTCCTTGGACGGGCAGGATCTTTACGAAACCCTCATGCGTGAAAAGCGAAAGGGACGCTACCTCTTCGGGGGTCTGGAACGGTGCGATTACACAAAGGGTCTGATCGTGAGACTGGCGATCTTCCGAAATGCTTTGGCCCGCCTGAGAGAGGGAGGAAAGGATGCGTTCTTCTACCAGGTCACGGCTCCGAGCCGATCCGAAAACCCGGATTACGGATACCTTCAAAAGGTTCTTCACCGAGACGTCAGAGACATCAACATGACCCTGCCGGGAAAACCGATGACCTATTCGCCTAAGGGCATCCCTCCCCCACAGAACTACCGGTTCATGAAGGAAATGGATGTGATGTTCGTCACCCCCTTGGAAGACGGCATGAATCTCGTTGCCTTCGAATACATCCTGTCCCAGAAATTCCGGAGCCCTGAGGAGCGAGGGATTCTTGTTCTCAGCACCAGCGGGGCTTCAAGGGTTCTGAAAAAGAGGGGCTTCGGAGAAGAGGATGGAATCATCTATGTCAATCCCATGAAACCCAAGGAAGCAGGGGAAAAGACCGCAGAAGCCTTGAAAAGAAAAAGACATTTGTCGGAAAGAGTCATCCGGTACGTGGAACAGGAGCGCCGGGTCGATGACTGGGCACAAAGAAACGTGGACGCGATTGTCCTCGCTAGGAAGACCTCATGAACCACTCGCTTCCAAGACAGCATCCGAAGCTCTTTTTCCTTGTGATCTATTTCTGTTTGTGGTGCTTGGCGGGAGTTTGGACAGAGACTCACGCCCTAGCTGAAGAAAACGGAGCAGCCTCTTCGAGAGTGAATATCAAGGAGGGCAGGATTTCCGTGTCTGCAAAAGATGTTCCCCTGGAGCTTTTGTGCAAAGATATTGAAAGCAAGAGTGGCATACGCTTCAGGATCCAGGATGCCGTTCTCGGCGATAAGCTTTCCATCGAACTCAAGGATCTTCCGCTGCTCAAAGGACTCAGGCGGCTGCTCGTGCGCGTGAACTATATGCTCTGCTTTGACGAGCGAAACAAGCTCTCAGAGGTCTTCATCGCAAGACAAGCAGCGCCCTACACTCCTCCGGTGCTGAGAAAACCTCCCTCGCGGCGTGAAATACCGAGCTTCAGGCGTACCTTCAATAGACTCCGCCCATGAAGACCGAGCCCACTGGCAACCGAGACATCGAATATCCGGTGGCTTTTGACTCACAATTCACCATAGAGAGGAGAGATAGGGGAGAGAGGGTTTAATGCTGCCCCAAAATGGGACTTAGAATGGTATTCCCGCGCCTAGGTTTCCTTTGTCGAACAACGTTTGTATCGGTTCTGGCTGCGATATCACTGACCCTGTGGGTCCCAGCATGGGCTGGCTACAGTCGCTCAGAGCGAACAGCATTTCAGCGCTCTATTGTCGACAAGCGTGCCGAACTTCACCGGCAGTACAAGAAAATCCTGCGGAAAAAGACAAAATATATCATCGTCCACACATCGGAGGCGGGACTCACAAGTACCCTCAACTCCGTTTTAAAGGGTAAATGCGTGCGAAGGGGACGCACCATCGGCGGACATGCCCACTATGTGATCGCGCGAAACGGTCGTACCTACCGTACACTTGACAAACGGCACATCGCGGATCACGCTGGGACCAGCATGTGGAAAGGCGAGACAAACATCAGCAAGGTTTCCCTCGCCATCGAACTTGTCGGATACCACCGCACCTCGGTCACACGGCAACAGTACCGATCGATCGGAATTCTCATCGACATTCTATCTGATGAATACGGATTGAACGATCGAGCCGTGCTCACTCATAGCCAGATCGCCTATGGAAAACCAAATCGATGGGTACGGACGCACCACCGCGGCCGAAAACAATGCGCCAAAAACTTTGATCGTGGCAAAGCAGGATTGGGTCGGACCTGGACCTATGACCCGGATGTTCGCGCAGGCCGGCTTACAGCCGACCCTAAACTGGTAACCCTTTTTTATGCGCCAGGAAAGATGAAGCCACTCTGATCGGCTCCAATACGATTACCCCTTCCAACTCAGCTTGGTCTATCGCCGGGGACGACTATGATGATCCCACTACCTTGTATCGCCTGCCGAACGGAAGACCCATCGCCGGAAACGAGATCGAAAACCGCATCGGGTGGAACCGACTTCCGGAAAAGACCGTGGTATTGTTCAACCAGGCCGACCCACCCCTTGCTGGCGCTAACCAGGGACCGGTCAAGACGATATTAGACGGCTTGACGGCATGGTCTCTTGCAGGACCAGCCTACCATCATCCAAACACCTTCTATTTTTTCCCTGAAGGCCTTCTGAAAAACGGACAACAAATCAACGACTGGCACGATCTTCCGTCCAACACCATGGTCATCATCGGATATCTGCCGCCCCACCATGTTACCGTCAAGAAACCGCCGGTTCGGTTCGCGGGTAATCGTTACGATCGTCGCGATACACTCAATTACCTTCCGGACGGCCGGTTGATCACCGGGGATCAAATCGAAGATTTCACTTGCTTACCTTGTGGAGTCCAGCTATTCCTGCCGTCACGAAAGCCGTAATGAATCTCAGGCCCCTTCACCTATCTTCTCTCACGGAGGAAATTTAGCAAGCAATCAACACTCTAGGTGTTTCGCGGGCATGATGATCATTGTCCAACAGCTTTGAAAGTCGAGCGTGGACCAGAGACCCACACAATGATGAAACAATTATTTCGCCATTCGATATTCCTTGTTCAATCTTCTTCGCTCGCAAGTGTAGGGCATGCCACTTCAAATTTGTTCAAGTCTCGCTCAGCAACTGCCAAGGCTATCAGTAAGTGCCGCCCTGGATCTTCTTGCCTTTTTTCATGCAAATACTTTAGTGATTCCAGATCAAGGGCGGCATACTTCACCTATGAGTTACGCCATTTCAAAGCCCACGTGCATGCAGTAACCCTTGAAGGGCACAGCCGGTTTGTAGGATACTCCTGCCATATGGATGAAGATCACCAAGTATGAATCTGATTGTAGTTGCCGGATGCCTATTGCCAATGGCCCTCATCCGGTTTTGATTAGCATTCGAATGCTTGAAAATGGGCTGCTTATGACTTCGATACTTATGTTGCGTGGGGATGTAGCTCACTGAAAGGAATGTATTTTCTGTGTTTGGCTGGAGATATTGTGGATTGGCAATGATGGCGACGGGTTAGGTCGTTTTTGATGGAGATGGATTTTGGAACACGCAACATAACGATACGGATGGTTCCGCTAACCCAACTGATCTGAGGTTCAAGATTTCAACGGCATGCTCAGGTTCCGGTTCAAGTGTCGAAAACCTAACCGGCGCCTCTCTATCCACGCGATAGGCTGGATTTGGGAATTCATTACGGGTCGTCTTTCTCCCTGCTTGATAGGTTTGGATTCGTAATCATAAGCCGCAGCTATTCATCATGCATCAGGATGGAGGATCTCATCTCACTTAATTCGCGCTGTGCAACGACCATCCATCGAAAGGCCTTTTTTTGAGAGCTTGCGGCTTTCTAAGACGGTCCCAAAAGGGGTTGCCGGACTGGCTCCAATTCCTCATTCGGTTGATATCCCTTTATAATCTTGCTATTGTAAATGAAAGTTGAGTTCGCAGTTTTTTCATGACACAAACAGCGATAGAATTGGAAGAGCAAGTCATGGCGGTTTCAGATTGACATGGTGCGAAAGAAAGACAGTGAAGTCCCAAACTCGACGGTGATTTCAGGGGCAACGACCCTAGACAGCACAGCCCTCGGCTGGCAGGATCTCGCTTTGGCCGAATGGCAGGATGTACCGCCGTAAGAAGCTTATGAAAAGGAATTGGCTAGACACCTGATCGTCATTCATACCACCCCTAAGCCGGTGCGCGTGTTTGAGCGCGCCGATAGCTTTCGCGCCCAAGGGGTAGCGCACGCTGGTGATGTTAATCTGTTGTCATCGGGAGAAGAAGCCTTTTGCCGCTGGGACCAACCGCTATCTTTTATTCGGTTGGAGCTCTCGCCCGCCTACTTAAAGGAACTCGCCCAGCGTATAGACTACCCTCGCCCGGATCAGTTGCAAGTCATCCACAGCTTTCATGGGCGGGACATGAGAATTCTCCAAATCACTCGGTGGTTGCTGGAGGAACTGCGCAACGGCGGCATAGGGGGAAAGCTCTTTGCTGACTCGCTAGCCCATCTTCTGGCCGTGCATCTTTTGCGCTTCTATACCGGTCATTCGGTCAGGCAACTACCTACGGTACCTTTCGCACAGGCTCGACAGCCTGTGGCGCGTGCGATTGAATACATGCACGCAAACCTCGATCAGCCCATCTCCCTCAAGAAGGTTGCAGAGGCGGCTCACATAAGTCCTTCTCACCTGTTACGGATCTTCAAGCGGGCTACCGGATCTCCATTGCATCAGTTCTTGATTCGTCTCCGGGTCAACCGCGCCAGGAAATTGCTCCTCACTGGTAATGCGTCTATCGCGGATGTTGCCGCTGAAGTCGGTTTTGCTGACCAGAGCCATCTGACCCGCCACTTCAAGCGCCTTCTGGGCACGACACCGAAAAAGATTTTCCACGAGTTGAAATAAAGATCATTTCATTCAAAAAATGAGCCCAATTCGTTCAAGACTCCGGCCTTGCTACAACTTATATTTTCTGCCGTGGAAGGGGATGAGAGGATAGCCATGAAGAGACTCAGCGCATTGGTCATATGCTTGTTTTTGGTGATTGTCGGATATCGTTTCGCTTGGGCCGATGAAGCGGCCAATCTTGCATTGATCAAGAAGTTTTATGAAGCCTATGCGACAGGGGATGCCAATAAGGTTGCAGCATTTTTGTCAGATGACATTTCTTGGCGTATTCCCGGCCGTCATCCCTTATCAGGAGAAAAGCGGGGTAAGGCTGAAGTAACGGTTTTTTTTGCCGAGTTGGCCAAAGCCGGTTTCAAAGCCGAGCCCATATTTTTCGGTGCCAGTGAACACTATGTGGTGGATATTCACAGAGGTTGGAGCAACGTTCAAGGATACCCAAATGCCGACACCATTTGGGCTTTGGTGTTTCGGATCGAGAAAGGAAAGATTGTGGAAGCAACGAATCTAAGCGCAGACCAGCATGCAGCAGACAACTTCTTTTGGAGTTTCTATAAGCTGGGCCCAATACCCAATCGTCTCAGGTAGTCTGCGCGATTCCCGGAAAGGAGGCTCAATCCATGAAGCGAAAAACAGTGCAGATAGGCATAGGAATTCTGACATGCAGTTTTCTCTGCTCACCAATCATTATCTCTTGGACCTTTCCAAAGGAGGTCTGTGCGATGGAGTCAAAAGGGGATCGTGAACTGATCATTGAATCTGTTAATGGCGTTGCAATGTGCGCCGACCGGCACCAGTGGGCGGCGTGCCATTTCTATTTTGTCGATGAACCTTTCATTGACTGCAGCTCTCTGAGCGGACAACAGGGCAGCAAAGTCAAAGCCGATGATCTCATCAAAGGCTGGAGCTCTTTTCTGCCGAGGTTCAAGTTTACACAACACTTCATGACCAATCATGACGTAAAAGTCACTGGAGATGCGGCTATCTGCCGTTCCTATGTGCATGCCATTCACTTTTTGCTTTATGCAGAGGGCGGCGAGTTTTGGGGAGTTTATGGAACCTATGACCATGAATTGGTGAGGACCCCCTCAGGCTGGAAAGTCTCAAAGATGACCTTTCATCTACTCTACCAGGAAGGGAACAAAAACCTCCCTGCGTTGACTGCTAAAGTCCCCAATGAAAGGAAGGAGACTTTTGTCAGTGAAGGTGACAAGCTTGCTGGCAAGCTCTTTATCCCCGCCGATTACAAAGAAAAGGACAGAATACCGGCCATCATCGTTGTCGGCTCTTGGATCACTGTCAAAGAGCAGATGGCGAGCACCTATGGCAAGAAGCTTGCTGCCGAGGGCTTTGCCACACTCGTTTTCGACTTCCGAGGATATGGAGAGAGCGGTGGAGAGCCTCGACAGTTTGAGTCACCACAGAGGAAGATCCAGGACATAAAGAATGCGGTTACCTTCTTGCGAACCGTGCCGATGGTTGATCCTGACAGGATAGGGGGATTAGGCATTTGCGCTGGCTCAGGCTATATGTCATGGGTATGCTTGAATCGCCGCCTGATCGCCAATTCGCAATAATTCGGTATTGTGATCGTAAGTAGCGCTCCAATTGCTTCAAAGAAGACAGATCTGAACCCCCGGAGACAATGATTCTAAGGTACAAGAAGCATCAGGAATTCTTTTGTACAATTTCTGAAGAATGTCTTTTCCCCTTGCCTTGGGCGACCCAGCAAAATTGTAGAGGATGATGACCCGCTGTGCCGGTTCACACCCAAGGGTCTGGTGCTGTCCAGGTCTTGGAGATTGGCATACCGGAGGATATGGCTGCGAGAATCGGCGTGAGAAAACCGTTTACCACAGTCACCACTTCCCTGAAAAAGGCGGGAGCGTGATGCTGTGGGAGTCTTTTTCTAAAGGCCATCCACTGCGTCTCCTTGGCTTCTATGAAAGTCCCACTGAACGCCTCGATTGAAGTAGGCAGTTCCGTGCCCCGACGTTGAAAGGTTAACCGGATAGCTTCGGCCAGCCTTGCTCCACTAAAATCGAACTGCCGAGACAAGGCCCAGATGTCATAGAAATCCTTCATCCGGCTGTTCAGGGCACCCAGTTTGACCATAGCTTCAAATTTCTCCGCTATTGTACTCTCGCGGCTATAGCAAAGCAGTCGCGGTGCCGAGAAATTTAGCATGGCCGGGAAATCCATTCTTTCCGGCTCAGGATACACTACGTCTCCGAAGCCGATATCGATCTGCATGTGGATTCTCGCCCTCTCCAGCAGCCCCAGGAAACGGATCCTTATCCCCTCGTAATCGGCATCTTCGGTGATGCGTTCGGCATGAATGGAATCGGCCTCAAAGGTAAGCCCATCCGGTTCCACATTCATGACCAAGATGTCTCGGATCTGTGAGACAATCTCAGATTCCTTGTTACTCGTCCTCCCCAGCATGTCGATGTCCATGGTCGGCCGGAGTTCAGGCAACTGCCAAGCTCTCAGCATCAAAGCGCCCTTGAGGATGAATCTGTCGCCGTGACGGGATTGCGACAGCCGGTAGAGGAATCGCTCCATTGCATAATATTGAAGGATTTCGCCAAAAGGCCGCTTGTCCCTCTTGGCGCGATTGAGAAGTCGATCGCGCACGGACGCCGAAAGGTTCTTTGGAGAGTTCATAGTACCCCTTCCAGGTACGGCCGCATCACCCTCTCGACCCTACAGATTCTGGCATATTGGAGCAGCTTGCCGACGTCGAATTTTCTTCGAGCCTTGTAGAGTCTCAGTGCTTCCAGTACCACATCCATTCCGACCTTGTTGCGAAATTTGAAGCAGTCGGCCAGCGTTTTCTCGGGGTTGTAGACCTTGACCGGCACGTCATCGATCCGGTGCTCCTCGATACCGGATTGGTACGCTGCATTCGAGAATTTGTGAACCCGAATGGGCGGGTAATCGAGCAAAGGCATCCGTGTGTCTCTTCGCACTGCAACGGAGACATCATGGGGAATTTGTGTTGTGATGTCATGATAATACAGTGCGGAAACCAGACAAATCACCGCGCTAGGGAAGCGAAGGCTCACCGTGACAAGGTCAGGGTTACTAATCGGAGGCAGTTCGACCAGGCGATAGATGCCTCTGCTCACCTGTTCTATCACACCGTTGTTCTTGAGCGAGTAGAGGGTATATCGTGTGATCCCGCGGGCGACGGCCTCACTCATACGAAGGCGTCCGCCATGCGTTCGGAAGATTTCTTCAGGTGACTTTTTCATGCTGGGCCTCCAGACAAAACGTCCCCACTTGTTAATAAGTGGTAACAATATGTCTGAATTCAATCTCGGAATCAAGTGGGATTGTCGTGGGGTCCATCCTCAGGCGAGACAAAAATCTCCTACGCGGGATTCACCCGGCTCATCCGGGAACTTCATCTCCCCCGCGATATCAAAACCATCCTCACCCTCTGAAAGATAGGGGACTGCATCCATCGCCGCCTATTTGGGCACTGATCTTGCGTGCATCCTATGACTCCGCCCCAGGGTTTATTCAAACGATCCGGATGAATATCTGCCCAGCACTCGGAAATCGAAAAAAAACTTGACAAAGCTCAAATGGTACTGTAATTAATAATCATTAATAAATAATTAATAATTTTTAATTTCCAAATACCTCAATAAAGGCCGAGAAAGATCATGCGCAATAACCTAACTAATTTACTAAAAAATCGCTCTCAAGGGTACTACAAAGCAGATGTGCTAGCGGCTTCAGCTTTAAGGGAAGCGATCATCAAGGGAGCGCTCTCTCCAGGTGAGGAAATCGATGAGGAAATGGTTGCGAAGAATCTAAATCTCAGCCGAACTCCAGTTCGCCAAGCCATAGCCATCTTGGAGGCAGAGGGCCTTGTTAAGCGTCCTATCAGAAAGGGGGCCATCGTTACAGAGCTTACCCGCAAAGATATAGAGGAGCTTTACCACATCCGAGCATATTTGGAAGGTTTGGCCATTAAGCAAGCTGTTCCAAATTACAATGAAGAACATCTGAAAAGGCTGAATGATTGCCTGAGCCAGCTGGAAGACGGCAATGGGGATGCAAACACTTATTTGGATCTCAACAACCGCTTTCACTCTTTGCTCTACGAACCCTGCGAATGGGATCGTCTGCTCCAGCTCGTCGCCCAGCTTCGCAATAATGCAGCACGATACATGGTGCTGGCACGGGAGTTTATCATCAAGAATTCTCATTCCAGGGTTCCCCATGAAAGAATCCTGAGGGTCTGCGAAAGCGGAAACGCAGAGGAAGCCGAAAGAATCATTCGCCAGCACATTCTGGCCGCCATGTCCATCCTGCTCCAGTCATTCGATGAAGGTTTGGCGAAGCCGAATCCATAAGAGTTTGTGAAGGGATCGCGATGGATTTCATAAACCCTTCAACCCCGAACGAAGTCTGCGACATCCTTGCGAAGCACGGAAAAGGATGTGCGTTGCACGCAGGCGGAACCGATCTCGTGGTGCAGCTCCGTGAAAAAAGGAGAAATCCGGAACTAATTGCGAACCTGGGCAGTGTTGAGGGGCTCCGTTCGATCAAGATCGCGAATTCAGGTTCCCTGTGGATAGGATCCATGGCTTCCCTCTCTGAGGTAGCCGCAGATCCCACGGTGAGAAGCCGCTACCGTGCGCTTTTCCAAGCTGTGCAAAGCATCGGATCCGTCCAGATTAGAAATAGGGCCACTCTCGTCGGGAACGTCTGCACCGCCTCTCCGGCAGCCGACTCTCTCCCGGCGCTCCTGCTCTTCGATGCCATGGTCCACTTGCTGGGTGCGAAAGGCTCCCGCTGCGTTGCCCTTCAGGAGTTTTTGAAAGGACCCGGAGAGGTGTCCCTCGGCGAAGGTGAATTCGTCTGTGCCATCGAGTTGCCCCACCCTGAAGCGGAATCCGAATCGGCCTATCTAGTGCCCATCCAGAAATGGGTAATGATTTGATTAGATAGTGCTTGTTATGAGGAAACCATATAAGATGCTGGCTTCCAAAGAGAAGTAATCTATGTGGTTGACTACACGGAACTTTTCGGAATTTTGACGTTGCGTGTTATCTGGAAGGGAACCAGAGAACCGCTTTTATCAGGAAACCATATAGTTATAAGTTCGGATTGAAAAGATGAAGACACCGCAATGGGTCAAAAAGCTTGGTGGGCATGCCGGGGAACTGTATGTGGCCGCAGAGTTATCGAAGCGGGGCATCCCCAATGCGCTCCTCCCAGAGAACTTTTCTGAAGATGACCTTCTTGCGGGAACGAAGGAGGGCAAGCGGGTCTGCTTCATCCAGGTGAAAGCATGCCATCCCGATAGATCAAACACATTCATTCTCAAAGAAACAGACGAAAAGTGGACGAATGCCTCAGAAAATCAATTCGTGGTCTTCGTGTGGCTTGGCTCCCCGAAAAAGAACGAGGGGCCAAGATACTGGATTGCAGGAAAGAAGTCCGTGGGGATAGCATGCGTGAAACACTCCGCACACGGAACCCACAACTGGGAGAGGCGATTTTCGCCCAAAGCATTCCCCGAAGAATGGGAGAACAACTGGCAAGAAATTGTCAGGTATCTTGAGAAATGAGAAATCCGAACCAGCGCTATGCCGCTTTCGATCTTCATGTTACGCGCGTTCTTACACGGCTGGGCTGGCTTAACTACGGATTTCCTTTTCTCGAAAATACTGAGCTGGAAATGGGTAACAACCCTGGGAATGACAAGAACTATCTATTTCTACATAGACTCTTTGTTTTACTTTCAGAGATGACGAAAGGAGAGTACACGCCGGTGGATCTGGACAGGGTCCTTTGGCACTTGGGTAAATCCATATGTGGAGCAAAAAGCGGGTGTCAGTTTTGCCCTATCACGGCTGGTTGTCCTACTGGAAGGCATAGAATCACCAAGGATAAAAGGGCCATCTCACAACCGCATGAACCGGATCGTGTCTCTTGCGGGCCACTCCGGGTTATGCATTAGGCTAATCGAAAACACATGAAGCTTTCTGACCTGCACCAGTTTGAGCGATTTCGCAATGACAATAGCGTGAAAGTTCTCCGCCACAAAGATTCCCGATGGAATCTCTGGGAGCTACGAAACAATGGCCGTTTCGGTCATTATCAAAATGGGCAGTCATGGGATGTATTCGGGAGTGCCCGTTACGTAATCAGCTTCATTGCGGAACGAAACAGATATGCCAAGTTTGTCGGAGTCTGGGAGGTAATTTCAAAACACAAGAAGAAAACCAAAGGTTACCGCTACAAAACGAAGGAGCTTCCAGGCTTTAAAGAGCTGGAGGGTCGGTTAATTGTTCGGTGGGGAGAAGGAACAAGGTCTTGGGCGCAATGGCTACACCGTCAAGGCGACAAAGACATCGTCGAACTTCTCCCGCCCAACCACGTAATGGATTTTCCTGGTCACTATAACTTCACGCTCTCTTACGACCAACTCACCACGATGGTTACCAACCCAGATTCAAATCGTGAGTGGCAAAGAATGTTGTCATCCGTTAGCGGGGTTTACGTTCTGCTAGATCAGCGAACTGGTAAACAATACGTGGGAAGTGCCTATGGCGCTGGAGGAATCTGGGCCAGATGGAGAACCTATGTTAAATCGCCGTCTGGCGGAAATATCCTTCTGAAGGAGCTTCTTGAGAAAAGTCCGTCTCGATACAAGCACTTTCAGTTTTCAATTTTGCGTGTGCTTGAACCCAGCGCAACGAAAGACGAAGTCATTGACCAAGAAGTTCTTACGAAGAGAAAACTAGGAAGCAGAGCCTTTGGACTCAACAGCAATTAGCCTGACAACCGGTTCCACGCGACCGGCTACGCCAGCGCGTGAACCGGGGCGTTATGATTTGAAGTTGTAAGCTCTTGCCAGATAACCCACACTTTCGCTTTCCACTACGATACGCGAACTTGCACTCGGGCGGGGGATTTGATGATCAAGATTTCAACATCATGCTCGGATTCCGGGTCCGTTTCGAAATCGCAACCGGTCCGCTTCCTATCCGCGCAATATAGAATTGGTAAGTCACGACCTCATGACTTCTTGTGGCTTGAACCGCTCCTTCTTTCCCCGGGAGGGGGAATGAGTTGCTGGTTTTCCAAATATCTGGTAAGATTCCAAGCTAGATTCGAGACAGCTTCTCCAGAACAATTCCGGCGTACCTCCTTGACGGTGCTGAGTGAATTATGCGGAAATCATGTAAGGTGAGCGAACATGGGGACAATCGCGCATGGAGAACCAGGACGAACAATAGCGTGAACTCGGACACCCAACAACGCCGTCCTCTGTTGGGCGCCTGTCACGCTGGACCTTAGCTACAGAGCATATTTATTATTCGCGTATGGAGGTGAACTAGTGACGAGAATCGAAGAAATAAAGAATGCGGTTGTCTCGTTGCCTGTAAATGAGTACCGCAAGTTCAGGGACTGGTTTCTCGAACGTGACTGGGAGGAATGGGACAAACAGATCGAAGCCGACTCCGAGTCAGGGAAATTGGACTTTCTCGTAAAGGAAGCAATGGACGAGAAGAGCCGAGGCAAGTTGAGGGAACTGTGATCCATCGGACGACGCGGCGTTTTTGGCAATGCTACCGATCTTTACCGGCGCAGATCAGGGAACTGGCCGACAAGAGTTTTTCTCTCCTGTGTGAAAACCCACGACATCCCTCACTCCATTTCAAGAAGGTCGGGCACTTCTGGTCTTCCCGAGTGGGATCTGGCCATCGCGCCTTGGCTGTGCCTGACGGGGAGGACTTTATCTGGGTGTGGATCGGGACCCATGGCGAGTATCAGCGGCTGATAGGGGATCGCTAACATCCGGCTGCACAAGGATGCAGGGGAAAGCCACCCGCGCACCTGTCAGCCCGCGCGTTACGACTTGAGTTGGTAACCGCTTGCCTAGGAACCCGAGGAAAAGCGGACTCCAAGTGAAGACTTCGATACGGACTGGAAGCAGGTCCTCATAAGCTCCCGATTCAACATTACGCAAGCATGCTCAGGTTCCGAGTCAGATTCCAAATGGTACAGGAAGAATTGGGCAAGCTGATTCAGAAGATTTACGAAGTGGACCCTCTGACCTGTCCGAAATGTTCCGGAACGATGAAAGTCATCAGTGTGATTGAGGATGAAGATGTCATAATAAACATCCTCAAACACCTGGGATTATGGGAAGCGAAACCCAGATTTCCTCCCCGGATGGCCAAGACGCAGCCCCTTCACACCGAGCCCCATATCGATTATTCGGACTCACAGGTCCCCCCTTCCGATGACGGGTTCTATGTGGACCTGGAATATCCGGCGGATCTCTCTGTCTGAGATCAAAACCGATATGCGGCATGCAGGGTGATGTTCGCCGCTTTTCCCCACAAAACGCCACCTCTCAGAAAATCTCTAATTCGTCCCCCCTTGCGTTCACGTAACACCATACCAGCTCGGACGCCTTCGTCCACCGCAATCCTCCAGTCCTCAGCATGATGTGCCAACTTCTCCCTTGACACACAACGGCGGATTTCCCTATAATCCTCCCATCTGAAAGCGACTTCTTATCAATTCTATCATCATCGGCGTGGTCACGTCGTGCAGGTAAAGACCCACGTTGTGTTCGGGGATGCCCGGACCGTGGCCGCCGACTTGCAAATCTCCCCCGTCAGTAAGGCGATTAATACCAGTTTTGTGGAGCGTGACAACCTGACTCAACGGCAAAGCAACCGGCGCCTGACCCGGCGCACCACGGGATTTTCCAATGAAATCGAGTAGTTCGAAAAGCAATTGTGGGTTTCGTTGGCCTACTACCATTTCGTGTTGCTCCACCACAGCTTGCGACAACCGCTCGCCACCCCGGAGCCGACCCGCGGACACGGAACCCCACATCGATGGTCCCCCTTAACCCCCTCGATGGCGGCCGGGATGACCGATCATGTCTGGACCGCCACTGAATTGTTATCGTATCGCGTACCGGCAGAGTTCATCGATCAGTTACCTACCATCGAACACGTATTCCCCGATTTTTGGGAGGTCGATCACGCCCGTTAAGGGACACTACGAAGAAACTGTCTGAACTCTTGTTCTAAAGAAAAGGTTCCCTATGACGACCCCGACTACCGCCGTCACCGACCAACGCCCGCTCGCCTGCGAGGCCACCATCACCGATGCCCGCGCCGCCATTCTCAAGGAACTGGCCAACAGCGAGAGTAAGACCTCCGCGATCACCGTCGCCCTGGTCGATGACCAGCGTATTCTTTGGGCCGAGGCTTTTGGGTCGATGGACAAGACCCGAGGCCTGGCGCCGACCACGGAAACCCTCTTTTGCATCGCCTCCTGCAGCAAGGTTATCGCAGCGGTCGCTGCGATGATCCTGGTCGATCGCGGGCTGATCGTACTCGATGCCCCACTGGTGCGCTATTTAACCGACTTCCGCATGGCCGACAGCGAAGCGTATCGCGACATCACCGTACGCATGCTGCTCAACCATTCGTCCGGCTTGCAGGGTACTCATTTGCTCAATGTCCTTACCATGATCCCGTTTTACGGCTACGCCAACCAGTTTCGGGACGCGCTGGCTAACGAAACCCTTAAACACGCACCGGGCGAGATGGCTGTCTATTGCAGCGACGGCTTCACTCTGATCGAACTGCTGGTCGCTGCGGTGAGCGATCAGTCCTACACCGACTTCGTCAGGCAGGAAATCCTGGAACCCCTGGGTATGCATCACAGTCGCTTCGCCCTGGAACCCTTTGACTGTGGCAGTTTTGCCCCCGCCCTGGATAGCGAAGGTCGGCCCGAGCCGCAGGAATATGTCAACGTCTATGCCAGCGGCCTCTTTTCAACGCCGAGCGACATGGGACGGTTGGCGATGTTGTTCCTCAACGGCGGCCGTCTGGGGGACCGGCGCATCCTCTCCACTGAGGCCGTGGCCGAGATGGGGCGGGACCAGACCGTGAATTTGCCGTTCAACCCGATCACGGACCACCCCGTGCATTTTGGCCTCGGCTGGGACGGCGTTCGCCAAGGCGGACTGGCGGCGGTCGGGGTGACCGCCTGGTACAAGGGGGGCGATGCCGATCATTATCACAGTTATTTAATCGTCGCCCCCGACGAGCGACTTGCGGTCGCGGTTATTCTTACCAACGGCTTGGCTATGGCAACCACCGCTGGCGTCCTGGCCGAGCGTATCCTGCTCTACGCCCTGGCCGAGCGCGGGAGTATCACCAGCGTTCCCGCGCCTCTGGAACCCGCCGCACTGCCAGCCATCCCGGTCAGCGACGAAGACCTGGCAGCCATCGCCGGCCTCTACGCCGGCAGCTATGGCCCGCGCCGGTTGGAGGTCCAGGCCGACCGGACCCTGACCCTGTTGAATTTCATCAACGGTCATTGGCAGCCTGCTATCGAGGGCCTGAAACTGCGCCAGGACGGTTGCTGGGTGGCCGAAAACCGTCCGGAAATAGCTTACCGCCCAGTCGTAAACGCCGGTCGCCGTTACCTGGCGGTACGTATGCCCGGCGGGCTCGGGCATTACAAAATGGAACTCCCCGATAGCCATGACCTGCCCGCCGGCCAGCCCCTGTCGGCCCGATGGCAGGCGCGAGTCGGTCAACGCTGGTTGATGGTCAATGACCTTTACAGCGCCTTCCTGGCCCTGGGCCGCCAGTCGCCCCTGTTCGGCCTGGGACAGATCCAGGGTCTGGAGGGCTATCTGGCCGCTTTGGTGAAAACAGCGGGAATAGAACTGGTACAGATCGTGGATCCGCGGGAGAGCGATGAACGGGCCCGCATGTGCCTCAAGATTCCCCTCGACAACGGTTGGGGTCTTAACAATTTGGTGATCGAGGACCGGGACGGCGAGGAATGGGTCATCTGGGGGAGCCTCCGGTACCGTCCACTGGCGACTGTACTGCCTCTGGAGCTCGGTCAGAACCGAGTAACCCTCGGCTCCGATGGCCTGGGCGAGTGGCGCCAGTTACCGGCAGCCTCGGACCTGACCATTGCCGGAGCCGGTGTCTGGTATCTCTATGACCGGGAATTCACGCTCCTGGAATATGGCAGGCAAGACAGAACCGTACACGCCGCCGGCTACAATACGGCCTGGGCCTACCTCTTGGTTGGTGGCGAGCCCGGTCAGGCTATCCAAGTCCTTACTGAGCGGAGAACGTCACTGGATACTCCCGTCTGACCTGGCCTAAGAAAATTACTCCTCTCAACGACAAGCATCCCGCTGGCGCACGGCGATGGGCTGGTGTGGGGCGGTCCAGGCCGCCTGCGTTATCACGGCGTGCTGCCGGTAAAAGCCGGTCCGGATGCGGCGCCGGGCCAGCGGATCAATCTGACCTTTCGCAAGGCCCGGTGATGGTGCGATGTGGAATTTCCCTTCCTTGGATAACCTTTACGCAAGATGCGGGGTTGGATGACGGGGGGTACAGACATGATCGAGATCAGGAAAGCTGTGATACCCGACAGCCCTTCCATAATGACGTTATTGGAATCTCTTGGCTACCCAGGTATCGGTCAATTCATTGAGACTGGCAGCCTGTCGGACTTGGCGCCTAACTCGTGATGAGGCGAGGATATCCTCTATCACCTCGCCTTGATTCAAAACAGCCGATACGTCTCTGAGGCCGAGGAGCCTATTGCTCTACCTTTCTGCTTCAAACGATGTTCCGAGTTGAGTTGCTAATCGCGCCTTTTCCGGAGTGGCTTAGGATTCAGGTATACGATAC
>CAZOLJ010000087.1:0-18378 GCA_964580575.1 uncultured Desulfobacteraceae bacterium
CAGAGCATTCTTCCATATATCGCAAGCATCCTGATCTGCCTCTGTGCTGTGATTCTGGCATTCACGGGAAGTTTCGGCTATGCCGGTGCCGGGATCTTCCTCGCCGCCCTTGCCTTCGTGACCACCCAAAAGCTTCTTCAAAAGCTCGCAGCAGCGGATAAACAGGCAAGCTTGCTGGATGAAAAACTGGTGCAGTCCCAGAAACTCGCTTCCATCGGTGAGCTCTCAGCAGGGATCGGACATGAAATCAACAATCCCCTTGCCATCATCTCTCAAGAAACAGAGTGGATGCAACACCTTCTCAAACGGATCGGCGAAAAGGATTCAAAGGAAGTCACAGAGCTCCAGGATTCGCTGAAGGAAGTTCTGCACCAGGTGGACCGTTGCCGGGAGATCACCCAGAACCTGCTCGATTTCGCCCGAAGGAAAGAGCCGGTTTTTCAGGAAGTGAATGTCAACAAACTGATCGAAGATCTCTCGAGGCTAGTGGAGAAAGAGGCGATCTTACACCAAATCGAAATCCGAAGAGACTTCCAGCAGGATCTGCCCCTCGTGCACACGGATGCTCCATCGCTAAGGCAGGTGGTTCTCAACCTCCTGACCAATGCCACCCATGCCGTCGAGAAGGATGGAAAAATCCGGATTGCCACCAAGAGCTCACAAAACGGTTCCGTGGACATTATTGTGGAGGACACGGGATGCGGCATTCCGAAAGACCACCTGGTCAAAATCTTTGATCCCTTTTTTACCACCAAACCCGAAGGAAAAGGGACCGGGCTCGGGTTGTCCATCTGTCACGGCATCGTGGACAAGCTGGGCGGTCGTATCTCCGTGAGCAGCGAAGTGGGCAAAGGGTCCACCTTTGCGGTGACCTTGCCCGTTAACCAGCAAAGAGGGTAGCCCTTCCCCCTCCCCTTACCCCTCTCCTCCAGAGGCGGACAGGCCGCCAGGGGAGGGGAATTCTGTGTGCCGATTGATTTTTTCCCTCCCCCTCGACGGGGGAGGTTTACCCGCCTGAGGCGGGCAGGGGTGGGGGTGAAGAACCTTGCCGGAGAGGAATTAGATAACAATGAGCGCCAAACCCAAAGTGTTGATTGTAGATGACGAGGAACGATTTCGGACGACCATGGCCAAGCTCCTGACGGTCAACGGCCTGGAAGTCACGGCTGTGGGGAGCGGGAAAGACGCGCTGGAAGAGCTGAAGGCAAAACCCTACGACGTGATCACCCTGGACATCCGGATGCCCGGAATGAGCGGCCTCGAAGCCCTTGCTGAAATCAAGAAGGTGAATCCGGGGATCGAGGTGATCATTCTCACCGGACATGCTTCGGTCGACACGGCTATGGAAATCATGAAGCTTGGGGGATACGAGTACCTCCTCAAGCCCACGTCCACTGAGGAGTTGATGAACAAGATTGACGCCGCCTTTGAAAGAAAACTGACCCGCGAGCAAAAGACACGAAAAGAAAACGGAAACTAAGGGCGTATCTAACAACCTCCTGAGGGAGGCTACTGGACCGGAATCGAAAGGTAATGGAGATTTGGAATGTCATTCCCGCGAAGGCGAGAATCCAGTCTCTCCAAGCTTTTCTGGACTCCCGCCTGCGCCGGAGTGACAATCGGGTCCCTCCGTTTGATTCAACATGCAGGCTGTTGGACAGGCTGTCAAGGAGCCGCTGTCAAGTCGCAGTGATAGTTGCCTTCCAGAAAACATTTGGCCACAAACTCTACGCTGCTCTCGTTGGCCATGAGCATGTCCATCTGCCGGGTGAACTGGAGCAAACGCCCCACGCTCTCCAGCTTTTCCTCGGTGGCGGCCTGATTGAATTTCTGAAAACGGCCGCTCACCATGTCCCCCTTCACTTCCACGATAAAGTCGAGGGCTTCAAGAACCCTGGAAATGGCCCGGGCACGGCGGTTTCTCCGCAGATCATCTGCGGCGCCGCCCTTGAAAGAGAAGGTGATGTAGTTCTTGCTCACGGTCTCCCCGCAATAGGAATCGAGAACACTGTAGTGGTAACCGACCCGGGAACTGAAATTCATGTACCTGTCGGAAATGAGGGCATAGCTGCGGTCTCCGAAACGCTCGGCCGAAAGGGGGTTTGAGAACATCTGCTCGCTCATTACCGAAAGCAACCCCTTGAACTCAATGGGTCGGGGCGCCTGGGTGCGCAGTTCCTCGTGCATCATGCCTTTGAGAACGGCGCGGAAGGGAATCGAGGCAATCTGCTCCACCCTGACCTTTCGATTTTCTTCCGAAAGACTGGAGAGCCCTTCTCCCAGATCAATGACAAAGAGATCCAGAGGAATCGGTGCGTCCACCTTCAGGGCGGCGCCGGCTTGAGCGGAGACGATGTCGCTGATCTTGAACATCTCGGAGTAAGAGAGCTCGTGGACAAAGCGCATGATGTCGTGAAGGGTTCTGCAGGACTGAGGGCTGAAAGAAGGAGAATTGGGGTCCACGAGGGTCAGGGGAACGATCCACCCGGCGATTTTCTTCAACGTCTCATAAACAGGCGTTCCCTGCATGTGCGATTCCCGCGGCTTTTGCAGGGAAAGCAGTTCAGGCACTTTTCCCAAGTACACTCTGCCGGAGTAGGCATCCACGGTGATGAGAGTTCCATCAGGAATCTTGCCGGTTGCTTCTTTGGCATCCAGGACAGAGGGCACGGCGAACTCCCGCGAAAGAGAAGCCATGTGGCCGGTGACGCTGCCTGAGTCCGTGACGATGGCTTGGGCTTTTTGCATGGCGATGACGAACTTGGGAGAAGCCTGCTTGGCCACGATAACAGCACCGTCAGGGAAATGAAGCAGGTCGTCTTCAGAATGGACGTGGAAGGCAGGGCCGAAACCGACGCCGGGATAGGCCACTGCACCGTTTTCCACAAGAAGGGAATAGCCTGAGATCCTGGGCATGACTTTCTCCGAACTGGCATCCTGAAGGGTGTCCAGTCGTAGAGGTCGGCTTTGAAGAATAAGGAGCCGGCCTTCCCTGTCTATGGCCCACTCCACATCCTGGGGACACTTGAAGTGCTGCTCCAGCTTGAGAGTGTACTCCGCAAGGGTTCTCACCTGCTCTGGACTCAGGGAGGGCTTGTCCTGTAATTCCTGAGGCACCGCGATGTCCAAGAGCCCGCCGTTAGGATTGCAGACCAGCTGAACAGGCTTCCTGGAGATCTTGCTTTCAAGAATGCGAAATTCGTTGTTTTTAGAAACCCTGTAAGTGTCGGGCGTGATAACACCACCCACCGCGTATGGGCCCAGCCCCCACACGGCGGAGATCAAGATGTTGTCGTCCAGCATATTGAAGGGGTGCCGGGAGTAGGCGATGCCGCTGGCCACGGACTCCACCATCCGGAGGCAGGCGACGCTCATGACCACGTCTTCTTCCCGGATCCCTTTAGCCAGCCGGTAGGAGATGGCCCTGGGAGTGTAGAGGCTTGCCACGATGAACTTGTAGGTCTGCACGAGCTTGTCCGCAGAGACGTTCAGCATGGAAAGATACTGGCCCGCATGGGACAACTCCTCATCCTCTCCAATCGCACTGCTCCTCATGGATATCCTTAAAGGAGCCTCCGAGTCTCTCAGGCCGGCTCTCTCCCGCAACTCCTCGTAAGCGGACACCATCGCCGCTTCCAGGTCAGAAGGGATCTGAGCGGTGATAATGAGCCTCTGGATTTCCTCGCTCACAAGGGCGATGGTGTTGGGGTCATTGGGGTCCAGGTCCATTTTCCTCTTGTTGACTTCATCCACAAGGTCATTGTGAGTGAAAAAAACGTCGAAGGCACGGACCGTGATCGCAAACCCTTCAGGGATGGGAAGGTGGACCTTGGTGAGCACCTCCCCGAGGTTGGCGCTCTTGCCACCGACCCAGTCCACTTTTCCCTTGTCGATCAGGGAATAGGGCAGAATGAATTCCGTGGCAGGGAGCTCTTTCCTTTCTTCAAGCTCCGTCTTGATATTCGTATTGACCCTTTCGAGCACATCGAAGAGCGGAAGATAGCGGTTTCCGGACAGGGCATTCAGGCTCTTGATCATGCGAAGGGTGTGAAACACCGTGCGGGCGGACACGGTTCTCACGTAAGCCATTCCGAAGATCTGCTGACCCAAGAGCTTTTGTTCGATATCGGTGATGATATTGAGGTTGTCTTCGTTGGAGGCAAGAAGGTCTTTGAAGGAGGAATATTTTAATCGGAAGATCTCATTGATATCCTCTTTGGAGGGTTGAGGTTTAGGGGTCAGCCATTTTCGAAATATGTCTATTATTCTCAGCATGATGGAAACAGACGCGTGCTTTCCCCTCCTCTCTCCCGTGCAAAGGCATTCTAGGCGAGTTCAGCTGGAAAATCAAACGGGTTTGCAGTTTCGTTTCTTCTCTATTTTTGTTTGGACATTTTGAGTTGAGTTTTGTATAGGACAGCATTCACCTATCGACGAATGCGTGCATCCAAGACAAAGCACCAGTAAACCATGTTTGTGGAAGGAGGAGCCGTAGCAATGAGGAAGTTGCTCACGAGAATGCTGTGCTTGCTTGCAGGCATAGGCCTGGCCTTGCCTCACCTTGCCCGGGCAAGCGGCGAAGCAGCGACCAATCTGGTCGTGGTGGCCGACACGAGGCGGGTCACGGGCGTTTTGAAGTACATTGCGGATACCTACAATACGGACCCATGGTTGTTTGCGGTCTATGCCGTGGTGGCTACCGCCCTGTGGGGAGCCATCCTGGGATACCTGATGGACTTCATCATGGAGCGCAGCGGGCTGGATCTTAAATCGAGAAAGATTCTGGAACATTGATTCTGGAGGGAATGAGCGATGGACTGGCTATACATGTACATGCCCATTGCCGGCGTCACTATTTTCTGGCCCGGTTTGGTGCTGATAGGGTTTTCCGTGGGGGTGATCGGGGGCTTCTTCGGCATGGGAGGAGCGTGGATGGTGACTCCCGGGTTGAACATTCTGGGCTTCCCGATGGCGTTTGCGATCGGCACGGATATGGCCCACATTGCCGGCAAATCCATGATCTCCACCATGAGGCACGCCAAATTCGGGAACGTGGACTACAAGCTCGGGTTTATCATGGTCATCGGCACCTTTATCGGCATTGAAGTGGGTGCCCAACTGGTCATGTACCTCGAGCGCCTCGGCCGCATCGATGCGGTGGTTCGTTATGTCTACGTCCTTTTTCTTGCTCTCATCGCGTTCATGGTTTTTTATGATTACGCGAAAGCGGTGCAGAAAAAGAAGGCGGGAGCTGTGGAGGGTGAGCGGGGAACGGAAGGGATCACATGGTACAAGGCATTTCATAAATTGAACATCCCACCCATGGTGCACTTCAAGACAGCCGGGTTCACCTGTTCGGCATGGCTTCCTTCCGGGGTGAGTTTCTTGACCGGTGTGCTTGCGGGCTTCCTCGGCATCGGGGGCGGACTTTTCCGCATGCCTGCCCTGGTATATCTGATCGGTTGCCCGACCCACATTGCCGTGGGAACGGATCTCTTCGAGGTGATGATTTCCGGGCTTTACGGTGCCTTCACCTTTTCCCTCAAAGGCAGGATCGAACTGGTGGCTGTCTTTGTCATGCTGACCGGGGCTGCCATCGGGGCCCAGATCGGAACGGTGGCCACGAAGTATGCCAAGGGTTACGGCATCCGCATCGCTTTCGGCATCGCCGTCATCTGCTGTATGATTTCCATCATTTTGAAGCAGTTCGGATTTTCCAACAGCTCGGCGGTGCTGATCCTGAGCACCATCGGCATCATGTGCGTCTACATCTCAGCGATCATGTTCAAAGGGGCTGCTGCGGAGATCCGTGAAAAGAAGGCGGCGAAACAGGCCGGCCATCCCCTTTCGTGAGAGGAGGGATTCTGTATGAAAAGACATCTCCTGATTAGTCTGGCGGCAATTGCAGCTGTTCTGTGCTGCGTGTCTCTCGCCTTGGGGGCAGAAGTGGCGCAGGGCAAATGCGTAAAAGCCGAAAAGGACGGGACCCTGGTCACCATTGAAGAGTATGACACGCAATTCAGCAAGGAGCATCCTTACGGCCGTCCCACGGGCAAGACCTCCGTTTACAACTTTTCCAAGGCGGAAATCGGCGTTCCTGCGGCCGTGGGCGATGTTCTGCGCATTGCCTTTGTGGTCAAAGGAAACGAGAAAATGGCCGTCAAGGTCATGAATGTGAGCAAGCAGGATCTGATGAAGAAGTAAGGGATGTTCGAGCCGCAGAACCCTCCCCGTGAGGAGGGAATGAATTTCAAGCAAAAACTGGTTGTCATCTTTGCCAATGTCCTCATCCTGGCAGAGTTGACGACCAGTATCTATTTCAGTCATTACGATCAGGAAAACATGGCCCGGAACTTCCTGGTGAGTTTCATTCCCCTGGTCATCGTCACGATCATCGTGACCCGAATGGTCCTCAAGAGACTTCGCTAACCCTATCCCAAAAGTCTTCTTTTCGTTCTAACTCCCTTTTTTCTCCTTCGGGGCTTTTCTTTCAAGAGCGGCCTCAATCTTGGACACGAGTTCCGCAATCTCGCAGGGCTTGGTGAGATAGTCATAGGCGCCGAGCTGAATGGCTTCCAGCGCCGTGTCAATGGACCCATGGCCCGTGAGAACCAGGACTTCGGTGAAAAGCCCGATCTTTCTCATCTCGTGCATCATGGCGATTCCGTCCATGCCCGGCATCTTCAGATCAAGCACCATCACGTCAAAGGATTTATCCATAAGGGTCTGGAGCGCGGCGTCCCCGCTGTTCACGGCGGTGGCCTGGTATCCCCGCCTGTTCAAAAGCTTGGACATGTTGTTCGCAAACACGGTCTCGTCATCGACGAGCAGAATTCTCGCGTTTTTCATAGAAGAGCCTCCCTGCGAGGACATTCCCTATTCTTAGACTGGGAATCTTGACGACTATAGGGGAAAAAAAGCGTCCGAGTCAAGGGGGAAGATCCCCCTTTCCCGCCTGTTTTCAGAGGTCAGGAAAGAGGGAACACCATTCGTCCTACCAGTTCGGGAGGAAGAAAAGGAATGCTGCGGAAGTGATGATAAAGTAGACGATGAAGACCATGAGGAGCCAGCCCATGATATCCCTGAAATTGAGCTTTGCCACGGCGAGCATAGCAATGGCCCAGAAAGGCTGAATCATGTCCGTCATCATGTCGCTCCATGCGAAGGTGACAATCGTGGCCCCCATTCCAAGGCCCAATTGCTTGGCTGCGGGGATCATGTAGGGGGCGACCACAGCCCACTCCCCTCCGCCTGACGGGATGAGATAGTTGAGGAGCCCGCCGTACCAGTACATGATGAGAGGGAAGGTCTGCTGGGTCCCGATGGCGACAAAGGCCTTGGTAAAGGCTACGGAAAGGTCCGTGAACTTGAAGAGGCCGAATATGCCTGCATAAAAGGGGAACTGGATGACAATGCCCCACACGGCCTTGCCGGCGTCTTCCGTGGCTTTTAAAAAGGACCACGGTCTCCAGTGAAAAAGGATACCCAGCATGAGCATCGCAAAATTGACGACGTTGAGCGTCAACTCCACCCCTTTGGTAGAGAAGTGCCAGCTCAGCCAGATGAGTCCGCCGATGAAGACCATCAGGTTGAATCCGGGCCACCAGTTCATCCAGTCCGAAGGGCTCGCGAACTTGGCCGGTTTAGGAGGGGCTTCATAGAGCTTGAGCTGGTTCATCAGCTCGGGCTTCACCACAAAGGTCTTTTCAGGGCGGGGATGCATCAGGGCCATCATGACCGTTACGACAACCACGATGACGATGGTCAGGATGATGTTGAAAGGGCTGAAAATGGTGCTGGACACGGGGATGACCGCATCGAGGAGTTTCCCCTTGATGAGGAAGTTCTCGGGTGTCGCCACGAGCAGGGTTGCGGAACCGGAAAGGCCGGCGTGCCAGGTACAGCCCAATCCCAGGTAGGCGGCTGCGATCAGCAGACGGTAGTCCACTTTGGGGTTTCTTCTCACAATGAAGAGAGCGAGCATGGCGCTTGCAATCAGGCTCAACCCCCAGTTGAGCCAGGCAAGGGCCATGGAAAAAAGGGACATCACGACAATGGCCTGGTAGGGTTTTTCAGGATTGGACAGGCCGGAGAGCCCGTCCATGAGTCTGCGGACCGGAGGAGAGCAGGCCAGGATGTATCCCGTCATCATGATGAGGCACATCTGCATGGCGAACTCGAGCAGACTCCAGAAGCCCTGGCCCCAGGCCAGGACGGACTTGTAGGCTCGGGTACCGATTTCGACCTCGGGCTTGAATCCCCAAATGAGGGCAAATATATAGGCCACAAAACTCAGGATGATGACGATGACCAGCGCATCCGGTATCCACCGTTCGGTCCAGCGAGTGAGCGCATCTCCCCAATCTTTCAAAAACTCAAAGGTGCCGCGAACTTCTTCATTCTTCTTCTCATTCATCAGGGATCCCTCCTGTGTTAGGGGTGAAGAATTATGGGTAGAAATAAAGAAGCCCAAAAGCGAACGGAGGTTCTAAGCGGCATCACCTCCTTTCAGGGAAGACAAGTATTTCCTTAGGTAGGTTTGAGTGAGACGTGAAAAAGATTCTTGCCAACGGAAATATAGAAAAAGGCCCCTGGGGTGTCAAGCGCGAACTCTCAAGCACTCACCCTCTCCTCCAAATTGGAGGAGAGGAGAAGGGGGTGGGGGAGGCTACGTATGCGAAAGAAGTTGCTGAATTTGCATTACTTCAGCAGTTTAGTGACCTGCGGGGCACGAAGCCTGTGCGGTTGAGGCATGCCGCTTCCCAGGAGGGGTCTTGCATAGGCATAGAAGGCTTCGGTCACATCGTTTGCTTCCTCGTTGATGAACGCGTCAGGCATGGTTTTTGTTCTGGCAGCAATTTCCGAAAGAGCGGACAGCTGATAGTCCACGGAGTAATTCCCTGTCCGATGAATAGTCACGGATCCATCCGCGTCATGCCAGAGAGCATACTGCGCAGCCCTCTCTCCCACTTCACGGGCCTCATTCTGGTCCACATCGGAGACAACGCCCGTGTAGCAGCGCTGGAGATAACCGTAAGTGTCAGCGCGGACGCGGCTGATTTTAAGCTTCTTTTTTATTTCATCTGCGAGAACATCGCCAAGGGCCCCAGTGCCGGACAGTTGAACGTTCCCATGAGCGTCTTTTTCCTGGGATTGGGTCAGCTTGGTGACGATGGGAGTGTGCGTCTTGTCCGTGACCCCTTCGCACGCGGCCACAACACATCTCCCCAGCTTCTTGTAAACCCGATCTACATCTTTCAGAAACCTGTCAGGATCAAAGGATCGTTCGGGAAGATAGATCAAATGAGGTCCGTCGTCCGGATAAGCACGCCCCAATGAAGATGCAGCGGTGAGGAACCCGGCGTGTCTCCCCATCACGACGGCAATGTAAACCCCGGGCAGGGAACGGTTGTCGAGGTTCGCCCCCATGAAAGCCAGGGCGACGAACCGCGCCGCAGAAGGATACCCTGGGGTGTGATCATTGAGCACCAGGTCATTGTCAATGGTCTTGGGGATGTGAACACACCGCATGTCATAGCCGGCTTGTTCGGCATTTCGGTTGACGATGTTGACCGTGTCGGCGCTGTCATTCCCGCCGATGTAGAAGAAGTAGCGTACATCGTGGACTTTGAGGACTTTGAAGATGCGGGAGCAGTACTCCTCATCGGGTTTGTCCCGCGTGCTCAGCAACGCCGAGGAAGGGGTTCGCGCGACCTGCTCGAGGTTGTGGGTGGTCTCCTGGGTGAGATCGATAAAATCCTCATTCACAATCCCGCGCACTCCGTTGATGGCCCCATAGATCCTTGTCACCTGTGGAAATTTCCGCGCCTCCAAAACCACTCCGATGAGAGACTGATTGATGACCGCAGTCGGCCCACCGCCCTGGGCAATAAGAACCTTTCCTTCGAGTTTGGCCATAGCAATTCTCCTTGCCGCAGAAGAATATTTCCTTGGAAGTCTTAGAGGTTAATCTCAAAGCCAATATAGGGAGAACCGCTCTTGACTGTCAAGGGAGAATCCCTTTGGGCCGACTGAGGTCGGTCCGCCTCTCATCATTCCCCTCCCCTGGTGGGAGGGGGAAAGGCCACTCATAGTCTTGCGCGGAGAATCGCTTTGATATCCTTGGGCTCAAGCTGGATCGGATTACTCTTTTGTCCAGCCTGGGCGGCGAGGGTATCCAGATCAGACTCGGAGACTCCGTAATGACCCAAGCGAGGAATGGAAAGCTGTCGAGTCCAATCATCGAGCGTTTGGAGGAGCAAATCACAAGAAGTGGTAATGTCGGCATCCCGTGCACCGGAGAGCACCCGGCCCACCCTGGCGAACTTGATGAGCATGATGTCGTCAGGTCTGCGGAGTTCTCGGAGGCGCTTGATGTTCATGCGGCAGGCTTCAGCCAGCAGGGTTGCACAAACGACGCCATGGGGAATAGGGACCACTCCCCCGATCGGTGAAGCAAGGCCGTGGATGATCCCCAGTCCTGCATTGGCCAATGTGACACCGGAAAGAAAAGCGGCATAGGCGAGGGATGAACGAAGCGCGATGTCGTCTCCGCGGTTGGTGGCTGCCGGGACCAGAGCAGAAGCCATGTGCTCGATGCCGCTCAAGGCGAGCGCATCCGTGACCGGTGAGGCCTGAGGTGAGACGTAGGATTCAAGAAGCTGTGTAAAGGCGTCCATGCCGCAGGCCGAAGTGACCTGTGGAGGGCAGGGGAGAGTCAATTCAGGGTCGACGATCGCGCAGACAGGAGTGAAGTTATCGTGTCGGAGCGATTTCTTGAAGCCTTGGCTTCCCACTTTGCTGATGACTGCATTTTTCGTCGCTTCGCTTCCCGTGCCCGCTGTGGTAGGAACGGCGATCAAGGGCAAGGTCTTGCCGGGATGCGTTTTGGTCCCTACGCCTTCCAGATAAGGCGTGACGGGTTCTCCCAAAGGCAGCATGGCGGCAATGGCTTTAGCACAGTCCATGATACTCCCGCCTCCAACCGCGACAACAGCTTCCACGGACAAGGGGGCGAACTCTTTCACAGCGCTGTCGACTATTTCAGGGGAGGGTTCTCCGCTGAAACGGTAGCGATGAATCCTGATGGAGGCCTTCTTCAAAGACTCCTCGCACCTCTCCCACATGCCTGTCCGATCCAGAGAGCCCCCACCGGTGACCACCAGCACCTTTGCGCCGTGAGGGGCTGCGATCTGACCGAGTTCTTTAACTCGGCCCGCCCCAAAAAAGAGCCTTGGGGTTCTGCAAAAATCAAAAGCCTTAAAGGTCATGCTCCATCCGCAGAAGATGTTTGTACGAGGCAGGCCGCTATGCTGCCGGACCCTGAGACCGCAGAGAAGCCCCGAAGGGGCGCTACATGAAATCCGCCCGGGCGGATTTCATCACGGACAAATCACCCGGTACGGCACTCCCTTTCTGGGCACAGCCATCCACGGAGCGACTGTGTCTCTCCACTTCAAGTAGTGCGGGGTGTTCTTGTGCGCTGCAGCGCCCTCTTCTGAGTTGTAGGCTTCGTAGAGCAGGAAAAAGGAGGGGTCTTGGGGCGACTGGAGCACGTCGAAGCGCATATTCTTCCGTTCTCTGACCGAGGCCTTGTGGTTCTCGATCGTCGCACCGATGAATTGCTCGACGTTCTCCGGTTTCACGTGGACTTCAACGATGGTGACAATCATGGATTCCACTCCTTTCTCCAAACTTCCCCTCCCCCTGCGGGAGGGGTTAGGGGAGGGGGCTCCCCGAGTAGCGCCTGCTCGGCAGGCGAAGCCTACCCCTGGGAATAGGCGGACTGCTTTGCGGGAAGGTGGCCGGGTCTTTCGCAAAGATAGGCAGCACCCACCATCAGACCGAATCCGATAACAAGCCTCAAATAGTCGGTACGCTCACCGAGGAGAATCAGGGAGGCGAGGATTCCAAGGGGGATCTTGAGGTTGTTGATAATCGCGAGCATCCCTTCATTGACAAAGCGCGCGCCCTTGTTCCATAGGAAGAAACAGATTCCAGAGGCGATGATGCCGAGGTAGACAAGAACAAGAACTTGTGGAGCCGTGCCCTGGATTTGTGAGAACTGGGTCGTGAACATGGAGAAGAGGGCCGTGAGGATGACCGCGCCGAGATAAAGGAAGCCGAACACGGAGCGGTCGCTCCACGCGGAGTGCTTTGCAGAAAGCTGCTTGTAGTAAAGCTGGCCAAAGGCAAAGGCGACGTTTGAGATCTGCACTAGGACAAGGCCCATGAGGCTGGCGCGGAGAGGTTGGTCAGGGTACTTGATGACCGCTCCCCCCAGGAAGGCCATGGAGGCGGCCACGAAGAAGAGGACGTTGAACTTGCGGGAGTGAAGATCATTGAAGAGGGTGACGAAGAGGGGCGTCGTTGTCGTGAGCAGGACAATGGTGTGAGCCGGAAGAAACTGGAACGAGGTGATGTAGGCAATGTACATGAGACCGAATTGAACGGCGCCTGTGAAGGCCAGCTTCAGTCCCATGGATTTTTCAATGCCACGGAATCGCAGAAAAGGCAGAAACACCAAGAGGGACAGAAGCATTCGCGCAAAGGAAACGAAGTTCGGGTCAAGGCCCGTGAGGTAACCCTTGATGAGAGGGAAGGAAAAGGCCCACACAAAAGAGACAAGAATCAGGTAGGTCACGACATCATCTCCATGTTGGCGCAAACCAGATCCGCGAACCGGGAGCAGGAGACTTCTTCTGCGCCCTCCATCAAGCGGGCGAGATCATAGGTGACTTTTTTGGAAGCGAAGGTTTTTTCAAGGCCCTTTTCAATCCGCGCTGCCGCTTCCCGCCATCGAAGATATTCGAACATCATAGCGCCGCTGAGAATAACGGAAGAAGGATTGACCTTGTCGAGACCGGCATATTTGGGAGCCGTGCCATGGGTTGCTTCAAAAAGCGCATAGCCGCTTTCGTAGTTGATGTTGCCGCCGGGAGCCATGCCGATCCCGCCCACCTGGGCAGCAAGGGCATCCGACATGTAATCTCCGTTGAGGTTCATGGTGGCGATCACATCGAACTCCTCGGGCCGCAGCAGGGTCTGTTGGAAAAAGATGTCGGCAATAACGTCCTTCACGAGGATCTTGTCAGCGGGCGGATTGCCCTTGCACTCTTCCCAGCTGACGACACTGTCCCGATAGGACTCTTTGGCCAGTTCATATCCCCATTTCCGGAATGCCCCTTCAGTGAACTTCTGAATGTTTCCTTTGTGGACCAGGGTCACACTCTTGCGGCCTTTGGCCAGGGCATAGTCAATCGCGGCCTTGATGAGCCTGCGGCTGCCGGATTTGCTGATCGGTTTGATGGCTATTCCCGAATCAGGCCGGATTCGCCATCCGTATTTTTTTAAAAGGTGATCTAATAGATCTTTTGTTGCCCGCTTTTCAGACTCCAGTTCAAACCCGACGTACACGTCTTCCGTGTTTTCTCTGAAAACGACCATGTCCACTTTGTGAGGCTCTTTCACAGGGCTGGGGACACCCGGGAAATGGCGGACCGGCCGGACACAGGCGTACAGGTCAAGGATCATCCTCAGCGCCACATTGAGGCTTCGGATCCCTTCGCCGACCGGCGTGGTCAAAGGCCCCTTGATGCCCACGCGGTATTCCTGAAAAGACTGGATCGTTTCCTGAGGGAGCCAGTTGCCGGTTTGCTTGAATGCCTTTTCACCGGCAAGGACCTCTTTCCAGGCGATCTTTCTCTTGCCTGACCAACAAAGCTCAACAGCGCGGTCCAGCACGCTTACAGCGGCTCTCCATATGTCCGGCCCTGTGCCGTCGCCCTCGATGTAAGGAATTAGGGGATGATCAGGAACAACGAGTTTTCCTTGGGCAAATGCTATTTTTTCAGCTGCGGCCAAAACAATAGTCTCCTTCAATCTCTTAGGGGTCTAATTCTCCGCGGCTTGCAGCGAAGTCGTCATACCGGCGGAGGCCGGAATCCGTGCGCCTGGAAGCGAACAACCCTCTGCTTGCGGCTAGGTGCCTCATGGGTTTGTTCGAATAACAACGCGCCAAACATATCATTTCTCAGGGAAGGCTTAAAGAAATATCGATTCTCCATTGCCCGTCACCCTGGGGATCCGCTCAAACCCCAGCGCCTTGACAACCGCTTACAAAAAAGCATAAATCCTTCAGGGAATTTGATAGACCATACAAGGCAGAGAATATCGTGTGTCGGCAGAAAACAGATGGAAGGACACGCCCCCCCTTGTGGCAAGGGTCGCTAGGGGGTTTGAGCGCTGCGGGTTGAGGGATGATGGAAGTCAAACTTGAGCCGAACCTTTCGCACTGCGTCGAGACGGTTGCCAAAAGAGAGTACGAGAAGGTCCTCAGTCTGCTCCTTGGCGGAAAGCAGGAAGAAAGCCTGTTGGACAAGCTGGAATTATTGACGCACTTTCTGGAATCGGCTGACTTTGGCCAACTGCGGAGCCATTGTGAGGAGTTGCAGCTCGCGGGCAGGCGAATCGAAGTTATTTTGAAATCCACCCATGGGGTCCCTCCCTATGAGATTGAGATCAGGGAGACACAGGGTGAGGATCAGGGTAAGCCAAGAACCTAGCACACGTCGAAGGCAAGGGGCCTTTGGAATCGCTCCTCTGCCCTTGCGGGTCGATGCCAAACCGAAAAAATCAACTGCGCTTTTCCCTGAAATCCATTGCAGATTTTCCTGCGGCAGCTCCGAGTTTCTCAGCCATTTGAGTTCCCGGTCCCAGGCATAAGGGATATCCGGGAAATGCCGGGTTTGTGCGCATATTGAAGCGCTATGACATGACTCTCGCCATGGGAGAGCAGGTAGACCAGCACATCCGCGCTGCTTAGCCGGTATCGAATGGGCCAGGCGTGTCCGTCAAACCAGGCCCAGATTGCAGAAAATAGGTTCTCAGGAAAAATGTGGACGTGGGAATCAACGACAGGAGGAAGTTCCTGCGGAACCCGTTCCCCTTCTTCATCGGCGATCCCCGGGAGATTGGGTTTCAGCATCAAGAGCCTCGTTCCATAATCGCCGAGATGGCGAAACCATCCGCCAACGCGATAAGAGCCCAGAAGACAAGCTCGAGAATGATCAGGCCGAGAGGTTCACCAAGCTGATTGAAGGGCGTGAAAAATTCCCAGAAGAGAAAGGTCATGACGAAAACGAGCAATGCAAAACGAAATCCCCGCTTGGCAACACCTGTCGGCCAGGATGGACAAAGCCACCGGTACAAATACGCATGCACAATTCCAAAACCTATGATCCCAAGGATGATGGGAAGAGGCTGGTTCACAACAAGGGGCAAAGGTTCGAGTTCAGTCCACACCGCGATGAGCTTGCGGCTCTGGAACTCGGGATTGAGCAGGATGCCCTTCCCATCGGTGCCTAACCCGATGAACCGAAAAGTAATCAGCATCACCAGGTTCATGGCGCATCCGCCCGCCACTCCCGCTAGGAGGGTCCTCACATGAGATGGTTTCATTTCAGCAACCCCTGATGAACAACTGCATGGGCGTTTTTCTTCCGCGATCACTTCTTCTTTAGGGCTTTGCCTATACCCCATGCCTTGCCGAGGTTTTCACCCACCGCCCAATAGTGATTGTCAGGCATGGTTAGCGTGAAGGGATTTATCTTCTTTATGTCCAGCTGATTGTCAGTCATATACCTTGCTTCCGTAAACACTTCCTTGGGTTCGCCAATGTAAAGGGTGTTGGAAGGAAGTCTGACAGCATCATAGAGCGAGAAAGACATGCAAACAGGGCATTCCTTGATCAAAGGGGCTTTGTCCAATTCCCCGTAGAAAACGCTAAACACGTCGGATTTGTCGGTCCGGCTGCCTGAAACCAGTCCGCAATAATCCGTCTTCTCAATCAGGGAGGCATCCGGAATGTTGATGCTGAAGGCCTTGTTTTCGTCGATGCCTTTGTTGGTGTGGTGCGGACCCAAGGCGACCGCGAAAAGAGAAGGTTTAAAGTTCACCCTTGAAACCCAGCCCACAGCCATGAAATTCACTTTGCCCTCCACCACAGAGCCTACCAAGACCATCGGCATGGGGTACAAGAAAGCCGCACCGCTATCAATCTTGATTTTGTCCATAGCTTTTCTCTCCTTATTGTTCGGTTAAAGAATCTCTTGAGTTCGTCCTTTTTCAGCTCTGGGATTTCTTCCAGTTCTGAATCTCGATAATGTTCCCCTCGGGGTCGGCGACATACTGAAAGGTCAACAACGCCACGCCAGGCACCTCTCGCACCGTGAGGTCGCCGACGGCAGACCCGCCATGGCTAAAAGTCTCCTGCGCTGCAACCGCAACGTCATCGACTGCAAAGGCCATATGGGAAAATCCCGGGGTATTCGGCTTGACCGAAGGGTGCTCCGGCATGGACCCATATTGAAATATCTCCAGAGTCGGTCCTTCGTCTCCGTAGCCCGGAAGGCGCAGGTGCATTCCGAGGATGTGTGCCCCGCTGATTCCGGTAGCCATTTCCACCCATTCACCGGACAAGTCCCGTTCCGGTGGGACCGGCACGCATCCGAACACCTCCTGGTAGAAGACTGAAAGGCGCCTCCAGTCTTTCGCGATCAAGTTCGTGTGAACGTATTTCGTCGGCATCTTGATCTCCTTTAGGATCCAGCGCTCGGCATCGATTTTGAGGATACATCCAACAATTTGACCGGCTTACCGAAGGTCTTCCAACCATGGCGCCTGCCGGAAGGTATAAAATAGCAGTCGTTCGCATTCAACAATCGGTCTTCTTGCCCTACAAACATCTCGATTTGGCCTTCCAGGACAACACCGCACTGGTCAAACGAATGCTCATGCCCGGTATTTTCCTTCCCGGACGCTATTTGCATGCACACCATAATCAAGGTATCCCCGATTTCCGCCTTGCTCATAATGCCAGGCCTGAACTGCTCCAATTTCAATTTCCACGTCCCCCTTGTCCCGGCCCACTCCAAGGGCACGGCCGACAAGGATCATCTCCATGCTCATGAGAAAATGACTCATCGTGTCGAGCGTATGCATCGCGCCCGTCCTGCGGGCGGCAGCCACCAGCGCCCCAACCTTGTTTTTGTACATCCCCCCGTTTGATCTGGAAACGAAACCCGCCCGGTCTATCAAGGCTTTCATTTCGGGTGTCACATCCATGAAATAGACGGGGGACCCCAGCACAACGCCCTGGGCCTGAGTGATCTTCTCGATGTACTCGTTTGCGGCGTCATCGTTCACAGCGCAACGCTGATCTTTATTCTCCACACATTTGTAACATGCGATACATCCATGGATTCTCTTGTGAGAGAGCTGAATAAGCTCTGTTTCAATTCCTTCCCGTTCTCCTTTCAGAAAGGGGGACGTTCTTGATATATTGCTATTCTAGCCATTCTCCTCTTATGTCCTCTTGCTCCAGTATCGCTGGTGCACGGGCTATTGACCTGCTCACGGCAGACGGACTGATCCCTAGCTCCATCGCAAGCGATAAAGCGGTCAGCCCTAATTCACGGACCCCCAAGTAGCACAGAATCGCACGGGCTTTGGCTATGGCAGGAACCTTGCTTGTGGATTGAAGAGATTCAGGGGCTACGCCGAAATGCGCGGAGATCTTCTCTGACAGCCATTTTAGGTTCATTCCCTTTTTCCTGAGGAGGGACCTCTTCTCCCATTCCTCCTCGGACTCCCTCAAAACGCGCTCAACAAACTCGGATCCTCCCAAAATCCGCTCGTCCGCCCTTACCGCCTCTCCCGATTTGTGCAGTTCATCCAGCCCCTTCCACCCTCCCACAGAGCGCAGCAATCCTCCGCCCACTAATTCCGGCCGTCGCCCCTGCTCGACCCCCTCCGAAACATAGGATACATAAGCCGACCTAGCCTCCTTCTCCGTGTGTCCGAAATATCGCAGAACGTAATCTCTATCCTGCCAGTTTCTCTTCTTCCTGCCCACGAGCACGGAATGCCCTGAGTACGCATAGAAGCCGAGCTCCCTGAGATCATGCACCAGTCCAGCCCGAAGGGGATTCAGATGGATATAGCGCACAAGCTGCCGTAGGTAGACCTCTTCCTCGCAAAGGATAGACTTGTAACGGTTTTGAAAGAGATGCCCGTGACGAGAATAACGCCGGTTAAAGGTCACGGCATACCCGGTCAGGAGTTTTCTCATGACGCGGGCAATAGGAGTTTTTCCTGTTCGGAGAAGAAAATGAGCATGATTGCTAAGCAAAGACCATGCGTAGCAAGGGGTTGAGCTTGCCATCAGGATTTCGCCAAGTCGATCAAGAAAGGACTCGCGATCTTCATCGTTTCGAAAAATCGCTGCCCGGTCGATCCCTCGGATCATCACATGGTGGAGCGCCCCAGGCGCGTCTATTCGTGATTGACGTGGCATTCGGTTCTCCTAGCGCAACGAAA
>CAZOLJ010000088.1:0-18286 GCA_964580575.1 uncultured Desulfobacteraceae bacterium
GCCCCCGGGAAAGCTTTTCCCTTGATAAAAGGGAGCGGTTCATGCTATTGATAATTTTTCGTGGTGGACTTCCTGCTAATGTTTCGGGCGGGGTCCCGCTGACGGGATCCCATGAAAGACAACACATAACAAGAAAGGGGGAATAGTGAATGAAGGCTCTTAGATTGGTTGTAGCGGTTCTGTTGCTCCTTGGGACAGCCGGTGCTGCTGTCGCAGGGACTTTAGATGAAGTCAAGGCAAGAGGAGTTCTCATTGTGGGCGTGAACGGCCAGGTTTTCGGGTTCGGCATGCCTGACGACAAGGGCGTCTGGAAGGGTCTTGACGTGGATACCGCGAAAGCGATTGCCGCGGCGGTCTTCGGGGATGCCAACAAAGTCAAGTACGTGGCGGTCACTGCGGTGCAGCGTCTGCCGGCCCTTCAATCCAAAGAGATTGACGTGCTCTGCCGAAATACCACGGCCACCCTGGTCCGGGAAACGACGAACGGATTGAACTTTGTTCACGTCAACTACTATGACGGCCAGGGCTTCATGGTTCCCAAGAAGCTAAACCTCAAAAGCGCAAAACAACTGGGCGGCGCAACGGTTTGCGTTCTGCCCGGAACCACGACGGAGATGAATGCCGCCGACTATTTCCGAAAGAATGGAATGACCTGGAAACCGGTGGTCATCGAGCAGAACGTAGAGTTGAACAAAGCCTTCTTTGCCGGCCGGTGCGACTCGCTCACCTCGGATGTGTCTCAGTTGGCCGCTCACCGCTCGGTCGCTCCGAATCCTGATGACTATGTCATTCTGCCGGAAATCATTTCCAAAGAGCCCTTGGCCCCCGTTGTACGCCACGGCGACGATCAGTGGTACGACATCGTCAACTGGACCGTCATGGCCATGATCGAAGCGGAGGAAATGGGGATCACCTCCCAGAACGTGGACGAGATGCTCAAGAGCACGGATCCGAATATCCAGCGACTTCTCGGGGTCACACCAGGCATGGGAAAGGCGCTCGGCCTTGACGAAAAATGGGCCTACAACATTATCAAGCAAGTGGGAAACTATGGCGAAATCTTTGAGCGCAACGTAGGCAAGAACACTCCCCTCAAACTGGAACGGGGCTTGAACGAACTCTGGACAAAAGGCGGGCTCATGTACGCCTTGCCGGTTCGATAACTTCACGGTCAAGGTGCTCCTCTCTGGGGGCACCTTGACGCATCTTCGATCCATCCCTGATTCCGGTTGAGAAAATGACAGGCCTCAAGGACCGCTCCATTGTTGAAAAAGTTCCTTTCTGGCTTGATCCCAAGAAAAGGGCCATCATTTTCCAGTTCCTCTCGATCGGTGTCGTGGGGCTGATCGTCTGGTATCTCGTTTCAAACACCGTCGTCAATCTTCAGAAACAGTCCATTGCCACAGGGTTCGGTTTTCTCAAGAAAGAGGCTGCTTTTGAAATCGGGGAATCCCTGATCCCCTATTCTGCAGCCGATACCTACATCCGTGCTCTGCTGGTAGGCGCCCTGAATACGATTAAGGTCTCTTTTGTCGGCATCGTCGTCACCATTCTTCTGGGGACGATTATTGGAGTGGCAAGGCTTTCCACCAACTGGCTTGTGGCAAAGCTTTCCGCCATCTACATTGAAGTCATGCAGGACCTCCCGATTCTTCTCCAACTCGTCTTCTGGTATGCGATTTTCTACGAGAGTTTGCCTCCGCCCAGCGAGGCCCTTTGCCCGGGTGCAGGCATCTACCTTTGCAAGCGCGGAGTGGCGTTCACCGTCCCTGAAGCCCACCCGGCTCATCTCTACATGGTGATCGCATTTCTCCTCGGGTGCGTGGCCGCTCATTTCATACGGCGATGGGCAAGGAGGAGGCAGGAGAGAACCGGCCAGTATTTTCCAGTCTTTCGCGCCTCCCTGGCTCTGATCATAGGACTTCCGCTCATCGTGTGGCTTGCAGCGGGCTCCCCCATGAAAATGAACGCGCCGAAACTCACGGGCTTCAATTTCGAGGGAGGCCTGACGGTCAGCCCTGAGTTCATGGCGCTCTTGCTGGGGCTTGTCCTGTACACGTCCGCCTTTGTCGCCGAAGTGGTTCGCGCAGGAATCCAATCGGTCGGCAAAGGGCAGAGAGAGGCGGCTATGTCCATCGGCCTCAGGCCGACCCACGTTCTCAACCTGGTCATCCTGCCCCAGGCATTGCGGGTCATTGTTCCGCCTCTCACAAGCCAGATGCTCAACCTGACCAAAAACAGCTCCCTGGCTGTAGCTATAGGGTATCCGGATTTTGTTTCCGTCGCCAACACAACCATCAACCAGACAGGCCAGTCCATCGAAGGCGTTGCCCTCATCATGGCGGTTTATCTCGTGTTCAGCCTATCGACCTCAGCCTTCATGAATTGGTACAACAAACGGGTCGCCCTCGTGGAAAGATAGGCCAAGAGGTTAAAGGATAAAGGTCAAAGGTATACGGAAAGCAAAAGAAGAGATGAACACCCTTACTAAAACCATAGACGCCGACCACATGAGACCGCCGGTGACCAGTGTCGGCGTGATCGGGTGGATAAGGGCGAATCTCTTCAACAGCGTCTTCAACTCCATTCTCACCCTTGTCACTCTCTTCTTCTTGTGGAACGTCCTGCCCCCGCTCATCCGCTGGGCCTTCTTGGACAGCGTCTGGATGACGAGCAGCCAGGCTTGCCAACAGGCTGCCGGAGCTTGCTGGTCCATTGTTTCTTCCAACTTTCGTTTTATTCTGTTCGGGTTTTATCCGCAGGAATTGCAGTGGCGCCCTCTCCTGGCCATGCTCATCCTCTTCGGTCTTCTCTTTTACAGCAGAGACAGGAGACACTGGAAAAAACCCCTGGGTTATGCCTGGATCACGGGACTGGTGTTGATGGGGATCCTCATGACCGGCGGCATTTTCGGGATGACGCACGTTGAAAGTACGCAGTGGAGCGGCTTGCCCCTCACCCTCCTGCTGGCAGTGTTCGGCCTGACCGCCGCGTATCCTCTGGGAGTGATTCTGGCCCTCGGCCGGCGTTCGAAAATGCCTGCCGTCAAAATCATGTCCATTCTCTATATCGAACTCATCCGCGGCGTGCCCCTGATCAGTCTTCTCTTCATGTCTTCCATCATCTTCCCCTTGTTCCTGCCTGAAGGGATTACGATCAACAAGATTTTGCGGGCCCAGGTGGCCATCATTCTTTTCACTGCGGCCTACATTGCCGAGGTGGTTCGCGGAGGGTTGCAGGGCATCTCCAGGGGTCAATATGAAGCGGCCGAGTCTTTGGGCCTGAATTACTACCTGACCATGCGGCTGATCATTCTTCCGCAAGCTCTGAAGATCGTGATCCCGCCCTCCGTGAGTATCCTCATCTCTGCCTTCAAAGACACCTCTCTGGTGGTGATCATTGCGCTTTTTGATATCCTCCGCACCACGCAGACCGTATTGTCCAACCCGGAGTGGATGGGATTCAGCCGTGAAGCTTATGTCTTCATCGGCCTGCTTTACTTCCTGGGTTGTTTTTCCATGTCCAACTACAGCCGAAAGCTGGAAAAGGAACTCTCCACCGGAAGATAAGAGAATGGAGTATTGGAGTGATGGAGTAATGTGAAGACGGGGAATGGAGTAGTGGAGTTTTGGAGTGATGTTAGAGAAAAGACATGTTGGAGTTGGTTTTCCCAATACTCCAACACTCCAGTACTCCAGCACTCCATCATTAGCTGAGAGGATCCTATGAACACTGAGGCCAAAATCGAAGCCGTATCCAAGCCCAGCCAGGAATCGATGATCGAAATCACCGAGTTGCACAAGTGGTTCGGTGAATTTCACGTGCTCCAGGGGATCAACCTGACGGTTCAGAAAAAGGAACGCATCGTGGTCTGCGGCCCTTCCGGATCAGGGAAATCCACGCTCATACGCTGCATCAATCGCCTCGAAGAACACCAGAAGGGCCGGATCGTGGTGGACGGCATCGAACTCACGAACAACATCAAAAACATTGAAAAGATCCGTGCAGAAGTGGGAATGGTGTTTCAGCACTTCAACCTCTTCCCTCACCTCACCATCCTGGACAATCTCACTCTAGGTCCTTTGTGGGTTCGAAAGGTTCCCAAGAAACAGGCCGAAGAGGCGGCCATGCATTACCTGGAAAAGGTGCACATTGCCGAGCAGGCAAAGAAGTATCCCGGCCAGCTCTCCGGCGGTCAGCAGCAGCGCGTGGCCATTGCCCGAAGTCTCTGCATGAACCCGAAAGTCATGCTCTTTGACGAGCCCACCTCCGCCCTGGACCCTGAGATGATCAAGGAAGTGCTCGACGTCATGATCGACCTGGCCAAGGAAGGCATGACCATGATCGTGGTGACCCACGAGATGGGTTTTGCCAAGAGCGTGGCCCACCGCGTTCTCTTCATGGACTACGGGAAGATTGTGGAAGGAAACACGCCTGAGGAGTTCTTCGATCATCCGCAACACGAGAGAACCAAGCTGTTCCTGAGCCAGATCCTCCACTGAGCTAGTACCGCCGGTAAAGCCATTCACCGATAGGGAGAAGCACCGCAGCGGTTAGCGCCCCTGCAACCACATCCACAGCATAGTGATAACGGCAGTAAACCGTGGCGAAACTCAGGGCAATCGTCGCTGCAAGGATCAGATACCGAGCTCGCAAAAGATAACGCCACGAAAGAAAGAGCACGCAAATGGCCGCTGCCACATGGCTGCTGGGAAAGGCGCCCCCGCCGGTTTCAAAAGTCCTATAGAGGAATCCCATCCAGTGAAAGAAAGGACCCGACATCACTGAGGCCGGGAACTCCAGGGGGTAGTAAGGGAGCGACTGCTGATCCAAATACCTCGGGATCTCCATGAAAAACGCAGGCGGTCCCGCCACAGGAAGGAAGATAAAGCAGAGAAAGCACACGTAGAAAACAAAGGACAGCACGGCGAGATAATGCCAGAACTCTTCTCTTCTACTGAAGTAAAGCGCCAGACCCACCCCTGCGATCATCACATAGTATGAAAAGTAGCTCATGTAGAAAAATTCGCTCACCAGCGGATGGGGAAAAGCATTCATGAATACTATTGCAGGCTGAAAGCCGAAGATCCGCTCTTCAAGGGCGATGAAAGCCGGATCCAGGTACCTGTCCACGAACATGAGATTCAATTGCTCAGATTCGCGGTATAGGAACAAATAGAGCATGAGCGGATAAAAGTGCCGGAAAAAGGAGAAAAACCGGTTCTTCGGCCGGCGCGCGCTCCCGACAATAAAGGCGTGGATAAGCAGGATCCCTGTGCCGTGGGCCAACAGGAAGAGCTGAAAGTGGGGGACGCGGCCGCCGTGAAAGAACAGGACCAGAATCCCCACGAGCAAGAGGTAGGCCTGAGTGACGTAATCAACAAAGCGGTAGCTCCGCGTTATGCCTGCCCACGGGGTCATCCTAAAGCCACCCTTCTCCACGATACCACTCGAGTGTCCGGCTGACACCTTCCTTGAGAGAGGTTGGGGCCGTAAAGCCGAGGTCTTTCCTGATTTTTTCAGTGCTGCAAACCCAGCCGGGAGCCAGTAGTTCCGGAAGTTTCTGCCGACTCAGCATATTGGGCCGGCCCGTGGCCAGCGACAGAATCTCCTGAATCACGGAGGCAAGGTAGAGCCCCACGCGTGGGATTCGCAATCGCACCGGGCGACAGCGCAGCTGAGCGGCAATCTCCTCCATGAACTCCTCGTCGGTGCACGGGGGATCTGCAGCCACATGAAACGTTCCGCGGGGGCGTCGCTCGTGCAGGAGGGAGCAAAGAACCGCAGCCGCCACGTCCGGCCCGTAGACCATGTGGAGATACCGTTTGGCACCCGAGACCAGAGGCATCAGACGCTGTTTCACTTTTTGAAAAACAGCCAGGAGCTCGGTGTCTCGTGGGCCGTACACCGCTGCAGGCCTCAGGATTGTCCAGGGCACGTGGCAGTACAGCCGGACCTCAGCTTCGCCAAGCCATTTGCTGCGGCCGTACACGGAAACAGGGCGCGGCTCACCCGTTTCCTCGGCTGGGCAGCCGGGGACGCCCGGCCCGCTCACCGCCAGGCTGGAAATGTAAACCAGATGCCCCACGGATTCACGGCAGGCGTTGGCAGCGGTGACCACATGACGGGTCCCTGCCTGGTTGACCCGGTAAAAGTCGGAGGAATGGAGGGCCTTGGTCTTGCCGGCGCAATGGATCACCGCTTCCACCCCGGCCATGGTCTCTTTCAGCAGGGGCACATCGTCAAGGGATCCGAAGTGGACCGTCACTGCCGCGAGGTGATGGGAAATGAAGCGCGTGTTGCTCGTTCGCTGCAGCAGGATCGAAACTTCGTGGCGGCCGGCAAGCAACGCATCCAACACGTGGCTTCCCACGAAACCGCTGGCGCCCGTCAGAAATACCTTCATAGGGCTTTCTCGTAGATGCGGTAGACTTTTCCTACGGTGGCTCCCATGCGTTCAAGAGGTCTGCGCATCAGCACATTGTCTTCCAGGATCCACGACATCTCGCCTGCGTGGTAACCTTTGGGCAGTCCTTTTTCAAAGGTATCGTAGACCAAGAGGGTGTCGATCCCGCTCAGCCGGTATTCAGCCGCCACCCCCATCAGAAGGGTTCGCACTCTTCCGATGGACTTGCGGCCGAAGAGCAGGTGCAGAAATCCGAAAGGAAACAACCGGCCCTTCATCTTTTTGAGCAGCACATTGTAGTCAGGCAGGGTCACGATAAAACCCACAGGCCGCCCCTCCTTTTCCGCAATCAAGATGATCGAGGGGTCTACGATGGACCTGAGATCCTTGGCCGTGGCCCGGAATTCCTCCTCAGTGACCGGCACGAAACCCCAGTTCTGTGACCACGCGTCATTGTAAATCCTGAAGATGGTTTCTACATCCTCTACAAAGCGCTGCATGTTGATAGGACGGACAACGACTTTCTTGCGCTCCCTGATGCGCTGACTGAAGCGCACCAGGTGGTCCGGGATATTCCCCTGGTATTCGTACTCATAGGCAAGAAGATCTTTCGCCTTGCTGTAGCCCAGGCGGGTCATGAGATCAGGGTAATAAGGCTTGGTGTAAGGCATCATGAAGGCAGGCGGCCGATCGAATCCCTGGACCAGAAACCCGCACTCCTCGTTGGTCGAAAAATTGAAGGGCCCCCGGATCACCTTCATGTCCCGCGCCCGCAGGGCATCCTCGGCCGCAGCCATGAGGGCCGATGCAGCCGCTTGGTCCTCGACGCACTCGAAGAACCCGAAGAAACCCGTCTTCTCACCTGCATGCCGGTTATGACGCTCGTTGATATGGCCTGTGACCCGCCCCAGGACCTTGCCCTGTTCGTTGCGGGCCAGGAAATAGACGACCTCTGTGAACTGAAAAATGGGGTTGGAGCGGCTAAAGATTTTTTTGCGTTCGTAGAGCAGGTGGGGCACAAAAAGGGGATCCTGGCCGTAGTGCCGGAGCGGGAAACGGATAAAGGCATCCATGTCCCGGCCGGATGACGCCGGTGTGACGAAGACTTGAGTCATAGAAGGCCCCCGGACCTTGCAAAAAGCACGATCTATCAGGACCCTGACAAAGACCCTGATTGCAGGTTGCTCAAAAACGCTCAGATACAAGGCGCCCGAAATCCCGAGGAGTGAGTCGTACAGTCCCGTACGTCGCAGCGACGAGGGGTGAGGGCAACGACGTAGATGGGCGTTTTTCAGCAACCTGCTAGATTAGCCCGAGTTCCTTGCCCACTTTCTTCAGTTTCTCAAGCGCCATCTCTATCTGCTTCTCCGTGTGGGTGGCCATCAGGCTGATACGGATGAGGCATTTGTTGGGAGGGACGCCTGGAGGCAGAACCGAATTGACAAAAACACCTTCCTGGTGAAGCCGCATGGCCATGCGCAGGGTCTTTTCATCTTCGTAGCAGAAGACGGGCAGGACAGGGGTTTGGCTGGCGCCCAGATCAAATCCGAGCCCCAACAATCCCTCTTTCATTAAGCGCGTGTTACGCCACAGGCGTTCAATCCGCTCCGGCTCGCGCTGCATGATGTTGAGCGCCGCGAGCACGGCCGCAGCATTGGCAGGCGTCATGCTGGCGCTGAAAATGAGGCTTCGGGAATGATGTTTCAAGTACTCGATGGTGTCTGCATCCGAGGCGATGAAACCGCCGAGGGATGCAAGGGATTTGCTGAAGGTTCCCATGATGATGTGGACGCGATCGGTGAGTCCGAAGTGATCGCACGTGCCGCGTCCGTTTCGTCCCATCACGCCGATGCCGTGAGCGTCATCGACCATGACGGCGGCGCGGTAGGTCTCCGCAAGCCTGACAATGTCCCTGAGCGGTGCGATGTCCCCGGACATGCTGAACACTCCGTCCACGACAACGAGTTTGCCGGCCTCAGGGTCAATTCTTCTCAGGCAGTTTTCAAGGCCGGTCATGTCATTGTGGCTGTAACGCATGAACGTGCCCAGGGAGAGCAAGCATCCGTCCACAATGCTGGCATGGTCCTCCTTGTCGCCAATGACGTATTCGCCGCGCCCCACCATGGTGCTGATGGTGCCGAAGTTGGCTTGAAAGCCGGTCGAAAAGAGGAGTACCGATTCCTTGCCCACGAGCCGGCCCAGAGCCTCCTCCAGCTCCAGATGGATGTCCAGTGTCCCATTCAGGAACCGCGATCCGGCACAGCCGGAGCCGTATTTGTCCACGGCGGCGTGCAGGGCCTTCTTGATTTCCGGATGATTGGTTAAGCCCAGATAACTGTTGGAGCCCAGCATCAGCACCTTCTGCCCTCGGATGATCACTTCCGTGTCCTGGGGGGAAGAGATGGGCCTGAAATAGGGATACAGACCCATAGCCTGGATTTCCCTGCTCCTTGTAAAATTCTTGGCTTTCTTCAATAGGGGCAGTTTCGCCGGTTCGCTATCTTCCCTAACGCCGAGATCCTCAAACGCTATCTTGTCGAGTAAGGCCATAGTCACCTCTTTGACTGCCTGCTGGATATCGCGAGCTTAACTGCTTGAACCGTTAGGAAATCAATGGGCTCTTATTAGAAAAATATTAGGTCAGTGTCAAGAATGAACTTAAATCAGTCCCTTAAAGTAAGAATTGCCCTTGCGGCCTTCACCTACTCCAATACATAGAGTTCGACCGGACCTTTTGTTCAGGCTCGCCAGGGGCGGATCCCTCCTGCCTGCGATGTGCTTCCCTAGATACCTTATTTTGTGCTATTATGCCAGCATCGCTATTGCTCGGCTGCACTCAACCCTTCTTGAAAGACGTCGTCGGGTGCGTAGACGGCCCAGAGATTCGACGGCCGGTTTTTGCGCGCCATGCGAGAATACCACTTTGTTTTTGATCTTTTTGAATTGACAGGGATATCAATAGCCTTACTTTCTTGACCAATTCATATCGTATCAGACCGCAACCGGGTTTTCGGGAGATGGAGTCATGGGTACGGTGCTGGAAAAATATCCGTTCCGCTGTGTGTTCAGCTTGAGACCCCTCATCGAGTTCTGGCGACGTAATGTTGCCGCGAAGCTCGAATACGGGAACTGCCTGATTGAAGGCCTTGAGGCAAAGCTTCAAAGAGCCCCCGAACTCCTCGAACCCATTGAAGATCTCACCGTCTTGGACCGGCACCAGGACCTGCTCAAGAGCCTGATGAGCCTGGTTTTTCCTCCGGCCTTCTGGAACACGGACATGGTGGGAGCTTTCGTGCCTTTCAATCTTCGGCCGGTTTACACCTCTCCCTCATTCAAGCGGCTCCTTCTAAATGACGACGGTTCCTTCAAAAGCATGCCCCTGATGGGAGAACAAAATTACCTCATGGGTCGTATCCTGAGGGCCTATTTTCTGATTCTGGAGAAGTACTACGGGATTCGCCGGGACATAGACTACCCCATCATTCAGGTCGTTCCGGATCCGGAGACAGGACTGGATCTTTACCTCAGGATAAAACCCAATCTCCGCTTTATTGAAGTGAACCCTAAAGGCAAGCTCAAAGAACTCACCAAAGAAGAGCGCGTAAGAATTCTGGAAAACATGACAAACCCGACCGTGCTTAGGGAAATCCTACCGCCCGAAAACTTTGAATTCAGCGGATTCGGTTCTCTTTATGCCTTTGATGTGACCCAGTCTGAAATCATCTCCGCTCTGGAGAGAAGCCTGATCGACCAGGAGTCCATCTTCTCGAAGAGCGGTTTTCAGCTGCTCCAGCAAAAGCTCCGCACCCTGTTTCGTTGTCCCAGTCTCGTCGCCGGCCTCGCAGCGATCAAGGGCGAGCAGGTCATGCTCCTGAATGTGGGGTGTGATCTTTCCGACAGTTCTGTTTTTTCAGGGTCCTTGCACCTGCCCCTTAGCGAATTTGATGGATCTTTCTATGAACGGGCATTCTTAGAAAACAGGATTCAGATTATCCGGGATCTCAAGGAAGAGACGCTTCACACCCGGGCTGAGGAAGCCGTTTTCCAGGGCGGCGCCCGATCGCTTCTCGTGGCACCCCTGACTTACCAGGGAAACATGATCGGGACCCTTGACATTACTTCACCGAACCCTGGGGAATTCGGCCCTGAGCACATGATGCTGATGAGTCAGATCATGCCCCTGTTCGCCTTAGCCGTCAAAAGAGCCCTGGACGAAACGGACCATCAGATCCAGAGCGTGATCAAGCAGAAATGCACTGCCGTACATCCCGCAGTGGAATGGCGCTTCCACGAGGCGGCGTTTCATCATCTGGATAGGCTCCGAATGGGACAGGTGTCCGATTTTGAACCGATCGTCTTCAGAGAGGTTTACCCTCTCTACGCCATCTCCGACATTCGTGGATCTTCCGACGCTCGAAACCGGGCCGTACAAACCGATCTAGAAGACCAGCTGGGCCTGGCTCTGAGGGTGATCCAAACAGCAAGCCAGACAAGACCCATGCCCATTCTTCAAGAGCTGGGCCACCGATTGGGAAGACAACTGGAGCGCTTACGTGCAGGCTTGAGTTCCGGCGATGAAGCTACGGTCATCAAGATGCTTAAGACGGATGTGGAACCCCTCTTTGTCCCTTTTCAGGACTTCAGCCCCCAAGTCCGCCAGGTCATTGGAGACTACCGAGCTGCTCTCGATGCCCGATTGGGTACCGTCTATCGCAAGCGCAGGGAATTCGAAGAGAGCGTGTCGCTTCTCAACAAGCGGATCTCTCTCTACCTGGACCGCGAACAGATTGAAGCCCAGTCCGTTTTTCCGCACTACTTTGAGAAGCACCAGACCGACGGGGTGGACTATCTCATTTACGTGGGTTCCAGCCTTGTCGAAAAAGGATCGTTCAATGAATTGTATCTCGAAAACCTCAGGCTCTGGCAGCTCATGGTCTCCTGCGGTATTGCATGGCATACGGAACAATTGAAGACCGAGCTTAAAGTGCCTTTTGAAACGGCGCACCTCATCCTGGTCAACCACACTCCCCTTTCGATTCGGTTCCGATTTGATGAAAAACGCTTTGACGTGGACGGAGCCTATGACGTCAGGCAGGAGATTATCAAATCGCGGATTGACAAAGCCATGGTGAAGGGCCGGGCAGAGCGCATGACCCAGCCTAATAAAATCGCGGTCATCTACACTCAGCCCCAGGAAGGAAGGGAGATCCGCCGGTACATCGATTTTCTTCGATCTCAGGGTTTTCTCAAAGGAGACACCGAAACGTTGGACGTGGAAGAACTGCCCGGGGTGCAGGGGCTCAAAGCGTTTCGCGTCGAAATTGACCTGAACTCGCCTGTCATCTCAGAGCGTGCCAAACGAATGTCGAAGTGAACGAATCAAGGGGCAAAGGGTCAACATAGCAAAGGCACAAAGGGGAAGAAGGGGCAAAGAGGCAGAGATACAAAGGGACAAAGGGAAAACAAGACAGAGAGAAGGAAAAAGGCCGGCCCCCTCCTTCGGAAGGAAGCCAGCCCTTGCCTTAGAACATCAAAGAACGGATTTTTCGTCATTCCGGCGGAAGTCCCTCGACAGGCTCGGGACCCTGAGCTTGTCGAACGGGCCGGAATCCAGTCGGGCCAATGAGTTGAAGTCTTTCTGGACCCCGGTTTTCACCGGGGTGACGGCTTTTAGCGAGATCACTGAATCCTGATCGTCTGCGACTACATTCCTTTCAGCTTGGTGATATCCAGATCCTCGATCACGGTGATGCCTTTGGCCTTCATCTCCTCAAGAGCCTTTGCTGAGGTCTCCGGCGCTACCCCTCTGCTCAGGTTCTTCACCATGATGACCTTGTAACCCGCGGCAGCCGCATCCTCGGCCGTCGCTTTCACGCAGTAATCCGTTGCGATGCCGTAGACCACTACCTTCTTGATGCCTGCCTTCTTCAGAATCTTGTCCATCTCGGTCTTTTTCCCGCCGTCATCCTGGAATCCGGAATAGCTGTCAAACTGGGCATCCATGCCCTTCTTGACAACGGCTTTGAAGAGACTCTTGTCCAGCACAATCTCCGCACCGGGAGTGTTCTGGACGCAATGGGGCGGCCATAGCACCTGGTCTTTTCCATGAAGCTTGATCACGTCAAAGGGCTTTTTTCCCTGGTGATTGGCGGCAAAGGAGGCATGGGTCGCAGGATGCCAGTCCTGTGTCGCATAGATTGGGAAACCGGCTTCTTTCAGGTTGGCTGTGGCATCGGCCACCGACTTGACGTAAGCATCGTCCGTTCCCTCAACAGCCAGAGAACCCTTCTTGGCTTTGGTGAAGTCTCCCTGGAGATCCACCACGATGATCGCCGTGTCCACTACCTTCTTGGCTGCCGCCTTGGCCGGTTCCTTGGCTTGCTTGGTTGTCTGTGCCATAACCATTCCTCCAAAAGCCAGCGTGACAAACAACACCCCGATCAGCACCCTAAATCCCCAATTCTTCATAAGCCACCTCCCTGATGAAAGTTAGTAAGAATATCTCCGTACCAGGAATCGCTAACCCCTTTTCTTTCCGTGCTCTTATACTGTCTGAACAGGCAAGAAGTCAAGATGTCACGCCAGAGATTTGCTGTCGAGGGAAAGGGTTCAGTGGAAATTACTCGATCAAAGGGAGTATATGAACTCTAGACTTTGCTTCATCAACACTGATGAGAGCACCTTTCGCAAGGTGCTCTTCGAATTGCTTCAGCATCTCGTGAACGAAATTCCCAAGGTGATAAGGATTAACATCCTGGGCGCGAATCTGAATAACACTGGGGCCCCTTGCTCGTGTTGCAGCAAGGATTGCGCCAAAGTCAAGATCATGAGTGAAGAGGATATATCCATTCGCCTTTGCCCATGCCATTATTTCGCGGTCTGGATCGTTTGGCATCCCAATCTGAGACCAGTGAAGTGCCTCGAAGCCTTTCTCACCGAGGACCCGCACCCAATCTGGGGAAAGATTCATGTCTATGAGGAGTTTCATGCAGGCACGTGAACGACCGGGGCTTCGATCTCTTCAACCCTCCAGGCGGCATAGGCTAGAGCCTCATCTACATCGGCCGGCTCCAAATAGGGATAGAGTTTTAAGATATCCTCCTTAGTGTGTCCGGCAGCCAGGAGCCCAACGATCACCCCTACAGTCACACGCATGCCGCGGATACAGGGTTTACCCCCCATGATATCCGGATCAAAGGTTATTCGTGTGAGTTCTTTCATTTCCACACCTCTGTGCGTAAATCAGTGGAGTTTATATAAAGTATACCTTTTCCGGGCTTTGAATGCGAGCCATTTCTTGACGCAAAGCCGTCTCAGTTCAGGATATCAATGATGGCACCATCACAATCATTCTCAGTTCGGTCGAATTGACTCAGATGCAGCCGTGCTCTGGATCGTTTCTAGGGCGAGACTATTCTTCGCGGGCCATGGTGATAGCCCCTTTGGGGCAAATGAAGGCGCAGATGCCGCAACCTTTGCAATAGTCGTAGTCGATAACAATGTGACCCGTCTTTTCATCCCTCGTGATGCAGAGATCAGGGCAAAAGTAGCGGCACAGGTCGCAGCTGCGGCAGAAGTTGTTCCCAAGGCACCGGCTCGCCTCCATCACCGCCGTCTCTTCATCAAGCCCCGGTTTGACCTGATCCGGATCTTCGGCCTGCTGCTCCTGGGGCCGGCGCTTGATTTTCAATTCACATGGTTCAGCCATCCTGCCTTCCTTCATGTCACCGCAACGTCGCAAAGAACGCAAAGAGAGTGTTTTGGTTCCCCTGTTTCATTTGGAGGCTTCTTCCTTCCCACCATGCTTCGCACCAGTCGCTCAAGAGATCGCGACGCGGCCCAAAGGGCAGATCTCTACTCCCGCCGATCGGTATCTCCCGATCGGTCGGAGAAAAACCCTCTGTGTTCTCTGTGTCTCTGTGGTGAATCATTCCAAGTACCGGGCCACGGCCTGGGCCGCTTTCTTGCCGCTCGCCATGGCCTCAACCACGGTGCCGGCTCCGTTGACGAAATCTCCTGCGGCGAAAACTCCATCCACATTCGTCTGCAGCGTCCCCCGGTTGATAGACAAGGTTTCTGTGCCTGATGCAAGCCCACTCGCAACGGGTTCATAGTCCTGTTCCTGTCCTATGGCAGTAATGATCGTGTCCGCTTCGATCACGAACTCCGATCCCTCCACCGGCACAGGCCTTTTCCGGCCCGATTGATCCGCCTCTCGAAGCTCCGTTTTCAAACATTCAAGGCCTTTCACCCTGTCTCCTGAGACCACCACCTTTTTGGGAGCGGTGAGAAACTCTATCTTGACTCCTTCTCGCAGGGCCTCGTTTATCTCTTCCCTGTCGGCGGGCATCTCTTGAAGGCTTCGCCTGTAAATAATGGCCACCTTTGCCTTCTTTCGAAGAGCGGAACGGGCCGTGTCCACTGCGGCATTTCCGCCTCCGATCACCAGGACCCGGTTCCCCAGGGTCACATCTCGACCGTCAGCACAGGCCTTCAGGAAATCGAGGCATTCCATATAGCCCCGATGGTGATCCTCGTTTTCAATGTTCATTTTCAGGCTTTTCTGGGTCCCTGTTGCGACAATCACCGCATTGGCACCGTTTTTCCAAAGGTCAGGCAACTTCACGTCGGAGCCGAAGTGAATGCCTGTTTTGATTGTGACGCGCATTTTTCTGATGTAGTCGATATCTCTCTGCAGGATCTCTCTCGGCAGCCGAAAGGCAGGGATGGCCCATGCCAGCAGCCCACCCGCTTCCCGGTAGGAATCGATGATCTCCACCTGGTACCCCATCCGGGCAAGCTCATGGCCGGCTGCAAGGCCCGCAGGCCCGGAACCTACGATCACCACCTTTTTCCCTTTAGGGCTTCCTGCGCCCGGCGGGTTCAACTGGCCGTCGTCGTAGTCAGTGACAAATCTTTTCAAAGACCTGATCGACAGGGGATCATCCACCCTGCCCCTGGTGCAAGCGCTCTCACAGGGATGGTGGCATACATACCCGCAGACCGACGGAAGCGGATTGGCTTCGCGGATCAGTTCGAGAGCTTCCCCATAGCGCCCTTCCGCAATGAGCCTCATGTAGCCGCGCACATCCTGGCGCACCGGGCACTCTGCCTGGCAATGGGGAAGGTCAAAGACTTTTGTGACATTGATCCTCGGCTCTTTATCTGAATCGGAGTACAGTTTCCCTCTGAGGCTGTCCGGTTCGTGACGGAAGTCCGGGATCGCCTCTGCTGGACAAGCCTTGAGGCACACGCCGCACGTCTCACAGCGATTGTAGTCAATGACAGGTTTGTGGGTTCTTCCTTCGACAGCCATAGATCACCCGATACTGGTTACTGGATTCTGGATACTGGATGCTGGTCTCTCATTCTGTCTTCTGTATTCTGTATTCTTCTCTTCGCCAACTTTAGACACTTTAGGCATTTTAGCTCACTTTTCTTCCCGACTGCTTACTGCCTTCTGCCTACTGCTTACTTTCGTTTCCCAATCGGAATCCCAGCTCCAGCGCCTTGACATTCAAGTCCCTGAACCGGCTGGACACATTCTCGGCGATTGCCGCGATCAAGGCTTCTTTCGTGACCATTTCTGTGATCGCCGCAGAGGCGCCCAGGATAACGATGTTGGCCGACTGCTTCTGACTCAATTCCTTGATCGCCTGAGACGTGGCCGGAATGCCGATTTGCACCACTTTGTCTATGGCTCGAGGGGCAACCATCTCATCGTCGTAGATAATGACGGCCCCTTCAGCCAGTTCCTCGATGTACTTGTTGTAAGCCGTCTGAGCCATGGTGACGAGCACATTGGCTTCGATCACATGAGGGTAGACAATCGGCTCGTCTGAAATCACGATATCCGTGCGTGCGGAGCCGCCTCTGGCCTGGGCTCCGTAAGAGCTGGCCCCGGCCACCCATTTCCCATCCTTGGTGGCGGCATGTCCCAGGATGGTGCCTGCCAGCACCACGCCCTGTCCCCCGAATCCGCTGATCCTGACCTGCTTGGGCTCACCCATGGATGAACTCCCCCGTGACGATCTTGTCCTTCAAGGCCTCTCCGCTCAGGCGTTCGACCTCTTCCACGGGAATGCAGGATTCCATCAGGGTCTTCAGCATGTCCGTTGGCGAATCGTATTGGTTTCTCCTTCCAAATTGTGTCGGGCACGGTGAGAGAACTTCCACAAAGGTGAATCCCTTTGTGCTCATGGCTTTCTTTAGCGCTTCTTTCAGAGAAACCACTTGAGTCACGGAATAGCGGGCCACATAGGAGGCGCCTGCAGCCTGCACGAGCTTGCACAGATCGAAGGGCCGGTAAATGTTGCCCTCCGCGCTCGTGGCCGTTGAAGCTCCGAGGGGCGTGGTCGAAGCGACCTGGCCGCCGGTCATGCCGTAGATCATGTTGTTGGCGCAGATCACGGTCATATCCATATCCCGTCGTGCCGCGTGAATCAGATGATTGCCTCCGATGGACGTGAGATCCCCGTCCCCGCTGATCACCACCACCTTGAGCTCGGGATTGAACATCTTTGCACCGGTGGCAAAGGCGATGGCCCGGCCGTGAAGGGTGTGAAGAGTATCTGCATTGAAGTTGGGGCTGGGGATCCAGGCGGCGCATCCGATGCCCGAGACGAACAACATTTTCTCCATGGGCAAGTGGAGCTCATCGATTGCGCGGAGAATCGCATTCATCAGGATTCCATGCCCACACCCGGGACAGAAGGGAGTGGATTTGACATCCGAACGCAAATAGGTTTCCAGGTCTCTTGCCATTAAAAAAGACTCCTCACCTGTTCCACGATTTTGTGAGGGTGAATGATCTCCCCATCGGTTTGGGAAGAGGAAACAACCTCACACTCTGCATACTTCAGGATCTCGCCGGCCATTTGGCCCCGGTTCATTTCAGGGACATAGATTTTCCTGGCTGTCTTTCCCACCTCGCGAATGAGTTGCTCTGCGAAGGGCCAGATGGTTTTCATTCTCACGAGCCCCACCCTCTTTCCCTCCTTGCGAAGGTTCTGCGTGGCCAGGAGAGCGCTTCTGGCCGTAAATCCGTAAGCAATCACCACCACCTCCGCATCGTCACAGTGGTAAGCTTCGCTTTGGATGATGCTCTCCCTGTGCTTCAGAATCTTATTGTTGATGCGAATGACCAGCTTTTCGTGGGCCTTTCCGTCGTCCGTCTTCCGGATTCCCACGTCATTGTGCGTCGAGCCCGTGACCAGCAGCTTTTCACCCTCGCCGAAGGAGGGCATGGAGGGCACTCCGTCGTCCTCAGGAGTTCCGAAAGGCGGAGCCCCTTTCTTCTTCAAACGGTTCACGACCTTCACCCTGGGTTTCACATCCATTCTTTCTCTCAGGTGACCGACGGCTTCCTCAGCCATGAGAAAGACAGGAACCCGGTACTGCTCTGCCAGGTTGAAGGCCTCGATCGCCTGGTCGTACATTTCCTGCACAGACCATGGGGAAAGGGCGATAACCTGGTAATCCCCGTGAGATCCCCACTTGGCCTGCATGTGATCCCCGCTCCCCACTCTCGTGGCCTGGCCTGTTCCCGGCCCTGCTCTCTGCACATCCACAATCACCAGGGGGGTTTCGGTGAAAGCCGCGTAGCCGATCGCCTCCTGCATGAGGCTGAAACCGGGACCGGAGGTGGCTGTCATCGCCTTGGCTCCGGCCCACACCGCGCCGATGACGGAGCAGATGGAGCCGATTTCGTCTTCCATCTGCATGAAAACCCCGCCGACCTCCTTGAGCCGGACGGCAATCCGCTCCATGATCTCGCTGGAGGGCGTGATGGGGTAGCCGCCGTAGTACCGGCACCCCGCCGCAATGGCCCCTTCCGTGGCAGCCTCATTGCCGGAAAAATAATAACTCCCCGCAGGGAGT
>CAZOLJ010000089.1:0-18035 GCA_964580575.1 uncultured Desulfobacteraceae bacterium
TGGCGGGGACGACGAGACTTGAACTCGCGACCTCCGACGTGACAGGCCGGCGTTCTAACCAAACTGAACTACGTCCCCGGGGAAAACTGCGTTTTCACTTGTGGCAAATGGCTATTGGCTCTTAGCTACTCAAGAACCCTCAGTACCTTCGGTTTCGCCTTCAGCCGTTAGCAACAAGCCATCAGCTAAAAGTGAATGGCTAAAAGCCATTCCTCTGGTAGGCGGAACAGGATTTGAACCTGCGACCCCCGGCTTGTAAGGCCGATGCTCTCCCGCTGAGCTATCCGCCCAACCTGTAAAAATTTTATTATCTACAGGTTCAAACCCATGTCAAGCTTTTTGAATTTTCTAAAACCCTCGATTTGGATCTAATAGGCGTTTCACCCTCCCCCCGGATCAAGTCCGGGGCAGGCTCTAACCCCTCCCGCTTGGGGAAGTGAGGGGGGCTTTTTAGTGCGCGGTCAGCTCGTCCGACACAGGAGGCTTCTGCTCCTGCATGGCCTCCAGGCAGAAAGGCTCACACTCCTCTTGCAGCGCGAAAAATTCCTCGCCCTCACCCAGAACAAGCGCCTTTTTCAGCACATCGTCCATGTGGGCCACCGGCAGGAGCTCCACCTTCTTCAGGATCCTTTTGGGAATCTCCTCAATGTCCTTCATGTTCTCTTCGGGAATGATCACCCGATTCACCAGTCCCCTGTGCGCAGCCAGAACCTTTTCCTTGAGGCCGCCGATGGGAAGCACCCTTCCCCTGAGAGTGATCTCGCCGGTCATGGCAAAGTCATGCCTCACGGGCTTTCGGGTGAGCGCCGAAACAATCGACGTGGCCAGCGCGATGCCTGCAGAAGGCCCGTCTTTGGGCGTCGCGCCCTCGGGCACATGGATGTGAATGTCGATGCTCTCGTAAAACTTGTCCGGGAGCTTGAGCTGCCGCGACCTGGACCTCACATAGCTCAAGGCCGCCTGCGCAGACTCCTGCATCACCTCTCCCAGCTTCCCGGTGAGCACCAGCTTTCCCTTGCCGGGCATGATCGCCACTTCGGTCTGGAGAAGCTCTCCGCCCGTGTCTGTCCACGCAAGGCCCGTGGTCACGCCGATCTGGTCCAGATCCTCTGTTTTGCCGAAACGGAACTGGATCACGCCCAGGTAGCCGTGAACCGAGTTGGCGTTGATGCTGATCCTGGTCTCTTTGCCCTTCTTCAACACTTCCTTGGCCACTTTCCGGCAAATCGAGGCGATTTCCCGCTCCAGGTTTCGAACGCCGGCCTCGCGCGTGTAATTGCGGATAATGGCAAGAATGGCTTTGTCCGAGAAAGTGATGGCCACATCCTTGAGGCCGTTCTTCTCGACCTGCTTCTTGATGAGGAACTGTTTTGCGATGTTGAGTTTCTCAAGCTCCGTGTATCCCGGAAGACGGATGATCTCCATCCTGTCCTGCAGCGGCAGAGGGATATTGTGGAGCGTGTTGGCAGTGGTGATGAACAAGACCTCGGACAGGTCATAGTCCATATCCAGGTAGTGATCATTGAACATGTTGTTCTGCTCGGGGTCTAGCACTTCGAGAAGCGCTGCAGAGGGGTCGCCCCGGAAGTCCGTGCTCATCTTGTCCACTTCATCCAGACAGAACACCGGATTCACGGTTTTCGCCTTTCTCACGTACTGGATGATTTTTCCCGGAAGCGCTCCAATGTACGTGCGCCGGTGCCCTCTGATCTCGGCTTCATCCCTCACGCCGCCAAGGGAAAGACGCACAAAATTGCGGCCTGTGGCCCTGGCAATGGATTTGGCGATGGAGGTCTTGCCCACGCCCGGGGGACCCACGAGGCAGAGGATGGGGCCGCTGATCTTGTTCGTGAGACCCTGCACCGCCAGGTATTCCAGGATCCTCTCTTTCGGTTTCTTCAGGCCGTAGTGGTCTTCTTCGAGGATCCGCTCCGCTTCCTCGATGTCGATCTTCTCCCTGGTCCGCTCATCCCAGGGGAGAGCGATGATCCAGTCGATATAGTTGCGCACCACCGTGGCTTCGGCGGACATGGGAGACATCATCTTGAGCTTCTTGAACTCCTGCCAGACCTTGGTGTGGGCTTCCTTGGACAGGCGTTTGCGTTTGATCTTCTTCTCCAATTCGGCCAGTTCCGCCTTGAAGTCGTCCTTGGTGCCCATCTCTTTCTGAATGGCCCGCATCTGCTCATTCAGGTAGTAGTCCTTCTGGGTCTTCTCCATCTGCTTCTTGACCCGCTTCTTGAGGCGGTTCTCCAGCCTGAGGATGTTGATCTCGTCCCGGAGTTTGTCAAAGAGCTTTTCAAGCCGCGGATTGAGCCGTTCGACCTGAAGAATCTCCTGCTTGTCCCTGAGCTTCATGGTCACATGGGCTGCAATGGTGTCTGCGAGCCGGCAGGGATCTTCTATGGAACTTATGGTGGAAACAAGGTCTTTGCCGATCTTCTCGTTCAGCTTCGCATACTCATCGAAGCTCTCGGCAATGGCTCTCATGAGGGCGACGGAGTGCTCGTCCGCGTCGTCTTCGTAGAACTTCTTCATTTTCACCATGAAGAAGTCCTGGTTGGGCACGAATTCTTCGATCCTCGCTCTCTGTTTCCCTTCGATCAGCGCCTTGACCGTGCCGTCAGGCAGCCGAAGAAGCTGGAGCACGGTTCCCATGGTTCCGAACAAATAGATATCCTTCTGCGCAGGGGTGTCCACCTTGGCATCACGCTGGGCGGAGAGAATGATCTCCTTTTCGTGGGACATGGCCCACTCCAGGGCCTTGATCGACTTATCCCGTCCCACGAACAACGGAACCACCATGTGGGGAAACACGACCACATCCCTCAAGGGGAGCAAAGGACACAGGATTTCTTCCATGTCAGGCATTCTCTTTCTGTTCAAATTGAACATGCTAGGCGTACCCTACCTGGTTCTCGTATAAGTAGAGGGGTGCTCCCTTGCGGTGAATCACCTCTTCGTTGATCACGCATTCCCTGATTCCGTGCATGCTCGGGATATCGTACATGATGTCCAGCATGACGGACTCCAGAATGGCCCGAAGACCGCGGGCGCCCGACTTTCGTTTGAGCGCATCTCTGGCAATGGCCTGGAGGGACTCCTCCGTGAACTTGAGACTCACGCCTTCCATCTCAAAAAGTTTCTTGTACTGCTTCACGAGCGCGTTCCTCGGCTCCGTGAGAATCCTCGCCAGGGCTTCCAGACTCAGGTCGTCCAGGGTGGCCAGGATAGGCAGACGGCCGATGAACTCGGGAATCATGCCGTACTTGATCAGGTCTTCAGGCTGAACAAAGGGCATGATCTTGTTGATGTCATCCGATTTCTTGCTCTGGATCGTCGCCTCAAAACCCATGGCCCTGCTCTCGATCCTGTTGCGGATGATCTTGTCCAGACCATTGAAGGTCCCGCCGCACACGAAAAGGATATTGTTCGTGTTGACCTTGACGAAATCCTGCTGCGGGTGCTTTCTTCCGCCCTTGGGCGGAATGCTCGCCATGGTCCCTTCGATGATCTTCAACAGCGCCTGCTGAACGCCCTCACCGGAGACATCCCGTGTGATGGAGGGGCTGTCGGATTTTCGCGCAATCTTGTCGATCTCATCAATGTAGACGATGCCTTTGGTCGCAGCCTCCACATCGTAGTCTGCGTTCTGGACGAGGTTGAGGATAATGTTCTCCACGTCCTCGCCCACGTACCCGGCTTCGGTCAAGGTCGTGGCGTCGGCAATGGTAAAGGGGACCTTGAGGATCTTGGCCAGGGTCTGGGCCAGAAGGGTCTTGCCTGACCCGGTCGGGCCGATGAGCAGGATGTTGCTCTTCTGGATCTCAATGCCCTCCATGTCCACCTTGGTGGCGATCCGCTTGTAGTGGTTGTGCACTGCCACGGAAAGAATCCGCTTGGGCCGTTCCTGCTCGATGACATACTCGTCCAGGATGCCCTTGATCTCGTAGGGCTTGGGAAGCCTGCTGGCCGCGTCCGTGTCGAGCTCCTGGCCGTAGTCCTCGGCAATAATCTCGTTGCATAATTGGATGCACTCATCGCAAATGTAAACCGAGGGGCCGGCAATGAGTTTTTTCACTTCATCCTGGCTCTTACCGCAGAAAGAGCACAACAGATCGTCGCTCGAATCATCTTTTCTTTGCATACCGCTTCTCTCCTAAGCCTTCGGCCCCTTTCCCATGTCCCGCTCTGTTATGATCCGATCCACAATACCGTACCTCAGAGCCTCTTCTGCATCCATAAAATAATCACGTTCCGTGTCCTGGCGAATCTTTTCCATGCTCTGCCCGGTGTGCTTGAACAGGATTTTATGGATAAGCTCTTTGATCTTCATGATTTCCTTGGCCTGGATGTCAATATCCGTGGCCTGTCCCTGAACCCCGCCCAGGGGCTGATGAATCATGACCCTGGCGTGAGGCAGGGCATATCGTTTGCCTTTTGCACCCGCGGCGAGCAGGAGAGCGCCCATGCTCGTGGCCTGGCCCATGCAAATCGTCGCAATGTCCGGCCTGATGTACTGCATCGTGTCGTATATAGCCAATCCGGCTGTCACTGACCCGCCCGGGGAATTAATGTAGAGGTTGATGTCCTTGTCCGGATCTTCTGATTCCAGGAAAAGCATCTGGGCGATGACCGTGTTGGCCATGCTGTCTTGAACCTGCTCGCCCATGAAAATGATCCGGTCCTTCAAAAGCCTTGAGTAGATGTCATAGGCCCGCTCGCCGCGGCTCGATTGTTCTATTACTATGGGTATCAGCATATTTTCTCTTTAACGCGAAAAGGAAACAGGGGATAAAAAATATAATCGTTTTGAAACGTTATCCCCGGGGAGCGTCTTTAATTAGGGCTGCTTCGACCTCCCTGATCTTAGCACCCTTAACCAGATAATTCAAGGTCTTTTCCTCCAGGAGCCGGTCTCTGAACCCTTCCAGAAGACCCTTGGCCTCGTAATACTGGCGGACGACCTTGGGATCCTGGCCGATTCCATTAGCCAGGGCAGCAAAGCCCTCATCTACTTCGATCTCGGAAAGAGACAAATCATTCTTCCTGGCTATCTCGCCCAGGATTAGCAAATCCTTGACCCGTTTCTCGGAAGCAGGCAGGAAATCCTCCCTCACCTTCTGTTCCGTGAGCCCGGATTTCTCAAAACTCGAACCCATGCGGAGAAGATTTTGTTTAACCGTTTCAACTGCGTACTTCATTTCAGAATCCACGAGGCTCTCAGGGAGATCAAAGCTCACCGTGGCACCTATCTTGTCAAGGAGCCTTTTCTTGAGCTCGCGGTCCACTCTCTTTTCTTCCCTGGCTTTTATGTCTTCCCTGATCCTGTTCTTCAAGGTTTCAAGGTCATTGAAATCAGCGCCAAGGCTTTTGGCGAAATCGTCATTCAATTCGGGAGACTCCATGATTTTCACATCAGTCACTTTGACTTTGAAGAGAACTTTTTTTCCCGCAAGCTTCGCGTTGGCGTGGTCCTGTGCAAAATCCACCCTGATCTCAGTAGATTCTCCTGTTTTCAAGCCCAGAAGGCCCTTCTCGAATTCAGGATGGAACTGGTTGCTCCCCACCCTGACCAAGAAGTTCTGCGCTTTCATTCCTTCAATGGGCTTTTCCCCTTCAAAGGCCTCGTACTCCAGGATGGCGCAGTCCTCGTTCCGGATGCCCCGATCTTCTTCAAGCGGCTGGAGGCGAGAGTTGACCCGCCTGATCTCCTCGATCTGGCTGTTCACAACCTCTTCGCTGACGGAAACAAGTTCTTTGTCCACCTCAAGGCCCATGTAGTCCTTCAGTTCAAACTCAGGCCGCACCTCCATGAGGGCTACATATTTGTATCCCTCCCCCCCTTTCAGATATTCATTCTCTATGACCGGCATGGCCACAGGAAATACTTTGGTTTCCTCAAAGGCCTGCGGCAAGGTCTCGCTCAGGAGCCCTCGTTTCACTTCCTGGGTCACCTGGTCCCCGAAATATCTTTGCAGGATGTTGCGGGGCACTTTCCCAGGCCGAAAACCGTCCACTTTGGCCCTCTTTTTGAGCTCCCTGTAAGCCTCCTCGATTTTCCTGTCGACCTCCGCCGCCTCAACTTCTACGGTCAGCCTCTTTTTTACCGGTGTAATCTGTTCAATGCTCGCTTTCATTTCTTCCTCGTGTTTGTTTGCCCGGCATCATCCGATCAACTCTGGCGGATTTTCCGGAGGGACCCTGGATGAGTCGCCATGAAAGTAAGAATCCTTCCTCAGTAAATCAAGCAAAACATTGATTATATAAACAACCGACGCAATGTCAAACTCCAAATTTCCCTGTCGTGCACCCATTGCGCCTCGAACATATAGCATTGAGCACTGGTCATTGACTGATAGGGACAAAGGGGCAAAGGCACAAAGCAGAATGACAAGTTGCACATAATCCCTTGTCCCTCTATTTCTTTGTGCCTCTGTGCCTTTATCCCTATGTCCCTTGTAGTTCTTGGTGCCTGCCCGAGAGCAGAAAAGCATCCTGGAATATTCGTCTCAAATACGGATTGATGTCTGGGATAGGCCGCAATGCGTTGGGAAGGGGCTGGACAGTTATTCCGTGCCCTTTTTCTTGAGCAGTTCGATGAAGGTTTCCAGATTCTCCTGAGAGCCAAAAACCTCCTGATACATTTTCTCGCTCCAGGCCGTGAGCCCTGCCTTGAATATCCTGTGAATCACTTCGTCCGCCTTCTCAGGGCCCTCGCTCTTCGCGAGCTGATAGAGCAATTCCTCAGGAACACGCACTGGATAGACTGCGGCCGCAGCATTCGTGTCCGCCTTGAGGTATTCCTGAACGCTCTTGAGGATTCTGAGATGGTAGTATTTTTTCCGAAACTCTTTTTCGTCCATGATCCAAGGTCCTTGTGTTTTGAATTATAAAGGTCCCTGGTTTTGAAGTCAACCTTTCGATCCCTCGGGAGGGCCCCAGCGAAAGGCCTTGTTCAAACAGAAGATTTTTCAGGGGCCTTTTATCTCTTTACAAAAAAATTTTTTTGATTAAATTAATTCGAATTTAGTTGTGCCTGCATCGTAGTCAAGAAACCAAACTGAAGGCCAGGGTTTCTAAGATTCCGTTACAGGGACACCAGAGTTCATTCTTCATTATGCCTATTTATGAATACCAGGCCAAGGATCCCGAGAAGGCATGCGTCTGCTGCTGCACGCCTTTCGAGGCGCTCCAGCGCATGGACGAGAAGCCGCTGTCCCGGTGCCCCGAGTGCGGAGGTGCAGTGATCAAGGTCATTTCCTGGTGCCATTCCGCTGTGACGGAGAGTTCGCCTGAGCATCAAAGTGTGGAGCGGAGAATCAGAGAGTATGAGTCCGCGGGCATGTGGAGCCATGCGGCCGAGCTGGCAGACAAGCATTCCGAGAAAGTGAAAGACAAGGGTCTCAAGATGAGAGCCCTCGACGATTACAAAAAGGCGGGTTACGATACGGACTCGCTCGCCAAACATGCCAACACCAATCAAGATTGAAAGGGGATTGTTCGTATGAAAGGGAAAAAGGTCGTTCCTCGCTTTGTCCTGGCGCTTTTCGTCTTCGCGGTTTCAGCCGTTTTTCTCGCCTCACCCGTTGTGTGGGGAACGGAGAAGGAAAAGAAGGATCTACCGCAGAGGCAGATCTCTGTGGCGCCTGAGTACACTTCCATCACCGTGCCTGAGGGCGAAGAGGTGAGCATTGATCTGACTGTGGCTAACCAGGGCAAACAGGACGAGTTCATCGATCTGTCCCTAACCCAGGTTCCGAAGGGCTGGAAGGCGCGGATCAAGACCTACAGCTTCGAAGTCTCCGGGATCTTCGTCCCCAGCGACAAGTCCAAGAGCCTGACCCTGAAAGCCGAAGCCGAAGAAGGAACCGGTCCGGGCAAATACGTCTTCGGCATCAAGGGCCAGACCCAGGACGGAAAACTGGTGTCCACCAGTCACGTGACGGTCGTGTTGAGAGAGAAGGACAAGGAGAAAAAATCCAAAGGCGTCAACCTCACCACCTCCTACCCCGTGCTTCAAGGGCCGACGGATGCCAAGTTCGAGTTTTCCGTGGAAGTGGAGAACAAGACAGACAAGGACGGCACCTTCAACCTGAGCGCCCAGGGCCCGACCAACTGGGACATCAACTTTAAGCCATCCTATGAAGACAAGCTGATATCGAGCCTGGTCCTCAAAGCGGGCGCACGGCAGACGGTGGCCGTCGCAGTGAAACCTTACCTCCTGGCCGAGGCCGGTAAATACCCTATCCACATCAAGGTGAGCGCTCCCGAGGGCACGGCGGAAGCGGAACTGACCGTGATTCTCACGGGGACCCACAAGATCGAAGCGGGAACAGCCTCAGGGCTCCTTTCGCTCACGGCCATGACCGGGAAACCCGCCAACATGTCCTTCTACGTGAAGAACACGGGTTCGGCCCCTCAGACCAACATCAAGCTGCTCTCCTTCAAGCCGGAGAACTGGAAAGTGGAATTCACACCGGACAAAATAGAGAAGCTGGCTCCCAACGAGCTCAAGCAGATCGAGATGGTGGTCACTCCTTCCGATCAGGCCCTGGTGGGCGACTACTCGGTGGCGGTCGGGGTGGAGGGCGAAAAAGTCTCCAAGAATCTGGAATTCAGGGTCACGGTCAAGGCCTCAACCGTCTGGGGCTGGGTGGGAATCGCGATCATCGTTCTGGTGGTGTTGGGCCTGGTCATTCTCTTTGTGCGAGTGGGAAGGCGATAGACATGGACACACAAGCGGTTATTCAGACAACAGGGCTGACGAAACGCTATGATCAACAGACAGCCGTGGACCACCTCAGTTTTCAAGTCGTGGAAGGAGAGATTTTCGGTTTTCTCGGTCCCAACGGTGCAGGCAAGACCACCACGCTTCTCATGCTGCTCGGGCTGAGCCGGCCCACTGAAGGCGGAGCCGTGATTTGCGGATTGGACCCGGAAAGAAAAGCCATGGAAGTCAAACGTATCGTTGGGTATTTGCCGGAGAACGTGGGGTTCTACGGGGACATGGATGCGGTGCAGAGCCTGCGCTACATCGCGGAGCTCAACCGGATCCTCGGAAGTGAAGCGGAGGACCGCATCCACGAGGTCCTGAAGCTGGTCGGGCTCTCGGAGAACGGCGTCAAGAAGGTGAGCGCCTTTTCCCGCGGAATGAAGCAGCGCCTCGGCATAGCGGAAGTGCTTCTCAAGGAACCCAAGGTGATGTTCCTTGACGAGCCCACACTGGGCCTTGACCCGGACGGCGCCGTTCGGCTCATCGAGCTCATTCAATCCTTGAACCAGGAGAAAAGGATCACTGTGCTTCTCTCTTCCCATCACCTGCAGCAGGTTCAGAAGATCTCCCACCGGGTGGGGATCATGATCAAGGGCAGGATGGTGGCCGAAGGATCCGTCGAGGCCCTGGCCAGGGAGAAGTTCGGCGTGGGAGAGGAAAAGTTCACTCTCGAGGAAATCTACATGAAGTATTTCCAGGAGGTTTGATTCATGAGCGGGCTCGGTGCGGTCTATCGAAAAGAGCTTTCCGACAACTTCAGCAGTTTCCGGTTCGTCATCCTTTTTGCCCTCATTGCCATGGTCAGCTTCATCATCAGCTACATGGCGGGCGTGAGCCTCAAGGAAAATCTGGAGGGAGTGGCCAAGCCCAAGTTCGTCTTTCTCATGCTCTTCAGCACCAAGGGCGCTCTCTTTTCCCTCGTCGAGTTCGTCGCTGTCTTCGGGCCTCTCATCGGCCTCGTCCTCGGATTCGACGCCATCAACGGCGAAAGGGCCCACGGCACTCTGGTGAAGCTCGTGTCCCAACCCATTTACCGCGATGCCGTAATCAACGGCAAATTCCTCGCAGGCGCCACCACCATCGCCGTTCTTGTCATCTCCGTGGTGCTGGTGATTTCGGGTTTCGGTCTCACCCTGGTGGGCGTGGTGCCCGGCGTGGAAGAAGTCCTGCGCCTGGCGATCTACGTGGGCATCAGCATCTTTTACATTTCTTTCTGGCTTGGACTGTCCATTCTCTTTTCCATTGCCTTCAGGAGCGTGGCCACATCCTTTCTGGCCTCCGTAGCCTTGTGGATCTTTCTTTCCTTTTTCGTCTCTCTCGGCGCGAGCGTCCTGGCCAACTCCATCGCTCCTGTGGAGAAAAGAGAAGGAGCGGATCCGGAGACCGTGGTGGCCAATGCACAGATCAAAGAGGGCACGTCCCTTATTTCACCCATGTTCCTTTACTCCAGCGCCACGGCAACGATCGTCGACCCTATGAGGAAAACCACCCGGTCCCTGGTCCTGATGGGTCCCATGGAGCAGATTTCCTCATCCCGCTTCCAGAACCCTCTGTCTCTCGGGCAGAGTCTGGTCGTGGTCTATCCTCACCTGGTGGCGCTGATCGCACTCAGCTTGATCTGCTTTGCCGCGTCCTACTGGATCTTCATGATGCAGGAGATTAGAACGTAACCAAACACACGGAGTAATGGAGAAATGGAGTGTTGGAGTGATGGAGAGGGCAGTGAACACAACGAATTTCGGTCGTCACCCCATTGAAAAACGAGGTTCAGGTTTTTTGTGCCGCTGCGAAAAGACTGGATTCCGGCGTTCGCCGGAATCATAAAAGGGCTTCTACCGGCTTCCTACGATTCCATATTGAGTATTCTGCGGTTCACCCGGCGGGTTCGCTTCTGATCGTCTGCCCACGGTGAAGGCAAGAGCTGGTGATTTCACTTGGGTCCGGGAGGGGGTGAGGAGAGGATAAACCGAAGGAATCTGCCGTCCAGGTCCGCCGTCCCTACCAGCGCGTACTCTTCCGTGAACTTGTCCCAGAGGATTCCAAGGGTGTCCTCCAGGAGCGCTTGGTCGGTGCTCTCGGAATCCGGAGCGTAGGCTATGAAGTCTTTCACGAAAACCCCTTTAAAGCCCGGCATCCCAAAGGGCGGTTTCTGAGCGTCGGAGCGAAGAAACCTGAAAAGGTCTCTCACCTGATCGAGGGAAAGAGGGGAAAAGCCCGGCGGGAATCCCAATTGCTTCCTGGCCCAGAAACTGAAAAGCAGGCTGTGAAAGGTGAAGAGGGGGTCCTTCGACCACTTTTCATCAAGAGGATGGCGGTCCACCAGTGCCTCCAAGAGCCGGTCAAGGGCCATAAGGCGCCGCATGGTCCTCCGGCATGCATCGAGTTCCTCAAGGCTCTCAAAAACCCGGTAAGGCTCTTCCTTGAGCGATCCGTCAAACAGAAGAGGTCGCTTCTGCACGACTCCCACCAGGGTGGCGCCCCACTCCTCTTCCCAGAAGGCGGGCCTGAAGCCCCGGCGGGTGAACCAGGCCGTCTTGAGCCACTGCTCCGTGTCCCACCTCACCTGGAGGGCCATGCTGAAGCCCGAGCGGAAAAGGTCGAGCAGGGTGTTTTCCCGCAGAACCTGCTCGCACAATGCGAGATCCCTCCCGCACCACCGCTCAAGCCCCACGTTCACATAGCCTGCCGCTTTTCGGACCGCGTCTTCAAGGGCCTCGGCCGTGTTCTCGGAAACCCCTTCTGCAGAAAAAACCTGGCTGCACAGGCCTCCGAATTCCAGGGGGATTCGGTCCAGCAGCAGGGGATCCGCGCTTCTCCTCATCGCTTCCACCATGAGATGGTTGTCCGAAACGTTAAGGATCGGCATCAGGGGCGCCTCGGCATGCTCTTCTCCGGGAAATCCTGAATCACCGACCGCCGCAGGAGTTCTTTCTTTGACAAGATCCTTTTTCAGAACCGTATACACGGAGACGGCTTCTTCATAAGGGAGAAAGCCGTCTTCTGAAAGGCGGACGTTTCGGCGCCTGTACATCTCCTCCTCCACCTCAGCGGGCGCTACTCCGGAGAGGCCCATGAGGATCGCCTGATAGCGCATGTAGTCCTTGCTCGCAAGGTGCTGAAGGAGGTTGCGAACAACCTCTTCGCGCTCCGGATCAAAAACCCTCAGGTAATAAATGCCGTCCAGCGTGATGAAGCCCTCTTCCACCTCGTGCATTTCGTCTTTGCTCTTGAATTCCACCTGCAGCATTTTGGAAAGGAAAAAGTAGTTGAAGTATTCTCCCTCGCTCAAGAGCCACCGGACCAGCCGATCAGGATCCGCCTGGAGCAACCTTCCTATCCAGTCGCTCGCCTGACCGAGATCCAGCCGGTCTTTTATCCACAGATCGAGATCGAGAAGAAATCCCCACTGCTCTAAAGACGCCATTTGGAGGATGGGGAGAGCGTCCTCCTCCCCGACCTTCTTGACCACCCAGTAGAAGTCCACATGGGCCATGTTCCGAACGAACTCTTCCGGCTTGTCCAGGGCCAGGATGCGGCTGAGCGCCACACTGCCCGACAGGGAAATAATCTCCCTGACCGCCTGCGGCGCTCTCGGCACCAACCCTTCTTCGTTCACGGCATTCTTTTTCTTCTTTTCAGCCAACCCTGACCTCGTCCCGCGTGACCGTTTTCCAAGCTCACAATGCATCAAGTGCTTGCGAGGTGTCAAGGACAAGATAGGAGGGAATGCTCCTTGACTTTCCGGTTTTTTTATAGATGATGGGGGCCAGCATTTGAAGACTATCTTGCTGGAGAGCGGCGTGTGATTGATTTCATCGTCAAAGGGGGTATGTTCATGTACCCCATCATCCTCTGCTCCATCATCGGCCTGGCCGTCTTTCTGGAGAGGCTGTGGGTGCTGAGACGCAGGACCATCATTCCCTCGGAGTTCATCCGCAACATCGAGGATCTCTTGAGAAAACAAAAGATCGCGGAAGCCATTTTCCTCTCCGAGCAAAACGGCTCATCCATTGCCCGCGTCTTCGCTGCAGGACTCAAGAACGCCAGCAGGGGCATGTGGCTGGTGAAGGAATCCATTGAAGACGTAGGGGGCAGAGAGGCGATCGTGCTCGAGAAACGCCTGACCACCCTGTCCACGATCGCCAATGTCTCCACTCTCCTGGGTCTCCTGGGGACGATCTCCGGCATGATCAAGATTTTCAACGTCCTTTCCGTGGTGGGGCCGGGGAATCCCGGGACTCTAGCCGGAGGAATTGCGGAAGCGCTCATCACCACCTTCGCAGGGCTCTGTGTGGCCATCCCCGCCACCGTGTGTCACCGCATGATTCAAAACAGGGCGGAATCCCTGATTTTCGAGATGGAGGAGATCTGTTTCAAGATCATCGACATCATGCAGAACACGAGCACCGCTCAGAGCTGACAGCAAAAGGCACCCGGAGCGGATGCGGCCAGCTCGCCGGGCAGGACTTCCAGAATGCATTTCTCAAGAAAGAAAACGGAAGAAGAAACGATTTTGCTGACGCCCTTTGTGGACATTGTCCTCAATTTGCTGATCTTCTTTGCCGTGACTTCCCAGTTCGACATCGCATCCGGAGTCCGCATCAAGCTTCCTCAGATGTCCGAAGTCATTGCCGGCCAGGAGGAAAACAAAGTCATGGTGGTCATCGACAGTTCGGGCCGGGCCTACTTCGAGGGAAAGCAGATCGACATAAAGCACCTGGAGCAAAGACTCAAATCCCTGGTGCACGAAAAGGGCAATCTTCAACTCGTTCTGCAGGCGGACAAGGACGTCAAACATGGCACGGTCGTGGAAGCCATGGATGTGGCCAAATCGGTCGGGGTGCAATCCATCGTCATCGCGGCGCAATGGAAAACCCAGAAATCTCCCTGACCGGCACGCTGGGGAACCGCTAGTGAACGGCAAGAACATCCTGAAATTCTCTCTGCTCGCTCTCCTGTTTCTTGGTCTTGTTGTGGCCTGGCTCGGTTTTGGAGAAAGAGGCTTCATTCACCTCTACCGCATGGACCGGGAGCGGCAGACTTATCTGGAAAAGATCAACAAACTGGAGCGGCAAAACCGGGAACTCCTCGACGAGATTCAGCGCCTGCGCTCCGACCGGGAATACGTCGAAAACCTCGGAAGAAGAGAGATGGGACTCGTCAGGGAGGACGAGATCATGTACCGGTTTGGAACGAAGAAAGAAAACGGGAAACCAAAACCATAAGGAAGTACGAATATCGAAATCCGAAGCACGAAACAAATTCAAGATAAGAATGCTCCAAAGTTCAAAAGAGAACAGCGACGGGCATCAAGTGCTTGGCCATTTGAATTTGGTGCGTTGGTTTTTGTTTCGGATTTCGTGCTTCGAATTTCGAATTTTTGACTTCTCTGCAGATCGCAGAGCAACCTCGATCTAAGGCTCTAACCACAGGAGGACGGGGAGATCATGACAGAGTATCATCAGCTGTTCAGGGAGATTCTCGACCGTGGTCCTTCCGCCGAGACCCTTGGCCTTGTTCTGGCGGAACTCAAGAGGCTCGGCCACACCCGGACAGTCATCCAGGAGTGCATCCGCGCGCTCCGGAACCATCCGGACGACCTGTCCCTTCGGCTGATTCTTGCAGAGGCTTACGTTGGCGAGGGCCTTTTCTCGCAGGCTGAGGCGGAAATCCAGACAGCCCTCGCCCAGCTGGATCGGTATGCGTCAGCCTATTGGCTCCAGTCCGAGATCTACCGCAACCAGAAGAGAAATGAGGAGGCGCTTCGGTCCCTCAAGACCTACCTGGCCCTTCGTCCGCAGGACGAGAGGGCTCTGGATCTTCTGAAGGAGATGGAAATCCCGGAAGCCGCTCCGGCGACTGAAGTTGCGCCGATCCAGGAGGAGATCACCGAACCGATGACAGCCGAAACGACGGAATCACCCGTTCCGAAGGGGATTGAGCCCTTGGAAGTTGAAGCGGAAAAGCCCGAATTGCGGTTTGATGAGGAGGTGCTGTCCGAAATTGCAACACCGACTCTGGCCGAGGTGTATGTCAATCAGGGACAGATCCAGGAAGCCGTCCGCATCTACGAAAGAGTCATCGCCCAGAATCCTAAAGACCAGGCCTCGGTCATGCGGCTTCAAGAGCTCAGGGACATGCGGATGGCTGAACCTCCACCGCCGGAGCGACCGGCTCCCAGCGCAGAGCAGAGGAAAGAGAGAACGATCGCCATCCTGGAATCCTGGCTGACCAACATACACAAGATGTCCGAGGACAGGCTTTCCGCCTAAAGCACTCACGTCCTCACCACAGGGACAGTAGAGGCACGGAGGGTGCTTGAATGACGCAGCGCACAGCCTTGGACTTTCACTTCTTAGCCACCGGCATAGGCAGCGTCCCTTATCTCGACGTGGACGGCACCTGTCGGCGCATCCTCGAAGCATGCTCCCACATCCCCTTTTGGCCTCAGTTTGTGCAGCGCAGTCACCTTGAAGACATGGTTGTCCAGTTCACCGAGGCTCTCCCCTTTCTGGAAATTGCTGAGGATCGCAAGGTGCTCATCACCGAGCATGGGCACGCCGAAGAGGAACTGCTCGCCTTTTATGACCGATTTCTCGCCGAGGACGTGGAGCACTTCGCTCTCAGCGAGAACTACGTACCCGGTCTCTATGAAATGCTCGCCCTAATCGGCCGGGAGCCTGAGAAGTACGGCCCCTTCATCAAAGGACACACGGTCGGGCCTGTGACCTTCGCCGCAGCGATCAGAGATCGGGAGGGAAGGAACCTCTTTTCCTATCCGGATTTTTCCGAAACCTTTGTGAAGGCGCTGGCCATTCGCAGCCTGTGGCAGGTCCGGGAGCTTGGCAAGTCAGGCAAGACACCCATCCTGTTTCTGGACGAGCCTTACCTGGCCGGGTATGGTTCGGCCTTTACGCCGGTCCAGCGCCACGAGGTGGTGGCCATGATCAAAGAGGTGGTGGACTACGTGAGGGAAAGGTCCAAGGCGATCATCGGGATTCACTGCTGCGGCAACACGGACTGGTCCATGATCATCGAAGCCGGGCCGGACATCGTGAGCTTCGACGCCTTCTCTTATCTGGATTATTTTTTCCTCTACCCGGCCGAGCTCCGGCGCTTTATCGAAACAGGCGGGGCCATTGCCTGGGGCATCGTGCCCACCTTCGGGTTCACAGGCAGGGAAACCGTTGACGACTTGTCCAGCCGCCTCCAAGAGGGCCTCGCAAAACTTCATGCTCTGGGCCTGGATCCCGGCCGAGTGGCCAAGCAATCCTTGCTCACGCCGGCGTGCGGCATGGGAACCATGACGCCGGCGGCCGCCGAGCGCGTCCTTGCTCTTTTGGGAGGGCTTTCAGCCAGGTGGGTCCAGAACATCGGATGACTTGAGATTACCTCGGCCGGGGCAGAGGCCTCTAAGGCCCTGGGCCGCAGTAAACCGCGCCCCACCCACACACCTCCCGCTGACTGTATGGATAGGATGGGCCATAATCGGTCGAATCCGACGTCGATGCGAACTTCGCGCAACCCGACATCCACAAGAGACAGGACAACATCAGGAAAGCAATCATTCGCCTGAGCATCTTTCTCTCTCTCCCTTATTGGCTCTCGTCACATCGCTCCTGCACCGCAGCATCACTTCCCACTCACCGCTCCGGGTCAAGGCACCGTTCAGAAGACCGTGCCTTCCCATTGCAGGAAATGAGATTTCCACGCCTCCAGGTCCACATACAGCCCCTCATCCACCATCTCATCTCCGTCCCGCTCGTAGCGCTCCCCGTTCATCACGTCCACGAGCAGGCACGTCCGGCCCTTCAGGTCGGTCCATGGCAGGAGGACGCGGCCCTGGCACCTCGTGTGCGAGAGGTTGATGACCACCAGGAATTTCTCTTCCCCTTGGCGCCAGCACCAGGCGACAAGGTTGACATAGCTCGGGTTGTCCGGCCAGCCGCTCCTCTCGCAGAGGCTCCACGCTCCCTCTTTGAAGGCAGGGCTGCGGATCACCTTGACCAGACCTCTGTAAAAGGCCTGGAGATCCTCATCCGCTCCCTCTTGAGGCTTCCGGCCGAGCTGCACAGGGAGCTTGACCCTCCGGCCTTCGAACTGGCCTTGGTGAAAGAGCTTGGCTCCGGGCAACGTCGCCACCGCCACAGCGGCGGCGCGGGCTTTGTCCGGAGAAAAAGCCGATGCAGCCCTCGGCTCATCGTGGTTTTCAAGAAAGCGAACCAGCTTGTTCTGGTAGCTCACGTCCGCCGTCAGGTGAAGACGGATATTCTCCGCACTGCCGCAGATCAATCGATCGTAAAGCCGCTTGTCGTAGCAGTAGTCAAACCCCTGCTGCTGCAGCTCCCACTCCAGATCCCAGTATGCTTCAGCGACAAAGAGGAAGTCAGGATACCTTTCCCGCACCGCCCCGATCACTTCCTTCCAGTATTCGGATTTCGGGCGCGGCCCGGCACGATCCCCCCACGTTCTTTCAAAGATCGAGCTGATCATCAGCATAGCCATATCGCAGCGTATGCCGTCGCACTGATCGGCAATACTGGAGACCGTCTCGACGACCGCCCGGCGCAGTCCCGGGTGAAACGCGTTCACCTGGGCCGTATCGGTCCAGGGCGGGAAGTAGGGATCCCGGCCGCACGCAAGGACCTTTCCGTCCGCCACGAAAAACTCATTGGGCGCGCCTACGAGATCTTCTCCGCTTCCCTGGATAAAGTACTTGGGAAAGTCGTAGACCCACGGGTGGTCCGGCGCCACGTGGTTCGGCACAAAGTCAAGAATCAGCCGCATGCCTCGTCTCGCAAGCTCCGCACGCGCTTCGGCCAGTCCCTGCGCGCCACCGAGACTTTTATCCACCTCGTAGCTGTGCACGCAGTAGGGAGACCCTACCACGTCCTCCGGGGAATAGTCCGGCAAGGCTTTTCGGTACTCCGGCTGAAGCACCGGCAGGGTTCGCGCGATGCGGGTCCCGATCGGGCTTCGCTCCCACACGCCCATCAGCCACACCGCCTCCGCTTCCGTTGAAGCGAGGGCATCCCACTCCGACCCAGGGATCGAACCCAGGGTAAGCGATCGGTGAACCTTCTGCTTCAACTCGTGAAGCCACACCCAGGTGTTGATCTCATAGATCACCGGATTCTTGGGCCAGGGCATGGGAATCCACCTCCCTCCTTCATCCCGCTTCAATTATACAGGCAGATGGTTCGAAAAGCCAAAGGAATACTCGCCCTCACCTGAGCGGTATTTGGATTTGGGAAAAGCA
>CAZOLJ010000090.1:0-18031 GCA_964580575.1 uncultured Desulfobacteraceae bacterium
GTTATCCCGATGGAAATCGCTTGACAAGGAAATCCATTAGGAATAATAAATAATATTTTAAAACTTTTGTCTCCTTGTTCCGCCCAAGCCACCCGGCCTTCACAGGGCGGGACCTGACCCCGAGATCGGGGAAATTGACCGAAGGGAGAAGGGAAGAATGAGAAACTACGAAACCATTTTTGTCGTCAACCCGACCCTAGGGGAAGAGGACTACAAAGAGGTCCTCAAGAAGTACAGTGCCCTGGTGGAGAGACAGAAGGGCATTCTTGTCAGAGTTGAAGAATGGGGAGTCCAGAGGCTCGCCCATGCAGTGAAGAGGTTCGACAAGGGTGCCTTTGTCCTCATGAATTACTGCGGTCCGTCGGGTGTCACGTCCGAGCTGGAGAGGGATCTCAAACTGGATGACCGGATTTTCCGGTTCCAGACGGTTAAAGTTGCCGAGGACGTCGATCCCCAGGAACTGATCCAGAAAGAGAAAGACAAGAAGAAAGAGCCGGCGGTGGCGCAGGAAGCGCCCACCCAGCCCGAAGCCGCTGTTCAGGATCAGGGAGACCAACCGGAGAAAGAGGTGAGTGACCATGATGGATAAAGGCAGACGCAAAATGCCCTATCACAGGCGCAAGGTTTGTCGCTACTGTGCGGACAGCAGCCTGGTGATTGACTATAAAGACCCGAGGACTCTGAGGTTGTTCACAACGGAGCGCGGCAAGATCATCCCCCGCCGGATTTCCGGAAACTGTGCCAAGCATCAGCGGATGATCACCGTGGCCATTAAGAGGGCTCGCAACATCGCCCTCCTGCCCTACACGACGGCGACCGTCAAGTAGTCTGAGGGCAGGAGAAAACCCCTGAAGGCAGAACCTGGCCTTTTGGACAGAGGCATCGCCTGTCCGAAGAACCGATGAAAGCGCATCAAGTCCTGGGGTGTGTCGGAACAGCGTTGGCGCTGCTCCTTGCCTCAGTTTGGATTCCTGTCGTGGGTCCATTCTTCAGCCTGCTCACCCCTCTGCCCTTTCTTTACTATTCAGCGAAACTCGGCGTTTCTCAAGCGGTGAAGCTTACGTGTATCAGTATCGTCGCTTCAGGCTTGATCGCGGCGGTCACCAGACAGCCCCAGCTGATTTTCCTGTGCCTTGAATTCAGCGTGCTGGGTTTGATCCTGTCGGAGATCTTCAGGAAGAAGTTGCCCATCGGCACATCTGTCCTGCTGGGGACGTGCCTTCTGCTGATGATGGGTCTCCTTGTGCTTGCCGTGGCAGGGTTGAGAAAGAACCTGGGGCCCCTGGACATGGTTCATGCCTATTTGCAGGAAAGCCTTGAGGAGACCGCTCGAATCTACACCCAGGTGGGTGTGGATCCCGAGAAAGCCGGCGAATTCCAGGAATACCTCAACGCCCTGAAGGAAGGGGTGGCCCTGGTCTATCCATCGCTCATGGTTGTGGGGAGCGCTTTTGTGGTCTGGCTGAACGTGATCCTGAGCCGACCCCTGTTTCTCAAGAAAAACCTGGAGGTCCCTGAGTTCGGAGCGCTCGATCGGTGGCAGAGCCCTGAGCTCATGGTCTGGGGGTTGATCGCTGCGGGTTTTTCTTTATTTTTGTCCTTTTCTCCTTTAAGATTGGTGGCCGTCAACGCCCTGGTGATCATGCTGGCCATTTATTTTTTTCATGGCCTTTCGATTCTTTTGTTCTATTTAAACAAGTATCGGGTCCCCCCGTGGATGAGATTAGGAGTCTATGCGCTCATCGTGGTTCAGCAGATTCTTGTGATCGGGGTGACCATGGCCGGGCTGTTTGACCAGTGGCTCGACCTCAGGCGAATACATCAGACAAAACCGGATTTGGGGAGGAGCAATTCATGAAGGTCATTCTGACGCAGGATATGGAGTCCTTGGGTCTCGGTGGCGAAATCGTCAACGTGGCGAAAGGGTATGCGAGAAACTATCTCATCCCCCGTGGGAGGGCCCTTGAGGCCACAGAAGAGAACATCAAGCTCACGGAAATGCAGAGGAAGAATATTGAAATCAAGAGGATCAAGGCCAAAGAGGACGCGGTTAAGCTCAAGGAAAGGCTTTCCGAAGTCTCTGTGACCATCGCGCAGAAAGTCGGAGAGGAAGACAAACTCTACGGGTCGGTGACGACCATGGATATTGCCGAGCAGCTTGAGAAGCAAGGAATCACGGTGGAGCGAAGAAGAATCATCCTGGACAAACCCATCAAAAGCCTCGGGGAGTTTACCGTGACGGTCAAAGTTCATCCGGAGGTCACCGCTCCCATCAAGGTCACCGTCGTACCCGAAGCCTAGAGTCGGCAGGCAAAGATGGCGAGGTCGATCATGCCTCAGCAGGTTAGAGAAAAGGGCGCTCCCACTCCCCTCAAAGTTCCTCCCCAGAACGTGGAGGCCGAACAGACGATCCTGGCAGGGGTTCTGATCAACAATGACGCCCTCAATCAGATCGTGGACGTGCTGTCTCCGGAGGATTTCTATCGGGAAGGACATACCCACCTTTTCGAAGGCATGATCGAGCTCTACAACAACAATGAACCCATTGATCTCATCACCCTTCCCCAGTTTCTGAGGCAAAAAGGACTGCTGGAAAAAGCGGGAGGCATGGACTATCTTGCTTCCCTTGCCGATGCCGTGTCCACGTCCGCCGGAATCCTCTTCCACGCTCAGATCGTCCGGGACCTCTCGGTTCGAAGAAAGCTCATCAGCCAGTGCTCGGTCATCTCCGAGGCCTGTTTCCAGAGCTGGGAACCCACGGAAGAGCTCCTGGAGATGGCGGAGCAGTCGATCTTCGACATCGCGGAAGACAAGATCGGGGAGACCTTCTCCACCTTGGAGGAGGTGATCAAGGGGAGTTTCAAGAAGCTGGAGAGCGTAGCGGAGCACGAGGGGTTCATTACTGGAGTACCGACGGGGTTCAAGGATCTCGATCGCCTCACTGCCGGGTTGCAACCCTCGGATCTCATCATCCTGGCTGGCAGGCCGAGCACGGGAAAAACAGCCCTGGCGCTCAACATCGGCTACAACGCGGCAGTGGAGACCCGAAAGGCGGTGGTTGTTTTTTCTCTGGAAATGGCCAAAATGCAGCTCGGTATGAGGCTCCTGGGCTTTCATGCAGGGATCGATGCGACCAAGCTGAGGACAGGGTTTCTCAGGGACTCGGACTGGCACAAGCTGACCGAGTCGGCCAATCAGCTCTCGGAACTCCCTGTGTTCATTGACGACACGTCCAATTTGACTGTCCTCGACATGAAGGCCAAGTGCCGGCGGCTCATGAAGAAGCGCGAGCTGGGCCTGGTGATCATCGACTATCTCCAGCTCATGCAGGGGAGGAGGAACGCCGAATCTCGTCAGATGGAGATATCGGAAATCTCGCGTTCTCTGAAAGCCCTTGCCAAGGATTTGAATGTGCCGGTCATGGCGCTGTCCCAGCTGAACAGAAAGGTGGAGGACCGGCCGAACAAAAGGCCGCAGCTTGCCGATCTTCGCGAAAGCGGCGCCATCGAGCAGGATGCCGATGTGATCGCCTTCATTTACCGCGACGAGCTCTATCATCCTGATTCGGAGGAGAGCCGGAACATGGCGGAGATCATTATCGCAAAACAAAGAAACGGGCCCACAGATAGCTTTAAATTGACCTTTCAAAAGGAATTAACTCGATTCAGAGACCATATGACGGAGGAACGCTATAGTGCTTGAGGAGTCAGCGATCCATTCCGGTCTTGATCTCCAGTGGGTTGAGATATCGATAGAGTCCATGGCAAAACAGGCGGCTTAAAGGCCAGCCAAATGAGGTTTCTTCAGAACCTTTACCGTCGCCGTGTATCCGGTCGCGACATCATCACCCATGAATTGACCCGCCAGCTTTGCTCCATTTCTTTCGAGATTCAGAGACAGGTTGCGCTTTTGGTGAGCCGAAAAGGAGAGGTGGTTTCCGTCATCGTCGGGGACGACAAGGACATCCTCATCCCTGATCTGGGGAGGTTCAGGATCGGCCTGGGCAGGCTCAAGGGTGTGAGGTGCCTTCACACCCACATCCACGGCGAGCCCCTGTCCAGGGAGGACCTCACGGACCTCGTTCTTCTGGGTCTTGACCTGATGGTGAGCCTCTCAGTGGGAGAAGAGGGCTCTCCAGGCCCCATTACCTATGCCCACATCCTTCCTGAGAACAGCCGAGGAGAGAAGTGGAGCCTTCAAAGAGTCTCTGATGTGGGACAACTCCACACGGACTTCCAGGAACTGATCGAGTCCCTGGAGGACGAACTCGGCCGGAGCAGGGAAGGGAGGACGCTGCACCAAAAGGAAAGGGCCGTGCTCGTGGGAGTGAGTTCAGGCCCTGTGTGGCAGATCAAGGAGTCGCTGGAGGAACTTAACGACCTGGCGGTGTCGAGCGGTGTGGAGGTCACGGATGCGGTGGTTCAGCGCCTCAGGCAGGTGGACTCCCGGTATCTGATCGGGAAGGGCAAACTGAGCGAGCTGGTGCTGAGATGCGTTCAAACCGGATCGACGCTTCTCGTTTTCGATCACGAACTCACCCCGGCCCAGGTGCGAAGCCTCAACGATGCCACGGAGCTCAAGATCATTGACCGGAGCCAGCTCATCCTGGATATCTTTGCGCGCAGAGCCGTGACCCGGGAAGGAAAGATCCAGGTGGAACTGGCCCAGCTCAAGTATCTTCTTCCAAGGCTCGCCACGAAGAACACGGCCATGTCGCGACTCACAGGAGGGATAGGGGGAAGGGGACCCGGAGAGACAAAGCTGGAGATCAACCGAAGGCGCGTCCGGGAGCGGATCACCCGCTTGAACCGGGAGCTCGATCAGATCCGGCAGCAGAGAGAAGATCGACGCCGGCTGCGCAACGCGAGAGGGATCCCGGTGATTTCCATCGTGGGCTACACCAACGCCGGAAAATCCACGTTGCTCAACAGCCTGACCCGCAGCCGTGTGGCGGTGGAAGACCGGCTCTTTGAAACCCTGGACCCGAGCAGCAGAAGGCTCCGCTTCCCCAGCGAAAGAAACGTGATCATCACGGATACAGTAGGGTTCATCCGTGACCTGCCTGAAGACCTCATGGAAGCCTTCGCAGCCACCCTGGAGGAACTCCACGATGCGGATCTTCTCCTTCACGTGGTGGACGCGAGCAGCCCGCGCATGGATGACCAGATCAAAACCGTTGAAGAGATTCTGAGGAAGCTCGACCTGGACAGAATTCCTGTGGCCCTCGTCCTAAACAAAACCGACCGCCTGGACCCTGTCCAGACGGCCGATTTGTCGAAAAGCTTGAAGGGTGTTCCGATTTCCGCTCTCAACCCCAAGACCTTTTCAGGCCTGCTTCAGGAGATGGAGCACCTCATATGGCCGCGCTCTTCCACCCCTTTGATTTCCACAGCGCCCCATCCTTCCCAATGACCAGAGATTCGCAGGCGGCAAGACCGTTCACAAACTCCGTGCCCTGAGCGGGAGTCATGACGCACAAGGCGGTCGCCAGCGCGTCCGCTTCCATGGTCGTGTTCGCCCTGATCGTGCCGCTGGTCACCGCGACCGGGGAATGGCCTGTTTTCGGGTTCACAATGTGGTGGAACATTTTCTCCTGGTCGTAGTAGATCTCGTAGTTCCCTGACGTGGAGATGGCTCCGTCGCCCAGGTGCACCACATCCGGGTAAGTTTTCCGCTTCCAGGGATCCTGAATCGCCACGGTCCAGGGCTTTCCGTCTTCCTTGGAGCCTCGGGTCCGGATATCGCCGCTCGCATTGATGAGATGGTTCTTGATGCCCCGGGACAGGAGAAGCTCGGACACGCGGTCCGCAATGAATCCCACGGCAATTCCGTCCAAGGTGACCCCCATGCCTTCGGCTTTGAACGAGACGGATTGGTCCTTGAGCTCGATGTTCCGAGCGTCCACCCGCTTAAGCAGATCGTTGATTTCCGCATCTGTGGGTTGAACCTTCTTCTCACCGCCCAGCTTTTGCTGGAAAAGATCCACCACGGGCTTTACGGTGATGTCAAAATAGCCGCCCGTGATCTGGTGATAATAAAGGGAACTCGCGACGATTTGGGCAACTTCAGGTGGAAGGCCTGCAAGGTGACCGTGGGTGTTGAGGTCATAAACCGCAGAGGTGTGATCATACCGGCTGAGCAGTCCGGACAGTCGATCGATCTCGCTGAAGGCCGCTTCCATGGCCTCTTCGGCTTGGTCTTTGGAAGGATGAAGGAGAGTCATGGAAACGAAACTTCCCATGGCAAGCCGGGTCTTGGAAACCTTCACCATTCTTTTATTGAAGGAGACCGCTTCAGCACCGACCGGGAGAACAGCAGCGGAAGCCATGCCCAGCCCCAGCAAGCCGGATAATTTCAAAAAGGACCGTCGGTCCACCCCTCCTCTGAAGTCGTCCGTCTGTTTCATTTCATGCCTCCAAGCGAAAATTGCCGAATAAATCTACCATCGCCTTTCAGGCGTGGCAATCAAATATTCTAGTGTAGTGTCTCATCGATAAGTGACATAGGCAACTTCACTTCACCCCCACCTCGCCTCCCCCATCGAGGGGGAGGAAAGGATGAATCATGGCTCAGAATTCCCCTCCCTTGGCGGGAGGGGTTAGGGGAGGGGGAAGCAGACGGCCATCGTCTAGCAACCACGCAGACACTAAACTAGCTTGCGACGGCAGCCTGCGCCTGTTTTGCCGCAGGCTGATAGTACCGGAGAATTTTCCTCGGGCACTTCTCGACGCACACTTCCTTGCACTCCGGCCCAAAGGCGATGCAGGCTTTGTGGTCAATGGCCACCACGTTGTCTTCCATGCGCACGGCCTTGGCCGGGCAAGCCTTGACGCACATCTTGCAGGAGATGCATCCGGCCTGGCAGATTTCCTTGACCCTCTTCCCGGAATCCTTGGTGCTGCACGGCACCCAGACCCTCGCGCTCCGGGGGAGAAGCTCGATGATTTTTTTCGGGCAGGTGCGCACGCAGGTCCCGCAGCCTACACAGGCCACGGGGTCAACGACCGGGTAGTCATCGACCATCTCGATGGCGTCAAAAGGGCAGGCGGTGGCGCAATCCCCGAAGCCCACGCAAGCGTACTGGCACTCCTGGGGCCCGCCAAAGGCAAGATTGGCTCCGGTGCAAGTCCGGTAGCCGATGTAAGCGTACTTCCTGGGGACCTTGCCCTCCGGTCTGGAGCACCTCACCCCCGCGATCACGTCTTCGATGGCGGCCATTTTCTTTCCCGTGATTTCAGCCACCTCTTTGGCCACCTCGGCCTTGCCCGGGAAACAGAGGCTGGGCTTGACTTCCGGATCATTCACCACCGCTTCGGCATAGGCTTCGCACCCGGCGAAGCCGCACCCGCCTCACTGGGCGCCGGCAAGGACTTCCAGGACTTCTTCGACTTTAGGATTGGCTTTGATGGCAAATTTCTGGGCCGCAAGGGCCAACCCGATACCGAAGAGGAGCCCAATGCACCCCAGCACGGCCAGAGCGATCAGAGCTGATTTCACGAGAATTGGATCCATTGAAACGAAAACCTCTTAAAAGATGGACATTCCGGAGAAACCCATAAAGGCCAGAGCAAAGAGCCCGGCGGTAATAAACGCGATGGGAAGTCCCCGGTAGGTGGGCGGCACATTGGCCGTTTCCAGCCTTTCGCGTACGGAGGACATCAGGAAAAGCGCCACAAGGAACCCCCCTCCTGCACCGACGGCCAGCATCAGGCTTTCCATGGCATTGTACTCGTTGTTGGCGAGGATCAGGGGAACGGCGAGAATGATGCAGTTGGCAATCACCAGCACGAGGTACACGCCGAAGGCCTTGAACAGCGCAGGGTTCACTTTTCGAAGGATCGTGTCCACCGCCTGGACGGACAGAGAGACCAGACCGATGAAGACCACGATCTGCAGAAAGTCCAGACTGAAGGGCTTGAGCACGAACTGGTACATAAACCAGGACATCATGGCGCTGGCCACCATCACGAGCGTGAAGGTGACTCCCATGCCCACGGCCGTGGACTTCTTCTGGGAGGTGCCGAAAAAGACGCACAGGCCTAAGTATTTCGTGAACACGAAGTTCTTGATGATCATGGCGCCCAGGAGAACCGAAAGCAGGTACCCGATGTAGGCTTTCTTGACACTCAGAAGGGCGGTGCCCTGCGACGACTTGCCTTCGCTCAGGATCTCTTTGACGGACAGCACATGGGGCTGTTCCTGGTTGAGGATCTCCTGAAACGTGAGGGTGACCGTGGTCTTGTCCTGGCTCAGGGCCACTCCGGCAAGGCTCAGGAGAATGTCCGGATCCTGCTTCTCGTAAACCGCATAGTGATCCATTTTTTTGGCCCAGGGTTCATCCACAGGACCTGCAAAAGTGATCACGATCTGATGGGTCCCCTTGAAAGCGGTCCGTTTCACGAAACGGTGCTCCGAGTCACACCCGGCCCAAAGGAAAATCCCGACCAGGAGGATCCATCCCAACAAGACGCGCTGTCTCTGAACCTTCTTCATCCCTATCCTTTTTTCTCTTTCATTCTTTTGAAGACAAGGTCCATGTAATTGTAAATGGCCATCATGAACCCGACAACGAAAAACCCTGCTGCAGGAAGAATAAAGAAAAGAAGCGGTTTGGCTCCTAAGAGATCGAAACCCAGGAAAGTTCCTGACCCCAGAATTTCTCGAACGGCTCCGAGCGTCACCATGCCGAACAGGAATCCGAGGCCCATGCCCACGGCGTCCCAGAAAGAAGGGATCAGCGGGTTCTTGGCTGCGAACATCTCCAGGCGCATGGTGATGATGGCGAAGGCGACAATGAGTTTTACGAAAATCCCCATCTCCTTGTAGGCTGCCGGCACATAAGCGGCAAGCACGAGATCGATCACCGTCACCCAGGTGGCAATGGTTAGGGTGTAGGTGGGGATCCGGATTCGGGGATGGATGTAGTTCTTGATGGCCGAAATCGTGCAGCTCGAAAAGACCTGAACGAAAAGAACCGCAACGCCCAGAAGGATGCCGTTCATGACGGTGGTGCTGATGCCCACAGCCGGGCACATGGACAGGGCCAGCCGGAAAATCGGGTTTTCTGAAAGGATGCCGTTAAAGAACAACTGGGAATTGCTTTTCTTAGTGTGCGCCAAGATCTTTCTCCTCCTGCCTCGTCCTAGAAAGCCGCAGGAATTTTCTGCGACTGGACCACACGCTCAAGCCTCTCGACCCGGTAGGCGAAGCGCTTGACCATGCCTTTGACGCCGTCGGTCACCGCCTTGCTGGAAATCGTCGCCCCGGTGAGGGCATAGATGTCGTTGTCCTGAAACTTGGCTCGAATGCGCTGGACTTCTTCCGGAGACATGGAACCCTTCTTGACTTCCAGGGCCTTACGGTACTCATCAGGAAGAGGCTCTTTGACCACCTCCAGTTGCTTGAGCTTCTGATAGGACTTGTTCTTGAACTGGTTTTTGAAAAAGTCCTGCACAATGTCGCCGCCCAGGCCCGGGTCTTCTTCGTGTTCCATGATCTCCAGACCGAGAATGTTGTAACTGGGATCCACGGCCAGCATGACTTTGATGAATGTCTTGAACCCCTGGAAGTGCCCCGGGAGAAGGTAGGCCATGCGTTTCCCGTCCATGGAGGCCACGACGGTTTCATCGGAATAAACAAAAGCTCCTTTGAGGACCGCGGCGAGCGCCTTTTCCCTCTCCGCCGCGTCCAGGGCCTGTTCCGCGGTTATTTCCAGTTCGTGATAAGCCTGGAACTTTCCTTCCAGGGTAATCACCAAAAGACCATACCCGAGGTCTGATCCTTTTTTCACCGGGAACATGTAGCCCAGGTATTTGGATCCTTTTTCGTCAATCACGTAACGGTAAATGCTGTGGAGCTTGAGTGCCGAAGGAGCCGGTTTCCCTTTGCCGTAGCCCAGGAGCCCGAGCATGGTGTCCTGCTCTTTCTGGTGCTCGTTGTGCTTCTTTGCTTTGGCCGTGAACACATAGGCACTGCCCATGATCGTGCCGGCAACCAGACAGGAGACGATGAGTCCAATGGTGATTCGGAAAATCTGCTTCATTTCACGGCACCTTTTGCTGGAGCAAATCGCTTGGGCTTAAACCACCCGTCCAGAGCAGGGGTCAGGGTGTTCATGAGGAGGATGGCATAGGCCACGCCCTCCGGATAACCTCCTTTAAGGCGGATCAGGACCGTGAGGGCCCCGACTCCAATTCCAAAGAGGATCTGCCCTGTTTTCTGGTTCGGGGAGGTGACATAATCCGTAGCCATGTATAGGGCGCCGAGCGGCACACCTCCTGAGAGAATCGCGAGCAGTGGATTCCCCGTGAAAAATTCCTCTCCGCCGAAAATCCAGGTGAAGAAGGCGACGGAGGCGAAGACCGAAACAGGAATGTGCCAGGTGATGTAACCCTTGTACATGAGGTAGAGGCCGCCGAGCATGAGCAGAAGAACGGAGGTTTCACCGATACAGCCCGGCCTCAACCCGATGAAGAAATTTCCGTACATGGTGGAGAGGGATCCGAATTTTTCGATGAGCGTGTCCATGCCGTAATGTTTGAGCACATAGAGAGGGGTCGCCGTGCTTACCGCATCGACCCCGGGCGCCATGTATTTGAAGATCGAAGCGTCCCGAAGGGGAGGAAGCCAGGCGGAGGTCATGGCCACCGGATAGGTCGCCACCAGAAAAGCCCGGCCGATGAGAGCAGGGTTGAAGATGTTGTAGCCGATCCCGCCCATGAGTTGCTTTGTTACGAAGATGGCGATCACTCCGCCGAGAATCGGCATCCAGTAGGGAACACCGGGAGGGATGACATAGGCGAGCAACACGCCCGTGATGACGGCGCTGCCGTCCTTGATGGACACAGGCCGGCGGAGGCACTTCTGGGAAAGGGCCTCTGTGGCCAAGCAGCTTCCTACGCTGACCGCGGTGATGATGAGGGTTTGGAAGCCGAAAACAAAGATGGAGAGGATCAAGGAGGGCATGAGGCATGCCACCACGGTCCACATGATCTTTTCCACCGACTCGTGGCTCTTGACGTGAGGGGAGACGGCGACCGACCAGAGTTCGGCCTCCTTCATCGTCACCTCCTGGGGTTCTTTGACTTGCGCTTCGATGGCTCCGCTCCTTATACCTAACGTTTTGCCTTCAACTTGGCGAGCCGGATGAACTGCACCAGAGGCCGCTTGGCCGGGCAGACGAAGGCGCAGCACCCGCACTCGAAGCATTCAAACAGACCGAATTTAGCCGTGTCCTGAGCCCGGCCTGCCTCCACGTAGACACCGATTTCATTGGGCTGAAGTCCCATGGGACAGGCGTCCAGGCACCAGCCGCACCGGATGCACTGACTGTGGGCCCGGCTGTCGATTTCGTCCTCGGTGAGGAACAGCACGCCGGAAGTGGTCTTGGTCACGGGAACGTCCAGGGTGGAAATGGGGAATCCCATCATGGGCCCGCCCATGACGATTCGGGCCAGGTCCGGTTTTGTCCCTCCGAGATGAGAGACGATGTCACTCAATCTCGTGCCGATTCGCACCTTCAGATTTGCCGGTCTGGCGATTCCTTTTCCGGTGATGGTGATCACCTTTTCGTAAAGAGGCTTGTTCAGGGCCACGGCTTCGTAAATGGCTTTGGTGGTCCCCACGTTCTGCACAATCACGCCCACGTCGAAGGGAAGCCCGAATCCCGGCACCCGGCGTTTGGTGACGCTTTCGATCAGCTGCTTCTCGGATCCCTGGGGATACTTGACTTTTAGAGCATCGACGCTGACCTTAGAATCGTCGGAGGCTTTGTCCGCCGCCGCCTTCCTCAAGGTTTCTACCGCGTCCATCTTGTTGGCTTCGATCCCGATGTGGCATTCCTTGATTCCGAGCATGGCGAGGATGATCTTTGCGCCTTCGATGATCTCCGCAGGGTGCTCCAGCATCACGCGATGATCCGTGGTCAGATAGGGTTCGCACTCGACCCCGTTGATGAGGAGCATATCGACCTTGGCTTCAGGGGGAGGGGAAAGCTTGACGTGGGTCGGAAAACCGGCTCCTCCAATACCGACAATGCCTGCAGCCTTGACTCTTCTTTTCAGCTCGTCGCCGGGCAGGTTTCGCCAGTCCTCCAAGGTGTAGGTTTTGGTCGGGGCATCGCGGTCGGTCTGGATCGTCACGGAGGCGGAGGTGATGGAAACGGGATTCGTGGAGGCGCCCACTCCCTTCACCGTTCCGGTAACACTGGCGTGAACAGGAGCTCCAAGTCCGCCGGCCACTTCTCCGATGGCGTCTCCTTCGGTGACCTTCGCCTTTTTGTCCACCCCAGGCTTGCAGGGAGCCCCGAAGTGCTGCTGGAGAAGAATGTCCACCTCTTCGGGAAGGGGAAGGGTTTCAATGGCCAGATGCTCGGAGAGCTTCTTGGATTCAGGAGGATGAACTCCACCTTTAGGAAAGGTGAGCAACGTCTCTTGCATGGGCAGATCTTACCGTTCTTTTCAGGTTCAGCGCTTTATTCGTTTCTAGACCGCGTATGGCTATACAGAAAAACCGTTCCTCTGTCCAGGAAAATTCCACCGGTTCATCTCCGAAGACGGTTCCGTCTTTTACAAGTCTTTTCGAAGGTTGATGAAATTGCTCCTTTCAAAACCGAGGGTTTTGAAAAAAGACAGGAGGTCTGTCGAATCCCACCTCACCGAGGTGTAGATTTTCTTTACGCCCTTTTCCTTGTAATAGTCGAAGATGCCCTTGGCCAGGCTCTTTCCAATCTCCTGACCCATGTGCTTGGGCTCCACGCCGAACATGGATATCCATGCGACTTTCTCGGTGCCGAAAATTCCTGCCGTGATAATGCTGATCATGAAGCCCACCACTTCGCCCCTGATTTCCGCTATAAGGCTGGCGTTCGAGTTTCTCTTGGCCGCTTCGGCCACGATGGGCTTGAAATTAACACGGGAGGGAGCCTTGGTGATGGCCGCATCAATCCGGCTCACCTCGTCCGCATCGTCTTTTCTCATTTTTCGGATCAGGATCTTCGCCACAAGTCGAATCCTTTTCTGCTTTAGGGGAACTCTTGTCAGTCAATTCTTATGATCTTCACGTGGTGGTCGACCCAGTCGGGCGGAAGATAAACCCTGCCGCTGTTTCCGCTCAGTTTGACCTTCTTCTCGATCATTTCTTCCCCATAGACCTCGAACTTCACTTTGCCTTCAGGGATGTTGCTGGCCGAATTCTTTTCACTCTGGGCTTTCTTTTCCCTTGGCACGCTGTCACCTCTTCTCTTGGTAAAATGAGGACTCGGGCTGTTTTTGGGCTGGCATCTCAGGGCTCATCTCGTTTGTTTGCTGATCGTCTGGAGATCCTCGGTTTGCCTGTGTTGTTTAACCTTCTGATTCCTCTTTAGATTACCCCGATTTCCGCCTGGAAGGTCAATTGTAGTTTAACTACATTTTAGCTACAAAGTGACTATAGGAAAAACGTGAAAATGATGTCAAGAAAAAAATGACACTCCTCGTGTCGAGCCAGGAGAGCTCCACTTTGACGGAGGAACACCGCATTTGATAAAGTGCGAAGAGATCGTCCCGGTCTGACGGGATAATTTCTTTCGCAAAGGATCAGTCATGAACCCATCCGATGACAGCCTCTATCTCCTGCCGACCTCCATCATCGACAGCGACGACGAATCCATCATCGATTTTGCGAATCAATCCATCGGACAGGGAGAGCAAGATCCGATCGCGAAAGCGGTGGCGCTCTATTACGCGGTGAGAGACGGCATCTGGTACGATCCCTACTATCCCTTTTACTTGCCCGAGCACTATCGCGCGAGCAATGTGCTCAGGAGCGGCAGGGGGTATTGCGTCTGCAAGGCCTCGCTTCTTTGCGCCCTGGGAAGGGCCTGCGGAATTCCCACACGGGTGGGGTTTGCGGATGTCCGGAACCATCTGGCCTCGGCGCAGCTTCTGGAGATGATGGGAACGGATCTGTTTGTCTATCACGGTTTCACGGAGTTCTATCTCGAAGGGAAATGGGTCATGGCCACCCCTGCCTTCAACAAAGAACTCTGCCTGAAGCACAAGGTCGCCCCCCTGGAGTTCAACGGCCGCGAGGATTCCATCTTTCAGCCTTACAATCTTGAGAAAAAGAAATTCATGGAATACGTGACCTACCACGGCTCGTTTCCGGACATTCCTGTGGCAAGAATTGTGAAGGCGTGGGAAGAGGCTTACGGCTCGGATAAGGTGAGATTATGGATCGACGCCTTTGAGCAATCGGGCGGCAAATCCACGCGGGAGTTCTTCAACGAAGAACCGCTGAAGAGTTGACGCGGCACCAGCCGACTATTTTTCACCACGGAGGCACAGAGGACACAGAGATAATTTTCTGTTTGTCCCGCCTGTGGTGGGACAAACAGAAATAGTCTGTCCTAGAAGTTCATCTCGAAACACGATCAAGGGTATATAAGATCATCGGGCCCAGGTTGTTGGGCGTCGGCACGGAAGAATTGCTGCATCGTGATTTTGACTTGAGAGGTTTACCCGCCTTTGGCGGCGCCAGAGGCGACGAGGGCTGTTTTCGTCTATCGGGAGCTCCCGATAGACAAAAAACAAATCTCCCTCTCCGAGTCCTCTGTGTCTACTGGTGAGACGAAAAACCGAACTACACGGTGCCGCTGAGGATGCCCGAATCGGTGGGGCCTCTGAAGGGCAGGCGGCGGATGTTGTGCACCCCTGCCTTCGCCAGCATGTCTTTGACTTCTCCCTCCGAGTAAGAGCGCCCCTCTTCCGTGTTCACGAGCATGTTCAGTGCGAAAAGCGCGGGAAAGAGCGGGCCGTCGTGGGTGTCGTTCAGCAGAAAATCGTGAACCAGAATGAGCCCGCCCGGTTCGAGAACCGACACGGCCTTTTCGATGACGGCACGGCAGCCCTCCGGGCCCATGCTGTGAAGAATCTGGGAAAGCCACGCGACGTCATAGGTTCCCTGGACCGCATCGTGCAGGTAATCTCCTGCCTGGAAGTCGATCCTGGATCTCAGTCCGAATCGGCCGATCGTCTTTCGAGCAAAGGGCTCTGTGGTGGGGAGATCGAACACCGTGCCCCTGAGCTCGGGGTTGGCCTGGCAAAAGTGAATCGCGTAGGTTCCCGGACCTCCCCCAAGGTCGAGCAGATGCCGCCTTTGGGAAAGATCGATCTCCCGGGTGATCTTCGGTGCAAGGCTCGAAGCATTGTTGTACATGGCCATGAGAAAGCTTTCGAGCTCTCCCTCTGTTCTTCTCTTCTTCCTCACCGGTTTTCCGGTCTTGACGGTCTGCGAGAGCTTGGACCACGCAGAGACGAGGTGGTGGTGGTGTTTGACGATGAATCCCATGTAAGCTGGAGAGGTCTTGATGAGGAAAGTCTTGGCGGCTTCGGTATTCGAGTACTGGTCCGCCTTTTTTTCCAGAAGGCCCATGGCGGCGACTGCGTCGAGCAGTATCCGGGCCGATCTCGCATTGCCTTTCCAACGTGAGGCGATCTCTTCGGCGTTCAGCGAGCCTTCCCCGATCCGGGTGAACACGTCCAGCTCTACAGCTACGTGAAGAGGGAAAGATTCCCAGTAGGCTCCAGAGACCTTCATCAATTTCCTGGGATTCCACTGCTCCTCAGCCATGACCGTACCTCAATCCCTCACTGTGAGCGTAAGAAAGACCGTGGCGCCGCGCCTCTTGGCCAGGATGAGCACCGTGTCTCCGGCCTTGTAAGACTCGATCTTGCGGCCAAAGTCCTTCACCTCCTTGACAGGAGACTGGTCGACTTCCAGAATGACATCCCCTGCTCTCAGCCCTGCTTCAGCCGCAGAAGAGCCGTCCTCCACCTGAACGACCACAACCCCCTTGGCCTCTGAGATCCCGAGGTTTTTGGCCAGTTCCGGCGTGAGGTCCTCAACCGTCATCCCGAGCTTCGGCTTGGCTTCGGTCACGACGGGTGCTTCTTTTTCGTCCTTGAGCTCCGTGATCTTGACTTCGAAGCTCTTTTTCTTCCCTTTTCGCAAAACCTCCACGGCCACGCTTTTCCCCACAGGCGTTGAAGCGACGACATAGGGCAGCTCGCTCATCTCCTTGATCTCTTTCCCATTGAAGGTGACGATCACGTCCCCGCGCTGAATACCGGCCTTTTCAGCAGGTCCGCCCGGAGTCACATCCGCTACGAGCGCGCCTTTTTCGTCCTTGAGATCGAGCTTCTGTTTGAGTTCAGGAGTGATCTTTTGAATCATCACCCCGAGCCAGCCCCTGACCACCTTGCCTTTCTTCAACTGGGGAAGCAGATCCTTGGCCATGTTGATGGGGATGGCGAAACCAATGCCAATGTTGCCTCCGCTCTGGGAGAAAATGGCGGTGTTAATCCCCACCACCTCACCGGTTGTGTTCAGAAGCGGGCCGCCGCTGTTTCCCAGGTTGATGGAGGCATCCGTCTGGATATAGTTGTCATAAGAGCTCTGCCCGATCTGCCGGTACTTTGCGCTCACGATGCCCGCAGTGACCGTGTTGCCGAGACCAAAGGGGTTCCCGATCGCGAGCACCCACTCTCCGACCTCCAGGCTGTCGGAATCTCCCAGCGGCAGAGGGATGAAAGGCTTGTCCGAATCTATTTTGATAAGCGCCAGGTCCGTCTTCTGGTCGCGGCCGATGATCTTTGCGATGAATTCCTTTTCATCGGCGAGCTTCACCTTGATTTCATCCGCCATTTCCACCACGTGATTGTTCGTGAGGATGAACCCCTCCTTGTCGATAACGACCCCCGTGCCCAAGCTCTGTTGCCTGAAATCCTTTGGTATCTGGTCCCTGAAGAAGCGCTCGAAGAAATCCCTGGAAGGGTCATTCGGCCCGAAAGGCATGGGCGTCTGGCCTCTTCCCTTCATCACTTTCACGGTGCTGATGTTCACCACGGAATTCTTCGCTTTCTTGGCAAGCTCTGAAAAAGACACAGGCACACCCGGGGGTGAGCCGGGGCTCTGTGCTGCGGAATTCGGAATCAGACCCAGAAGCGTCGACATTCCAAAGACCGTAACGAAGCAAATCACGATCGACCCCATCAAGGTTGTTTTTTTCAATATTCCTTTTTTTCTCGACATCTCGAACACCTTCCCTTCTTGAATGCTCGTTAAACGCTCAATCCTGCGTTGAAGCCGCAGCCCGCTCGGCAGGGTATGCCTTTTGTTCATATTGGTAATTCGTTTTAAGGATTTCAAGCTTTCTATATATTTTCAAAGGCAGGCTTCAGGGGATCTTTAAGCCATTTCATCCGTGGCCCGGCGGTCACCCCTCGTTCTTCCTGGTGCCCTTGGCAAATAATTTCGGTAGCTTCCACATAGACGCAGACTTGGTTGAGACCTTTTTCAGGTCTTCTACGGCCTGTTTTTCGACTTCACTCCCCTCCAAATCCTCCGTCGGCACGATCTCTTCGATAGAAACCGCTCTGATCTTCTTAAGACAGTCGGTCAAAGCATCTTTCTTCGTATCCCCCACCCCGAAAAACGACTCCTTTGATTCCTTGAGCAGGAGATTCGGGACGGCAATGAATTTGTGGGGAGGCTTTCCGAGCACCGCCTCATAGACATCAATGTAGAGGTTGCCCTCGTTGCGAAACAACTTGAAACGGTGCACCCTTGCAAGGATCTCATCATCGCCGAGGATAGCCATGGCCACACTCTCCTCCAGGTTCAATTCAATCTTCAGGTCAACGCTTCTTCTTCAGTGCCGAAAGGATCTGCTTTGTTTCCTTGCTCCACTCGCCGACCTGTTCAGTCTTGGAAATGAACTTGGTGATGATTTCTTGGGATCCTGAAAAGGTGACATAGGACTGTCTCACTTTGATGGAGTTGCCTTTTCGAACATACAGAGCCAGTCCTGCCAAAAGGCTCATGATCAGTTCTTCATCATCAACGCCGACGTCCAGCGTGAAAAATCGGTCATGGATGGCTACCCCTACGTCTCTTGGTTGCTTCATAATCGTATGCCCCTTTTTTTATGCTTCTTTTTACGCCACTTTCATCCCTAAGGCAATAGATCGGTTAGAAATGTACTTGCCCGCCT
>CAZOLJ010000091.1:0-18012 GCA_964580575.1 uncultured Desulfobacteraceae bacterium
CTTCCCCGGTGACTTCCCCGGTGACTTCCCCGGTGACTTCCCCGGTGACTTCCCCGGTGACTTCCCCTCCAACGGCTTCAAAGGCCCTGCCCGGTTTACGCCGGAGGGTGATGACAAAGCCATCAGTCAGGGTGAACTCGGGCTCGGGGAGACCGGCGTTGCGGCAGCGCGTGATCATGTCGCCGGTCCCGGTGCCCATGCGTTCGATGTATTTCGTCAGATAAAGCGGCTCCGCCAAGAGGGGGTTCCCCGGGACAGAACCGTGAGGATGCCTCAGTTTCTCTAGCGTGAGCGAGGGCGGCAAGGTGCCGGGGTTCCATACTTCAAGCCGGTTTGCAAACAGCATCACCTGCACGCTCCCGTTGCTGGTGTAGTCGCGGTGCGTAACGGCGTTGACGATGGCTTCCCGGACCACTTCCGGGGGCATCTCATACTCCACCGGGGCCTGCGTACTGTGTTCCCGCGTGCCGACCGCGAGGTTGATTTTGGACAAAACAAAATCAACCGCATGGTCCACCAGATCGAAGACCGTACCCTTATATACCTGGTAGAATGGAATCGGCTTGCGAACCTCGGAGCCATGAAAATGGGCGCACTTAACCTCGGATGAAATCAGGAAACGCTGCGGTGCGGAACCGAAGAGGAGGATGGCCGCATGGGTGGGCTGTCCTTTCCGAAGAAGGTTCAGATGCTCCAGAACTTCCTCCGCCTTGGTGTCGTCCGAGAGGGGGAATCCACGGGAGCGCCGAGCGATCCCCACGAAACGCTGGATTTTGTCGGCGGATAGATCCTGCATCGTGGCATCCTGACAGGCGGCGGCATCAAAAGGACCGAACCGCAGCAACTCCTTCGCCGCCAGATAATCCACCAGGCTGGCATAAACGGCGGGGATCAACTCGGCGAAGCTGGCGAAACGACGCCGAATCAACTGCGTCCCCGCTGTAGCGATCAGCGCCCGCATCTTAGGGTGGCGGGATGAATCGTCAACCCCCTTGACGAAAACAAGGCGTGGCTTACCAAGCATTGTGGCCTCGTTGAATTCCCGATGCGTCGGAGAACGTCCGTCGGTATCTTCCCACCCGTACTGGTCACCCAGAAGGGCCAGATAGAGGTCACAGTGACGAACCTCCTCGATATAGATGGCGTCGGTGCGGCGGTCCCTCGCGGGGATGTCTTCAAACAGAAACACATCAAAGAAACGGCTCAGCAGGGCGTCGCCTTGGATGTAGGTCTTCAGCGCCTGCCGCTCCTCAGCAAACTCCTTCTGCACGCTGCTGATGAATATGCGCTGTTTCATTCCACTCCGCGTCTCCCCGACTCCGCGCGAACCTCCGTCTTCATGCCATGATCCTCCCAAGCACGGCTTTCAGCGCCTTGTCCGTCTCCTTCGCATCTTCTTCCAGGGCATCCAACTCCTCCACAATCTCTGCAATCGGCCGATATCCGTCCGCGTCGCCGGTGTGGATGTAGCGGCTGGGCGAAATATTGAAATCGTTCTTGGCAATTTCCTCGTGGCTAACGATGCGCGAGTATTTCTCCACTTCCTTCCACGCGATCAAGGTTTCGGCGATCCGGCGGATGGATTCATCGGGGATGTAGTTCTTTGGGTCGCCCTTGCTGAACTCGCGGCTGGCGTTGAGCAAGAAAAGCTTTTCCTTTCGCTCCTTAGCCTTGGATCGGTTCAGCACGAGGATGATGCCGGGGGCGGTGGTATTGTAGAAGAGGTTTTCAGGCAGGTAGATGACGCCCTCGATGAGGTCCTGCTCCACGAACCAGCGGCGCACGTCTTTTTCCTTGTTGGTGTTGGCGTTGCCTGAGCCGCGCGAGGCTGCGCCGGTGTCGAGCACCACGGCGGCGCGACCCTCCGGCTTGAGGCTGGCAAGGATGTGCTGAACCCAGCCCCAGTCGGCTTTGCCGCCGGGGAAGCCCGCACCCTTGGGAAAGCGGTCAAGTTCGTCAGCGTCGTAGTCCTTTTCCTTGAACTCGGTCTGGTTCCACATGGGGTTGGCTACGACGCGGTCAAAGGTCTGGAGTCGGTTGCCCTGGCGGAACTTCGGCTTGCGGAAGGTGTCGCCGATCTGGATCTCGCCCTCCATATCGTGGATGATCATATTCATGTTTGCCATGGCCCAGGTGCCGGGCTCGTTCTCCTGTCCGTAGAGCTTGATTGGGGCGCCGTTCTTCTTCCCGGCCACTCGCAGCTTTTCGTCGTGGATGAGGCGGCACTTTATGAGCAAGCCGGCGGAGCCGCAACAGGGATCATAAATGTCCATTCCGGGCGCGGGGTCGATGATGCGGGCCATAATGAAACCGACCTCCGCCGGTGTGTAAAACTCGCCTGCGCTCTGGCCGCTGCTCTCGGCAAACTTGCGGATGAGGTATTCATAGCTTCGCCCGATGATGTCCGGCTCCACGTCGGCAAGGCCCAGGCGCTTGGCGCTGATCGCCTCGATGAGGTTGCTCAGGCGGGCGTCATCAATATCGCGCTGGCCGTGGGTGGTGGCGTTGAAATCAATGCGGTCAATGATGCCTTTGAGCAGCGGGTTGGCGTCGGCGATGGCTCGGAGGTGGGTCGTGAGCTGCTCGCCTATCTTGTCCGATAGGGTTCGGATGATGGACCAGACGTCGCCGTCGGGCTTCTTAGGCTCCAGCGGGAGAAAGAAGCGGACGAGTTTCTTGTCGTGCTTGACCAGCTTGAACGCCTTGGCCCGCGAGCCGACTTCCTGGGCGATTCGGTTGATCTCATCATCGAACACGTCACACAGGCGCTTGGTGAAGATGAGCGGGAGGATGAACTCCTTGTATTTCGGCGCGTCCTTGGCGCCGCGGATAGAGCAGGCGGCATCCCAGATCCAGGATTCGAGCGATTTGCCGTTCGGATTATTCGTGGCCATCGTGCGATCAGTCCTTCAGTTTTCGTATGCGTATGACAAAAAAGCAGCCGCGCAGTTTATTGCGCGGGCTGGAGAGCATTATATGTTTCAGGTCCATTGTTTGGAAATATTTCCATTTGTTGCGGCGCTATGATGGGAAGGTTGAAAGAACTCCTGATGATTCTCTTCTTTGCTTTTATAGCGACTTAACGTGTCGAAATCAAGCCAAATTTCCAGATTAGCCTTGGGTTCGTCAATCAGCAAAATCCCCTTCAACCCCCTCTTTACCAAAGGGGGAAGCACAGGAAGCCTCATAGATAATCCTTTTCATCTGTGCTATGTAACGGGGGCACAGCTTCTTGCGTCTCACCGGCCCCTGAATCTGAGACTGTTTCATCAGCGCGGATCGATTTTGCCTTCGGCAGTCAGCCGCGCTTCTATATCCTTTGGCGAGGGAGGGTAGAGGGTGGAGAATCAGCGATCCTTTCACTGGGCCTGGGTCATTCTGGCAACCGTCTTTGTCAATCTGTTCATCAGTTACTCTGTCCGCATCGGCTACGGCGTGGTCTTACCGGAGATGATCAGCAACCTGGGATTCACCCGAACGGACACCGCCTCCATATACAACTCCTACCTCTTTGCCTACATTGCGATCACTCCCTTCAGCGGCTACCTCACTGACAGACTGGGCGCCCGGTGGGTCATCACCGCCTGCGCCCTGATTCTCGGGATCGGGGTCATTCTCATGGGCACCATCCAGGAGCTTTGGACCGCCTGCCTCTTCTATGCGGTTGTGGGCGTTGGAGCCACGGGCATGTGGACCCCTGTGCTCACTGTGGTTCAACGATGGTTCACCCCCAAAAAACGAGGCCTTGCTCTCGGCATCATCTCCACTGGGTACGGGCTTGGTTTTGCAGCCATGGGGGCTGCCTTCCCGTGGATCGTTCACAACTACACCTGGCGGCATGCCTGGTACTTCTTGGGAGCCGGCGCTCTGGCCATGGTTTTAGGGAATGCCCTCTTGCTTAAGAGCGATCCTGAAAGCTCCGGCTATCGCCCCTGGGGTGAAAAGGAGGACGCTTCAGCCTCTGCTCCTGCAGATCATGCATCACCTGCTACGATTTCTGTATCCGCGGTCTTTAGAAACCGGAACTTCTGGATCATCGGATTCTCTTATTTTGCCGTCGCCTACAGCCTCTATGGCGTCACCACGTTCATGGTGGACTACGCCAAAACCCAGCTGGGCATTCCGATTGAGAAGGCCAGTCTGCTTGCCACCATCCATGGCTCCGCCCAGGTGATTGGCGTTCTCAGTCTCTTGCCGCTCTCTGATTACCTGGGGCGCAAGAAAACCATTGTCATCATGAACACTCTTATTGCTGCGTCGCTCTTTGGGATTGTGCTTTCAGGCCATTCCTGGGGCATGCTTTGTTTCCTGGTCGGTTTTTTTGCCCTTTTCTACGGCCCCGCCTTCCCTATCTATGGCGCCTGCGCAGGAGACTACTTCCCCAGGAGCGTCATCGGAACAGTGATCGGCGCATGGACGCCCTTTTACGGGATTGGGGCCATCATGTCCCACTGGGTGACCGGCCTTCTCAGGGACTCCACCGGGCACTATGATTTGGCCTTCTTGACCAATGCCGTGATGGCCCTTGCCGGTTTGGTGCTCATCCTGTTCGTTCGAAAAAACCCTCCTGATTGAACAGAGACAACCCGCAACACGGTGTCGCCCACATCATCAAACCGGCTTCTGGGTCTGGAGAACAGTGGCTTTTCCGATGTTTTTTTTTGACAGGCTAGGCCGCTTGTGCTATAAATCTAAAATTTGTGCAATTGAAAAACTTGGGAGGGTTGTCATGTTCGAGATTTTGCGCCGCGAAGAAATGGCCAATGGTACGGTCGTTTTGAACGAAATCAGTGCCCCCAAAATCGCTGCCAAGGCGAAACCGGGGCAATTCGTCATCCTCAAAGCCAATGAGACGGGGGAGAGGATCCCCCTGACCATGGCGGATACAGATCCCAAGAAAGGGACCGTGACCATCATCTACCAGGTGGTCGGCAAATCAACCGCTCTGTTCAAGTCCCTTCACGTGGGGGAACGCTTCCAGGATGTCATCGGACCTCTGGGCCAGCCCACGCACTTGGAAAAGCTGGGCACGGTGGCCTGTGTGGGCGGCGGCACAGGCGTTGCGGTGATGCATCCCATCACGCGCGGCCTGAAACAAGTGGGCAATCACGTCATCGCTATCATCGGAGCTCGCACCAAGGACCTCCTCATCATGGAAGATAAAATGAGGGCCGCTTCCCACGAACTCCATGTGTGCACGGATGACGGCTCTTACGGGCATCACGGCTTTGTCACCGATGTGCTCAAGAAGGTCCTTGAAACAAAGGATGTCAAACTGGTGGTCGGCATCGGACCCGTTCCCATGATGAAATTCCTCTCCAAACTGACCAAGGAATATGGAGTAAAGACCCTGGTCAGCCTGAATGCGATCATGGTGGACGGCACAGGCATGTGCGGGTGCTGCCGGGTGAGCGTGGGAGGGAAAACGCAGTTCGCTTGCGTGGACGGCCCGGAATTCGACGGACACACCGTAGATTTCGATGAACTGGCCCAGCGTCTGGACGCTTACAAGGACCTTGAGAGGCAGGCCTTTGAGCGCTATCTTAATGAGTGTAAGGCTCGCTGATCTTCGGTAGCGATTTAATTACCCCCGCAATACCCGGATCGACGAGCTTGAACAGGGAGGTTAGGCATGGTGGAGAAAACGGAAAAAACAGAGAAAAAAGAAAAGATCCCAAGACAGAAAATGACCGAGCAGCCTGCCCAGGTTCGACGGCGCAATTTCAACGAGGTGCCCTTGGGGTACGAAGAGGATACGGCCGTCAAGGAAGCCGAACGCTGCCTCCAATGCAAGAACCCGGGCTGCGTGCAGGGATGTCCGGTGGGAGTCGACATACCGGGATTCATCAGCTGGCTTAAGCAAAGGGAGTTTACCAAGTCCATCCGCCACATCTGGAAGAGCAACAGCCTTCCTGCGGTGTGTGGCAGGGTCTGCCCCCAAGAGAGTCAGTGCGAAGGGGCCTGCATCCTTGCGAAGAAGGGCGACGCAGTGGCCATCGGAAACCTAGAACGTTACGTGGCGGATCGCGAGCGCATGACCGGAAAAGGCGATCTCCCGCCCATAGCGGCTCCATCAGGCAAGAAGGTCGCCGTGGTGGGTTCGGGACCTTCGGGTCTTACGGTTGCCGGTGACCTGATCCAGAAGGGCCATGAGGTGACGATCTTTGAAGCGTTCCACAAACCCGGGGGCGTGCTGGTCTACGGCATCCCTGAATTCAGGCTTCCCAAGGAAATCGTTTTCTCAGAGGTGAATTTCCTGGAACGGCTGGGGGCAAAATTGGAATGCAATGCCGTCATAGGAAAATCCGTCACCTTGGACGAGCTCTTTGCAGAGGGCTATGATGCCATCTACCTGGGGGTCGGTGCCGGTCTTCCTCGGTTCATGAATATCCCGGGTGAAAATCTGATCGGCATTTATTCCGCCAATGAGTATCTGACCCGATCCAACCTCATGAGGGCTTACAAGTACCCGGAGTACGACACCCCGATCGTCTTCGGCAAAGACGTGGTGGTCTTTGGCGCAGGCAACGTGGCCATGGATTCCGCCCGGACCGCCATGCGTCTAGGCGCCGACCGGGTTCGGATCGTGTATCGCCGCTCCCGCGAGGAAATGCCGGCTCGTAGCGCCGAGATCCATCACGCCGAGGAAGAGGGAATTGAGCTACACCTGCTCACTGCTCCCACCCGGTTTCTCGCAGACGGCAAGGGCCGTGTGACGGGCGTCGAATGCCTCCAGATGAAGCTGGGCGATCCGGACGCCTCTGGCCGGCGCAGCCCAGTACCCGTCCAGGATTCCAAGTTCCGCTTGGAGTGCGACCTCGCGGTGATTGCGGTCGGCGCCGGGGCCAATCCCTTGCTGACAACCGTGACCCCAGGCCTGAACCTCACCAAATTCGGTTATATCATCGCAGATCCCCAAACAGGCAAAACCAGCAAGAAAGGCGTGTGGGCGGGAGGCGACATTGTGACCGGTTCCGCCACGGTCATTCTCGCGATGGGGGCGGGTAGGCAGGCTTCCGATTCCATGCACCAGTACCTTACGCTGGGGTGGTAGGCTCGCGCCTCTCGCTGGCATCCCTGAAAACCTTTTCGCGGTAGTACTTGAGCTCGCTGATGGATTCTTTGATGTCGCTCAAGGCAAGATGAGCTTTGTTTTTCTTGTACATGGGAAGGGAAGGATACCATCGCTTTGCCAGTTCCTTGATGGAACTCACATCGATGTTGCGATAGTGGAAGAAGGCTTCCAGCTTGGGCATGTATTTGATGAGGAATCGGCGGTCCTGCCAGATGGAATTCCCGCACAGAGGGGATTCCCCCTTTTTGCAGTGCTTGGAAAGGAAGGCCAGCACGGCCTTTTCCGCCTTACTACAATCCACGGATGAGGCCCTGACCCGCTCCAGCAACCCGGAGGATTCGTGTTGCCTTTTGCTCCAGCTCTCCATGATCTGGAGGATCTTCTCAGGGTAATGAATGGCTATGTCCGGGCCTTCGGCCACGGTTGTGAGGGACCCGTCCGTGACCACCGCAGCAATCTCCAGGATCACCGATGTTTCGGGGTTAAGGCCTGTCATCTCCAGATCAATCCATACCAAGCGACGGCTCAACGCTGCTCTCCTGAAAGTCAACCGCTGTCGGCTGAAGCCGACAGCTTGAGGGACAAAGGGACAGAGCGGCAAAGGCACAAAGTCAATTCAGTATCCCTGTTGCTCTCCGCTTTGTGCCCGTGTGCCTTTGTGACTTTGTGCCTAAATCCCGGCGCAAGAAACCAAACTGACGTCTTCGCCTGAAGGCGAGGGTTTTTCTCCCAATCCCCGATGGAGACAAGAAGGATGGCCTCGGACTATAAGAGAAACGCCGTTTTCTGTCAAAGCAAAAGGGGAGACGCGAAGGCGCCGGAGGGAAAATTCCGTCTTGATATCCGACGGAACATAGGATAAATTCTCCGTGCACAAGGTGACCTCATGTGTCCGGTACTGAAGGGAGCTTAGACAAAGCGATTCACAATCAGATGGATTGAATCAAAGAACTTCCTTGTATTTCAAATTCATTGCTGTTTATGTTCTTGACATGTTTATGAGCATCAATTATTTATAATTGCATTAAAATATACTATAATTAGTCCCATGCCATGTAATGACCTTAATCCTATGGGCTTTCTTAACACAAAGTTATTCGTTTTTCGGCGAAAAGGGTCCTTGCAATGATCAGTCGATATACGCGACCTCAGATGGGTCGTATCTGGGAAACGGAAAACCGGTTCGCCAAGTGGCTTGAGGTGGAGATCGCCGCTTGTGAAGCCATGGCCGAGGAGGGCCTTATTCCACAAAAAGCGCTGAAGAACATCAAGAAGAAGGCCCGCTTCGACGTGGATCGGATCCTCGAAATCGAGGAAAAAACAAAGCATGACGTCATCGCCTTCCTCACCAATGTCGCTGAGTATGTGGGCCCTGATTCACGCTTCATTCACATGGGGCTCACCTCTTCAGACATCCTGGACACCAGTTTCGCCATGCTCCTCAAAGAAGCCCTGGCGTTGATCATCGAGGATGTGAAAGGGTTCATGGCCGTTATCAAGGAGAGAGCCTTTGAACACAAGAACACCGTGATGATCGGTCGCTCCCACGGGATCCACGCCGAGCCGATTACCTTCGGTCTCAAGCTGGCCGTTTGGCATGCGGAAATGAACCGCAACCTCAAGCGCCTTGAAGCCGCTCTGGACACCATCAGTTACGGTAAACTCTCGGGCGCGGTCGGCACCTTTGCCAATGTCTCTCCCGCAGTCGAGGCTTCTGCCTGCAAGAAGCTCGGGCTCAAGCCTGCAGAGATATCCACCCAGATCCTTCAGCGGGATCGCCACGCAGAGTACTTCACAGCCCTCGCCATTCTGGCGGGCACCCTGGAGAAGATCGCCGTGGAGATCCGCCATCTCCAGAGAACCGAAGTGCTCGAAGCGGAAGAGCCTTTTGAGAAGGGGCAGAAAGGGTCTTCGGCCATGCCCCACAAAAAGAATCCTATTGGGTGCGAAAATATTGCAGGCCTCGCGCGCCTGGTGCGGTCCAATGCGCTCGCGGCTCTGGAGAACATGGCGCTGTGGCATGAAAGAGACATCAGCCACTCTTCCGTGGAAAGGGTCATCGGTCCGGACAGCACGATCCTGATCGACTACATGCTTCACCGCCTCAGCCGGATCGTCAAGAACCTTGTGGTCTATCCGAACCACATGACCGAGAACCTGAACAAGATGAAAGGACTGATCTACTCGCAACAGGTGCTCCTCAAGCTCGCCGATCGAGGGCTGGAGCGGCAGGAAGCTTATGAGATGGTTCAGCGAAATGCCTTGAAGGTCTGGGAAACGGGCAGAGAGTTCCAATCCCTTCTCCTTGAAGACAAAGGGATTCGAAAGCACCTGAAGAAAGAGGAGCTCACCGAAATTTTCAGTCTCGAATACCACCTGAAACACGTGGAGGATATTTTTCAGAGGGTTTTCCGATAGTCCGTGTTTCATCGCTTTTCAATGTCCACTTTCAGGTAGTCCTCCCAGGGATCCGACTTCCGGATCTTCACCATGACCTCCTGGCCTTCATGCAAATTCTGGCCGTTTTCCCTTTTGACTTCTGCGATGAGCAGGACGTCGGACAGAAGCACGCGGTACTTGTTCCTGAGCACGTCAAGCACGAGGGCATGAAATTTTTCCCCCATATGCTGGGCGAGATACTTCTGAATCCAGTACCTTGTGCTGTTCCTCGTGAGCAGTTCAATGCTTTTCAGAAGGGGATCCAGCAGGAGCCTCTTTTTTTCCACATCCTCCTGGGTGTAAAGCGGGGCGCCCCGGCAAAGATAGTTCCTGATCTGGCGCTGCACGAGAAGATCATAGTATCTCCGGATCGGGGAGGTCACCGTCGTGTACATGTCCACTCCCAAGCTGCTGTGAGGCTTGGGCTCCGTGTGGATGGACAGGGGGCTCAGCTTGCGGCGCTGCTTGAAGACGTAATAAATGTAGCGGGTCTCTTCTGGAGACAGTCTTTCGGCCGGAGCCTCCTGTCGCCGGTAAATCGCAGGGATCTGGTGCTCTTTGCAAAACCTCGCGGCCAGCCAATTGTAGAAAATCATGAATTCGGCCACCATCCCCCGTGACGGCGTGTCCTGCTCGACCTTGTGCAACACGATGGCCCCTTGGGCCGTTACCTCCACGGCGATTTCGGGCAGGGAAAGCACAAGGGCTCCCTGGTCCATGCGCCTCTGTCTCAGCAGCTGGCTCAATCGCCGCATTTCCCGGAAACGCGGCTCACTTTCGAAGCTCTCGTTGACGTCGTCGTAGGTCCACTGTTTCTCGACCCGTACGAGGCTCGGCGCGAAGCGGGATTCCAGCAGGTTTCCTTCCCTGTCCAATACGGCGATCAAAGAAATCGCCGGCCGGTCACACCCTTGCTTGAGGCTCAGGGCTTCTTGCGAAAGGGTAACCGGAAGCATTGGAATCTGATGCCTGGGCAGGTAAAGAGACGTCCCCCTCTGAAAGGCTTCCTCGTCCAGGAGAGTGTCGGGCTCTATGATGCTGGCCACGTCCGCGATGTGGATGCCGAGATGAATTCTGTCTTCCTCCACGCTCAGGCTCAGGGCGTCGTCAAAATCCCTGGTCATGGGTCCATCGATGGTCCACACCCTCAGATCCCGCAGGTCCTCCCGCTCTCCCGGCGCAGCTTCGGCGCGGCAGATCCGCTCGGATTCCCTGAGATGTTCCTCGCTGAAAGGGCCCCGGATTTCAAACCGCAGGAGATCGAGGTTCTCGTCTTCGCTCCAGACTCCGAGGCTCACCAGGATGCGCCTTGCTTCGCGAAGATCCGTCACTCCGGCTTTCTGGAGGAGTTCTTTTCCGAATCTGAGGGTGGGGGAATCCTCCCCGTAGAGCGCCAGGTCGGCCAAAACCTTTGTGATTTCTTCCCTGCATCGGGGTTCTTGAACAGGCTTGCTTTCAAGCGCTGCCCGCAGCCACTCACTTCCCTCTCTTAGTTTTTCCTCCCTTGAAGCCTCTTGCGCCACTTGCGCCAGGGCATTGGCAATTTTCTCCTCGGAATTGGGCAGAAAGCGGTCGTCCTTCATTTTGAAATAGAGCTTGTCGTCGAACAGGGCTCTTACAAGGCCGGAAATGTGATCCTCGGTGATTTGTTCGCCGAAGCAGAGTTGTGCCAGGTAGGCGTGGTCATAGCTCTCTGCATCATCCTTCACGAGTTCCCAGAGCTCTTGAACATAGACTTGTTCCTTCAGCCTGTTTCGCTCCTCTTCCGTCTTTTTCAGCTTGCGCAGCACCTCCTCACGGGGACTTTGCATGTTGATGGAAGACGTGGAAATGAGGATCGCTCGCTTGGGAGAGAGGTTCATTTCACGATTGGTCGGGGTCAAGAGGTGCAGGCGGGTCCCCTCGTCCTGAAGGCAGAGGGCGATGATGAAGTCTCCATGATCGATGTATTCGACGATTTTTCCCTGATTCATACGTGACCTCTGTCCTAACAGCAGCGCGACCCTATGTCAACAAAACGCTTTTATCACCTTGACTTATCCTGCCCTCTCTACTATTCTCCACGTCCGTTATCCTTGAGTTTTCGAAACCTTCTGCTAGCAGGTTGCTGAAAAACACTGCTACGCAGGCTGCTCAAAAACGGCCAGATGCAAGGCACCCGACAATCTTTATCCGTCTCCGGCGGGCCGAGGAATGAGACGTAGATACCAGTACGTCCCAGTGACGAGGGATGAGGGTAACGCCGCAGATGGGCGTTTTTCAGCAGCCTGCTGGTGTCAGGGATGCGTCCATGGGAAAAGCAAAGCGACTGACTTCAACCTTTCTGGTTCTTGGGCTTTTGATCCTCGGCTCTTACGGCAAAGCTCTTGCCGAGCCTGCGTCCCCGACTGATGAGACACGAGGTTTCAACCCTGCTCTCTGGCTGGTGAATTTATTCAGAGACCACCTCTCTCCCATTGACGGAGACCGCTGCCCTAGCTTTCCCACTTGTTCATCCTACAGCGTTCAGGCTATGGAAAAACATGGGCTCTTCCTCGGATGGATGATGACCGTGGATCGGCTTCTTCACGAAGGCCAGGAAGAAACAAAAGTTTCTCCTGTGGTTTACTTCGAGGGGAAATGGAGGATCTTTGATCCTGTAAAGAACAATGACTTCTGGTGGTATCCTCCGGTCACCACAAAAGGCAATTCCAATGACAGCCTGCCATAGCAGTCCCCTCGGCCTTAAGGGGGTATCCGACAGAGATCCTTCCCTCCCCTGGCGGGAGGGGACAAAGGGGAGGGGGATATGTAAGCTTTGCGGACAGCCTCTTAAGAGCCTTTTGATTATTCCCTTGGTTCTCTTGGTGCTTCTTCTGCTGCCGAGCCACGCCCTCTGCGCAAAAATCACCATTGACAGCGACGAGCAATTTCGATTTGCCGAGCAGACCATGGAAAAGGGCGATGTCCTGCGGGCCGTGGTCGAGTTTGAGCGCTTCCTTCAGTTTTTTCCCGAAGACAAGAAAGTACCGAAAGCAAGGCTGCTCATTGCCCAGTGCTACATGAAAGCCAAGGATTACGAATCCGCGCGGAAGACTCTCAATGAGGTCCTGAATGGCTATAAGGGTACGCTCGTGGCCGGGAAGGCTCTTTTTCTAATGGGGGAATCCTACTTTGAACAGGGGCTGTATGACGAAGCGGAGCGCTACTTCAAGGGGGTTATCGCAACGTACCCTGAACCTGAGCTGAGAAACAGCGCGGTTTACCGCCTCGGCTGGATTCAAATGCAGACCGGGAAATGGCACGAAGCTTCAGAGACGTTCAAAGCGGTTGGGGCAGGCAGCCCTCTGTTTCCGAGCGCTCAGGATCTGTCCACCAAGAGCCTGGGCGGAGAGCTTTTGCCTTACAAGGACCCGACGACAGCCGGCGTATTGTCCGTTGTGCCTGGGCTCGGGCACGCTTACTGCGAGCGCTACAAAGACGGAGCGGTGGCCTTTCTTATCAACGGGCTTTTCATCTGGGCCACCGTCGAGGCCTTCCGCCAGGATCAAGAAGTGCTCGGAGCGGTTCTGGGGTTTGTCGCGCTGGGCTTTTACACCGGCACCATTTACAGTTCGGTCAACTCGGCCCACAAGTACAACCGAAAACTCAAGGATGATTTTCTCCAGGGATTGCCTGATGCTGTTGATCTCAGCGTGTTCGCCACCAAAGAAGGCCACATCGGCCTTGCCTTGAAATTCACTTTCTGATTTCAACACCACAAGAAAGATCCATCACGAAAGCACCCTTCGACTGCGCTCAGGGCAGGCGAAACTTGGAAAGCTCGAAAAAGATCATTTTGGAAGTTGTCCTGCGACGGCTTTCTCATTCCCCAAGCCCCCCTCTCCCCTGGCGGGAGAGGGCCGGGGTGACCGTAGAAGATGCTTCGAGGGTTGCAGTTTTGACTATGGCTTCCTGCGCAGCGCGTCCAGGATCTCCTGCTTCGTTGCCTTGGGGTTCTTGGAGAGGATGCCTGCAATCCGGTTTGCGGTAAAGGCCGCTGAAATGGATGTGCCTGCATAGATCCCGGGATCTCCCTTGTACCCCACAGGCAGAGAGGCAAACCCCGGCGCATAGAGGTCCACGAAATCTCCGCGATTGGATTTTTCCCACGCTTTTCCGTCCGGGGCAAGGGCTCCGACTCCGATGACCGCAGCGTAAGCGGCTGGATAGTGCAGATCTCCGGTTGGCTCGTTCCCGGCAGAAGCGACAATGATGAGCCCTTTTGAGTCCGCCGACTCAAACGCCTCTGAAAGAAACTCGCTCTTTGTCTCCGATCCCCAGCTCAGGCTCATGACGCGAGCGCCGTTGTCGATCGCAAAATTGATGCTCTCCATGAGCAGAACATTGGAGGTGAATCCGTTCTCATCAAACGCCCTGATGGGAATGATGGGCGCTTGGAAAACGCTGTCGCTTTTGACTCCTATGGGCTTCACCACCCCGGCCGCGATCAGGGCCATCTGGGTCCCGTGGCCTCCGGTATCGGAAATGGGTTTGTCCGGATTGAGCGCATCCAGCGAAGCCAGCACAAACTTATCCAGCCCGGCATCGGCCCTGAGCCCTGAATCAATGACCGCCACAGGAATTCCTTTGGGTTGCGGTTGAGGGTCCCCATAGGATACTTTCAAGCTGCCCCAATCCAGTTCTCTTGGACCTGTAGGGACCGGATACGCGTAGTTGGGTTCGGCAATTCCTGCCCCACCTCGCTTTTCAATCTCTTCCACCAAGCCCGGCACATCCGAACCTTGCGGCAGGCGCACTTTGTATATCCCCAGTCCAGGATAGCTGCCGACAAGGATTCCCCCTGTTTCCTGCAACTGCTTTAGAAGTTCAGAAAGGTCGGCCCCAGGCTTCAGCCTGATCAGGATCTCATCCTTGACATAAAACGATCCATCCTTGGGATTTCTTGCGATGGACAGGGTAGGCGCTTTGCGAAGAGGTTTCATGAGATCCTTTTGCCCTGGTCTGAACACCTGGATCTCGGCGAGCCTGGGCACAGGGCCCGAAGGCCCTTGATCGGAATCCCAGATCAGGACGTGATCCAAGCCTCTGAGGATGGACTCTAGGGCTTTTTGGATATCTCTGTTTTCAAAGGAAGCACTGACGTCGGGATTGATCTGAGGATCGATTTGGACCCTGGTTCCAGAATCCGACAGCCGCGCCAGGATCTCCTGGAGAGGCGCCTTTTCCGCATTCAGCGTAAGCTTGTCCCCAAGGAGCCGAATTTCCAAGCCCATGCTGTGCGTCTCTTCCCCGAAGACCAGCAGCATGAATAGCGCAGCGCAAAAAAGGGCGCCCATTCTCTTTCGGAGTTTCATTGAATGATGGATAGAGGAAGGATTAAGCGTCATGCATACAAATCATACTGCCAATGCATGAATTTTTCAATCTGTTCCCTCGATAAAGCCTATGCGAATTGCTAATTCTTGTTCTCTCTGATAATGTCGCAAACAGAATCCATCATTTCTTAAGCAGGGTGTACTCTTCGGAGATTGAGCAAAAATGAAGAAAGAATCCCCTTTTCACCCGCGCATCCTCGGGCTTCGGGAAAAGCTGGACCGATTGCCTCTTGACACGCTCTGGGTCCTCCAGCCTGAGAACAGGAGATACCTTTCAGGATTCAAGGCGCTGGACGGGCAACTCACAGAGTCTTCTGGTTCGCTTCTCATCACCAAAGACGCGCTCATCCTTGTCACCGACTCCCGCTACACGACCGAGGCGGAAAACGAAGCCGTTGATTTCGACGTGATCACCTTGAAAAAAGGTTTTGCCGAGAGTTTCCCCAGAATCGTTTCCAAGCTCGGTACCAGAGTCCTGGGCTTTGATGAAAACCACTTGACCTGGGGCGTCCATCGCGACCTGGCTAGGAAGTTCAGAAAACTCTCCCCGCCTGTTCGCCTGGCACCGGTCAAGGGTCTGGTGGAAGGGATGCGAGAGATCAAGGATCAGGATGAGATCCATTCAATGACCGCAGCGGCGGATCTCATGTCGGAAATTCTCACTACGGTCATCAAAAAACTCAGACCGGGCAAGACGGAAAAAGAGATTGCATGGAAGATCGAGGCCATGTCTCGTGAAGGGGGTGCGGACGGGCTCGCGTTTCCGTCCATCGTGGCATCAGGACCGAACAGCGCTCTTCCTCACGCTGTGCCGACCGATCGTAAGATCCGCACGAAAGAACCCATCACCTTTGACGTGGGCGTCAAGATCGACGGGTATTCCTGCGACATGACAAGAACTGTTTTTCTGGACGGAGCGACACCGAAGTTCAAGAAAATCTACAAGATCGTTCGTGAGGCCCAGCTCGCCGCCCTGAAACAGATCCGCCCTGGCGTCAAGAGCACGGTCCCGGACTCGATTGCCAGGCAAGTCATTCGGGATGCCGGGTTCGGCGATTACTTCGGCCACTCGCTGGGGCACGGAGTCGGTCTTGCCACCCACGAAGGTCCACGCCTTGGTCCGGAAAAACCGGTTGAGCTCAAGGAAGGGATGGTCGTCACCGATGAACCCGGGATTTACATTCCCGGATTGGGTGGGGTCAGGCTCGAAGAGATGGTGCTCATCCAAAAAGACGGACCGCGGGTTCTCACGAAAGATGATCATTTCTATGACTTCGACGGTTAGCCTTGCACCATGCGCCGTGCACCTTGAACCTCCTTTGAGAAATTAACGGAATCGGGCGGACCTATGATGAACAAAGGATGCACAGGCGACGCAAATCACCTTGCCGACCAGTTCATCCACCATCTGAGGGTAGAAAAAGGCCTTGCCAAGAACACCATCGAATCTTACAGCAGAGACCTCGCAAGGTATTTTGACTTTCTTGAAAAAAACAACGTCAACCCCCTGAAGACATCCCAAATCAACATCATGGAGTATGTCTCTTCCCTTGCGGGCGCTCTGTCCATCAGGAGCATTGCGAGAAATCTGTCCAGTCTCAAAGTCTTCTACCGCTTCCTTGTGTCTGATGGGAAGATTGAAACAAACCCCGCAAGACTCATCAGCAATCCGAAACTCCCGAGAAGACTCCCCGGTGTTCTGAGCAGCGAAGAAGTGGAGCGGCTCCTTGCCGCTCCGGATGCTTCGACCAGCCGCGGGCTGAGGGACAGGGCCATGCTGGAGTTGCTCTACGCCTCGGGCCTGAGGGTTTCCGAACTTGTGGGGCTGAGAATCGCCAACATCAATCTCGAAGCGGGCTGGGTGAGGACGATCGGCAAGGGATCAAAAGAACGAATGGTCCCCATGGGGTCAAAGGCGCAGGAGTCTCTCAAAGAGTACCTCACCTACAGCCGCCCGAGCCTGCTGAAGAAGAGGGGTTCTTCCCATCTCTTTGTGACTTCGCGGGCCAAGCCCATGAGCCGGCAGGCCTTCTGGAAGATCATCAAGCGCTTCTCCAAGCTGGCAGGGATCAGAAAAGAAATCTCCCCACACTCTTTGAGGCATTCCTTTGCAAGCCACCTGCTTGAACATGGGGCGGACTTGAGGTCCGTGCAGATCATGCTCGGCCATGCAGACATCTCGACGACTCAGATTTACACCCATGTCACGAGGGAGCGATTGAAACAGATCCATGAGAAATATCATCCGAGACCATGAAACAAGAATACAGAAGACAGAATGGCAAGGGCACACACTTCCCCTCCCTTGACGGGAGGGGCTAGAGGAGGGTGGTTTTTCAACTTTAGACACTCTAGGCACTTTAGCGCACTTTAGGCATTTTCGATCATGGGCAAAATCATCCATTTCAAAGACAAAGGCGTTCCTCCGGACAATCTCATCACGGCAAAGCCGTTTGAGTTCCGGGCTGCGGATTGGGAAAGCGGACACTTCATTCAAATGCTCAAGTCTCAGTCCGATGCCCTGGAGAAGCACCGCAAAGAGATCTACGAGAAGGGAGAATCCGGTGTGCAGCACCTCCCACCCCATTATGTGCTGGGCGGCAGCATGGCTTACACGATCCGGTCCATTTTCCTTTACCGATCGAATGAAGAAAAAATGAGAGAGGTTTACTATCTGGCCGGGCTCATGGACTGCATGATCAACAGGATCCACCCCCTTCTGCGAACAGACAATATCGGAGAGATGTACAAGAAGATCATGACCCTAAAAACCCTCCTTTCCGCCAACTGGTACGGTTCCCTGGACCAGGTCCTTTTTCCGTTGGACGTCCATTTCTACGATGACGGGGAATACAGGGATCGACTGTCCCGTGCAACAAACATGAAAGAGCTCTACCATGTCATCAGGGAGCAAACCGACGACATGTTTGACATCCTTTCCCTGGAATATGTCTTTTACACACCGGGCAGAGGTGCCGGATGGGAAGAACCCAAAGAAGCCTAACGGCTCAATTGGTAAGAATGTGGCCTTACCTTACCGTTTCTTTGGAGGTTGTGACCTAACTTGTCATCCCGGCCAAGCCCAGTGTAGCGGGGCGCGCGCCGGGATCCAGGACTTTGAGAATGGGGGTGTTCGGGGAG
>CAZOLJ010000092.1:0-17956 GCA_964580575.1 uncultured Desulfobacteraceae bacterium
AGTGACGAGCGATGAGGGCAACGCCGGAGATGAGCGTTTTTCAGCAACCTGCTAGCCCATCACCTCCAGTTGTCTAGCCTGCAATCCCTTGATCTCGTCTCTCAATCGTGCCGCCTCCTCGAATTCCATTTTCTTTGCCGCTTCTTTCATCTTTTTTTCAAGTTTCTTGATTCCTTTGTCGAATGCTCCGGGTGTCAGGTAAGGGCTCTCTGCTTCAGCAGTCACAGGAACCGTGATGTAGTCCGCCTCATAGGGAGAAGCGAGAATGTCATCCACGGTTTTCTGAATAGAGGCCGGAGTGATGTGGTTCCTTTCGTTGTATTCCAACTGTATTTGCCGGCGTCGATGGCTCTCTTCAATGGCGCGGGCCATGGATCCCGTCACCTGATGGGCATAGAGAATGACCTGGCCGCGAATGTTCCTGGCTGCACGGCCGCACGTCTGAATGAGGGACCTTTCCGAGCGGAGAAAGCCTTCCTTGTCCGCATCGAGGATGGCCACCAAGGACACTTCTGGCAGGTCTAAGCCTTCTCGAAGCAGGTTTATTCCCACCAGGACATCAAAAACCCCGAGGCGCAAATCCCGGATAATCTCTATCCTTTCAATGGTCTTGATGTCGGAGTGGAGATAGCGGATCTTGATGCCCAAATCGGCATAGTAATCGGTGAGATCTTCTGCCATGCTCTTGGTCAGGGTGGTGACCAGGACCCTTTCGTCCGCCGCCACCCTTCCTTTGATCCAGCCCAGCAGGTCGTCCACCTGGTGGATTGCAGGCCGCACAATGATCTCAGGATCTATGAGCCCTGTGGGTCTTATGATCTGCTCCGTGACGAGCTCGGCCTTCTCCAATTCATAGGGTCCGGGGGTCGCCGACACGTAGATCACCTGCTTGACCCTATGGTCGAATTCCTCGAATTTGAGAGGCCTGTTGTCCAGCGCAGAGGGCAGTCGAAAACCGTACTGGACAAGAGTCCCTTTCCTGGAACGATCCCCGTTGTACATGCCGTTAAGCTGCGGGACCGTGATGTGACTTTCATCGAGGAGGACTAGGAAGTCTTTCGGGAAGTAGTCGAGCAGGGTGGGCGGCGGTTCTCCCGGAGCCCTTCCGGTGAGGTGTCTGGAATAGTTTTCGATGCCGTGGCAGTAACCCATCTCGATCATCATTTCAAGGTCGAAGTGAGTTCTTTCTTCAATTCGCTGGGCCTCGATCAGCTTGTCCTGGGAGCGAAAGAACTCGATCCTCTCCTTGAGTTCCTCATTGATCTGGCGAATGGCCCTTTCCCGGATATCCACGGTCGTCACATAATGGGTGGCGGGATAGACGGTCACCCGATTCAGTTCGCTGACCGCTTTGCCCCTGAGGGGATCGATCTCATGGATGGACTCCACAAGGTCGCCGAAGAAGTGGATCCGAACGGCTCTTTCCTCCTCGTGCACCGGATAGATGTCCACCACATCCCCGCGAACACGGAAACGTCCCCTGGCAAAATCGTAATCTCCCCGCTCGTACTGGATCTCGACCAGCTTCTTAAGGACGTCTTCCCTGGGCAGGGTGACGCCTCTCTCGAGGGTGAGAAGCATGCCGTGATAGGCCTCGGGCGATCCAAGGCCGTAGATGCAGGAGACGCTTGCCACAATGATCACATCGTCCCTGTCCAGCAGAGAACGGGTGGCCGAGTGCCTCATCTTGTCGATTTGTTCATTGATGTGGGAGTCCTTGGCAATGTAAGTGTCGGACTGCGGGATGTAGGCTTCGGGCTGATAGTAGTCATAGTAGCTCACAAAGTACTCCACGGCGTTGAGGGGGAAGAGCTTCTTCAGCTCACCGTAGAGTTGGGCTGCCAGCGTCTTGTTGGGGGCGATGATCAAGGTGGGCTTTTGTACGCGCGCGATGGTGTGCGCCAAGGTGAAGGTTTTACCCGAGCCGGTGACCCCGAGAAGGACCATGTGTCTCAGCCCCTTACGCACACCGTTCACCAGGTCCTCGACAGCGCCGGGTTGATCCCCGCAAGGCTGTAAGTCAGAAAACAGTTTGAAGGCAGTCATGTCTTTACGGTTTAGAACAGCTGTGCTGATGGAAAGCGAGCGAGTAAGCAGTATGCAGTAAGCAGTAGGCAGCAACAACTTCTTGTAAAGAGGCCCTTTGTTCGTTACCTGCGTTTTTGTTTTCCACTGCTTACTGCCTACTGTTTACTGCTTACTTAAACGTCATATCGCCAGGTCGTTCCCTTTGGGCCGTCCTCGAGAACAATCCCCATGTTCTTGAGCTGCTGCCGGATGGCATCCGCTCTGGCCCAGTCCTTGCTTTTCCTTGCCGACTTTCTTTCCTCGATGAGCTTTTCAATCTCTCCGGAGTCTGCGGTCTGGGTCGAGGCTGCCAGGGCTTCAAAAAAAGCCTCAGGTTTTTCGTGCAGAAAGCCGAGAACCGCAGCGGCGACATAGAGGTGCCGTCGCTCCAGAGAAAGCCTGGCCTTGCTGGAATCATCGAGGGGTGAGTCCATGATCCTGTTCATTTCTTTTACTTTTTCGAAGAGCAGGGCGACCGCATTGGCCGTGTTCAAATCATCGTCCATGGTCTGCACGAACTGGTCAAGGAAGGAATCCTTTTCCGGAACCGAAAGCGAGGAGGGGAGAGGGCCCACCCCTTTGTCCCTGTCAGGACCGATCAGCTGATCCAGCCTCTGCAGGGTCCTGTAGATGCGCACGAGGCCTGCCTGAAGACCCAGAACGGCGCTTTTGGAGAAGTCGAGGGGGCTTCGGTAGTGCTTTGAAAGGAGGAAAATCCGCAGAACCTCAGGATGGACCATTTGAAGAGCATCGCGGATGGTCAGAAAGTTCCCCAGAGACTTGGACATCTTCTCGGATTCCACGGTGACGAATCCGTTGTGAATCCAGTACCTGGCAAACCGCCCTCCGTTGGCGGCAATGGACTGAGCTCTCTCGTTTTCATGATGAGGAAAAAGAAGATCTTCACCGCCGCCGTGAATGTCAAAGGATGAACCCAGGAAGTGACCGCTCATCACGGAACATTCCATGTGCCACCCGGGCCTGCCTGGTCCCCATGGGCTGGACCACTGCGGTTCGCCGGGCTTTGCCCCTTTCCAGAGAACGAAGTCCATGGGGTGACGCTTTCTTTCATCAACCGCTATCCGGATGCCTGCCTTCATGTCCTCCAGACGCCTACCCGACAGCTCTCCGTATCCGGAAAAACTCTCTACCGAATAGAAGACGTCCGTGCCCTCCACATAGGCGAAGCCTTTGTCGATCAGAGCGACGATCATATCGATCATGCCCTGAATGTGTTCGGTCGCCTTGGGTTCCTGGTCCGCGTTGAGGATACCCAGCTTCCCCATGTCGTCGTAAAACGCCTGAATGAACTCCTCGGCCAGCGCTTTGGGATCTTTGCCAAGCTGCTTGGCTCGATCGATGATCTTGTCGTCCACATCGGTGAAATTCCGGACATAGGTGACGCGGAATCCTCTTGCCCGCAGGTATTTCACCAGCACGTCGAAAACAATGACGGACCGGGCATGGCCGATATGGCAGAGATCATACACCGTGACCCCGCATACATACATGCCCACTTCCCCTTCCCGCAGGGGGATGAAGTCCTCTTTGGTGCGCGTGGCCGTGTTAAAGAACTTGAGCGTCATAAAAACTCTCCAACTTCAACTTCGGTTGATGCAAAGTGCCGGAGGCTGAGGCCCGGCTCAATGCATGAGTATGCAGTAAGGAGTATGCAGTAAGCAGCAAGGAGCAGAAAAGCCAGAAGAAAATCTTTGGGGTTCACTGCTTACTCCATACTGCCTACTGCTTACTGCCTGAAACGCTCTGGCGTCTAGCATGCGGAATCCTTTTTGATGAGAGATGCGACCGCATACGCTTCCATTCCCTCTTCACGGCCGCAAAAACCCATCCCCTCGGACGTTTTGGCCTTGACGCTGATTTGATGAACCGGCATGTGGAGAATCTCCGAGAGCCGGGCTTGGATGTCCGGAATATGAGGAGCCAGTTTGGGTTTCTGTGCCACGATCGTTGAATCCACGTTGTTGACCTGGTACCCGGCTTCCTGGACCCAGCGGAGCACCACTTCGAGCATTCGCAGGCTTTGCATGTCTTTGAAGGCCGGATCCGTGTCCGGGAAGTGTCGGCCGATGTCGCCTAGGGCCAGTGCCCCCAGAATCGCATCCACGACGGCGTGGGTCAACACATCCGCATCCGAATGGCCGAGAAGGCCCTTGGCAAAGGGAATGGAAATGCCCCCGAGGATCAGGGGGCGCCCTTCGACCAATCGATGAGCATCATATCCAAAACCTATCCGGAACAACGGAAACACCTCTCTAAGGCTGCTGGCCCTTTAAGACTTTCTCTGGAGACTCAGTGACGGGGTTTTCCGAAGAAACCGGTCTGGTCAGTGGCAGGTGCTGCAGGAGCCACCTCCACAGGTTGCACAACCCGATGAGGAGGAAGAGACGTATTTGCCGCTGCTCTTGAAGCTCGCCGCGGACATGAGACGCTCGACCCTTTTTCCCTTGCACGTCGGGCAACACACCTCGCTGTCGTTTCCGAAAACAAGGCATTCAAAATCTTTCTTGCATTTCTTGCATCTGAACTCATAAATCGGCATGAAACAAAACCTCCATAATCACCAGTTGCCCTCCAGCCTTTCGATCACGGCAGCTGCGAGAAGCGGGAACATGATCTCGTGATGACCGACCAGAGAAAACCCCTCTCCTCCTTCGAGAGTGGGCCGGGACACCACATTGGTCATGGGGCGATAGTGTCGAATGAAATCCATGTTCAGGGTCGTAAACTGCTTCACGTCATGCCCGAGGTTTCTGACAAGGGACAAAGCCTTCAAGAAGACCTCGGGCAGGATCACAGCAGATCCCAGGTTGATGAACACCCCCCCTTCGAGCTTCGAGACCAGGGTCGCAAAGAGGCGAAAGTCGCGGTGGGAGGTTTTTCCGAGAGACGCTCCGTCCGCGCTCGGATGAAAGTGAATCGTGTCGGTCCCTATGGCCACATGCACGCTCACCGGAACTCTCAGGTCGTGGGCTCTCGCAAGAAGGCTCAAGCGATGGTGAGGCAGTTTCTCTTTTGACAGCCTTGCTCCCACCGCCTCGCCAAGTCCCGTGTCCAAGCGGGCCCCCTCCTGAATGGCTTCGTTGATCATGCGGGCCGGTTCATCCGCCATGCCGAACTGCCCTTCCCCAAGCCGGGCTGCCACGTCCTCGGAGGTGTGGCCGATCATGGCTACTTCCGTGTCATGGATCACGCAGGCGCCGTTCATGGCCAGGCCCCGGACAATTCTCTTTTCCATCAGGTCAATGATGTGGGGACTCAAGCCCACCTTGATGGGATGGGCGCCCATGGCGAGAAGGATCATCTTCTTGTCCCGAGCGGCGCGGACAAGGCGATCCGTCACGGCCCTGAAGTCATTCCCTGCGAGGATTCGGGGAAGGGAAGTGAACCAGGACCCCATGCTTCCGCCGGGTTTCCAGGGAGCGCCGAAGTCGTCCTGAGTGACCTTGCTCGGCCTGTCTTTCACCGAATAGGAGCGGATTCTTTCAATGGATATCGGTTTCCAGTCAGACACCAAAGACTCGATCTCCGAGAAATGGATTCAAGGTTTTCCTAATCTTCTTTTACCCCGTCTTGGAAGAGAAGGTAATCCACGAGCTGGCAGATGATGTGACCTGCCAGGCTATGAGCTTCCTGGATTCTCGCCGTGGCATTGCTCTTCACCACGAGGGCCATGTCCGAGAGGCTTCTGACGCGGCCGCCGTCTCCGCCTGTGAACGCGACCGTGTAGATCCCCAACCCTCGTGCCGCCTTCACTGCGGAGATCACGTTTCCCGAGTTTCCGCTTGTGGTGATGGCGAGCAGCACATCCCCTTCCAAGCCGATGGCCTTAATCTGCTTGGAAAAGATGTCCTCAAAGGAGTAATCGTTCCCGATGCTCGTGATCACGGAAGAATCGGTGGTCAGGGCGATCGCCGGAAGGGGCGGCCGTTCGAGCATGAACCGGTTCACGAATTCTGCAGCAATGTGCTGAGCATCCGCAGCGCTTCCCCCATTTCCGCAGATCATGAGCTTGCGGTCAACGGTGAATGCCTGGGAGATCTTTTCCGCAAAGAGAATCAGGCTGCGGCCATTCTCTTTGATGAACTCCTCTTTGACCTTGATGCTTTCGCGAAGGGCTTTTTCAATGATTGTGTCCACCTAGACCTCACGGAATGACCTTTTATGCTTTGCAACTTAGAGTTTTTTTGCACTCTTGTCAACTTGGCCTGTTTTCCTTTGACTTAGAGGGGCCTTTCTTCTAAATTACCCTGCGGCCGGGAAATCCTCAGGCCGCAACAAGTTAATGGATTGGGATTGCTGGCTTTTGGTCGTGCTCTAATCCTCCGCTCATCCCGCGCTCAGCCGCGTGGAACATACAGAACGGACCCGTGACAACGCATGGATTTGTTGGGAAAGGAGGATCCCCATGGTAAAGCCCTGGCTGAAGTACTACGACGAAGGCGTGCCCGCAACCATCGATTACCCTGCCATCCCTGTAGACCAGCTCCTGAGCAAGGCGGCAAGCAAGCACCCGGATCACCCCGCGATCATCTTCGGGGCCCGGGTAGGTTCCCGCCTGATGGACGCAAAGCTCACCTACCGCCAAATCAACGATGCCGCGAACCGTTTTGCTTCTTCCCTTCAAGGCATGGGCGTGAGAAAGGGGGATCGGGTGGCGATCATGGCACCGAGCTGCCCGCAATTCGTCATCGCCGCTTATGCAGCGTGGCGCATCGGCGCCCTCGTGGTCTGCTGCAATCCCCTCTATGTGGAGCGCGAGGTGGAGCACCTTTTGAAGGACTCGGGCGCGGAGACCATGGTCGTTTTGAGCAGCCTTTATGGCCGAGTCAAGAACATCCGTCCAACGACAGGCCTCAAGCGGGTAATCGTCACCAACATCAAGGAGTACTTCCCGGGTTTGCTCAAGTTCCTCTTCGGCTTGTCCAAGGAGAAAAAGGAAGGGCACAGGGTGGACCTCTCCGGCGACAGGGACACGTTCTGGTTCCAGGAGATCCTCACCAAGGGCGCAGCTCAGCCAAACCCTGTGGAGATGAAGCCGAACGAGGTGGCTGTGCTCATCTACACGGGCGGCACGACCGGGGGGCCCAAAGGCGCGCAGCTCACTCACTTCAACCTGGTATCCAACGCAACCGCAAACAACGTGTGGGCAAAGAGCCTGGAGGCGAAGGATATCCTGGTCTCCGTCATGCCTTTCTTCCACAGCTACGGCCTCACTGTGGGCATGAACACACCTATCGCCAACGGCCTGACAGCCATCGTGATCCCCAACCCGAGGGACCTTCAGCATGTTCTCATGGCCATCGCAAAGCACCGTGCCACTTTCTATCCGGGGGTGCCGACCATGGTGGTGGGGATGAACAACTTTCCTGAAATCAAAAAATATGATCTCTCCTCCCTGAGGTTTGCCGTGAGTGCTGCCGCGCCTCTGGCGCCGGAAACGCAGGTCCGCTTCGAGCAGATCACAGGGTGCAAGATTCTCGAAGCCTACGGTCTGACGGAAACGAGCCCCGTGGCCACCATGGCCCCTCTCGGCAGAATCAAGGACAATTCCGTGGGGGTTCCCATGCCGGACACGGATGTCAAGATCGTGGACGTGGAGACAGGCACCAAGGAGAGGCCCACCGGGGAGACGGGCGAAATCATCATTAAGGGACCTCAGATCATGAAGGGCTACTGGAACCTGCCTGAAGAGACGTCCAAGGCCCTTCGCGTGGGTCCTGACGGCCAGCCGGGTTGGTTCTACTCGGCAGACATCGGCTTCATGGACGAGGAAGGGTACGTGCACATTGTGGACCGGAAGAAGGACATGATCATCGCCGGCGCTTACAACATCTATCCCACAGAGGTGGAGGCGGTTCTTTTTGAGCACCCGAAAGTGAAAGAGGCGGCAGTGATCGGATTGCCTGACGAGAAAAGGGGAGAGACGGTCAAGGCCTTCATCGTGCTCAAGGACGGGCAAACCGCCACGCCTGAAGAGATCATGGCCTTCTGCCGCGAGCGGATGGCGGCTTACAAGGCTCCTCGAACCGTGGAATTCAAGACCGACCTCCCCAAGTCCCTTATTGGAAAAGTGCTGCGAAGAGTCCTGAAAGAGGAAGAACTCAAGAAAGGCAAGCAGCTCTAAAAAATGATGAACGTCTTTCGTGCAGGCTATGACCACCCTAGAAATTCCCTCCCCCTTGATGGGGGAGGGGAAGGGTGGGGTGAAAATGAGATAAAGAAGCAATCAGCGGAAGAGAGATCAAGTATGACCCAAAAATACGATGCGATTGTGATCGGTGCAGGACTGGGCGGGCTGTCCGGAGCCACCATGCTGGCCAAGAATGGCCTCAAGGTTCTCGCGCTGGAGCGGCACAATGTGCCCGGGGGCTATGCCACGAGCTTTGTGCGGGGCCGCTACGAGTTCGAGGTGGCGCTCCATGAACTGTCGAACATCGGGCCCAAGGACCTCCGAGGAGGGCTTTACCGCTACCTGGAGTACCTGGGGGTCGCGGCCAAGGTGGAATTCGTCATTGCCCCCCATCTCTATCGTTCCATTTTCCCGGGTCTGGATATCACCTTGCCTGTAGGCCGTGAAGCGTTTGAAGCAAAGCTGTGCGAGGTCTTCCCGCACGAGAGCCAAGGCCTCCACAGATTCCTGGATCGCGTTTTCGGAATGGGCCGCGATTTCGCCAGAATCGTCAAGGAAAGAGGCGTGGGAAACCGCATGTCCATGCCTTTTCGCTTTCCTGATTTCTTCCGCTATTTGCCGACCATCTGGGGCCAGGTGCTGAACAGGGACGTGAAAGACCCCCTGGCCCGTGCCGTGCTCTCCCAGTACTGGGGGTATGTGGGCTTGCCTCCATCCCAGATATCCTTTCTTTTCCTCGCCATGACCCTCGCCGGGTACATCAGAAGAGGACCGGCCTTTCCCCTCGGAAGATCTCAGGCTCTTTCCAACGCCTTCGTGAACACCTTTGAGGAATTGGGTGGAGAGGTGCGCATGAGTTGCGGAGTTCAGAAGATCATCACGCAAAACGGGCGGGTTTGCGGAGTGATCACCGATGAAGAGGAGGAGATCCGGTCCGATTGGATCGTTTCCAATGCAGACCCTGTCACGACCTGCCGGGACCTGATCGGTTTTGAGAAGGTCCCGCCCCGATTCTTCACAAAACTCCAATCGAGTGAGGTGGCTGCCTCTACGGTGAACGTGTACATGGGAGTGGACCGATCGCCGGATGAACTCGGGCTCACGGAACACGAAGTGTTCATCAATGCCGATCACGATTTTGACCGGCACTACGAGGGAACCAAGAATCTCGGAGCACCGGAAGCGCTCGGCGTCACCTGCTACAACGCCGTGTACCCGGACATTTCGCCGAAAGGCACGTGCATTGTCGTTCTCACGGCGCTTAAGTACGGGGATCCGTGGTACGAGATTCCGCCGGACCAATATGGGGACACAAAAAACCGGATCGGCGATGCCATGATCACGATAGCCGAAAAGGTTTTCCCCGGGCTCCGGGAATACACTGAAGTGGTGGAGGTGTCCACCCCTCTCACCAACATGCGCTATGCCGGCGCCCTGGGCGGCAGCATCTATGGCTTCAATCAGCCGCCGCGGGACAACATGGTTTGGCGAATGGGTCATCGAGGGCCTTTGGAAGGGCTCTATTTTGTCGGCGCATGGACCCAGCCCGGGGGTGGTTTCGAACCTTGCATGATGTCCGGTCAAATGGTGGGCGGGGCCATTCTGGCCAAGATGAAGAAACGGTGACATTTTAGCTTTTTGAAATTGGATCTTCTATCTGAGGCCATGAGGGTCTCTCTCAAAACAGAACAACGAAGAAGCCACATCACACGGGCCAGCTCTAGGCCGTGGGTGAAGCGGGCGGAGGGCTAATGGGAAACTTGCCAAGCATAATAGTGCATGGAGGTACCGGTGAAGCCTCGCCGCCCGCCTTCGCTGCCCTTTACCTGCCGAGTCTTTCCCGATCACTCTTCGTTTTCTGTTTTGAGAGAGACCCCCATGGCCTTTTCTCGTTACCATTTCAAAAAGCTGAAATGTCATGAAAACAGCGGGGAGGGTAAGTAGAATGCCTCTGGAAAAAATCAACTGGTTGCTGGATGTCCGCGAGTATCGGCGAGTGGCGAAGAATCGCAAAGCCCTTCGTGAACCCGGACAGGGTACGGACTACACTCAGGAGAGATTCCGGGATGTGGTGAACCGTGTCGTTTCTCGCATCCACCCCAAGCGCATGAACCTGCGCCTGGTGGAGATCCTGCCGCAAACAGCCACGGCCAAGACGTTTTGTTTTGAACGAGTGGATGGCCCTCTGCCGCCTTTTCGCGCCGGGCAGTATGTGAACGTGATGGTGAACATCGAAGGGGTTCGGACGAGCCGGCCTTTCAGCATTTCCTCGGCTCCTAAGGCTGAGCGATTGGAGCTCACGGTGCGAGACAAACCAGGAGGGTTTGTAGCCCCCTATCTTTTCAATGGGCTCAAGGTCGGAGATGTTCTGGAAACCACCGGCCCTGCCGGGCACTTCTACTATGAGCCCCTTATCGACGGGAAGGAGCTGGTTTTCCTTGCGGGAGGGAGCGGCATCACTCCTTTCATGAGCATGATCAGGGACACCGTGCAGCGGCAGCGTCCGCTCAGAATCAAACTGCTCTACGGGAGCCGCACTCCGGAGGACGTGATCTTCAGAAGTGAGCTCGAAAACCTTGCTGCAAGCCACTCCAACTTCACCTTCTCCCTGGTCGTCTCAGAGCCGCCGGAAGGCTATGGGGGTTTGAAAGGATTTCTGGATTCAATACTCATTACGCGGCTCGTGGGCGACATAAAAGGAAAGACTTTCTATGTTTGCGGGCCAAGGGCCATGCATGATTTGTGCAGGGCGGCCCTGAAAGAGATGGAGGTGCCGCAGAGAAAAATTCGGTTTGAACTCTACGGTGCGCCCGAGGAGGTGAGCGAAGAGCCTGGGTGGCCCGAGGGCTTGTCCAAGGACGTGGTTTTCGAAGTGGATGTGGCTGGAAAGAAGATGATCCTCGCAAAGGCCGGGGAGCCGCTGCTGAATGCGCTCGATCGAAGTGGCCTTATTGTGCCGGCTCTGTGCCGGTCCGGAGAGTGCAGCGCCTGCCGGATTCGCCTTCTCGAAGGAAGGGTTTTCGTGCCGAGCCAGGCCACGGTGAGAGAGTCGGATCGGAAGGCCGGTTACATTCACAGCTGCGTGAGCTATCCGATCGACAATTTGAAAATCAGGATCTAGAAGAAGGTTCAAGGTGCAAGGTGCAGGGTTCAAGGAAGAAAACGAAAAACGTGAAGAGGGGTTCAGGCTTGTGGTTTTCCGTGTACCTTGAACCTTGCACCTTGTACCGGACTCTCAGCAGTCAGGATGATCTATGGAAGACCAAAAGAACCTTAGCAAAAAAAGCATTAACCTGTCCCTTGTAACTTTCGTAGTCTGTGTTGCGATCCTGGTGGGAGCGGTCGTGGTCGCTTCCCTGGTTCAGAAGGATTTCGGGAGAGTCGAGGTCACGAACGTGATCTACGAGAACTCTAACGGCATCCCTGTCCGCGCCAAGCTGCTGAGGCCGGTGGATGCCACAGAAGAGAATCCCATGCCGGGAGTTGTCCACATCCACGGGTACCAGAACAACCGCGAGACAGGGGATGCTTACTGTATCGAACTGGCCCGAAGGGGCTTCGTGGTCCTCAACATCGACGCCATTGGCCGGGGCAACTCGGGCCTGCCCAATGATCCGAAGAATCCCAAGTTTGACAAAACCTATGGCGGGTTAACCTCCCTGAAGGTTTTACGATCTCTTCCCTTTGTGGATCCTGAATCCGTGGGCATGCTGGGCCACAGCCTGGGAGCGGAAATGGCCTATCAGGTGGCGCTGGGAGATTCCGGTGTGAACGCTCTCGCCATCAGCGGCTTCGCTTACACCCAAGCCGCTTCTGCAACCAACCCCAGGAACATGCTCATGATCATCGGGAAGTGGGATGAGTACAGACAGAGAATGACCGGCACAAGAGACATCGAGAAAGAATGGATGTCCAGCGCACAGACGAAGAAGGTGATCCCTGTGGCCAATCCGCAGATCGGAGTCACCTACGGAGATTTCGAACACGGGACGGCCAGGCGGGTGTATGTGCCGTGGACTATCCACTTCATGGAGTCCCACCATCGCGGAAGCATCAGCGAGATGCTCGAATGGATGAAAAAAGCCCTTCGTCCTCCGGAGCAGTTGTGGATCGACTCCAAGAACCAGACATGGTCGATCAAAGAGTGGGCAACCCTCATTGCCATGTTCGCCTGCTTTGCTTCACTGTTGCCTCTGGGACGAATCTTTCTCGGGATGAAATTCTTCAAGATCCTTGAGGGCGCTCCCACAGGAAACTATTCCTGCACGGTGAAGTCCTACCTCAAGTTCAGCGCGATCAACGGAGTGTTGATGGGGTTGTACCTGCCGCTCATTTTCGTCTTGTTCGGTTTGCATGTGTATCTGGTTCGCATTGACGGCGTCTTTCCAATGATGATGGCCAATGGCGTGGTGTGGTGGTTCTTTTGGGTCAACGTGATCGGCTTTTTCCTCTTCAGAAGATGGCTCAGGAGGGAAAAGCAGAAGACAGGACACACGTGGGCGGATGCCGGCGTTTCCTATCGAGAAGACAGGTTCGGGCTGGATAGCGGGAAGATTGCCAAAACCCTTTTGCTGGCCTTGATCCTTTTCGGCTTTGCCTACTTCAGCGAACATCTGCTCGAACAGATCTTCATTGTGGATTTCAGGTTTCTCTTTCCTTTTGCAAGCGACCTGACCCTTGATAGGGCGTGGCTGTGCCTACGTTACTTCCCCTTCCTCCTGGTCGGGTTCGTGTTCATGGGGGTCTTCCTCCATGGGCAGCTTCGAAGACCTGCGAAGGATGGTCGCTTGGCTACATGGATCTCCTGGTCCTCCTGGAATCTTGTTGCCATGGTCACCCCGGTGATCCTGTTCCTCATGGTCCAGTATGTGCCGCTTTTCACAACCGGCTTCATTCCTCTGGTGGGGCCGGGCGGCATGTTCGTCGCCTTTATCCACGGCCTCTTTCACATCATCGGTGTGTTAATCCTTGTCGTCCCTCTGTCCACTTGGTTTTATCAACTCACCGGGAAAATCTACCTGGGCGCTTTGCTCAATGCCCTGATCGTGACCTGGATGTTCGTCTCCTCCCAGGTGGTGGCTCCCATCCCTGTTTAGTTGAAAGCGGGCTCTTGATCCCCCCGTGCTTGACAATCGAGGAAGGAAGCCCTAAAGTGACCATAGTCATTTGACCATGATCATGAAGGAGAGACCCAATTGGAAACCCTTTCTGTCTCAAAATTCAAAGCCACTTGCCTCTCGGTACTGGAGCAAGTCAAGACAAGGAAAAAGAGGGTGTGCATCACCAAGAGGGGAGTGCCCATTGCGGAAATCGTGCCGGTGGATTCAAAAGCAAAGGCTGTTCCTCTAAAAGCGACTGTCAGCTTCATGGGGGATATTGTATCCCCTGTGGCTGAAGAGGATTGGGAGGCTCAGAAGTGAGCGACATACTCTTGGACACCCATGTGTGGATTTGGGCAAGCCTTGATGATCGAAATTCTCTTTCGCCAAGAGCAATAAGAGCGATCAAGGAATCAAAAAGGAGATGGATATCCGCTATTTCCTTGTGGGAACTGGCAAAACTGGTTGAGAGGAAAAGAATTGGATTCTCCATACCCGCCCTCACCTGGATAAGAAGATCCATCAACGAACAGGAGATCCGCATCGCGGACCTGTCCCCGGAGATCGCCGTGGAGAGCACCCATCTGAGAGGGTTTCACAAAGATCCCGCCGATCAACTTATTGTCGCCACTTCCCGTGTGTTGGGTATGCCCCTTCTGACTTCGGATCGGAGAATTCTGGATTTTCCTGACGTGGAAACCATCTGGTATCCAAAACCTATCCCCTAAGGATACGGGGGATGCCTTCATCGGCCGGATCAGATCGATCCAAAAAGAAATCGAAGACCCTCCAAGTTTGAGGGAGGCCGGCATTACAGAAGACCGGATGAAGGAGGGGAAGAGGGTCTTCCCCGGAATGCACTTGGCGGGAGATGGTGAAGATGAAAAAGCGTTTCCGATCTATTCTTGTCGTGGCTGGGCTGGTTCTTGCTGTATGTGGATGCGCGAGCCACCCATATGTCCGTTCCCAAATGGTTTACGGTAATCGCATCACCGTACAGAACCTGGTAAAAGACTGGCAAGACTATACCATCTATTTTGCCGGACACGGTCGTGGCCACCCTTCCGCTGTCCTCTTTAAACCAAAGAACGATGACAGGGGTGTCATCGCGGATCGGTGGTGGAAGGTGGAGGATTACGAGACCTTGACAGACCTCGTCGATTCAATCCAAAGGCAACTTCCCATAGCCTATTACTATCCAAAGTTGCTTGAACTCCTGGGCCCGGACAACCACCGATATGGATATGTATTCACATCGTGGGACCATGTGGTCGCGAAGCTTGTTGATGATCGCACCCTGGTCGTCTTTGATTTGCCCCTGCCTCCCTATCTTGCGATCGATGGAGGGGACGGGCCCCGTGAAAGGAGACCGCGGTGAGGATCATGAAGGGTGCGGCGGCCTGCATGAAGGGGAGTGGAAACGGTATGGAAATCCGGACTACTTGCCCTTGAGCTGGGGTTGGTGTTTTTCTGGGCCACGGGCTGCAAGCCGGCTTTCAAACCGTTCTCATGGTCGAACTGCAGCATTTCAGTTACCCGCTGTGGGCCAAGGGGATGCGGATTCAATCTCATCCGGCAAGAGACCCATGCGAGGAGGTTTAACCACAAATGAAAGTCAACTCTCACAACCTGGTCATGTCCGCCATGTTCGGTGGACGGCGTGGGCTTCGACCGCCGGTGGGCAACCCCACATCCATCGCCTGCCACGGCCTGATGGAAAAGGCTGGAGTCTTTTTCCCTGAAGCCCATCTCAACGCGAACGCCATGGCTGAACTGGCCCTGGCGGGGCATGAGGTGCTCGGCTTTGACACGGTCATGCCCGAGTATTCCGTGGTGCAGGAGGCCGCCGCACTGGGGGCGCGCATCGACTGGGGCAACAAGGACAAGATGCCCGACGTGAGGGAGTTCCCGAACGCGGATTTCTCGGATGTGGTCATGCCCCCGGATTTTCTGGAAAAGCCTTCCTGCCGGGTCCTGCTGGATGCGCTCGCCACTTTGCGGCGTCATGTGGGAGGCCGGGTGACGATCGTGGGCAAGGTCATGGGTCCCTGGACCCTGTCCTACCACATGGTCGGCACGCAGAACTTCCTGCTCGCGGTCGGCATGGGGGAAAGCGACAAGGTGACGAAGATGCTGAGGCAACTCATGCCGATCACCGTCGCTTTTATCAACGCCCAGTTTGCTGCCGGCGCCGACATCGTGGTCCTGGCAGACCACGCCACGCGCAATCTGGTGGGGCCTTATCACTACGAGCAGTACCTGCTGCCCATCCACCAGAAGATCATGGCCCAGGTCGGTGGGCCGATCATCTTACATGTGTGCGGCAATTGCTCGGACCGGCTCGAGCTCTTTGCTCAATCCGGCGTGGACGCCTATCACTTCGAGTGGCAGGTGGACTCCAGGGAGGCGGTGCGCCGCATCGGCGACAAAGTCTCGCTTTGTGGCAACGTCAACAATCCGCAGGCGCTCCTGCAAGGCACGCCGGAAGAGGTCTACAGCCAGGCCCGCTATGCCATCGAGGCAGGCGTGCACCTCATCGGGCCCGAGTGCGCCATCCCGCTCAGCACGCCCCTCGAGAACTTGAAAGCCATCGTGGAAGCGGCCCGGCAAGGTTACTGAGAAAGAGAGGAGGATAAGCATCCATGGGCGACCATCTGGCAACCATCAAGAGCGCCGTTGTCGGCGGTAAACACGGTGATATCAAGTCCCTGGTACAGAATGCGATCGGCGCAGGGCTCGATCCCAACACGATTATCAACGAGGCCCTGATCCCGGCCATGGATGTGGTCGGAAAGGACTTCGGCACGGGCAAGATCTTTGTGCCGGAAATGCTGGTCTCGGCGTTGACCATGAAAATGGGGGTGGACCTTCTGAAACCGCTTCTGGCCGGGGACCAGGCCCAGTCCCGGGGCACCGTCATCATGGCCACCGTGAAGGGCGACCTCCACGACATCGGCAAGAACCTCGTCACCATGATGCTCGAAGGCGCAGGGTTCATGGTGGTGGACCTCGGCGTGGACTTGGATGCGCAGAAACTCATCGAGCAGGTGAAGGCAATCCGGCCTGACATCCTGGGCCTTTCCGCGCTTCTCACCACCACAATGCCGGAGATCCAGAAGGTCATCGGTGAACTCAAGGCTCAAGGGCTTCGGGACAAGGTCAAGGTCATGGTGGGCGGAGCGCCTGTGGACCGCACCTTTGCGGAGAAGATCGGCGCGGACGGCTACGGCGCCAACGCCGCAGAGGCCGTCCAGCTCGCTCGGAGGCTGACGGAGAAAAAGGGGTGAAAAACACCTTTTCCGGTGAAATGAAACTCCGGTCTACTTGCCCTTGAACCGGGGTGGGCGTTTTTCCATGAAGGCGTTGACCGCTTCCATCAGGTCTTCACTGATCAGGATGGCGGCATTCTTCTGGGCCACATACTCCAAGCCGGCTTTGACGCCGTTTTCACGGTCGAAGCGCATCACATCTTTGACTCCCTGAACAGCCAAGGGCGAGCACGCTGCGATTTCAGAGGCGAGCTTTCTGGCCTCTTGAACCAGAGAGGAAGGGTCATCGCAGAGCCGTGTGACGAAGTTTATCCTGAGCGCTTGTTCTGCGGTGAAATCCCGGCCCGTGAGGGCCAGCTCACGGAACCAGCTCTCGCCGATGATGTAAGGCATGCGCTGGAGCGTCCCGAGATCGGCCACCATGGCCATGCGGGTTTCCCGGATGGAGAAAACCGCGTCCCGTGAGGCGAGCCGGATGTCGCAAGCACAGGAAAGATCCACCCCCCCGCCGATGCAAAATCCATGGATCGCGACAATGACGGGCTTGCGGCAAAGCTCCACCGCCGTGAAGGCGGCCTGGCCCTGGAGAATGAAGAATCGAAGCTGCTCCCGGGCCTCCACGCTGGTGGACTGGACAAGACCGCCCAGGGCGCCGAGGTCGATGCCTGCTGAAAAGCCTTTGCCATCGCCTCGAACCACCACGACCCGAACCTCAGGGTCCTGATCGAAATCCGTAAAGGCCTGGGTCAGCTCCCGGAAGAAATCCTCGTCCATGGCGTTTCGTTTGTCAGGACGGCTGAGAACCAGCCAACGAATGAAACCCTCTTTTTCTATTTTGAAACGAGTGAAATCGCTCACGTCTGTCCTCCTTGCCCGATCCTTTCAGGGTGATTCTTTCGGCCGCCAAGAACAGGGATGATTTTCGCCTCTGGTCTCACCCTGTGTCAACAGGAAAAGCGGGAGCCAGATCATTAAGCATGACTTGAAGTTACGCTTGCTTTCCGCGCTGGGGAGCCCTATAATCCAAGACCCGAGACGAGAAATTCTCGACGGAATCTGTGCGCCGGATCATTGTTGTCTGCGAGAAGTTGAACGAAAAGACACTCGTGGTGACTGCATCGTGTGCATCGATGCAGTTTGGTTGCGGCCAATGGTCTGCAAAGGGGAAACCTAAAAACGAAAGGATGACAACCTATGCCAAAACTTGCTGAAGTTCTCAGAGGGGAAATCATCAGGATCAGTCGCAGGGAAGCACGAGTCGCCACAGCAGGCATTCGGGAGGCGAAGATCAGGCTGACCAAGACGGTTGCGGACTTGAAGAGAAAAATAGCGAAGCTTCAAGGGGAGAACAAATGGCTTGTCGCGGCGGA
>CAZOLJ010000093.1:0-17846 GCA_964580575.1 uncultured Desulfobacteraceae bacterium
GCGCCCTTGCCCTTCTCCTAGCCTTCGGCTCGGCGAAAACCTGGCGTGGGGACTTCCACCCCACAAGTTCTGTGCCATGCCCGGCACACACGATAAGCTGAGCTGCCGCGCCGAACTATATAGCCTACTCTGTCATCCAAAGAGCACCATCCGACCGCTGCTGGCCTCCACGCGGTCAACTCCAGCGCCATGTTGTTCCAGGATTGAAACGACATTTCAGGTTCGTCTCAATCCTAATGTGTTAGATGCGATTGTTCACCGCGTACGAGATGACTGACCCGATGATGTCCATGTTCCGGTCCTCAAGGAACTGGACCAATCGGTGCTTTCCGGATTCCTCGGACATATTCACGCCATCGGAGTAGAACTCGATGTTCAGGATCTTCTCGAGTTTCAAGCTGAATGACTTCTTGTCGCCTATGAATACCACCCGCTTGTTCGTTATTACGAACTCACCGAAGCTAACCGGCACGATAGCCAAATCAGCAACCAAGTGCCCCCGGTGTGCGCCGACACGATAGGAGAGGCCTTTGGCGATGCGGATACTCACACCACGTGAGCCACCTTCGTATCTTCTCTTGATGACCCGTTCTTCGATCAACTTGGCGCCCTCAGACCAATACGCCTTTTCTCCCTTTTGGAACACCATGTTGCTCACATTGACTTCAGGGATGTTCCCAGAGGCGATCTCACGCAGCAAGCGGAAACGCGCTAGCTCCTTCTTGGTAGGTTCGATGTCCTGATCCTGGATCTTGAAGTACTTCTGAATCTTGGTCAGTTCTGCCTCTTCTTCGGATGTAATCTTCCCATCTCTCTTGATGCCATCGTATGCCGACTTGTACGCCTTGATCCGAATTTCGTTCATCTCCTGCTCGGAGATGGAAAGGGCGGCCTGCTGCGCCTCAATGTCGGCGATTTCTTCCGCAGTAATCTTTCCGTCCGCCGCGTACTCGAGAAGCTTGGACACAAATGCCTCTTGTTCGGCTCATCATTCCTTGTAGTACTGCCTGAATTCCTCTGCCGGTTCTCGATTCGAGTAGATGTACAGGGTGACTCCATTCGGGTCGAGAATCGCGAAGCCACGATCTCCCCACGGGTGGTCTTCCAGTGGCATGATCGGGGTGAGGCCGGTGGCCGTAAGGCGCGTATGTTCTGCTTCCACGTCGTCCACTGAGAAGTTGTACATCAGACCTGCCGGATTACACGCGGGAGGCCCCAGCTCCCGCGGTGCCATGAACTGCAATTCGGATGTCTCCTTCCCGATTCGCAGGTTCACGTACCATCCGCAGTCGAACGTGACCCTGGCGCCGAAGTGTTTGACGTAGAAATCGCGTGATTCCTCGACCTTCTCGGTCGCGATGCATGGGGACAGGGTATTCGCGATCATTTCGTTTCCTTTCTCTTGCCGCACACACGTCGAAATCAGCCGCGCGGGTTTTGCGTCGGCTGAAGAGAGGGGTTCGGCCCAGTTGGCCTATAGACTTTCTGAGCTAAGGACGTCCATGGCCCCGTGAATCACCGCCACAACGTCAATTTGGTCTGGTTTAATGTGGAAAATGATGCGGTAGGGGCCTTCTATAACTTCTCGGATCTGATCCGCATCATACTCAGGAACTCTACGGCCTGATAACGGGTAGTTAGCGATCTGCTGGGATCTTCGGGTAATGCGATCAACCATTCGTTTAGCATACTCGGGAGAGTCCAATGAGATATAGGCATAGATAGCATCCAGATGCCCCTGCGCTGTGTCTGTCCAGTGTACTTTCATTCCGGCAAGCCATACTTCGCGCGGACTTCCTTCACCTCTTTTGTCCGACCTGCCTTGCTGTCCGCCAGCCCACGTTCAATCGCCTCTCGGACGTATATCTCGCGCATTAGATCATCCCATGTAGCCTGCGGAGGCATACGATCAATGAGCCTGTGAGCTTCCTCTTTTTCCATCACCGTTGGCATACCTTAACCTCCTGTGCTTCTAGCAAAAGAATAGCGCAAAATTGGCCCGATAGCAAATTCCCAGGAGCCGAACGACAAGTTAAGCGGCGGGCTCTAGCCCGAGTTCACCGCCTTTTTGAGGCGTACTTTGAATCACGGGCTGTAGTGGGTTAAGCATTCTATGGATAACCCATTGACTTATAGTAAGTTTTCAGTTTCAGCCAGATGCCAGCATCACACCGGGTGGCCCGGGTCGGAAAAAGGTATTCGGCTGATATCCCAAGATTATCATCCCAAAAGTATCTGTTTTCGAAGCCTAGAGCCTGGTTTCCATGCCCCAAAACGACCTTCTAAGGCATTGCCGCACAAAGAACTCAACGGGCACCCCGTTCTTAGAAGGGCCATTTGGCTGGCAAAAATAGCGTTCTAAGCCCTAAAACAAAAGTGCTTTTAAAACTATTACTCCAGCATTTCAAGCAATTGTCTTGGTCCGACCCAGCCCACTTGTCCTCTTTCCGCTCGTAGTAGCCGGATACCTTCTGAACGGAATTGATGGGGTAGTCTTCGAGGAAGGCTTTTCCACGGGATCAGATCTAGCGGAGGAATCTGCTTCTCCTCGGGTTGTTCATTCTGTTCAGTCATACTTCACCTCATGGCCAACGCCTGAGTGGAGCTACGGGCGCCGTCGTTTGCGCCCGTTAGCTCCCACGGTTTGATCGGCCCTCTTTGGCTTCTCGATCATGCCCCAGCGGATGAGTTGCTGAACTGTGCGAAGTAGCGGAAGATGCTCCTGAATGGTGCGGTGGTACCCTTCATCTTGGGCTTTCTTCTGCAAGTCGGCGATGATGCGGCGGTAAAGTTCACGAATCGGGATCACCTCTCCACCGCCTACGGTCTTGTGGGTCTTATTGCTGCCCCAAATCACAGCCCATTGCTCAACGCGCTTGGAAGCCGGGAGACAAGGAAATACCTCCCGAAAGTGGGTGCGCCCGGCTTTGAATTTCCGACGGAAGCGACCTTCCTTCTTCCGCCAATCCAGCGCATCGATTGAAGGCTCAATGTGAAGCACGTGTCGAGTCTCGGGGTGGTAGGCGAGTATGTCGAGTTCACCGGCGAAACCACCGTGAGAAAGCGGCCCGACAGGGACACGATCCGGTTCATGCCGTTGTTATCCAGTCTTGAGTGCCTTTTCAAGTTGCTCTTGCTTAAGCTGCTCATGGGGCCACCACTGGTCAGCAGGAAACTTTCTGTAGTGCTTCTTGCAATACTCAACGCCTTTAGGCGTCAGAAATACTTACCCATCGTTGGTTTCTCCGAGGAGCTCCTCTCCTATGAGCTTACTGCTCGCAACGCGGAAATCAGCGAACTCCGGGGTCCCGTAATTAATGCGGAATGTCCAAAGAGTGGAAATATCGGGGGATAGGTTGACCTGTTTTGTCCATAGGGTATGGAGTATCTTGTACTCCATGCTGGTGCGGTTTTGCTGGACTTGCTCCTGCTTCTTTGCTTCGTCATGAGTGATGCGACCCGAGGTATACGCCAGAAAATCCTTCTCGTCACCGAAGCAGGACGGGCCAAACAGTTTGTTGGAGTAGACCGCTACAAGGCGATAGAACGCAATCAGAATAAAGACCGGAAACAAAACGATGAAGAGTACCAGTATAAAGCGTTCGGACCCTTGGAAAGACGAACTCGCAGAAACATAACCAGCAATCCCGTAAACGAATACAAATGCTAGAGCAAGAACGCCAAGTGGGTTGCGTGATAGTTTAACCGCAATATCTCCTAATTCCTTCAACAAAGTGGTTACCTCCTTCCAAACAGTCTCCCCATATGATCGGGTAGGTCAGGGGCCTCTCGGCCCCTTTCCCCCCTAAGAACCGTACGTGAGAGTTTCCCCTCATACGGCTCAAGCATCTCCAAAGGCTGGCTTTGTGAGCCGGCCCGACTGTGGTTCCCTCCTAAGCCGCCATCGCCCGATATTCCCGAGCCGACATGGCTGGCAACTTTCACAGCCTTCGCGATACGCCCTTGCAGCTTCTGACCTGACGCCGTTTCCAGGTCCAATTCATGGACTTCCATTTCTTTGCGTCGTCGATGAGTGCACCCGCTTCCATGGCCGTCTCTTGCTTTCTCATCTTAGAAGGTTCTCCTAGGTTCTCTCGCAATGGATCACCTGTTGGACGTCAGCACGCACTTCGCCGGGGCGGTTGCCTTCGGCTTTTGCGTTGAGCCATGTTTCATGCCCTATCCATCCTGTTACAGGATGGCCTTTGCTTCTTCCAACCTCCTCCTCCCGCCCCTCCAACAGCACGCCTTGCGGTGATGCCTGCCCGACCTTGCATCGGGCGAAGAGACGGGGTTCCCACGTTCCGCACAGTTGATCCAATGGATGACTTAGGTGTGTCCTCTACGCCGAAGGTCCTGCGGTTCCGTGCAGGCAGTTAGGAGACCTGCATCCTCACCTTTGCCGCAAACACATGGAAGCGGCCTCAGACCTGTCAATCCTCGTAGGTCCGTACTTCGGTAACGACGCTTACAGCCATTCAATTGATTTCACCCTATCATCCGACCCTAGCCCTTAACGGGGGAGGATTCCCCGCTTGTCCCGCCATAGCTGAAAGCGAAGGCGGAAGGGGTTCACCTGTCACCCCTTGAACCCAATTCGGTACATTGTCTGCGAGGCTTCGTACCCCGTCATCAGCGCAACGGTAGCACGCCCGCATAGGGTTCCGGCAGGAACATGCCGGGTACTACTACAATTACTTCAGTACACTCAACTGTGCGACATCGTGTCGCACGCCGATAAAGCTCAGCGACGCGGGTTTCGCGTCGGATGGAGTGAGGGTTAGGCGGCTTGCTGAATCAGTTCGCCTTCGTATTCAGGGAACATGATGATGGCGGGATGCACTTTAAATGCCTTGGCGAGTTGCTCTGCCCGCCTCTTACCGATATCGATACGGTTATTTTCGAGCATGCTGATGTTCTTCGCATTGATGCCGGACTGCCTCGCCAATTCCTCCTGCGTCCAGCCCTTCAATTCGCGCAGCATCCTGATCGCCTCACCGGTGGTGACAGCGGCATGTTTCTTGGCAGGTGCAAAATCATCTCTTTGAGTTTTCATTGTTGACCTCTCAGTATTCATGCGGGGTGATTTCCAGCACGCGAACGGTCACAACAGCTTCCTCGACAGAATAGATCACACGGTATTGGATATTCAGTCGTGATGCCCGTTGGCCTTCGCGTTCACCCTTGAGCTTCTCATCGTTAAAGCCCTGGAATTCCTTCAACTTTTCTGGCCCGTGCCGAAATACGATGTTTTTCCAGATCTCGTACTTCTTAAGGACCTGCGGTGGCAGCTTGCCGCACGTTTTGGCAATGGACCTGTGTTCGAGTATCGTCCACATTATCGAAAATAATACCGTATCATATCCAATAAGTCAAGCCTTTGTCTCTTTGTTTTGACCGGCACACACGTCAAAGCTCAGGGGCGCTGCGCGGCTTTATCGCGCAGCGTCCCTTGGAGCGCAGTGTTAGCCCGCTGTTCATGCAAGAACAATAATGTGCGTTCCCACGCCAAGGTCGCCGAGACCTTGTGAAACGCTTCCGGGCGGTCGTTCTCGAAGAACCAATGGGAAGTGTCCGAGTACGTGTGATAGATGGCATCCCTGCCAGCGACTGCGAGGCTCTTCTTCATTTTTTTCACGCTCGCAGTGGAGACCCACTCGTCAGTTTCGGCGAAGTGGAAAAGAAAGCGCGACTTGCTTTGCCTGAAATCGCCGTTGCGCGCTGCGTAAAAGACTGCCGTTGATGAAATGGGAAGCTCTGGCCGTTGAGCCAGCCACAGTGCCCAATGACCCCCCATAGAGAACCCCGCGATAGCGACATGCGACCCTACCGTAGCTTGGTGTTTCGTGAGGTGCTCAATAGCCGCTATCAGCATCTTGTAGGCAGGCACTCGCCTTGATGCCGTTGCCACGGCTCGGAGTTTTCTCGCTGCGGCTACCGTGGACGCAACCTTGCCGTCATAGAGGTCGGGAGCGAACGCGAGAAACCCGGCTCCAGCGAAACGGTCACACAAGCCCTTGAAGAAGGCATTCAGTCCCCACCAGGAATGCAGGACAAGCACGCCTGGACCCGAGCCGGCCTTGGGTATTGCGAGGTAATGCGGTAGCTGCGCAGTCATGAGGTTAACGTTCGCGCCTCATTTTCGGCGCGAATCGACATAAAATGCAGGCGCTGGTTCGGCCTTGGTTTGGGTTCTCAGGACACTTTTTCAACCGCGACACTCAAGGTGTAACGGAACAGTGACACGCCTTGAACCCTCTGCGCGGCAAGAACCAGATCGTCGGTGATTTCCTTGGCGACGACGATACCACGACACGGACCTTTGCCGAGGTTCTTGTCCACCCAGGCCGTGTTGCCGTCCGGCCAGCACTCTTGCTTGAACGTTTCGAGCAGGTTCCTCTTGGTCAGCAGATCGACGACAAAACCGCGACGGAGAGAGGACGTGTAGGAAAGGTCCCACTCTATCTCCATGTCCCGGATGGCGGCCATCTCACCCTGCAAGGCGTGAGCATCGCCAAACCGATATGCTTCTTTCAGAGGCAACACCTTCATCGTCTCTCCTTGTGGCCGAACAGGTAGTAGAGGGCAGGAAAATATTGTGATATTTTCCTGCGGCCTAGCATGTGTTTCCTTTTTTCGTCCAACTATCTGAACCCAAAGCAGTTTTATGGTGTGAACCATGGAAGACCACGATTCCAGAAAACAGGCTGCGTTTTGGGAGGCTTACAGAGGGTGCGCGGAGGAAAACAGGGTCCCGCCTGATCGCTCCCAATACTATCTTCGATGGGTAAAGGAATTCGTGGAATTTATCCCTGAGAAACGCCTTAAAGCCCGTTCCGGAAAGGACATTGAGGCGTTCTTGGCCGCGTTGGGACAACGGGAAGGCATCGCCCAATGGCAGGTCCGACAAGCCGAGCATGCACTTAGAATTCTCTACGAGTTGTTTCTGCCTGGCTATTCTCCTGAGAAGCCCGCTCCTGCTGAGACTGCAAACAAGCATCCTGCTCAAAGGGCGAAAGACAGGGCCGCGGTGTTTCGCGACCGTGTCATTCCTGGCGAGGTGGAGCGTCTCTTTTCTCCGGTAGTCGAGGCGGTCAGAACTGCTATCCGCACCAGGCACTACTCCTATCGCACCGAGATGTCCTACCTTGATTGGGTGAGGCGCTTCATCGCCTTTCACCGTTACACTGTCCAGGAACTCCTGGGCCATGCCAATGTGGCCACCCCTGTGATCTATACCCACGTCTTGAATCGGCCGGGGCTGTCGGTGTAGAGCCCAGCCGACCTTTGAGAATTCCTGTCGTGATGAAAGAGACTGAGGAGCTGGACGGGCAAACATCTGCCCGCAGGGGGATTTGAGCATAGAGATTGGCGTTCCGAACATGAAGGCCACACAGAATCCTTTCGGGCGATTGACCCGCATGGCACCCGGCTCGGAATCGATTCCTTCCTTATTGAAACCCCTCTTTCTTAAAGGAAAATACAGGAAAACTCAAGGGGAAATGCGGTTCTCCCTGGCAAAAACCCCGCATTCCTGCGTGAAATTGACGAGGGAAATCAGTTTTGTATCGCAGCCCCGAGTCAATGGACTCCCTTTGCCCGTTCAATGCCCTCCTTCAGAAAAAAGCAAGGCCGTGGGGATCAAGCCCCACGACCTTCTTCAAAGGGTTCGGATAAATAGAAAAACCGTGGGACCTTTGTTTGTGTCTCTTGCTGCACCATGGGGCTCAATGAAAGCATTCTGGAGAACAAGTCAATAAAAAATCATTTCATTCCGTTCAGGGTCTTGAGGGCCAGGTAAAGGGCCTGGGTCGTGGACTCGCCATAGCCTTGGGTCATGACCGCCACATAGAGTTGGTGCACCAGGGCAAGGCCCGGCATGGAAAGGCCGACCGCAGCGGCCTCCTGCAGGGCGATGCCCATATCCTTGATGAAATGCCTCACCAGGAATCCGGTTTTGAAGTCCCCCCGAACCAGCCTCGGACCCAAGTTGCTGATCGACCAAGACCCTGCCGCTCCTTTGCTGATGATGTCGATCACGGCCTGCTGGTCCAGGCCCAGTTTGACCGCATAGAGAAGAGATTCACAAACCCCGATCATGGTGCCGGCGACCAGGATCTGGTTGGCCATCTTGGTATTCTGCCCTGCTCCTGCATCTCCCATGTGGGCGATGTTCTTCCCCATCAACTGGAACAGAGGCACCACTCTTTCAAAGACCTCTTTCTTGCCTCCCACCATGATGGCGAGCGTCGCATCTCTTGCTCCGATGTCGCCGCCCGAAACAGGGGCATCCAGGCTGTTCACTCCTTTTTTGGACGCCTCCTTTTCTATGATCTGAGCCAGGCTCGGCCGGCTTGTGGTCATGTCCACGATGATCCGGCAGGACCCTTTCTTCGACAGCACCCCGTTCTTTCCGAGATAGGTTTCCTCCACGTCGCTCGGAAGCCCGACGATGGAGAAAAGGATTTCGGATTTTTCCGCCGCCTCGGCGGGGGAGTTACACCAGGCCGCTCCCTTCTTGAGCAGCTCTTCGGTCTTGGCCTTGGTCCTGTTGTGAACGAAGAGCTCATGCCCTGCGGCTTGAACATGTCCTGCCATGGACCTGCCCATCACCCCTGTTCCGATCCATCCAATCTTCATATTCTCAGTCCATCCTCCTATGCCTGGCCCAGACGCAACAACAACTGATCCCTACGGAATTCACGTACTGCCTTTGAATTAGGCGCCTCAGCGATCACGCTTTGGCATACACGGCCGATGCCGCTTCCACCGCGCCCGGCTTCACTTTCACCCCTTGGGCATTGAGAATCGAAAAGAGTGCGGAAAGGAAAAGGATCACGTTCTTCTTTGAAGAAGAGTGGCCCATGAGGCCGACTCGCCACGCTTTTCCCGCAAAATTCCCAAGCCCTCCTCCGATCTCCAGACGAAAATCGTTCAAGAGGGTCTTTCGGACACGGAGGTCATCGGCTCCTTCAGGAATCCGGATGGTGTTCAAAGAAGGGAGACGTTCCGCTTCAGGCACGATCATGGAAAGCCCCATCGCTTCAACGCCTGCAACAAGGGCCCGGTGGTTGAGGGTGTGCCTGGCAAATCGGGCCTCCAGGCCTTCCTCCATCACGATTCGAAGCGCTTCACGGAAGCCGTAAATCATGTTGATCGGGACGGTGTGATGGTACTTTCTGTCTTTTCCCCAGTAGTTCTTGAGCAAACTCATGTCCAGGTACCAGTTCGCCACAGGCTTTTTCCTGGTTTCGATGACCTTCATCGCTTTCGCGTTGAACGAAATCGGAGACAGGCCCGGCGGGCAGGAAAGACACTTCTGGGTTCCGCTGTAGGCGATGTCAATGCCTATTTTGTCGAGCCCCACGTCCACGCCGCCCAGAGAGGTTACCATGTCCACCAGGAACAGAGCGCCGGCTTGGTGAGCAATCCCGGCAAGATCTTGCAGGGGCTGGCGCACGCCCGTCGAGGTTTCAGCATGGACCACGGCGAGCACTTTCGGGCTTCTCCCCTGCACGGCCTTTCTTGCCAGGTCCGGATCGATCGCCCTTCCCCATTCGCCGTCCACACGGATGAGTTTTCCTCCCATGCGTTCCACCATCTCGCACATTCGCGCTCCGAAAAACCCATTGACGCAAACCACCACCTCATCGCCGGGCTCCACCACGTTCACAAAAGATGCTTCCATGCCTGCAGTGCCGGTTCCTGAAACAGGAATCGTGAGCGCATTTTCCGTCTGAAACACCGCCCTCAGGAGTGCCTGGGTTTCGTCCATCACCGTAAAGAAGTAGGGGTCAAGGTACCCGATACAGGGTGCGCACATGGCCTGAAGAACCCTAGGTGGAACACCGCTGGGTCCAGGCCCCATGAGAATCCTCTCACCGGGGTCAATGTCTCTGATCTCCTTAACATTTAGACTCATTCTGCCTTCCTCCTTTTCGCGTAAAATGTGCAACATTTCCTGCAACTCTTTAGCTGTTTGAAATGGATGGCCTTTTCCTGTGACAATTTCCTTTGTTTTTGAACTGAGGCGAGTATAGAAGAGCACTCTTTGACTGTCAAGGAAAGGGACGGCCTGAGGAAAACCAAGAGGGGATCAGACGTGTTGTCACAGATTGAAGACCCGAAGCCAATCCTGGACCGTGATGCCGGGCGTTTCTACCTGATCCTCCGAATAGAAAGCATTGAGTAGAGTGTCAACCTTTTCGGGCGGTTGGTCTTCAAGCCTTTCTTCCAGCTTTCTGATTCCGGTGCGGGGAAAGCAGAAGAAATCTCCGCTCACGGAGACCCCTTTGATCTTGCCTTCTCTCACTTCATAATCCGCGCGAATCAATCCCCCCGGCGCCTTATAAGCTTTCCGAATCACGTTCAGGCCTGCCCGGATCTTGACCTCTCTCCCCGGAACGGGTTTCCCCCGCTGGAAGAGCCATTCCTCGGACATGAGCTGAACGCCCAGTTCGCCCATTTTCGCTTGAAGCACAGGATCCTTTTCACATGGGCTCATGGGCCCAAGGATTTTCTGAAATTCCTCAGCCATGAAACCGTTCAGCGTCTTCTCGTCCCAACGGCTCGCTTCCTTTTCTCCAAGTTCTCTGCGAATGGTCGTGAGGTTTTCCTTCAACGTCTTGTGGATCTTGTCACGGAATTTCTCATCCGGAACTTTCAGGACCTTCGACATCTCCTCGTAGTTGAAATCCACGATCAGGTTGCCCACAAAAACAATGCAGTCCCCGATTTCCCCTACCCCTGTCCCTGAAATCTTCTTGGTGCCTGAGAGGACGTCGTTGACAGGCTTGTAGGTTGCAGGAATGCCGATGCGGCGATACACGTTGATGATGGGCTGCAGAAACTTCCGGTAAAAGGCTTCTTTGTTCTTCGGCACCTCCGGATGATCCTTGTGGAGGATGAGGTGGAAGAAAAGCTGATCTCCGTCCAGGTAGACGCCTCCCCCTCCTACGTCACGCCGGAACACAGGGATGTTGTTGGTGTTGCAGTAAGCGAGATCGACCTCCTGTTCCACATCCTGGTGGAAGCCGATGCATACGTAAGGGGTTGCCGGAGAAACGAGGGAAAGGGCCTCCCATCCCATCTCCGCCAGAGCGTGATAGATCAGTTGCGACTCCTGCCAGGGCACTTTGCCGAGGTTATACAGACGCATCGATGATCCTTTCCACATTCCAACTTATGGTGATTTCTTTGTTTGTGTTCATGCCGGTGCAAGGTACACGGTGCAAGGTATACGGGAAATCACGAGATGCGAAATGGTTTTTCCCTGCACCCTGTTGTACCTTGCACCTTGAACCGTTACCGCTTCAGCGCTTTCCGCACGAGCTGAGTGATGTCCATCACGTCGATCGCCACCTTGTTTCTTTTGGCGTAGGTCGTCATCGTTCTGACACACTGCTGGCACGAGGTGACAATCGCCTTGGCGCCTGTTCCCAGCGCCTCGTCTATTTTCCTTTTCGCAATCTCCGAAGAAAGCTTGGGATCCATCATTTCGAGGTTTCCGCCCCCGCCGCAACACTGGCAGTTCTCGCGGTTGCGGGGAAGCTCCACCAGGCGAACGCCGGGAATGGAACGGATCACCTCTCGAGGGGCGTCAAACACTCTCGCCCCCCTCCCGAGATCGCAAGGATCATGGTAGGTCACTGTCACATCCAGGGTTTTGAGAGGCACGCGCCCACTCTTCACCAAATCCATCAGGAACTCGGAGGCGTGGGCGATTTCCACCTCGCGGGGATAATGCTCCCGCCACATCTGGTAGCAGGAAGGGCAGGCAAAAACGGCTTTTTTTGCCCCTTTCTTTCGAACCGCCTCAAGGTTGTGTCTAACCAAGGGCTCCAGCATGTCCTTCAGACCGGCGCCCAAGAGCGGAAACCCGCAGCACCATTCCTCCTCCCCCAATAGGGTGAAATCCACGCCGCTCGCATCAAGAACCTCAGCCAGGGCCACAGGGATCTTCTGTGCCAGGGGAAAATAGGCGGCAACACACCCGGTGAAGTAAACCACCTCGGCTTTTTCCTTGAGAAACCCGTGATCCGGGGCATCCGTCACATCCTCGACCCAGTCGGCCCGCTCCTCATTGTCCTCTGCAAAAACATTGTGGCTTTCTTCGAGGTTGTCCCGGATTTTCTCCACCTTGTCCGCGTGGTATTTGGAATGGAAAAGGTCCTGCCGGAGCGAAAGCCAGAGGTCCTTGAGGTGAATACCCACCGGGCACACTTCCTGACAATTGCCGCACAGGGTGCAGCGGTACACGGTCTCGCTGTAGGCTTTCCACTCCTCAGGGGAGAGTTCTTTTTTACCCAGAAGCTTGTGAAGGAGGGAGGTTCTTCCCTTCAGGATCTGCTTCAATCCCTTCATGCGGTAGAGGGCGGACAGCTTGCCCTCCTGTGATGCATTGACCGCCGGGCAGACCTCCGCACAGTACCGGCAATTGGTGCACGCCTCCAGTTCAAGGAGCTGTCTCACTGTGTAGTCTTGGTTAGCCATCGCTCCTGCTTGCTCCTGAGGATTTGATGAACAAGTAAGCAGCAGGCAGTAAGGAGTAGGCAGCCAACCCCAAGAGCAGGAATGCGGCCACTCGTTTCGCTTTCAAGCGTTTGCCCCTGCTCCCTGTTTCTTCCGTCTCTTTTGCTGCTTACTGTTTACTGCCTACTATTTTTTGTACTTCTCAAGGTCCGCCAGAATCCATTTCGTCACTGCATCGGCACCATGGATCAGTTTGCCCATCTCCGCCTTGTCCTGCGGCTTGATCTTGTACATCCATCCCTTTCCGTAACAGTCCTGATTGATCAGCCCCGGGTTGGTCTCCAGTTCTTCATTCACGGCCGCCAATTCCCCGTTCACCGGCGCGAAGGCTTTGCCCAGCCATTTTCCTGATTCGATTTTTGCGAACTTCTTCCCCAAGGAAAGCTCTTTGCCTTCCTCAGGCAGCTGCACATAGACGATCTCTCCGGCCAGCTTCTGGGCGAAGTCGTCCATGCCCATCACGAGAAGATCTCCTTCCTCCTTGATCCAGAAATGATTCTCTTCGTAGTAAAGCTCATCCGGCATCTTGTACCCTTGAATGTCCATGGGGCCTCCTCCTTCACGGTTTCTTGGTTATGCTCCTGCGACAATATCTGCAAACATCAGGATTTCTCGCTTCGGTCGAAATGACAGAACTCACGCCTTCGCAACCTACTGTCCTCTCCCGCAATGCGATGATTAGAATGTCATTTCGAACGAAGTGAGAAATCTTGCTGTTCGGCATTCTTAAGCGATCTTTCGCTCTGCTCGAAATGACAGAGCGGAGACACCCAAACGATTGCGATGCTCTTTTTTATCCTCCTTTTTCCTCCATCAGTTCGTTGATGAACTGGGTGGTGCTGCAAATCCTGAACTTCTGTTTCCTCAATTTGGCATTGGTCAGGTTGTGCACACAGGAGTTGCACTCCGTGAGCACGACTTCGGCCCCCATATCCTCCGCCTCCTGCAATCTCCGCCGCGCCATGGCAAGAGAGTTCTTCGGGAATGCGCCTCGAACGCCTCCGCCTGCGCCGCAACAAAGGGCATCGACCCGGTTGTGCGGCAGCTCCACAAAACCCGGAGCGATTTTTCGGATCGTCTCTCTGGGTTCTTCATAGATGTTGCAGTGTCTGCCGAGATCGCAGGGATCATGGTAGGTCACCTTCTTGGTCGTCGTCACTCCCAGGTCAAAGTCCTTCAGAAGTTGTGACACGTGAATGACCTTCACGCCCTTCTCCTTGAGTTCTCCGTACTGGGGCTTGTTGTTGAAGGTGCGTGAGCAGTAGGGGCACCCGGTCACCACGGTCTTCGCCCCTGTGGCAAGAATCAGCTCCATGTTCTTTTTCGCCAGGCGCTCGTTGAGCTGGTATCCCACATCTTCGAGAACTCCGCTGCAGCAAACCTCGTCAATGAGGGTGTAGTTCACGCCGATTCGATCCAGGAGGTCCAGAGTCGCCTCCGTCGATTCGTCTTCACGATACGCTCCGACGCACCCGATGAAAAAGACATATTCGGCTTTCTTGTTCTTCTGTCTTCCGAAATCAGGGACTTCATCTTCAGCGTAGATGTTCGTGTTCTTATCGAGCACTTCGTTCATGCCTTTGAATGCAGGATGGCACGACCCGATGTGGACCATGTCCTTTCTCACTTGTTTGATGATTTCGGGTACGTTGACTCCGGAGGGGCAGTTCTTGTGACAGCTTGCACAGGTGGTGCACTGGAAAAGGGTTTCCACAAGTTCATCGTTGAGCGGGATCTTGCCGTCCATCACTTCTTTCAGAATGAGCATCTTGCCCCTGGCGTTGAAGGAGGGTCTCAAGGTGGCCCCATACACAGGGCAAACAGCCTGACAGAACCCGCAGCGCGAGCACTGAAGAACCTGTTCCCGGTATTTTTTCACAAAATCGTATTTGGATTCCATTGTAGTTACCTCAGGTTATTGTTCAGACAGCATGAAGCTCGTTGCAGGTGGCCTGTTGCATGTCGCACGTAGCAAGTCGCAGGTTGCATGTGGCCTGTCGTCAGTAGTCCGTTGTCCGTGGTTAATTAAGTGACGAGTAACAAGTGACAAGTGACGAGTAGTTTTTCACGTTTTTTTTCTTTTCTTGTAACTCGTCACTTGAGGCACCTCTCATCCCTTTGTCCCCTTGTTTCTTCTTGTCTTTCTTACTTTGTGCCTTTGTGCCTCTGTGCCTTTGTGCCTTTCTTCAGTTCTCCAGCGCCATCTTGCCCGGGTTGAGAATATTGTTCGGGTCAAACATCCTTTTCAGGGACCGCATCATCTCCATGGCCGCCGGATCGTGCTCCAGCGTCATATAACGCGCCTTGGACAGACCGATACCGTGTTCGCCCGTGAGTGTTCCTTCCAGGCTGATAGCCAGCTTGAAGAGTTCCCCGCTTGCAGCCTCCATCCGCTTCACCTGATCAGGGTCATAACCGTCATAGAGGATCTGGGGATGGAGATTTCCGTCCCCGGCATGACCGAAGGTGGCGATCTGGAGGTTGTATTTCTTGGCGATTTCATTCACCCCTCTCAGCATTTTCGCCACTTTGCCGATGGGAACGGTCACGTCTTCAAGAACAAAATGCGTTTTGATCCTTGCGAGCACGGCGTAAGCCGATTTTCTCGCCTTCCACAGTTCGGTCACTTCAGCCTCTGATTTCGCCTCCTTGACCTCTTGCGCATGGTTCTTCCTGAAGATATCCAGGATTTTCTTCATTTGGTATTCCGTTTCTCCGGACGTGTACCCATCCGTTTCAACCAGAAGCATGGCGTCCACTTCCGGGAGATTCAGATCCGTATTCTGGTTAATCGCCACAATCGTCTCCCGGCCCAGGATCTCCAGAACGCTCGGCAGGATCCCACTGTGCATGATCTCGGTCACCGCATGCCCCGCATCCTCCAGATTGTCAAAGGTCGCAAGGGCTGTGCTGGTCGCCCTTGGTTTCGGATTGATCTTCAGGATGATCTCCGTCACCACGCCCAGGGTCCCTTCGGACCCCACAAAGAGCCTTGTCAGATCGTACCCGGAAACGCTCTTGATCGCCTTGGAGCCTGTTCGCATGATGCGGCCGTCAGGCAAGACCACCTGTAGCCCTAGGACATAGTCACGGGTTGTCCCGTACTTGGCTCCTTTGACGCCTCCCGCGTTCGTAGCCACGTTTCCCCCTAGCGTGGAGACCTTCCCGCTCGCAGGATCAGGCGGAAAGAAGAAACCATAAGGCGCCAGCGCGCTTTCCAGAGCCGCATAAACGACACCCGGCTGCACGATGGCCAGGCGGTCTTCGATACTGATGCCGAGGATCTTGTTCATGCGATTGAGATCGAGAACGATTCCACCCTTGGCAGGAACAGACATTCCTGAAAGACCTGTCCCTGCTCCTCGGGGGATGACCGGAATCTGTTCCCGGTTGGCCAGCTTCAGGATCTCCGACACCTGTTCAGCGGTCCCGGGCCAGACCCCGCAGGACGGCCGGTGAGAATGCTCCGACGCGTCGTAGGAGTAGGAGACCATGTCCATCAGTCTTTCCGTGTAGTTCTCCTCACCGACGATTTTGATTAACTCTTGCTTAACTCGTTCATCCATAATTCACTCCAAACGGAGATGCACAGGGACAAAGGGTATAATGGTTTTTCTGCTTTGTGCCTGTGGCCAGTTGTTCCTGTTTTGCTTTGTCACTCTTCTGCTTTGTCCCTTTGTGCCTTTGCACCTTTGTGCCTTTCTATGTGCCTTTGTGCCTATGTCCCTTTTCTTCCTTTCTTGCAGCATTTCCCATCAGCACAAAGGGACTGATAATGATGTGCAGCAGCTTGCTGAAAGGCAAATAGGCAATGAAAGCACCTGTTAATATTGCGTGAAGGTACCAGACATAGCCATACACGCTCACAAGGGAGGATGCGCTAAAGAACATCCGACCGATGGCATATCCCAGGAAAGCGTAACAAGAGCCTTCCGGGAACCCGGTCATGGCAATCCGCATGCCTTCCAGAACAAACCCCACGATGACGATGGCCGCGATGAGACCAAGGGCCACAAGGTCCTGGCGGGGAAGATCAGGGATTAGTTCGGAGCGCTGTTTCCTGCCTCGAACGTACGCAAACAGCACTCCTAAAATAATCATGACCCCGGTGAGATCAAAGAGAAAGGCTGTGAGCGGGCTATTCTTATCCAGCATAGGCCAGACCCAAGCTCGTTCCGGAATCCACAGCGATCCAATGAGACCGATGATTCCCCACACGAACCGAAACGCAAAGGCATAGAAAATGAGTCCGTGAATCAACCACCTCTTCGGCGATTGGCGGTAAAGCCGTCTTTGAAAAAGGACGTCGAGAACCAGGACCTTGAGAATCTCTCCGATCCTCTTCGAGAAAACAGCCCCCACCATTCCACCCAGCAGGCTGGAAAAGGAAGATGCTCCGGTCAGGACATAAGAAAAAACCATCACCAACCCAGCTGCGAAAGCGATCAGAGTGAGGATCGTCGTGGTGTCGCCGACGGAGAAGGTTCCCGCGTGACAGGGCATACAGATGATGCTCTTGGCCGGCAGGACCATGGACGCGGCTCCCACCTGATTTCCCGAGCTGTGACAATGGCGGCAGGAGGCCTCATCGTCCCTGATAACCATTTGATGCACCCGGGAGGCTTGGCCAGGAGTGAAATTCCGTTTCCACACGACATGCTTTGACCTGGGATCTCTTTCGGGTCGGGTCCCCTGAAGATGGCAGCTCCCGCAGGCTACCAGGCCATGCAAATCATGAGCAATCTTTTCGTCATGATGAGGGAGATGGCACTGCCGGCAGTCCCCGTGAATATTCTTCCCATGGCCGGTCTCCGTGGCCTGCGGATGGCAGGTCAGGCAAGCGACCTTTGCATGAGGCGTCTTCCCAAACTCCCCAGGGTCGATAAGCGCAATTTTCTTTCCGGTCAGAGCCTGCGCAGGCTTGCCTTCCTGAGCGTGGCAGTGAAAGCAGATAGTCTCGATCTTTTCCGCTGCCCTGCTTTCCTCAGGGCGAATCAGCCGGTGGCAGGCCATGCACGCTTCGTCCTCCGCTGAAAAAGGCGGGAGTTCTTTCTTTTCCTCATGGCAGGCGCCGCATTGCTCATGCCGCGGCTTGCGGGGGTCAAACTTCACCTTTTCCTTGATCGGAGCCTGCTCATGAGGGTCATGGCAGCCAAGACACGCTTTATGTTTTTCGAGATCTTGGACTTTCTGGGACCCGTGTTTTCCTTTCTCCAGATCGCTCATGACCTCTTCGTGGCAGACCAGGCAGTGGTCCGGTTGAAAACGATCCTGGGATCCTTTCGCTATTTCTTCCGGATTGGGGTGAAGCCCCT
>CAZOLJ010000094.1:0-17035 GCA_964580575.1 uncultured Desulfobacteraceae bacterium
AGGAAGGGCTGAAGGCCTTTCTGGAGAAGAGGAAACCCGTTTGGAAAGATGAATAGATCGTGATCCTACCAGGTTTTTCTGCCGGAGGTCGTCGTGGGAAACGGGCCTCCGGCAGTTGTTTGTTGGGGGGAATATGGAGCCAAGGTGAAAATAGCTTGAAGAATCGTGAGGTTAAGTCTTGACATCAGAGCCGCATCTTATTTATAATACTTGAAAAAAGCTTTTTTCCCTGGCTCCGCGGACCGGTGCAATGGATTACAATGAGTTATTGAGTCGCCTCCAAGTCGTCGGAAAAGATCCCTCACGCCTGATCTTTGAGGACGAACTCACCGGTCTGTACAATCGCCGCTTCCTGTACAACTACTTCCAGCAAAACATCCCTTGGCATGCCCTTGAGGATAATCCTCTGTCCCTTCTCATGATGGACCTGGATTATTTCAAGAGAATCAATGACAGGTATGGGCACAATGTCGGGGATCAGGCCCTGATCTGGGTCGCCAACTTGCTTCGAGAGGCTTCCGGAGACAAGGATCTTCCCATCCGTTATGCGGGCGATGAGTTCATGATCCTGATGCCTCTGTCCCGCAAGAAAAACGCCGTCAGCCTGGCGGAAAAAGTGATCGGCCTGTCCCACTCCAAACCGATGCGCCTGGACGATTCAGGGAAACCCCTGGACCTCACGCTGAGCATCGGAGTGGCCTGCGCTCCGGAGGATGCTAAGGGAGACAAGGCCCTGATTCACAAAGCGGACACTGCCCTTTACTACGCCAAGAAAGCAGGCCGTGACCGTCTGGCTACCGTGGCCGAAATCGTTCCGCAAGATGTGTTCGTGAAGACCGCCATGTTCCAGCTGGAGAGGGCTGCGATCGCCGGACGCAAAACCCAACTCTCTGCAGTGGCCGAGGCGCTGCGGAAGTTCAGCCAGAGGGAGAGCCAGTTTTTGATCGCGGAAGGGGGTCCGGGGATGGGAAAGAGCATGTTCCTGGAAACCGTTCAGCGGAGCCTGGCCCAGACCAAGTCGATCCAGCAGATCAAGGCAGCAGGAAAGCCGCAAGAGCTCTACCGGCCCTATTACCTGGTGGCCGCCATTCTCTCCGAGCTTTTAAAAGCCAGAAAAGAAAAGGGGGCTGAAATCCTCAAAGGCCTATCCTCGGAGGAAACGAACGATCTGTCCTTCATCCTTCCTCAGTTCTCCGAGGGAAAGCGCGGGCAAAAGAAAGAGGACAAGGCTCAGAGAGAAAGAATCTTTTACACTCTGCTCCAGGTGACCTCCAAAATCATGGACGGAGCCCCGTCCATTTGGGTCGTTGATGACCTGCATTTCAGTGACGAGGCGACGCTTCTTTTCATTCGCCAGATGATGACGCGGCGCCAAGGGCCTCTCTTTGTTTGCGGTGCAGCAACGCAAGTTTCCAAGGAGACCAAGGACGGGCAAGGAGATACGCTCGGCCGTTTCTGCGCCGCCCATGGGCAGGAGATGGGCATACAAAAAGTCGCCCTCTCGCCGCTTGCAGAGGCCGATGTGGTCAGGCACCTTCAGGCCATTTTCCCAAGGATCAGCCTGCCCAAGGGTTTTAGCAAGGCCCTGGAGCAGACGACCCAGGGGAACCCTCTTTTCCTGAATGAAATCGTCCGCAAGCTCGTCATGGACGGGAAGATTTCTCTGAGCGGTCAGCAGTGGGTGGTCAGCCCGCTGGAAGAAGGATATCTGCCCAGGTCGCTGGAGGAAATCGTACGGCAGAAGATTGCAGCCCTGGATGAAGAAAGCCGCAGGGTTTTGGATCAGGCTTCCGTGTTCGGAGGCCAGGTGTCTCTCAGCATGTTGACCGGAAGTTCGGACAAAAGCGAGGCCAAGATCCTGGAATTCGTGGACAGGGCGGTTTCCCAAGGGCTCATCAGTTCTGGTTTCCAGCTCAACGATGAAACGATTCAGTTTTTGAGCAGGCGAGTCCTGGACATCGCCTATGGATCGATTCAGAAGAACACGAGGCAGGCGCTCCATGAAAAGGTGGGAGCCTACCAGGAATCCCTCTACGAGAAAGACCTCCTGCCTTCGGCGGCCACGCTGGCTTACCATTTCAAACGTTCGGCCAATCAGGAAAAAGCTCGCGTCTATGAACAGCGGCAAGTGAGGCAGAACAGTATGGTGTTCAATGCGGGAGAAGCGGTGTATTACACCAGCGAAGGACCCGCGGAGCTCAAGCCCAAAGAGCTCCCCCTCGATGCGGAAAGCGTCGCGTTGCTCCCCAACGTGTTTCGAACGTTTTTGCTGGCCGTCCGAAACACGACGCTTTACCCTGCGGGAAGCAAGTCCATCACGGTGACCCATGAAAAAGCCAAAGAGGCGATCGACAAGATCCTCGAACGAAATGACACTCTGACGGTCTTCCAGGTGGAACGAGCCTTGCTGGTGAACGGAAAGAGGGTGGAGATTGCTGAGTTCAAAGCCTTTGCCGCCTCTTTCCTGCAACTTCTCTACCGCCTGGAACTCAAAGGCGTGACTCTGAAGCGAGGCCTGCCTATGGAGGAATTGATCGCCCTGCTGGAGGCTTTTGGCAGGACCAAGACCGAGGCCATTGAGCAGGGATTCTGGCAGCGCTTCATCGAAGAGCAGAAACTGAGCCACGTCGAGATGTCCCAAGTGCACTATGCCATTCGAGGGGAGGGGGAAATTCCGGGTCCGGACAGCATAGGAGAATTTCCGGCCGGCGAAGGGGCTCAGGAGGAGGCGGCAGGAGGGGAACCGGAAAGAGACACCCTGTCTTTGGTTCCCGAGGTCATCAAGGGACTGCTCAATGCGGCAAAGAGCATCAAGCTCTATCCCCTGAAAAGCAAGGCCACGGAGAGCGCGATCCAGGTCGCTTTGAAAAGGCTGCGCCGCGTCCTGCGAAGAGAAGCCCACCTGACCATGGCCAGAGTGGAGGATTCGCTCTTTGTGAATGATCAAAAAGTGAGTTCCTCAGATCTGGACCTGGTGGGGCAAAGCTTTCTCCAGTTTCTCGACTCTCTCGGCCTCAAGAGCATGACTTTTCTCCCCAGCGTCACTCCGGAGGAAATGAGGGTTTTCATTGGGGCGGTCGGGGACCTTCCCTCAGGGGCGCAAGACAAAGAATACTGGAGCCGACTGACAAAGGACCAAGGTCTCAAAGGGATCCTTTTTGATTACCGCTTTTATGAGACCAGAATCGGGGCGACGGCGAGGGACAGCAGGGCTTTTCAGATTGTGGCAGGCGCCCGGGGCATGATCAGGAAGCAGGTCCAGGGGGCGCAGCCGGGTCTAGCAGTGGATGAGGAGTCCTTTGACCGTCTTCTGCAACGGATGCCCAAAGAGATCGGCGATCTCCTTCTGGAAGGCGAGGAAAAAGAGATCACCTCCAGGATCAAGCGCCTCTTCCACGGGTACCTGAAGTCCAATCCCCAGGTGCGGCAGAAAGTGATCGCTCGTTGCCAGCATCTCTTTGAAGGTCTGATCACGGGGCTTCAAAACCAGCTGGCGAAAATCCTTGCCAAGCCGCTTCTCCTAGTTCTTTCCCAGGAAAAGGACCCTGCTGTCCTGAGGGAGCTGACCAACCTCCTCTATCGCCTGTCCACTCTCCTGGTCGAGTTTGCCGAATACCCCGTGGCCACTCAGATTTTGTTGCATCTCCAGCGGCGGTACCGGAAATTTCTCGAGGCCAACAGCGATCAGGCCAAGATGTTCGAAGAAATCCTGATGAAACCCCTGGACCCAAAGGCCCAGGAATTGATCCTCCAGGATTTCCACTCCAAGGAGACCCTGCGGCAGCGGAATGCGGTGCAGCTTCTCGGCAGCCTCGGTAAAGTTGCTTCTCCTTTACTGATCGAAGTCGTCAAGGGGGACGCGGATCTCAGAATCAGACAACTTGCCGCAAGCCTCCTTTCCGAGCAGGGATATGAAGCGGCAAAGTCGCTGAAACGAGTGTTCATGCTGGAGAGCACTGCGGAAGAACGGCTTCAGATCCTGGATGTCGTTGACAGCGTCACCCGGGACCTCAAGGCAGAGCTGGTGAAGGCGCTCGATGACGACAATGAGCAGGTGAGGGCTAAGGCCTTCAAGCTTGCACGGCGGCTGAACACGGGTGAGGTGGAGAAGATTCTTTTGGAGCGCGCGGACAGCATGAAAGGCGAGGTGGCTGCAGAGGCCATCAAATGCCTTGGTAGCCTGCGGCCGCAAGCGGCCCTCGACAAAATCAGGTCTCTCATGAAAACCGCAAAGGACAAAGAGCGGCTGGTCGCCTGCTGCCAGACCTTAGGCCAAATAGGAGATCCCAGGGGGGTCGATCTTCTTGAGCATGTGCTCTCGGTTCAGAGTTTCTTGTCCAGGCGCAAGAAATACCTTTCGCCCATTCGTATGGCGGCCACCGTCGCTCTTTCTTTCATCCACGACCCTCGTGCCGCTCAAGTTCTGGACCACTGTACCCGCGATCGGGATCCCCAGGTCAGACAGATGGCTGCTTCCCTGATCCATCCTACCCAGCCCGCAGAAAATCAGTAAGCAGTAGGCAGTAAGCAGTCAAAGGGAACAACGTCATTCCCGCTGGTTTTACTGCCTACTACCTACTACCTACTGCATACTTCCTACTTGTTGCTCAGAGGAAGGGGCACTATTTGCTGAGGCTGGCTTTGATAAACCCTACGATATCTTGAGTGTTCGTCCCAGGACCAAAGATCTCGGCGATTCCACAGGCTTTGAGGCTAGGGACATCTTCATCCGGAATGATGCCGCCACCGATGACCATGATGTCCTCGACCCCTTTTTCCTTCAACAGTTCCATGACCTTTGGGAAAAGGTAATCGTGGGCTCCGGAGAGGATGCTCATGGCGATGACGTCCACATCTTCCTGAACAGCGGCTTCCACAATCTGGCGGGGCGTCTGCCGAAGTCCAGTGTAGATCACCTCCATCCCCGCGTCCATGAGAGCACTGGCCACGACCTTGATGCCTCGGTCATGACCGTCCAGCCCCGGCTTTGCTGCCAGGACCCTGATCTTCTTCTCCACATTCATGATCAACGCTCCATTTCAAGTAAAGTAGTGCAGGCCTTCGCTCAGAGTTACCTCCCGAGGGGATTCACTTGCCGATACTCTCCGAAGACTTGTCTTAGGGTATCGCAGATCTCGCCGAGCGTGGCGTAAGTCTTCACGGCCCGGAGAATCGGTCCCATGAGATTGTCCTTCCCTTCGGCCGCTTTCTTGAGGACAGAGAGCGCCTCAGTGACGAGCCTCTGGTCGCGCTGGGATTTCATCTTCTTCAGTTTTTCGATTTGCGAAAGCCGCAGCGCAGGGTCCACTCTCAAAAGATCTTTCGGTTTGCCCTCCTGCACCTGGAAGCGATTCAACCCCACCACCACCCGTTCTCCGCGTTCGATTTCCCGCTGATACTGGTAGGCGCTCTCCTGGATTTCTCTCTGGATAAAGCCTTTCTCGATTGCGGCTGCCGCACCGCCCATTTCGTCGATTTTATTGATGTAGGCCTCGGCGCGGCCGAAGATTTCGCGAGTCAGTTCCTCCACATAGTAGGACCCTCCAAGGGGATCCACCGTGTCTGAAACACCGGTCTCATAGGCGATGATCTGCTGGCTCCGGAGGGCAACCCGCACGGCCTCTTCAGAGGGCAGGCAGAGGGCTTCATCCATGGAGTTGGTGTGCAGGGACTGGGTCCCTCCGAGAACAGCGGCCAAGGCCTGAAAAGCAACTCTCACGATGTTGTTCTTGGGTTGCTGGGCGGTGAGGGTGCAGCCTGCGGTTTGGGTGTGGAAGCGGATCATCAGGGAACGAGGATCCTTGGCCTTGAACCGTTCCTTCATGATCTTGGCCCAAAGGCGCCTTGCCGCCCGGTACTTGGCCACCTCTTCAAAAAAGTCCAGGTGGGCGTTGAAAAAGAAGGAGACCCTAGGGCCGAAAGCATCCACGTCCAGACCGGCCTGCAACGCAGCTTCGACATAGGCAATCCCGTTAGCGAGCGTGAAGGCGACCTCCTGCACGGCTGTCGATCCTGCCTCCCGGATGTGATATCCGCTGATGCTGATGGAGTTCCACTGAGGAACCTTTTCTGAACAAAAGGCGAAGATGTCCGTCACAATGCGCATAGAGGGTTTTGGAGGGAAAATATAGGTGCCTCTTGAGGAGTACTCCTTAAGGATGTCGTTCTGGATGGTTCCCCGGAGTTGTTCCGGAGCAACCCCTTGTTTCTCGGCAACGGCCAGATACATGGCCAGGAGAACGGCTGCCGGGGAGTTGATGGTCATGGAGGTGCTCACCTGATCCAGAGGGATCCCGTCAAAGAGCGTTTCCATGTCCTGGAGGGAGGAGATGGCAACTCCCACCTTCCCGACCTCTCCCATGGCCATGTCATGGTCTGAATCGTAACCGATCTGGGTGGGCAGATCAAAGGCGACGGAGAGTCCGGTTTGCCCCTGGTCCAGGAGAAACTTGTAGCGTTTGTTGGACTCCTCGGCGTTTCCGAACCCTGCGTACTGCCGCATGGTCCAGTGTCGGCCCCTGTACAGGGTGGGTTGGACGCCCCTGGTGAAAGGATAGGAACCGGGAAACCCGACATCGGTGAGATAATCCATGTCCTTCGTATGAATCGGCGTGTAAAGGCGGTGCACGGGAATGCCCGAGGTGTTGAGGAATTCTTTCTTTCTCTCGGGGTTTTTTCCGAGCTTGCTTTCCACACTCTTTGACCAGTTCTCGACAGCCTTTCTCAGGGAATCCGTATCGACTCTATCCGCCATGTTGTATCCTCCAGTGGGTGTTAAAAAACACCCCAAAATTAGTTCATGACACGGAGAACTGTCAATCTCTTTCAAGGCTATAGAACGGAGGACCGGCTTTCTTTCATCAGTTGAACGGTTGGTCGCCATCAACAAAAAAGCCCACTTCCGGAAAGGAACCGAGCTTTTCTGCAGCATCTGATTCTTTGAATTCCGATTTCAGGCGCTAATGCACCGATAGAACACCGTGTCCTGGCGACCGACTGACAACCTGCGGATCCGGAGATCCGCAGCATACTGAGAATTTATAGGTTTTTCGCAATGGATCCTCAAGGCCGAACCTGGGAATTACGATCCCTTACCCCAGAACAATCAAGACGGCATCCGCTTCCACAGGATCCCCCTTTTTGCAGCGGATCTCTTTGACGGCGCCGGAACCTGTGGCTACAATCGGTAGCTCCATTTTCATCGCTTCCAGAATCACCACCTCGTCGTTTTCGCTCACGGTATCTCCCACTTTCACTTTCACATCGATGACTTTTCCTGCCATTGGAGCATTAACCTCAATCACATCCAAATCCTCCTTTTTCGTATAAGTTCCAATTGATCACGGTCCCCATATAACATGGAGTGAACGTCTCTTGTCAAGAGTAATTTGCTGTCCTGGATAAGAGTTATCCCCTTCGTCCGTCCAGTGCCTTCGGCTTCATCTTCTGCCAAAGTCCCCGGAGCATTTCCCATAGAATGCTTGACATAACCTCCATATTTCACTAAGATTATAAGCACGTCTGCCAAGCTGAAGAGCCTTCTGCTCCTTTTTCGAGCAAAGCGGACCGATGGGGGAAGGCCACAGGAGGATGAGATAGATGCCCGTCTATGTGTGGGTTGCCCAGACCAAAAAGGGGAGGAAGCTCAAAGGGGAAATCGATGCCGCGACTGAAACCATAGCGCTCAGCCAGCTCAAAAAACGCAACTTCACGGTCAAGAAGCTCAAACTCAAACCCAAGGATATCTTCGAAAGCATTTCTTTTCTCAAACCCAAGGTTAGCAAAAAAGACCTGGTGGTTTTCACAAGACAGTTTTCCACGATGATCGACGCCGGTCTTCCGCTGGTACAAGGGCTCACGATTCTTGCGGAGCAATCCGAAAATCCTACCTTCAAGGCGGTTTTAAAAGAAATCACCAAGGATGTGGAGGGAGGATCCACTCTGGCGGAAGCCATGAAAAAGCACCCCAAGATTTTTGATTCCCTTTTCGTGAACCTCGTGGCCGCAGGGGAGGTGGGCGGTATTCTCGATACGATTCTGCGCCGTCTGGCTCAGTTCATTGAAAAGGCGGAAAGGCTGAAAGGCCAGATCAAGGGAGCCATGACTTATCCTATCGTGGTCATGGCCATTGCCATCATCGTGATCGCGGTCATCCTTGTCTTCGTCATTCCCGTTTTTGAAGACATGTTCAAGAGTTTCGGTTCCGCCCTTCCCACCCCGACCCAGATCGTCGTGAACATGAGCCGTTTTCTGAAAGGCAATATTCACTGGGTGATCATTGCCCTGGGTGCCTTGGTTTACGGTTTTAAGCGATACAGGAATACGGCTTCCGGAAGAAAGCGGACGGACACCCTGTTTCTCAAATTGCCCATTTTCGGGGATCTGCTCAAAAAGACGGCTGTGGCGAGGTTTACCCGAACCCTCGGCACCATGATCAGCAGCGGGGTTCCCATTCTGGACGCCCTGGAGATTGTTGCGAAAACCGCTGGAAACGTGGTGATTGAGGAAATCATCTACGAGGTGCGGGGAAGCATTGCAGAAGGCCAGACGATCGCCGAACCCCTCTCGGAAAATGACATCTTTCCGGGGATGGTCATCCAAATGATCGCCGTAGGCGAGGCGACAGGCGCTTTGGACTCCATGCTGGAGAAGATCGCTGACTTCTACGACGAGGAGGTCGACGCAGCGGTTGCAGCCCTCACGTCCATGCTGGAGCCTCTCCTGATGCTCTTTCTCGGCGGGTCTATCGGTGGACTGGTCATTGCCATGTACCTGCCCATCTTTGGGATGGCGGCAGCCATGGGCGGCTAGAGCGATCTCATGGCCTCTGGCGACCCCCTTCGCATTCCTCGATCAGAGCTGTTCGGACGCCTTCAGAGACTGATGTTTCTGAGGGTTCTGTTCGTCTCTCTGCTGCTGGGAGCCTCTGTCTTCGTGCAAGTGAAAGAAACGAAGACCGCTTTCGGCGATATCCAGACCTATCATTACCTGCTGATCGCCGCGATCTACTGCATCACCGTTATTTATGTCCTCCTGCTGAAACGCCTCCAGAACCTGTTTCACTTTGCCTACCTCCAGTTGGTGGTCGACACGCTCCTGGTGACGGCGATCATTTACGCGACCGGCGGCATCGAGAGCATTTTTTCTTTTCTCTACATCCTCACGATCATCAACGGCAGCATCATCCTTTACCGCAAAGGAGGAATGATCGCCGCTTCGAGTTGCAGCATCCTCTACGGTCTCCTCATTGATCTCCACTACTATCGGGTGATTGAGCCGTTGGGAAGCCGGCTGGTTTACCCTGCGGACTATCAGAGTTCCTACATCTTCTACATGATCCTGGTCAACATTGCAGCCTTTTACCTCGTCGCCTTCCTGAGCAGTTATCCCTCCGAGCAGGCGAGGAAAAGCCGGGATGAACTGAAAGCCAAACAAGCCGACATCGTCAAGTTGGAGGCGCTCAACGAATGGATTATCCGAAGCATGACCTCGGGCTTGATCACTTTGGACGATCAGGGAAGGATTCTTCTTTTCAATCCGGCGGCTGAAGCGCTCTTCGGCATTCCATCGGGAGCTTGTACCGGGCAGAGACTGCTGGAGGCGCTTCCCTTTCTCAAGGGCCATGTCGGCTTGGGAGAGAACGAATGGAGTCCCCACGGCGGCAAGCATCAGAATTTCATCGACCTGCCCTATCTCCGTCCGAGCGGAGAAAAAATCTTCCTGAGGGGCTCGGTTTCTCCTCTCCATCTGCCGGGCGGAGCGCTGGGAGGGCGAATCCTCTTCTTCCAGGACATGACGAAGATGAGAGAGATCGAAGAGGAGATGAAGCGGGTGGAAGGGTTGGCTCTGATCGGAGAACTCGCAGCCGGAATTGCCCATGAGATCCGAAACCCCATGGCCTCGATCAGCGGCTCGATTCAAGTGCTGAAAGAGAGCCTGGAAATGGACGATGTCAAAACCAAGCTCATGGACATCATGCTGAGGGAGATCAACCGTCTCAATACCCTGGTGAGCGACTTCTTGCTTTTCGCAAGGCCGAAGCCGTCTTCGGTGCAGACCGTTGATTTGAATCAGCTGATTCTGGATTCTCTGGAGCTGTTCAAGAACAGCGCCAAGTGGACGGAAAGGATCCGGGTGGAAACGCAATTTCACGAATCCATGATCATCGAATCCGATCCGGAACAAATCAAGCAGGTCTTGTGGAACCTCTTTCTGAACGCCGTGGAGGCGATGAGAGGAGGAGGGGTGCTTTCGGTTCGTACAGAATTTGTGGACTCTGCGGAATCACAGGGAACGCAGAGGAAAATGGCGCAGATTATCTTCCGGGACACGGGTGAGGGATTCAGCACCAAAGCACTTCAGCTTCTGTTCACTCCTTTTTTTACCACCAAGGAGGGCGGATCCGGGCTCGGCTTGGCCATTGTGAAGCGAATCGTCGAGGGGTTGAAGGGGAGGGTGTCTGGAAAAAACGATCCCGACGGCGGGGCCGAGATCATGGTATGGCTCGATCCCTTTCTGGGCCAATCCACTTGAAAAACCTCCTAAACCGAGTATCCTAAGACAAGCGAAGTCCCCAAGGCAGGCCTGTAGCCGCAACCAAAGAGTTGCGCAAAAAGCTCTACGCACCCCTGCCTGCCGCAGGCAGGGGGCGAACAAGTTCTTGGGCTAAGTCCCTCGCATCGAGAAGAGACCGATGAGCGTGCTGAACGAAAAATGGTTTTCCCGCATTCAACACCCGAGTCGCTATGTGGGGAACGAGATCAATGCGATCAAGAAAGATCCTTTTCAGGTGGAGGTCTCTATCGCTCTGGCTTTCCCCGATGTCTATGAAGTGGGCATGTGTCACGTGGGGCTCAAAATCCTCTATGACCTGTTAAACCGTCCGTCCTGGCTGGCCGCTGAAAGGGTGTACTGTCCGGGGACCGATCTTGAGCAAGAGCTGAGGAAGCGCCGTCTTCCCCTGACGGCGATGGAGTCCGGTCAGGCCCTGACCGAATTCGACATGGTCGGCTTCAGCCTCCAGCACGAGCTTTCCTTCACCAATGTGCTCACCATGCTCGATTTGTGCGGCATCCCCTTTTGGGCGGAGGAGCGAAAGACGTCTTTTCCTCTGCTCGTGGCCGGAGGCCCGGCCTGTTTCAACCCTGAACCGGTGGCCCTTCTCCTCGATGTGATGGTGATCGGCGACGGGGAACAAGCCGCTCTGGATCTATGTGAGACCGTGCGGGAGGCGAAAAAACATCATGCCACGAAGAGGGAAACGCTTCAAGCGTTGAGCCGGATCCGCGGTCTCTATGTGCCGGGTTTTTTCAGGGCTCGCTACCGACCGGACGGCACGATCCAGGAGATGGAACCCTTGCTCCCCGGTTACACGCGGGTCACGAAAGCGATTGTCCCCGACCTCAATGCTTTCCCCTTTCCAGAGCGCCAGGTGGTTCCTTTCGCGGAGCTGATCCATGACCGGCTCGCCGTTGAAATCTCAAGAGGGTGTACCCGGGGCTGTCGTTTCTGTCAGGCTGGAATGATCTACAGGCCTGTTCGGGAAAGGCATCCGGAAGCCGTGATTCGACACTCGGAGCAGGGCCTACGCTTCACAGGATATGAGGAAATGTCCCTGCTCTCCCTCAGTTCAGGGGACTACGGCTGCTTGGGACCTTTGCTTCGGGTTCTCATGGACAAGCAGGAGCGCGACCGGATCGCCGTGAGTCTCCCTTCCCTGCGGGTGGACAGTCTGGACTCCACATGGTTTGAAGAGATCAAAAGGGTTCGAAAAACAGGGTTCACCCTTGCCCCCGAAGCGGGAAACGACCGACTCCGAAGAATCCTGAACAAGGGCCTGACGGATGAAGAGATCCTGTTCATGGCCAAAGAGATCTATGGGGCCGGATGGGATCTGATCAAGCTCTATTTTATGATCGGCCTTCCTACCGAGGAGGACAGGGATCTGGAGGACATGATCCGGCTTGCAGGGAAAGTGGCAAGGGCCTCGAAGAAGAGAGGAAAGGTCCATGTGAGTGTCGCCGCTTTTGTGCCGAAGTCTCATACTCCCTTCATGTGGTTGCCTCAAATCTCGCTCGATGAAAGCGGTCGGCGAATTCAGTTCATCCAGAAATCCATTAAAGACCCGGGGATACGGGTCAAGTGGAATCAGCCGGAAATGAGCTGGCTCGAGGGGGTTTTTGCGAGAGGAGACCGAAGGCTGACGCCGGTGCTGGTGCGGGCTTGGCAGAAGGGAGCGAGATTTGATGCCTGGAGCGAGCACTTCCGCCTGGACTTGTGGCAGGAGGCTTTTCGTGACATGGGGGTGGACCCCGGTTTTTACCTCCATCGACTGAGGTCGTTGAGCGAAGTGCTTCCGTGGGATCACATCCAATGCGGGGTCAGCAAGGAATATCTTGAAAAGGAGTGGAAGAGGGCCCTGGAAGGGGAGTGGACGCCGGACTGCAGAAAAAAGTGCCTGGACTGCGGGGTCTGTGACCACAAAGAAGTGGAACCCGTTCTATTCAGAGAGTGGGCCTCGGCTCCAAAGAAGGAGGTGCCCATGGCACCAGGGGAAAGCGAGGAGCCCAGAAAAATGCGGATCACTTTTTCCAAGCGAGGTCCTGCGAAACATCTGAGCCACCTCGAACTGGTGCGTGCTTTTGTAAGGGCTTTCAAAAGGGCTGGCGTGAGCCTCGTCTACTCCAAGGGATATCACCCCATGCCTAAGCTCTCCTTTGCCGCCGCTCTGCCGGTGGGCACTGAGAGCTTGCACGAAACCCTAGTGGTCCAGTGGCACGACTCCAGTCCCCACCGGACGCTCAGAGAGAAGATTGATGAGCAACTCCCTTCGGGTCTTGAAATCAAGACTCTCGATGTTCTGGACCGCAAAGCCAAAAGCCTCAAGAACAAGGAAATCCACTACGAAATCTCCTTCCATGGGGTGAGAGTGGGAACGGATCGTCTTGAGCGATTTCTTGCCTCCGATTCTTTCCCCGTGACCAAGAAAGGGAAAAAGGGAGATCGGAGAATCGATGCACGCGCCCAGGTGAAATCGGCTTATTTCAACACAGGATCAACGATGCACCTAGCCCTCAAACCCATGGAAGGGCCCGCGCTCAAACCTGCGGAGATCATCCAGGGGATGTTTCACCTGAGCGATGAAGACCTTGAAGGAGTAGGCGTATTGAAAACCATGGAAATCCCGGACTCGAAGGAGTCTGAAGGTTAGAGGCTTCAACAAGCTCTGGTTACGGCCAGAGGGCGACAGTGAGGTTGAATATGGCAAGCGAATTGATCATTCATTCGAGGCCCCATGAAACGAGAGTGGCTCTCGTGGAAAATGGGGTGGTGGTGGAGCTCCACATCGAAAGAAAAACGGGGCAGGAGCTCATGGGAAACATCTACCGGGGAAGGGTGGTGCGAGTCCTCCCGGGCATGCAGGCTGCGTTTGTGGACATAGGGCTTGAGAGAAGCGCGTTTCTTTACGTCTCCGACGTTCACCAGGATCTCCTGGAACTGGAGCAGATGATGCTGAACAACAGCGCCGAAGCGGAACTGCCCCAGGACCACGAAGACAGGCTGGCGGGGCACCCGAAGGGGATAGCGATGAACATCGAAGACCTGCTTCGCGAGGGGCAGGACATTATGGTCCAAATCGCCAAGGAGCCGATGGGGACCAAGGGCGCGCGCCTAACGTCTCATATCTCTTTACCCTGCCGGCATCTGGTGCTCATGCCCAATGTGGATCACATCGGTATCTCCCGCAAAATCGAAGATCCCGTGGAAAGAGAGAGATTGAAAAACCTGGTGCAGGAGATCAGGCCGGGCAATCTCGGGTTCATTGTCAGAACCGCGAGCGAGGGCTCGGAGAAGAACAAACTTAAGTCCGAAATGGACTTTCTGCAGAAGCTCTGGACGAGCATCCAAGAGAAAATGGGCAAACATACCTCCCCGGGACTGCTGTACAAGGACCTGAGCGTTTCGCTCCGATCCGTTCGAGATCTCTTCACCCGCGAAGTGGATCGCCTCGTGATCGATTCGAAGGAAGAATATAGCGCCATCATGGAGTTCATTGAAACCTTTGTCCCTGCGCTGAAGTATTCCGTTGAGTTCTATGAAGGCCCTGAACCCATTTTCGATTTCTACGGGATCGAGATGGAACTCTCCAGGGCTCTGGATAAAAAGATATGGCTCAAGTCAGGAGGCTACATCGTTATCGAGCTCACAGAGGCGCTGACGTCGATCGATGTCAACACGGGGAGCTATGTGGGCACAAGAAACCTGGAGGAAACGATCCTCAAAACCAACCTCGAGGCGGTCAAGGAAATCGCCTATCAGCTGCGCTTGAGGAACTTGGGGGGGCTGATCGTCATTGATTTCATTGACATGGAGAAAAAATCCAACAGGGAAAAGGTGTTCACCACGCTGAAGGAATCCTTGACCAAAGACAAGGCGAAGACCCATGTGCTGAAAATGTCCGAACTGGGTTTGATCGAAATGACCAGGAAGAGAACGCGCGAAAACCTGAACCGGTTTTTGAGTGAACCCTGCTTCTACTGCGAGGGCAGGGGGTCCTTGAAGGCAAAGAGAACCATCTGCTATGAGGTCCTCCGGGATCTGGAGAGGGAAGCGACCCCTGCGGGTCAAGCCGCCCAGGTCCTCGTCCATGTGCATCCCGATATTGCCCGCGTGCTCAAAGAGGAGGAGCAGCAGTCGGTGATCGATCTGGAGAGGAGAATCAACCGGAGGGTCATCATTTTGGAAAAAGAAAACCTCCACATCGAACAGTACGAGATTTCCTCTTAATAGGGTGGGCCAAAGGGAAGGAGAACTGTTTTTCAATTGACATGATTCAATTATTTTGATAAAAATTATTGTATTTTTTATGAATATACGTAAATCTTCGTTATAAATGGTCAAAAGAAGCCTGAGACTGAACTCTCTTCTTGCTGGTCTGATCGCTCTTGCTTTCATAGGGCTCGCCTACTACTCCCCTCCCTTTAAGGAGCAGGCGGAGAGAATCTCGTATGACACCGTGACGAGGTTGGCTTTGCCTGAAACTCCGATCGATCAACGAATCCTCCTCATAGAGATCGACCAAAAGAGTCTCGACACGCTTGGCTCGTGGCCTTGGCCGCGCGATTGGATCGCCCGGATGGTCCATCTCGCCAAAGGCAGTGGAGCAAAGGTCATCGGCCTGAATGTCCCATTGCTGGACGAACGATTTCAAACTGCTGGGCAAATGGCAAAGCTCTTGAGGCTTCTCGCCCTGAAAGTGGATCAAAAGCAGAAGAAGAAAACGGCGGAGAGAGAAGCCGCACCGAGGAGTTGAGAGTGGGATGATTCAGGCTAAGGAACGAGGCAACTCATTGAACTTCATAAAGGATCGGAGCTGAATCGCTGATAAAATCCTCTGGCATGACGGACGTGGGCCTTCAGCGGGAAGGAAACGAGGACTCTTTTTCCGTTCAGGACACCTTAAACCTCTACATGGTCGCGGACGGCATGGGAGGTCATCTGGCCGGTGAAGTGGCCAGCCGGGTCGCCGTGGAGATCATCAACAAGAGCTTCAGCAAATGGTCTGAGGTCCAGGCTCCTCCCGATGAAATCTTCGGCTTTCCCGATGAGTCTCTGAGCCGGGAAGGGAACTACCTCCTGGGAAGCATACGTCTGGCAAACCGGGTGATCTACGAAATGGCGAGCGAATATGAGCAGTACAATGGGATGGGAACAACCATCGTCAGTTTGCTGGTCGCTTCCGGGCGCATTGTGGCTGCCAATGTGGGAGACAGCCGAATGTACCTTGTGAGGGACAACCGCATTGAAAGGATGTCCAAAGATCACACGATCATTGCCGAACATGTGGAAATGGGCGTGATGACGGAGGAGGAAGCGGCACGGTCCCCTCTCAGGCATATTCTGACAAGAAACCTGGGATCTTCCGAAAACGTGGATGCCGAAGTCTTCGAGATTGAACCGTCCAGTGAAGATCTCTTCATTTTGTGTTCGGACGGGCTTACGGACCTCGCAACAGACGAGGAGATTCTGAAAATTGCCTTGAAGGAGTCAGACCCGCAGAGACTGCCCCGAAGACTGATTGATCTGGCTCTTGAACGAGGGGCTCATGACAATACGACTGTGGTCACTGTGTTTCTTGATCAAGTGGAGAAAAAGCGGTTAACCTCCCTGGAAAGACTGGGAGGGCTGGTGGCGGATGCCCTAACGCGTGTGAATCGAATCAAGAGGAGGTTTGGGCCTTAGATTTATTTGACCTTGCTATTTTAACGAAGATTTGGATAAAGTATACATAAGGGGTGTTCAAGAACGGGGGAAAATCATGGCCAAGTTGATCCTGACCTACAATAAACAGGTGATCAAGGAGTACCCTTTTTCCAAAGACAGCATCACCATGGGCCGCCAAGTGGACAATACCATCGTCATTGACAACCTGGCCGTATCCGGGTACCACGCCAAAATCGACAAGCTTGGGGGGGGGTATATTCTGACGGATCTGCAGAGCACGAACGGCACTTTTGTGGATGACCAAAAGGTCGTGTCTCGCAAGCTGTCTCACGGGGACAACATTGTCATCGGCAAGCATGTGATCCTCTTTGTCGCCACGGAAAAAGAAAAGATCGAAGGAGAAGGAAAGAACAAGAAACTGCCACTGGACAAGACCATGCTGCTCGACACGGCGAAACAGAGAGAACTCCTCGCTAAACAAAAGGTGGCGCCCTCGACAGCCAAAATCCCCGTGAAGGTTGGAGTGGTCAGTTTTATCGATGATTCGGGTCTTGGGGAAATTGAGCTTTCGAAAAAGCTGACCAAGATCGGCAAAGCCGAGACCTCTGAAATCAGGTTGTCGGGTCTCCTCATGGGGGCAACGGCTGCGACCATCAGCCGCAGGCCGTCGGGCTATGCCATCAGCTTTGCGGGAGGAATGACGAGGCTGAAAGTGAATGGGGCGGTCGTCAAGGACAGTGTTCCACTTAACGATTTTGACACGATCGAGCTCGGGTCCTACAAGTTTCAGTTCTATGAGAAGGAAGTGAAA
>CAZOLJ010000095.1:0-16508 GCA_964580575.1 uncultured Desulfobacteraceae bacterium
TGATCCTCACGACGGACAGCGACTTCTACCGGTACCTCAAGCACGCTGTCCCGGATGTAAAGCAGAGTCTCCGGCGCGAGGCACGCTGAGCCCGGATTCATATCAACGAAGTTGGATGATCCAAATCGGATGGTCTTGTAAGAAGTCCCAAAAGCCCCTTTTCCGTCATTCCGGCGAAAGCCGGAATCCAGTTTTTTCTTAGACTTAAAAAATACCTGGACTCCGGTTCCTGCCCCGGACTTGATCCGGGGTTCACCGGAGTGACGACTTCTTGCAAAGCCGATTTTTTCGATTTACAGAAAAGATATTTTCTCTTAGGTTCCTATTGGGACTTCCTTATCATCGATCAAGCTCGACCTTATTCTTCTCGAAAGGAGGAAGATCATGGCAGTCAATCCCGAAGGGATCAAACCTCTCTCAGCCCAGATCATCTCCGTCAAGGGTTCGTGCGGCGCAGGTCACAAAGCGGGCGAGATCCTCTCCCTGAGCTGCTGGGACACGGGCGGGCTCTGCGGCTTCTTTTATCACGATATCTTTCCCAGTCTGAATGTCATGCAGTTCGGTGGGGCTTATCCCTGGGGAAGTGCGGACGAGACGGTTCTGGAGTGTCCGGATCGTGAGAATCTGGTCAAGATGCGCATCCGCAGAACATAAGAGATTAAGGGACAGAGGCACAAAGTCGCAAAGGCACAAAGCGGAAAAACCGTTCTGCTAGACCCCCTTTGTCCCTCTACTCCTTTATGACTTTATCGATTTTTTCCTTGTGCTCATGTGCCTTTGCACCTTTGGCCTTTTTTCCGATGCAAAGGTCAATTCCCCGAGGGAGACAGCAGATTTTTCCTTGGAGACACTGTCCCCGCTCTTAACTGTTATCCTCCTCGACCGCTTCGATCAGCGCCTTGTAGATATCGGGGACGGAATAGGTGACTCGGTTCCACGATGGAATCTGGGTCCCGCCCCTCTGCCCCCTTGCCTGCTCCCACGCCGCTCCGATGAAGTCTCTGAAGTAAGAAACCATTTGCTCTTCCTGGTGGCGGTCATAGATCAATTCGTTCGATTCCGCGTCATCACTGTAGCTTTTGACGAAGCCCAGCGCCGTGCTGTAGTAGGTTCGCTGGACCATGTCGATAAACGCATCGTCAATGGGCATTCCGTGGGATCGTATGTAGTTCAAGTAGAACTTGGTGATGTCTCCGATCATTCGATGCAGTCCCTTGCTGTCATCGGCTTCTGAGAGTTGCTGGTGCTTGTGTTCATAGTTCCGGCACAGGTCAATTTGGGCGATCTTCTTCGGCATCAACCTCTCATGCACCTCGGAAAGGGTGCTGACTTCGATGCCCCAATCGTAAGCCACATTGAGGGCTTTTCCCAGACGGGTCAGAAAGCTGAACTCCCCGGCCAAGGGGTAACGAAAGGCGCGGTGATAACGGAAAAAATCCTCCAGTTCGTGATGGTTGTACCGATGCATGATTCGAGCGAGCGCTTCCACAAAGGGAGTCACAAAGAGTCTCGTCGCTCTGCCTTTCATTTGCTTTTCCGTGGGTGAGATTCGGGCGTAATAGCCTTTGCAGAATTCGAAGTCGTTGTTGGGGTTCGCGGTCGGCTCCAGGAGACGGCCGAGGAGCAGGCGGTCATAGGTCACAATGTCGCAGTCATGGAGGGCCACCACCTCGCAAAGCTCCTTGGCGAAGAAATAGCCCATGCCGATCCAGACCGACTGGCCTTTGCCGGGCTTGCCGACATCGATGTTCTGCGACCGGATCCTCTTCAGGATCTTTTGGATTTTGGGACCTTCAACCCAAAGGATTTTGACATCCCTTCCCTGTTTTTTCAACCGGTAGAAGAAGTCTTTCGCCTCTTCAAACTGCCTCTTCTTCTCAGCGCCCCCCAGCGTGACCACGATGGAATCCAGATAATCGACCTGGTTGATTTCATCGATGATGTGATCCAGGACCTTGGGCACATGGATCTCTTGGAGAAGAGAGGGGAGCAGCAGGCCGATTTGGAGGTGCCTGGAGAACTCCATGAGCCGATCCTCGAGTTTGCGGGCGTACTGCTCAGGGTCAAAGAGGTCATAAAACCCGTGGATGGTCGTGATCAAACCCTCTTGCTGAAATTCGCTCATGAGTGACTCCTTTCCGCCTTTCCTGAAACCCCGCCCGCTGGGGTCAGCCGGGGGCCTGAGAGGTCGTTTTCTCTTCCCACATCTTGACGAGGTAATCTTTTCCCTCTTCGAACTCCAGCGCCTGTTTTTCCACCAGGGTCTCCGCCTCTTTCGAGGACATCTCCCAGCTCTCTCGCACGAAGGATGCCACGCGGGCGTAGTAGAGCGGCGTCACCAGGTCGACGAGCTTGTTCCGGTTCACTTTCCACGAGTGGAAGGTTGCTGCCAACTCGTAGAGAATCCGTACCCATGTACCGGTGGAAAGAAAAAACATCTTGGACTCGCTCTGCGCCGATTCCTGGATCGCGGCGAAGCAGTCCTCGCAAAAGATCTCTCTCCACAGGGAGGAGAACTGCTGAAAACCTATTTTGAAATGCTGGATCATGGCCTCCAGGTCGACCTTCACAGGCTCCGGCTCCGACGACCCCTCATAGCCGAAGGTTTCCACCGGTTCACTTCCTCGAACGCCTTTCCAGTGGCTCTCGAAACGTTCCATGAGGGAAAAGATGGTCCACACCACCTGTCGGAACATGGGACCCAGGTGTCCCGCAGGGTCCTTGGCATCGTGGATCTTCACCCCCAGGTTGGATTGGCAGATCCGGAATTTCTGGGTCACCGCATTCGTGGTCATCCAGATGTCGATGCCGTACCGCGCCACATCCGACTCCCACACGTCCTGCTCTGCATAAAATTTCGCCACGTCCATGGACAGGGCGAAGTCTCCACCGATGGGCTGCCGGATTCTCTTTCCGTAAAGAGCACGCGTGAGGTTGTAGACGATGTTGTTGGTGATTGTCGCGTCATACTTGTGGCGCAGGTAGACCGGCGCCACAAATTGGTAGCCGAGAGAGAGAACCGGGTCCAGGAGATTCTGAATCCAATCCGGAGTGATGCTCCTCAGGTCCGAGTCCACCACCGCGCACGCCCTGACTTTGAGCCGTGCCGCCGCCTCGAACACGGACCTCAAAGCGGTTCCTTTTCCGGAGGGCCCCCGGTAGATGGACACAATTTTTTCCTGCCAGGGCTTCACCTGAAAGTCTTTGGCCACCTCGCGAGTGTCATCCGTGGAGCCCCCGTCGGCGACGAAGATCACGCACCTCCGGTCCTTGTAATGCATCGCCAACCCGTGGGTGACCATCTGGATCACGTGGGCAATCGTCTTTTCGTTGTTGTAGCTGGGAATCCCGACGAGGAGGTCGGCCGACTCCACTTCCTCGATGCGTTTGCTGGTGTAGCTCCGGATAGCGGTCGTGTAATGCATCACGTCCCTCCTTCGGATTTTCTGTGGGCAGGCCCTCTCTGAAGCGAGGCCAGAATATCGAGCACAGCCTGATTCCATCCTTCCGGTCCGAGATGGTCGACTCGATGCACTCTTGCGGCCGGAGGCCACGCCCACTCTCCTGTGGAGAGCTCGCCCAAGGGGACAGGGATGTCCACAAGCTCAAGAAAAGGAAAATCATTTGGGCTATCCCCGAGCCCAATGCTCACCAACGCACCCTCTTGCTTCCGGAAACCCTCCAGCAGAATGGAAACCGCTTTCCCTTTTCCGGCATGCCCGATCAGATGCCAGAATCTGCCCCCCTTCACCATGCCCAGGCCTCGTCGAATCGCGGCACTTTGGATTCCAGCTTCCAGGGATTTCGATTCCTCTGGAATCATGAAGGGCTCATCAAACAAGCGCCAGCGGGCCTTGACCGCTTGCGCTGCTGGAAGCCCGGTCGCTTTTGCCACCTCTTCATTGGACATTGCGGAAAAGCCGAGCAATGGAGCACCGACTTCAACGGAAATCTCAGCCAACGATTTCACGAGCGCTTCATATCTCGTGCCTAAAGCAAGAACCGTAAACCCTTCCCTTTGGAATTCATCGATCTTCGGTTCCCATGAGATGAGGTGTTCTTTTAAGGGCGTTTCTTTACGAAAGGCAATACCGCCTCCATTTTCAAAAACAAAAGGATCGTCAAAGCCCAGTTCCGCATGCAGCGATCCGACTTCGGAAAGGGTCTTACTCGTGACCATGACGAGAGATGCCTCTCGTTTTCTCAAAGCCTCGATCGCTCTGTCGGCAGGTTCCCACGAATACGTTTCCCGATCCAGCAGGGTGGCGTCTAGGTCGGAGAATACAACGATTTTCATGCTGATCCCTTTTCGCTTTCACGGATAAAACAGGGCTGGGTGGGTGCCGCAGGCCAATCAGACAGCGGTTTCATCCTTCGCCCCATCAGTCCAAGACTACTCCCTTACGCCCTCTACGCCACAAGGGGTTTCATGTATTTTCTTAAAAAAATGGCCCTATATTTTTGATTCAATGCCGGGAACTGGTCTAAAGAGAAGCGGTTGAGCACCCTGGGAGCTGAAGGGAGAGGCAAGGCCACCTTGGACCGGCAAGTTATGCCTCAGCCAGGGGCAAGATAGCTAGACGGACATTCCGAAGGTTGCGGCATTCCCTTTCGCGGCAAAGGCAATGCTTCCCGATGAGGACTGAGAATTCAAATCCAATCGGATCAATATAAAAACTTCGGAGCGACCCTTGTCTCCCTACCCTCCGAACTTCCTGTAAGCCGCCATGATCACTGTGAAGAGGATAATCAGACCGAAAGCGCCTACGAAGAACCAGCGCACGTAATCCTTGAGTTGCATCTTGCCCTTTTGCGGTTCAAGGTTGGTCTCCATGTCTTTCTCCTTTCATAAAACTCCCATTAGGGAGATGGGCTGGCGTCAAATCCAACGCAGAGAACTCTCCATGCTGCTCAACGATTCCCGCCGCTAACCCCAGAAACGCAAACGCTATTTGAGATACTCGTGATCGATGATCAATAGACCAAAGACTTTCTGCAAACCCCCCAGAGATCCGAATACTTTTTCACAAGATCGAACTCGTAAGCACTCAGCGCCCAGATATTCACCAGACCCTGAATCATCCCGAAGAGAAGCAATGCAGCCGCATCAAGGTCCACGTTCTGCCTAACAACTCCTGCACGGACGCCGTCGGAGAGGACGACTCTCAGGCGGTCAATATAAATTTGGATGTTATCCGAGACTTTCTTGTTCAGGGACTTATTGCCGAAACTGATGATCTCCGCGAGCACTAGGAAGGACAGCCCTCGCTTTTGCTTGATCGTGGAAAGGTGTGCTCTAAGGATTTCATCAATGATGTTCATGGAGTTGAAGCCCACACTTCGCGCCATTTCAATGTCATGAATCAGCCCCGCCGAAACACTGTCCGCGAGAAAAGACAAAATTTCCATTTTGCTCTTGAAGTGGCGATAGATTGCACCATCTGAGATCCCTACTTCTTTGGCCATGTTTTTGATGGTGACGTGCTCGCTGCCTGACCTCATAATCAGTTTTCTAGCCGCATCCATGATCTGCTTTTTTCTTACCCCGGTGCTTTTGCGTCCTTGGGCCATTCTCCCCTCAATCTTAGGATTGCTTTCGCTGGTTCTGATCGCCGACCACTATTTGAGGAACCTGCGATCAGAGAGTTACTTTGTCAAAGTGGAGATCAGAATGGCGATTACAACGCCCACGACCAAGACCACAAGAAAACCGCCTGCAAGAAAGCTGACGAATGCGTTCCAGAAACACTTTTTTCGTTGTTTTTTCTGTCATCACAGCCTCCATTTCCCAAGACGATCAGACAAAACAAGTGAGTGTTTGTTAACATTCTATCGAAAAGCCCAAGGTTGTCAAGATAAAAGTGATCGATTACTAACGCTTTCATTTTCTATAGAATTTCAGGTGATTGTGCTCGGACTGGGAACAAACTGGAGGAAGCTCCCAGAAACACGAACGGAGGCCTTCTTGTCCTGCCCCTGCTCCATCATCCTCAACAGGCCAGCTGTGGAGGTGGAGAACAAAGGGAGGAGAAATATTTTTCCTTGGAGAAGTGCCCATGAGACGGTTCTGGAGTGTCCGGACCGGCAGAATCTGGTGACGCTACGGATTCGCAGAGGCTAGGGTTTTGTGGGAGAGGAAATCTTGACGGATCTCCCTCGCCTGCGAATCGCCTTATCGGTCTCAACGGCGATTACGATGGTGAGAGCGACCAGGACGATCTGAAGCCACTCCCCTCCTGAAAGCGCCTCTGTCCGGAAAACCCATTGAAGGGCCGGCACGTAGATCACTGCAACCTGCGCCAGGAAAGAAGCGACCATACTGTAAAACAGGAAGGGGTTGCTGAGCGGATTGATCCGGAACACGGATTGGAGTTCCGATCGCGAGTTCCATGCTTGGAAGAATTGAAAGAGCACCATGGTCGTCATGGCGATGGTGCGCGCTCGTTCAAGAGAAACCTCTTCGCGAAGTGCAAAATAGAAATTGAAGATCACCCCCAGGGATATCAATACACCGACCAAGAGGGTCCTCTCGTACATCAACCGTGACATGATTCCCTCTTTCGGATTTCGGGGTTTTCTTTTGAGCACTCCCTTTTCTGCAGGTTCAAAAGCAAGAGCCACATCCTGAAGCCCGTTGGTCACCAGGTTGATCCAGAGAATCTGGGCCGCCACATAAGGAATGGGCAAGTCCAGGGCCATAGCTATCAGGATGGAAAGAATCGCGGCCAAGCCCGTAGGGATAAGAAAGAGAGTCACTTTTCGTATGTTGTCAAAAACCACCCGGCCTTCTTCAACGGCATGGAAGATGCTTGAGAAGTTATCGTCCGTGATCACCATGTCTGCGGCTTCCCGAGCGACATCGGTCCCTGTCTTGCCCATGGCGGCCCCAATGTGAGCCGCTTTGAGAGCAGGCGCATCATTCACCCCGTCGCCCGTCACGGCAACCACCTCACCGTGCCGCATCAACTGCTGAACGATTTTGAGTTTATGTTGAGGGCTGACCCTTGCAAACACTGAGACGTCCCTCACTTTCTGAAACAGCGTCTCGTCATCCATGGATTCCAAGTCCCGGCCCGTTAGCGCCTTCCCGCCTTTTTGGGTGATACCGATCATCTTTCCAATGGCGGAGGCGGTCACGGCATGGTCTCCTGTGATCATGACCACCCGTATGCCCGCTTCCGTGCAACCCTTTACCGCCTCTGCGGCTTCCGGCCTGGGAGGATCGATCATTCCCTGTAACCCCGCAAACGTGAACCCGCCCTCGACATCCCGCGGTTTGAGTTCGGACAAGCCTTCCGGAGCATCCCTGTAAGCCATGGCAAGGACCCTCATTCCATCCTGGGCCAAGTGCTCTGCCGTGACGAGATGTTTTCTCCTGTCAGTTGGATGGCCCTGCCCGTAATTGGAGCACATTTCAAGGATTTTTTCAGGGGCCCCTTTTGCAAAAATCAGCCGCTTGCCGTTAAACCCATGGAGGGTGGCCATAAAACCCCGCTCGGACTCGAAGGGAATGATGGAAAGCTGCGGATAGAGCGCTTTTTCTCTCTCGCCGTCAAGCCCTGTCTTCATGGCCGCCACATGGAGAGCCGCCTCTGTCGGATCCCCGTCCACCTTGAACTCGCCGTTTTCTTCGATAATATTTGACTCGTTGCACAGCATGCCGATGCGTGCTATATGGCGCATCCTCTCCAGGGTTGACGTATCCGTGGAGTCCCATTCGCAGTAGAGTTCGCCCTCTGGCTCATAGCCGCTCCCTGTGACTTCACAGGAATGGAGCCCATCGTAAATCGCCTTGACGGTCATTTCATTTTTTGTGAGCGTCCCTGTCTTATCGGAGCAGATCACGGTAGTGCTCCCCAGGGTCTCCACTGCGGGGAGTTTCCTGATGATCGCGTTTTTTTTGGCCATTCTGCTGATGCCTATGGCCATGGCAACCGTGACAACGATCGGGAGACCCTCCGGCACCGCGGCCACAGCGGCGGCCACCGCTATTTTGAATATCTCCGCTAACGTCATCCCAAGGAAAAGCCCGAGCAAGGAAATGGCTGCAGCGCTTCCCAGCACGATGAGACCGATCAGGTGCGCGAATCCGGCGATCTTCTGCTGAAGCGGCGTCGCCGTTACCGCCAGATCCTTAATATCCCGCGCGATTTGGCCGAGAACGGTCTTCACTCCCGTCCCTACCACAATGCCCTTTCCTCTGCCGTTGACAACGATCGTTCCCATGAAAGCCATGTTGGTCTGATCGCCGGGAGTGAGATTCTCATCCTCAATCGATGCAATCGTCTTGCTCACAGGAACGGACTCACCGGTGAGAGCGGCTTCTTCAATTCGAAGTTCCGTAGTCCGGATGAGTCTGAGGTCGGCAGGAACCTTCATGCCTGACCCTAGGAGAACCATATCGCCGGGCACGAGAGTCTCGCTGAGGACCTCCTTCTCCGCCCCGCCCCTCACCACTCTTGCTCGGGAAACCACCATACGATCGAGGGCTCTCACGCTCTTTTCCGCCTTGTACTCCTGCCAGAACCCTATCGTCGCATTGAGAATCAGGACGGCAGCAATGACGCCGGTGTCCATGTGCTCGCCCAAAAAAGCCGTCACCACGGCGGCCACTACGAGAATATAGATGAGGGGGCTGGTAAACTGATGGAGGAGCAGCCTCCAGGGGCTGGCGCCTTTTGCCTCGGGAAGCTTGTTCGGGCCTTCCTTTTCAAGACGGGTCTTCGCCTCCTCCCCGGGAAGGCCGCGTTCAGAGGTTTGAAGCTGCTTGAATACCGCTTCAGTGTCGATCCTGTACCAGTTCATGCCACAATACTCCCTCCCTCAGTACTCAGGTGCGATGCATGCAGTTCCATCGGGGTTCTCGGAATCTGGGACGACAATCTGCCTATCTCAAGTTGCAGGGACGGCCATCATCGGACAGGGGGCCATTCCGGCAACCTTAACCGAGACCGACCCGGCCATGTAGGGAGCGCGGCCTGAACTGCCGCGCGTCGACATCACAATAAGGCCCGCTTTTTCCTCGGAAGCAAGTTTCACGATTTCATCGGCAGGATCTCCCTGGATGACCTTGATGGAGAAGGCGAGTCCCTTCTTGAAATGAATCTGCGCGACTTCTTGCAGTGATTCTTTTGCCAAGCGGATCAGTTCGCCGTAATAATCCTGAACTTTGCCGGCGGAGACGCCGGAAGAAGTCAGCACATGCGGCGGTGGGACGACATGAAGCAGGATCAACTCCGAGGAGTAGGCGGCGGCCAGTTCCGCCGCCACCTTGATGCCCTCATGGGAGAGAGTGCTGAAATCCGTGGTGACCAAGATCTTTTTTAAAGGGAGCATTTTCTATTCCTCCTTGACTCCATATGCGGGGATCTTTGCCGAGAGCCATCCAGCAGACTGAAATTTCTTCGAAAATCAGCTGCAACGATCGGCTCCCGCCTATTCCTCTGGATCATTTCATACCCTTTGCAGCATACCTTTTTTTACCCAAAAAGCAACTTCTTATGCAGCGCCACTCAATAGATTCTGGATGGTTTTATCGATTTCTTTCACCTTGAACGGTTTCGTGACGATGGCGTCAACAGTGTTCATGGTCATCTTTTCCCAATGCGCATCGTCACAAAATCCCGTCACCACGATCACAGGGGTCGTCGGCGATCGTTCTTTGACAAGGCGCGACAGTTCCCACCCATTCATCAGAGGCATTTGAAGATCGGTCAGCACCAGATCGTAGGCGCCGGTAAAAAAATGCGTGGCTGCCTCCAGACCGTTTTCTGCAGCAGTCACCTCATAGCCCATGAGGGAAAGGATTCTCAACAGCACCTCCTGAACCGCCTTGTCATTGGACGCGACCAACAGTTGGGCATTCCTCTGCGCTACGGCAAAAACGGTGCGCGACTTCTTCTCTCTTGATTTCAATCTCTGACATCTCTTCCTCCCGACTTTTCTGGAGATTCCATCGCCCCTTCAGGAGCCTTCGGGTCTAATCGATCCTGGTGGCTCCTCCCTGCCTGGGGCCTCTGCTCGCCGAGCATCTTGACCCTTTCGCGCAAAAGGACTAGCTCCAGAGTCTTGCCAAAAGGGTCCTTGAGATTCTGAAGAATGAGGTCGGTCATAGGAATTTTCCTTTTTCGCCCACCGTGACCTCTGGTAGCCGCGGCTGAAGAGCCGCGCCTACCCGCACACGGCATTTAGGGGCGCGATCGTCTTTGCATTCTCCCCTGTAAACAGAAGTTGGAAGGACGAACGTCTCAATTCAGGGAGCTTTTTTTCAAACACGTTCAATCCAAAGGGATAAATCGTTTTCAAACTGCGAGTGCAAATGAATACTCTCCGCACCCCGGCGGCATTCTCTTTCATCGTTTCGAGCAGCTCACATGCCGATGAACCATCGAAATCGCCGGACAACGTCAGGTGGAGGCTATCGCCATCCTGATGTACAAGAATCCGAAAGTTGGATGCCATGATGAACCCCCTTTCTTCCTTATTCCATGAGACTCTCAATAATCCGCAATGAGATACTCTTCAGCTTTCGTTCTCTCTTCCGCCTCCTGCTCCTCCTTACATTCGATGCACAGAATGGTCACCGGCCGGGCCCTGAGCCTCCGAAGAGGGATTTCCTCGCCGCACTCTTCGCAGATTCCGAAAGTGCCTTGATCCAGCCTCCCTAAGGCTTCTCTGATTTTTCTGATCAGTTTCGCTTCCCTATCTCTTATTCTTAAAGCGAAACCCATGGCAGAGGCATGAGAGGCTTCGTCCACATGATTGGATAGCTTGTCCTTGAGATCCCTGATATCAATAAGAGTATCCCGGGCTTTTTCCAGGCTTTCATTCAGCCTTTGACTAAGCCACTTTTTGAAGTGTTGTTTATTTTTCTCCGTTAGCATGGCAAAAGACCTCCTTTCTTGCTGGCGCGGAATGTTCATGAACGACGGGCTAAGTAAGTTATCGATTGCTTACATTTTATTAAAAAATTCTCGCTTGTCAACACAAAAGCGAAGGATACTCAAACGACCGTCGTCTGTGAAAGGAGGAAGTTAGGAGGGGTTAATTTGAAATGGGTTGTTTCTTCTCAAGCAGCCTCTCTTCAACGCATATATTCGGGTGTTTTGTCCGCAGGCTCCTTCCCCAGCAAGACCATTGCAAAGTGCTCCAGCTTCTCGTTGACGCTCGGATCCCGGTCGTGCCAGCGAGCCAGAAACTCGCTCTCTCGCAGCCATGTCCTGCGGAAAGATCCGGGGTCCTCGAACAACAACACTCCTTTTGCATGCCCGATGACGATCGCATAGTGCCCGTTGTCGTAGTCGTTGCGCCAGTCTTCCAGCGTCATGTACCGGTCCGCCCAGGCTTGCAGGAGAACGATCACCGGATGACCCTCGTCCACAAATCGTTTCACTTTTCCCAAGCTCCACCCTGACCCCGCATGCACCTCGAAACCCTTGTTTTTGCTGAAAGCGATCATGTTGGCCACAGGAGTACCGTCTTCGCTCGTTCCCAGCGCTTTCATCAATTCATCGCCCCGGATCTCCACCCCGTAATAGGCCAGGACCATTTGCAGGGCCTGAGCCCCGCAATCAAAATCAAACACCTGCCTCCCGATGTGAAGGTCAATGACATTTCGATCTTTCATCCATTCCCCCGAACGAGATGCAGCGTTTGAGCGATGGATTCGGCAAAAGCCCGCCTCAAGCGGTTGATCGCCTTCACATTGAGGGTCTGGTCCGGATTCCTGTAAAGCCGCTCGCAGGTCTCCTGGAGTATTGCGGGAACCCGGTTCCCTGCTCGCTCCAAAGCGTTGACCGAGTGGGCGGCACACACATGGCCGTAAACCGTATAATACTCTGAGGCGTTGACTGTGACGTTTACCTCAGGGAGACGCTTGGCCAATTCCCTCGCATAGGTCTCAATGTAGATTGGCGGACTGTAGACCTTGGGCGCTTCGTCCAAAGGCGAATCCTGGAAATTCATGAGGTCGATCTGATTTTCCCCAACCCCTCGCGCCGGGACCGTTGAATGGCCGTCAAGGAGAAATGCGGCGCCTTCGGCAATGCTCTTTTCGATATCGCGGTGAAAGGGATCGAGGTACTTTTCGGCAAGCCGTTTGCGCAGCGCTTGATCAGGCTCGCCACCCTGCCGGTAGACAGGCCTGCCGTAGACGTCTCTTAAAGGCACACTGTCGTCAAGGAGATCCGGTCGCCTGTTTCCCTCAAGGATAAGACAGCAATAAGGGAAAACAATCTGGCGGCTGCCCAGGAGATCCCGGAAATCATAGAGCCAGTGGGTGTACCAATCCACGTTCTGCACCAGCGACGGAAACTCCTCCGACAGGTTCTCAAGCGGTATCTCGTTGGGAACCATAATCCCGCTGTGCGGAATGATGACCAGAAGCTGTTCAAGAGTCATGGCGGTGGCCCCTTCTCTGTCGGTTTTAAAAAGGGATCGCGACACCAGTCTAACTTGATCGCCGGAGGGTGTGCATGCGTCGGAGACTTCACGCACTGAATGTATCATTCTGCGCTACGTTTTGCAGCTTCTTCGTTATCTTGGCTACCGGCCGCTGCTAATTTGGAACAGGCGGACACCACAGGGCAGAGTCGACATCGCCGAGCCCGGCTTGGATCCTAGGGAAACGAAGCGCCGGGTCGCAACCTCAAAAGGGGTGTTTGAAGTCACGGGTTTCGAGACCCGGATCGGGAATGCGAAGACACAGCAGAAAAGATGGGGCGACTATGCCGCACATTATTGCCTAGGCCGGCGTGATCTGTTATCTTTCAAGGTATTGAATTGGCCGAAAAAGCTCTCCTTTTCAGGGGGTCCAAACCGACATGTTTGCCTTGCTGGACGAATGGAAATTATTAGCCGGTCTGGGCATGTTCCTTTTCGGCATTTTCGTGATGGAAGAGTCTATGAAGCTGCTCTCCGGGCGGACGTTTAAAGTGATGGCTCGCCGTCATGCCGGCTCTCGCCTGTTGCCCATGATCGGCATCGGCGGCCTGGGGCTGATCCTTCTGTCTCAAACCTTGTGCTGCCGGCGTGCAGGGGCAGGTTGCGTCCCGCGGGGAGCCGCTCTTGATGTCTTTTGACGCGACACGAACGATGGGCAATCCTGAGCCTGATTTTACCAAGCCGCGCCTTGAACTGCCCCCTAGCTCACGTGATCGCGTGCTTCAACGGCTCCGGGTTCTCTATCCTGATCCGGTGGCACAATCCGCTCTGGCCGGGATCGAGCGCATCCTGCAGGTGTTCTATGCCTATCAGCCGCTCGAACTCATCGAGCGGGAGCGGGATTTCAATCCTTCAGAGCGGTTCACGGAACTCGACGTCATCCTCATCACCTATGGAGACTTGCTCTACAAAAAGCGACAGTCCCCGCTGAAGACCCTTGGGGATTTTTGCGACTCTTACCTCAAGGGGACCATCAATACCCTCCACATCCTCCCCTTCTTCCCCTCCTCATCGGACCGGGGCTTTTCGATTATCGACTTTGAAACGGTTGACCCGCTGCTCGGATCGTGGCGCGATATCGAAGCGCTGGAAGCTCGCTACCAGCTGATGTTCGACGGCGTCATCAACCACGTCTCCGCCAAGAGCCGCTGGTTTGTTGAGTTTCTAGCAGGTAACCCGGAGTATGAGGATTTCTTCATCTGGTTCGCTGCCGAGGACGAACTCACGCCCGAACAAAGGCGTATGATCTTCCGCCCAAGAACAACCCCCATCCTGACCCGGTATGAAACCCTCACAGGCCCGCGCTATGTGTGGACCACCTTTTCGCCGGACCAAATAGACCTCAACTACCGAAACCCCGGGGTTCTTCTTAGAGTCATAGCGATCCTTCTCCTCTATGTGCGCCAGGGGGCGGACATCCTGCGGCTGGATGCCGTCACCTATCTCTGGAACCAGCCGGGAACACGGTGTATCCACCTGGAGCAGACGCACGAGATCATCAAACTCTTGCGAGACATCCTCTCGGTCGTTGCACCCCATGTGGCGCTCGTCACGGAAACCAATGTGCCCCATGAAGAAAACATCGCTTACTTTGGTAACGGCAGCGACGAGGCGCACATGGTCTACAATTTCGCTCTGCCGCCCCTGGTGCTCCATACCTTTTACACCAGCGACGCGAGCGTTCTCTCTGCATGGGCCAAGTCCATGACCTCCCCCTCTGATACGGCCACCTTTTTCAATTTTCTCGATTCCCATGACGGGATCGGCCTCTTGGGGGCCAAGAATATTCTGTCGCCGAAGGATATTGACCGAATTTGTAGGCGCGCAGAAGACCACGGGGGCTTTATTTCCTACAAGACCGCACAGGACGGCACGGATGTGCCCTATGAGCTCAACATGACCTGGTACAGCGCCCTCAACAAGAAACAGGATGGTGAGTCACTCAGAATTCAGATCAAACGCTTTATCGCTTCCCGTGCCATCGCTCTGGTTCTTCAGGGGGTTCCCGGGATATACCTGCACAGCCTTTTCGGCACACACAACGACCACTCCGTGGTTGAGGCAACCCTTGAGAAACGCGTGATCAACCGCGCGATTGTGGACCTTCGATCTCTCATGAGATCCATGACCCACCCCAAGAGCAAGAAATACAGGATCAACCAAGACCTCGGGAGAATGATTCAGGCGCGGACCAAGCACCGGGCCTTTCACCCCAACGGTCCCCAGAAAATTCTCTCCTTGTCCCCGGCCGTGTTTGCAGTGATGAGAACCTCCCCTGAAGGGGACCGGGTGGTCGTCACCCTCACCAATGTGACCAACTCTAAGCACAGAGTTGAGATACCGATCGAAGAGATGAATGGATACAAGGGGCACTGGCAAGATCTCTTGAGTCAAAAGGAATTCAGCCCTAAAAAGGAGCGACTCTCGATCCCCCTCCAGCCCTACGATGTGCTGTGGCTAGTCCCTCACGCCTAGCCTTTTCCCCGCGACGACGAGAACACTCCTACCGAGTTCTCAAATAACCCACACGGTGCAGTGCTGAGACTCGGTGATGATCCGCAAAGCCACGGAGCCTATGCGGAATTCTCTGGCACCCGTCGTTCCCTTACGCCCCAGTATCAGTGTCCCATAATCCCCCTCCTTGAGCTTTGAGAGGATGGCCCGTGAAATCTTCTTCGAACGGGCAGACGGGTCATACTGGAATTGGTAATTCAGGCTTCTCGGCTTCAGTCCTTCAGCCAGGATGGCCTCTCTGGCTTCCTTCACAATTTGAGCCATTCTCGCTCTCTCTCGCTCAACAACCTCCTCCTCGCTATCCCTCATTCGCTTTCTCTCCTCAGCGGGAAGAGTTTCCGTAAAGGGAGAGCAATAGTGGTAGAAGAGAATGTGGACAGCAGTCAGGCCATGGAGCATTCTTCCTGCCCGGCGAGCGAGATCTACGGCGTGGGGGGTTTCGTCCATGGCGATGAGGACTCTGCGGCTCTTTGACCCTTTCCCGTCCACAAGCCACAGGGGATGGTTCTCAGAGATCTCAAGGAGCTTGCTGGTGATGCTCCCAAGAAAAATGCTGTCAAACCATCCCATGCCTTTCTTGCCGACAACACAAGCGTCGAAAGGACCCGCGTCCACTTCTCGAATAATATCACGCGCCACGCCCACCGCTTGGTGGAGGTACCTTGTTTTAACCTGGCTTTTCTTAAAACCTGCCTCCAGAAAAACTTTTGAGGCGTCATGGAAATAGGCCTTGGCCTCCTCGTCCCTTTTCTTTTTCCATTCCATAAATTGCCTGTGCACGGCGGCGCCATGCCCCGTTTCACGATAGAGAGGAGGAATGGCAGGAGATATGTTCAACACCGTTACCTCCACGTCTGATGCCCCTTTATAGAGGCTGGCGACGTAGTGGACCGCTCCCAGTGCATTTCTGGACCCATCGGTAGCCAATAAAATTGTTCTCATCATGACCTCCCTCCTTTTTCTGTCCTTTTCTCATCTTCTGAAAAACCTGTCAATGTGAACCGTCTAGCCCGAATGGGGGAGGAGGCTCGCATGGGAAACAAGAGATGAAAGGCTTCACGGCTGCAGAGGCCTCCGCCGTTGCGCAGGCTGTTCGTTTCAGCTTCCTTTTCAAACCCATCCGTACTATTGTTATCATTCCTCGGAAAGGTTTTTTTCTGTTGAGGCAAGGGCCTGAACCATGGAGGAAGCATGGCGACACTCAACAAAATCTACGTCCCCCTGATCGTTCTCTTGCCGTTCGTGATCACCTCTATGCATTTTTGGCTCTCCGAGGCAGAGTCGCCTCCCATTGTTCTGGAGGAGATCTACTACATCCCTCTTTTTCTGGGGATCCTCCGCTTCGGTCTCAAAGGTGCGCTTTGGAACTACGGGATTGTCTCGCTGGCATACGCGCCTTTCTTCTTCGGGATTTGGACAACCTCTTCGCTCGCTTTACTGGATCGCTTCCTGCATTTGCTCTTTTCAGGGATATTTGCATTTCTTGCAGGTTTCCTTCTTGACCGCGAAAGACAACAGCGAAGACAGTCGGAAAAAGATCGTTACCTTGCCGG
>CAZOLJ010000096.1:0-15512 GCA_964580575.1 uncultured Desulfobacteraceae bacterium
TGCCCGCCTATCTGTTTGTACTTATAGTATAGCACTTTTCTGGGGCATTGGTGGTCCATGAAAACAAAAAGGAGGTGAAATATGAAAAGCGTGAGAGAAGTCTTGAAGGCAAAGATAAAAGAAGTTTGGTCGATTTTGCCCCATGCTTCGGTCTATGATGCGCTGAAACTGATGGGAGAAAAGCAGATCGGCGCGCTCATGGTCTTCGACGATCATAGCAAGGTAGCCGGGATTATTTCAGAAAGAGACTACGCCAGAAAGGTGATCCTCAAGGGAAAGAGCTCCAAAGAGACCAAGGTGGAGGAAATCATGACCCCGGCCTCTGAAATGTTTACGGTCAAGCCGGAGAACACCGTCGAGGAGTGCATGATTCTGATGACGGGGAAGCATGTGAGGCATCTTCCTGTGTTTGAGAAAGGCCAATTCCTCGGTGTCGTGTCGATCGGAGACGTGGTGAAATCCATCATCTCCGAACAGGAATCGCTCATTGAACAGCTGAGCGGTTACATTGCAGGCAAATACCCCTCCTGATCTTTCGAGCCACGGCAAATTCCCATCACTGCGAGTCAACGGGAGAACCTTTCCGGTTCCGCCCTAAGGAGATTCCTCGCCCATTCACCGCCGCAAAAAGCAAAAGACGCAATCGGTTTCGATTGCGGCCTGAATTCCCGGTGGTGCGGAAGGGGGGACTTGAACCCCCATGTGATTGCTCACACTAGACCCTGAACCTAGCGCGTCTACCAGTTCCGCCACTTCCGCACAAAATGAATTGATATTTCAAACCAATCATTTATATTAGCGCCAAGAACATGTCAATATTTTATGAGAGATTCGTTTGAATTTTCGTCATGCAGGTCATCTTAAACCTCAACGAAATCAAGAAACCGCTGACCAACCCTGTGCTGACCATCGGCAACTTCGACGGCGTCCACAAAGGGCATTTGGCTCTCTTTGACAAGGTCAAAGAAAGGGCAAAAGCCATCGCCGGGCAGTCCGTTGTCATGACCTTTGAACCCCACCCCCTGAAAATCATGAGATCGGCAAACGGCCCCCAGTTGATCACCCATACAGGTCAAAAACTTGAACTCATTGAGAAGGCGGGCATCGATGTCATCGTCTGCGTGTCCTTTGACCGAGAGTTTGCAGCGATCCCGGCACGGGATTTCGTCAACAACATCCTGGTGAAGAAAATCGGGATCAAAGAAATCGTGGTGGGCTATGACTATACCTTTGGACACAACCGGGAGGGCGACATCAATCTTCTTCGGGAAATAGGGAACGATTTCGGTTTTGTCGTCCACCTTGTGGGGCCTATCGAGATCGACCACACCCTCGTTTCCAGCACCTCGATCAGAAGATTGGTTCAGGAAGGGAGACTGGAGGAGGCCAGGGTGCTCCTTGGAAGGGATTTCGAGGTGCAGGGAACCGTGGTGAAAGGTCAGAACAGGGGAGGCCGACTGCTCGGTTTCCCGACCGCCAACCTGAATCCTCACGGCGAGCTGCTCCCTAAAAGAGGGGTCTATGCCGTCAAGCTGCTCATCGATGATGTTTTCTACAACGGAGTGACCAATGTCGGATATAATCCGACCTTTGGGGACACCGGTTTGACCGTAGAAACTCATGTCCTGGATTACTCGGTCGAACTTATGGGCAAAACGATCAAAGTGCACTTCATCAAGCGCCTGAGAGACGAAAAGACCTTCAAAACCCTTGAGGAGCTCTCTGGTCAGATCGCCCGGGACATTGCCCAAACCAAAGAAGTCTTCCGTGAAGTCTGACAGGAGCACAGCTAAGCCCTTGTCCTGGCGAGTCTGGTTAGGACTTCTAATCAGCGCTCTTTTCGTTTATCTTGCGCTCCGCCAGGTGGATCTATCGAGGATGTGGCTTGTCCTCCGGACGGCGGATCCTCTGATCTTTTCCCTGGTCATCCTGCTCAACCTCTTCCAGTATGTCATCCGGGCCTGGCGCTGGAGCATCCTGATCGAGCCGATCAAGAAAACAGCGTTTTCCAGCCTTCTCTACGCCCTGATGATCGGTTTTGCGGCCAATTGCATTCTTCCGGCCAGGCTTGGGGAAATCATCAGAGCCAACTACCTGGGGCAGCGAGAGCACATCAGCGCCAGTTCGACCTTCGGGACCATCGTCGTGGAGAGGATTTTTGACGGTCTGACGCTCCTCTTTTTCCTGATGATCGGCCTCATGGGCACCACCTTCTCCGAGGAGTGGAACTCCGTGGGCGTCAGCCTCAGGGCCACGGGCTTCTTTCTGCTTGTGGCCTACCTGCTGCTGATCGCTTTTCTGATCGGGTTCAAAGTCAAGGCCAAGCTTTTTCTCAATCTTCTCGACCGGCTTCTCTTCATGGTCCCCGGGAAGTTTCGTTCAAAAATCATCGACGGGGTGTGGAACTTCAGCCTGGGTCTTGCCGTGACCAGAAAACCCCACCAGTGGGCCCTGGTCGTTTCCTATTCCCTTTTGCTCTGGTTCGCATCCCTGGGCCAAATCAAACTGGTCGAGCTCTCCATCGGTCTGCGCATGCCTCTCATCGCTCCCTTTCTGGTCATGGCCATGGCTTCTTTCGGCGTCATGATCCCTTCGGCCCCGGGTTTTATCGGGACCTTTCACCTCTCTGTCCAATACGCCTATCTGTTTTACGGGATCGGCAAGGAAGAAGGCTTGAGCGCCGCCATCCTGTGGCATGCCTCCTTCTTTTTCCCCACCCTGATCCTCGGCCTTCTTTGCTTTTTGCTGTTGCACGTTTCTCCGTCCGCCCTAGCCTCTAGGCAGGAAAACCCCCGGGAATGAGGGGAGACGGAATTGGGGGTGCTATGAGTAATGGTCTTGTTCAAGAGGAGGTTATCTGGCCCATGATCAGCGCAGGAATTGATTGTGGCGCAAAAACCACTAAGGTCGTTGTCATAAAAGACGGCAACATCATCGGCAAGGCAAAAGTGCTGAGCGGCTTTGACCAGAAGAAATCGATCCTGGAAGCCTGGGACCTGTCCTTGAAGAACGCAAAAGTATCGGCCGGTGACGTGAATCGAATCTGCGGCACGGGATCGGGCAAGAACGTCGTGACGCTTGCTTTCCCCGACACCGGGGATCTGGTCAACGACATCAAGGCCATGGCCAAGGGGGCGAATTTCCACTTTCCCAAGGCCAGGACCGTGGCGGATGTGGGCGCTGAAGAGGGGAGGGCGGCCAAGCTGGATGAAAAGGGAAATGCCGTGGACTTTGCCGTCAATGAAAAGTGTGCGGCAGGCGCCGGCGCGTTTATCGAGGCCATGGGCCGGGCCCTGGAGACCCCTTTGGAGCAGATGGGGCCTCTCGCTCTCCAATCGGACAAGGAAATCCCCATGAACGCCCAGTGCGCCATTTTCGCCGAGTCGGAAGTGGTGGGCTTGATCCACAGGATGACCGAGAAGCAGGATATCAGCAAGGCCATTCATGACGCCATGGCCAGCCGTATTGTATCCATGATCCGACGGATCGGAGTCAACGAGGACGTGGTGATGCTTGGCGGCGTGGCTCGCAACCCGGGCTTTGTGGAAGCGATGAAGCGGCAGTTGGCGATTCCGAACCTCTTTATCCCTGAGGAGCCGGAGTTCGGGATGGCGGTGGGCGCCGCGGTTTTGGCTGCCGAAGAGGCTTGATGGTGCTGGGGAGTCATAGGCCTCCGTTATCTGCCTGCTGAAATGAGGCTGGGGACCACGAATCACGGACGACTCCTAAGAAACTTGGTTCAAAGGCCAAGTAAAATCCCCTCAGTCTCCCCTTTACAAAGGGGAGGACTTGTGCCCGGTTTCCCCCTTTCGTAAAGGGGGATGAAGGGGGATTTGGTGAGCGAAGCGCCGGGGTATGAATGCTGACAACGGACAACGGATAACGGGTAACGGATAAGAAATCCCCGGCTTTCCACAGGAGCGGTGATCATGGCTGAAGACAAGAAACCGGAATTCTGGAGATGGACCGAAACCAACTGGGTCAACCCGCAGACCGACTGGAAAAAAGCGAAAACCATTACCGTGGGGATCGATGTCGGTTCCGTGAGCACCCAGGCGGTGATCATGGCGGACGGCGAAATCCTCGCGTACGGCAACATGCGGACGGGCTTTGACAGCCCCAACAGCGCCAGGAACGGCCTCAATTTCGCCCTTGAAAAGACGGACATGCCGGAGAGCCGAATCGATTACTGCATCGGCACCGGTTATGGCCGAGTGAATGTTCCCATGGCTGACCGAACCCTCACGGAGATCGCCTGCCACAGCCGAGGGGCGAATCTCATTTACGGGCCTCAGGTCCGAACCGTGCTGGACGTGGGCGGGCAGGACATGAAGGCCATCCAGTGCGACGACAAGGGGAGGGTGACCAACTTCCTGATGAATGACAAGTGCGCGGCCGGCACAGGCCGCGGCATGGAGGTCTTTGCAGATCTCCTCGGGGTCCCGATCGTGGAAGTCGGCGAGCGCTCTTACAACGTGACGCAGGAGCCTCCGGCCGTTTCGAATACCTGCGTCGTGTATGCCAAGTCCGAGGCCACAGGCCTTCTCCGCAAGGGTTGGACCACAGAAGAGGTGCTCGCAGCCTATTGCAGGGCCATGGCGGAGAGAATCTACTCCCTGGTGCAAAGGCTGGGGGTGACCCCGGAGTTTGCGATTACCGGTGGAATGGCCAAAAACAGGGGCGTTATCGGCAGGCTCATGCCCATGATCGGCTTTGAACCGGCGAAAACCGAATGGGACAGCCAGATCGCCGGGGCTGTGGGGGCTGCTCTCTTTGCCTATGCGCTTTGCCAGAAGGGAAAAGCAAGAAAGAAAAATCCATAACCGTTTACAAAAAACCGGCCTGAGAGCGGAGGAGGACCATGCTCGCGAACTACGGTTACCAGGACGGATCAGGCGAGTATTTCATCACCATCGACACGGAAAAGTGCAACGGCTGCGGAGACTGTGAGCAGGCCTGCTCGGCCAGGGTGTTCGAGGTGGTGGAAGAGGATCCCAACGACCCCATGAGGGAAGAGCCTGTGGCCATGGTGGCCCCGGACAAGAGGAGGAAGCTCAAATACGAGTGCAATCCTTGCAAGCTCTCGGTCCATAGGCCGGCTCTAACTTGCGTGCAGGCATGCAAAGCCGGCGCCATTTCACACTCCTGGTAACTGATCGACGTTAGTGCAGCCGAGTATTCACCACCGAGACACAGAGGACACGGAGAGGGATCGTTTTTTCGTCTATCGGGAGATACCGATAGACGAAAACACCCCCTGAAGAGGCTATAGAATGGTCTTGTTGTTGGATGGGGTTTCTTGGGGACAGAACATTTTTGTTTTTCGGCAACTCCCGAAAAACAAAAACTCTTCTCTGTGCCCTCTGGTGGTGAAGTGACAGCTACGCGCGAGCTTGAGAAGAGTGAAACCTAGGGATGTCAGCGGCCATGGGAACAGTGAAATTGACGATTGACGGTCGGCAAGTCGAGGTTCCTCCGGGAACTTCGATTCTGGCAGCGGCGCGAAGCGCGGGAATATACATTCCTGCTCTCTGCCATCATCCGGATTTACCGCCTGCCAAAGGAAGTCCAGCAGCGAGAGTCATCTTCCAAGGGGACCGGATGATGATCGAGAACGCCAGACCCGAGGAGGACGGCAAGGGCTGTGGTCTCTGCGTGGTGCAGATTGAGGGGAATCAGGACCTTGCGTCCTCCTGTGCCACGGAGGTCAAGGCAGGGATGGTCATCGTCACGGACAATGAGACCATTCGGACCAAGCGACAGGAAAACCTCGTTCCCATCTTGACCCGGCATCCTCACGCCTGTTTGACCTGCGGTCAGCGGGAGGGGTGCAGCCTGAGCCAGTGCTCCTCCAACGTGCCTCAAAACGAACGGTGCTGTGCGAAGTTCGGACACTGCGAGCTTCAGAAGGTGGCGACCTGCGTGGGAATCTCAGCCGCGACGCCCAAGTGGGTCCCCACGAATCTCCCGATTCTCGACCAACACGCTCTTTTCATCCGGGACTACAACCTGTGCATCGGCTGCACCCGGTGTGTGCGAGCGTGCCGCGACCTCAGAGGCATCGAGGCCATCGGCTTTGTGGTCGACAGGAGCGGCCTGGTCCAGATCGGTTCTCTAAGGCCGACTCTGGAGGAATCAGGCTGCAAGTTCTGCACAGCCTGCGTGGAGGTTTGCCCCACAGGAGCCTTGATGGACAAATCGGTGCGGCCAGGGAAAATGGAAGAGGATCTGGTGCCCTGCAGGAATGCCTGCCCGGCGCACATGGACGTGCCCTGGTACCTCAGGCTCATTGCAGAGGGAAAGAGGGATGAAGCGAATGCGGTGATTCGTGAAAAGGTGCCGCTGCCGGGAATTCTAGGCCGGGTTTGCATTCACCCCTGCGAAGAGGCGTGCCGGAGAAAGGAGGTGAACGAACCGATCTCCATCTGCGCCCTTAAACGGTATGCGGCCGACGGGGACAGAGGGCTCTGGAAGAAGAACACAAGAGTGGGCGACAACTCGGGGAAGAAGGTCGCGGTTATCGGCTCAGGGCCTGCAGGCCTCACCGTGGCTTTCTATCTCCGAAAGAAAGGACACCGGGTCACGGTCTTCGAGGCAAGAAGCAAAGCGGGCGGCATGATGAGGTATGGAATCCCGAGATATCGGCTGCCGGAAGATATCCTCGACAAGGAGCTCAAAGCCCTCTTTGATCTGGGTATCGAGTTCAAGCCCAATCAGGCCCTGGGAAAGGAGGTCACCCTGGAGGAGCTCAAGAAAGAAGGCCATGAAGCCGTGTTCCTTGGAATCGGCGCTCAGCTCAGCCGGCGGATTGCTTTGAAAGGGGCGGATGCTGCGGACGTGCTTTGGGGCGTGGATTTTCTTTCAAGAGTGGCTGAAGGACAAAGAATCCGTCTCAAGGATTGCGTCATTGTCATCGGAGGCGGCAACGTGGCCGTGGACGCCGCCCGGACGGCTAAGAGATGCGGGGCAAAACACGTGACCGTGGTATGCCTGGAAAAAAGGGAAGAGATGCCGGCTCACTCCTGGGAAGTGCAAGGGGCCCTGGCTGAGGGAGTGAAGGTCATGCCTTCCTGGGGACCTCACAAGATCCTGACCGACGAGGATCGCATCACAGGCGTGGAAATCGTTCACTGCACCTCGGCCTTCGATGACCGGGGCGTTTTCAACCCCAAGTTCGATGAGACGAGGGAGAGCATTCAAGGGGATCAGGTGATCCTGGCTTTTGGCCCGGCGGCAGATCTTTCCTTCCTTCAGAGCACCCCTTCCATCGAGGCCAACAACGGGTTGATCCCTGTGAATGATGAGAGTTTAGAAACCGGCATGACAGGAGTCTATGCAGGAGGTGATGTGACGGCCGTTCCAGGATCAGTGATCCATGCGATTGCCGCAGGTCGAAAGGCGGCTTCCGCCATGGACAAAGCCCTGGGAGGAAACGGCGACATGGAGGAGATCCTTTTCGAAAAGGGAACTCCCAATCCCAGCGTGGGGCGACACGAGGGATTTTCAGCCTGGCCGCGAGAAAAAGTCCCGGAGCTTGACGTGCGGGCACGGCATGAAAGCTTCCAGGAAGTGGCTATGGCGTTCACGGATGACCAGGCTGCTAAAGAGGCCAGGCGGTGCCTTCAGTGCGACTTGCGGCTCACCATGGCCAGCAACCCGTCACCTCCCAAGAAGTGGCTGGCCGTTAACGAAGAAAATGTTCAGAAGGTCCCTGAGACCGAAGGTGTTTTCCAACTCTGTGACGGGGATCATAAGGTGCTTTGGATCAGGGGCGCGGCCAATCTTCGGCAGGAGCTTCTCAGGGCGACCGAGGACAATCACAAAGCAGCGTGGTTTGATTTTGAGGAAGACAAGCTGTATTCGAAACGGGAGAGCGAGCTGATTCAGCGGTACCTTCAGGAGCACGGCCGGATGCCGGGCGGCGGGTCGGAAGACGAAGACCTTTTCTGATCACATGCCTTTCTGAGCCGCCACAGCACGGCCCGGTATTTTTCCTCGAACACTCTCCACGACCCTTCCGCGGCTGGTATTACCGATCCGGGTCACTTCTTCGACCTGCCCGTCTTCTCGGACCATGTAGCTTCTGTTCTGATCCGTGAGAAGAGGGAAGTATTCTCCACGAATATCCTCATAAAGATCGACTCTCATGAGCTCTTGGCCCGGTTCATCCCTCTTTACGATTCCGAGCAGGCCGTCCTTTTCAATGACTTTGTAGTCTCCCCTCTCCGACCGGTAGCCCACCAGGTCACAGCTGAAGTGATGGATGTACACATCGGCATTAAAGGGATAAAGCCATCCCTTCACCGACTCATAGACCTCCCCATGGTGGAGAACGAGTTTGCGGTTGGACTTGAGAATGGGCCTGAAGGCCGTCAGGTTATCCGGGTTGTGGGTGAAAAGGAGTCTTTTGATCGGAGCGTTGGCGATGTCGACGTAGTCCGTGTGAACGATGCTGTTCTTTCTCGCCACATCGTGAACCACCACGGAATCCCGATACGCCGAAAGAGCGCTTTCGTATCTCTCCCGGCTCCAGGTCCTCTCGATGAAATCATTGATGTCGCCGAAGAGGACTGAGCTTCTTTCAAACTCCTCGCGGCGAATGCTTTCAAATCGCTGCGGGCGATATTCCTCGCAGAGTTGTCTCCAGAGCATAGGCCTGTAAACCGTGTCTGCGCTGAAGAGAAGCTTGTTGTCCCCGGTCATGAATTTGTAAGCAATCGTGGGAACCCCATGCCAGGCGCTTGCTTTGATGGCTTCTACCGTGAGGTCCGCCTCGTCGTCCCGGTAAACGTTCCGGTTTTTTTCATAGAAAACTTCCGAGCTCAGGCAATAGTAGCTTTCAGGTTCCACCCACTCGGTCGTTTGGTCATCCTTGAACAGGAGGCGAGGACGGTTGGCCGCGGGATTAATGAAGATCTTTGCCTTTTCCGGGCCGATCACCTCTCCCCCTCTGTTCTCGACCTGGTAATAGAAAGAGCCGTTGGCCGCTGTCCTGAGATTGATGAAATACTTGCTCCTCGGCCCGATGACCACCGGTTCCACCATTTCGTCGTAGGGGATGTCGATAATGCGCTTGGAGTCCCGCGACAGAGACCTCTCCAGCGCAGCCTTGGAGTTCTTGGAGTACTCTTCGAGGATCACTTCCGACGAGATGAGCTTGACCTTATGCTTGTAGAGCGGGTTGTAAAAGGTGAAGAGGACGATGTCGGTAAACCACCGTTTGTGGTCCTCGTGAGAATGGGTGGCGAAAATTCCTTTGATCTCGGAGATGCCCTTGTAGCCCAGGTAGGGGAATATGGGAGACCCGCAGTCCAGGAGGTAGGAACGGTTGTTCACCGTCACAATGTAACAACTGCTCTCTCCCATCATGGAGAAGGGGCTCGTGTTTCCTATGACTTCAAAAGTGATGTCGTGATTCATGGTAGAATCTGAATGAAATTCCGATCGATCAGCCGGTAATCCTTCCAAAACACGATTCTCCCGCCCTGGCGGGACAGGGAATGACACGGCAACTCATCGGATATTTTTATGAAAATTATACCAGAACCGCATCGGAATGTCAAAAAGCCATTCGGGCTAAGGGACCTTCACATTGTAAGTCACGACCGGGTCACGAAGCCCCTGGACCTGAATGATTCCCACCTTCTCCACTTCCACGAAGCTCTTGACCTTGCTGTACGTTCTCTGGCTGACCAGAATCTGTCCGGCCTTTGCGAGCGATTCCAAGCGGGAGGCCACATTGACCTGGTTTCCTATGACCGTGTAGTCCTTGTGAATGTCTGACCCGATGTTGCCCACGGTCATGTAACCGGTGTTGATGCCTATGCCGACACCGAAGTCATGGCCGTACTCGAGCCACTCATCCTTAAGCTTGACGACTTTCTTCTGCATGTCAATGGCCATCATCACCGCGCGTTGGGCATGGTCGGCCATAGGGATCGGGTCCCCGTAAAACACGAGCAATCCGTCTCCGATGATTTTGTTGAGGGTGCCGTCATACTGGTGGATGATCTTGGTCATTTCGGAAAGATACTTGTCCATGAGGGGAAAAAGCTCTTCGGGTTCAAGGTTTTCCGTGAAGGAGGTGAAGTTCCGGATATCGGAGAACACGACGGTCATCATTTTGCGCTGAGGCGCGGCGCCCAGATTGTTTCCGCTGGAAAGGATGATCTCGCTGAGCTTAGGGGAAAGATAGCGTCTGAGTTCGTTATACCTCCTCAACTGCTCCACATGCTCTCTGACTTTGGCTTCGAGATCCTGGTTAAAGATCTTCAGCTCCTCCTGGGCCCGGCTCAATGCCTTGGTCCGTTCCTCCACCCTCTGCTCCAGGGTCCGGGCATACTCGTCCACCCTGGTTTTGGCCTCCGCGAGTTCGGCGTTCGCCTTCTCCAGTTCGAGATAAGCCCTGTTGCGCTCCACAATGGTTTCCTTGAGCTCGTTGACCGTTTCGATGAACCCTGCGGCGGATTCGTCCGAGTTCCTTCTGAAGACGAAAGTGTTGGACAGACGGCCCTTGAGGGAAAGCCTGTCAAAGGTCACATCGAGGACGAACGAAGGGGCCTTGAAGATCTCCCCGGCCTTGAGAAGGATCCTCTGGCCGACCTGGACGGTTTCTGTGATGAGGAGGACCTCCTGCTGGTTCTCTCCGCTCTGGGAGGGACCGTCAGGGAACTCCTTGTACTTCCCCAGATAAACCGGTCGCCCATTGATCATCTCAGGTATCAAAAGGACCTTTTTCCCCACCGCCTTTCTGTGACCGTAGGCCGGGTGAGAAATCGTGAGCCAATGGTTTTCCATCTTTGGGTCAAGAGCGAAAGGGCTCAGCTCGGGTTCCCTATTAAAGAGGATTTCCGGATCATAAGGATTCATCAGTTGCTTCACGAGCGCAGGTTGCAGCCCCCAGATCGTGGGGATCGAGGAAATCATGCCCCTGGAATAGGGGTCACCAAGATAGTCCTCGTGCACGTCCACGTCCTCGTGGTAGCGAATTTCCAAAAGGGTTCTCATTTTCCGAAAGGTCTTGTCATAGGAAGGCGGGACTAGGACCTCTATGTCCTTGGTGTCGGTGAACTGCCGGGTGAAGAAGGGCAATCTCCTGAATCCATCACTCGGGCTTGTGAAGATGGGGACAAAGGAATCCAGTCGACCCCATGAGCGAAGCCTGGGAGCGGAAAAGCCGCAGTTGAAATAGAAATAAGGCTCATCCACCATCTCCCTGGCTCTCCGGAATATGGCCAGGAAGTTTTGATAGGTGGTCCACTCGTCCTCGTTTAAAAAGAAATCCTCTGGTGATGAAAAGCGGTCTGAAGGGTAGGCCATGCCTTCAAAGAGGTGGCCGTAGCCGCCCAGCTTCTGAGCGACATAGGAGGCTGCGATCTTGATGTTGCGGTTGCTGATACAATCCACTCGGCTCATAAAATGAATCCCGAATTGCGTCATGGGGCCTCCAGCCCCTCTTCCCCTCCCCTGTCGGGAGGGGTAAGAGCCTGCCCCGTACTTGATACGGGGGGGAGGGGGATGAGCTTCCATATTATGCATCCCTTTTCCATTAGGCAAGAACGATGTTTAGGCATTTTTCGCCTTGACAAAGAGGGGAATGTCTATAGAATCAAGGGGTAATCGACCGGGACGTAGCGCAGTCTGGTAGCGCATCTGAATGGGGTTCAGAGGGTCGCTGGTTCAAATCCAGTCGTCCCGACCAGTAAGTCAAGTAAATAGGGTATGTTAGCGAGATGCCGACATACCCTATTTTCGTCCAAAACCCCCATTTTACCCTTCTGTGTAGCTTTTGTGTGGCTAACTCGACTTTTTCATCCCCTTGGAGCTCGCATAGAACTTCGCAAGATCCTCCTGCCTAGCGAGCTTCCTCATGTTGGTAAGGCAAAGCCTCGGTTTCTTGTTTGCTCTGGTTTCATGGGTTTCCATAAGTTGAATTACCTCCTGGTTCCTGCCAGCTTTCCGCCCGTTTCCCTGCCAGCTAATTGTATTGTCGCGTTCCTCTACCAAGAATTAAGCCGCCTCCCTCATTTTGTTCGAAAAATCTCGCAGCCGAGACTGTCCGACAGCCTCATCTCTATTCCTATCGTTCGGTTTTCGAGGAAATTTACGCGGCGAGGAAAATTGTTCTGTCACATCCTGTGCAGAACAATTTCAAGAGGTGAAATCAATGGAAGCGAAACCGGAGCTGTTCAAAATGCGGACTTCAGACCTGAAGATCCTAAGCGCATTGCGCACGAACAGCCGTGAGACCTTGACCAAAATCAGCGCAGACACAGGTATCTCAATATCGCTGGTGTTCGACCGGCTGAAGAGCATGGAGCAAGAGGGTCTTATCAAGCGGTATTCCTGCTCAGTGGATTGGAAACGGCTGGGGCTTAACAGTCGGGTGCTTTTGCTCATCAGAATGCCCGAGCGGCTTCGAGACAAAGCTCAGGCTCGGCTAGCCAAGAGCCATCACGTCAACAATCTCTGGCGGCTGGATGATAGATGCGGTCTCGCAGCTGAGGCGATGTTCGTGAACCTGCGGCAGCAGGAAGCCTTCATCGATGCACTTAAGAAGGAGTTCGAAGATGTCGAAATAGCGGTCCATGAGGTGGTCGAGAACCCGAAATGGGAAGGGTTTCTTACCTCATGCCTTAGCTGCAAGAAACTGACTCTTTTCGGCCCGACAAGCAGGACAGAACCTAAGAAAATGCTCTGTCACGACTGTTTGAACTAAACAAACCGCCGCTCGGAGCGACATCTATTAATACAGACCAATAAATCTTGCACAGGAAGGAGGTGAACAAAATGGGAAAGCCGGTGAAAAGTTTTAGGGCTGGAGCGGTCGAGGCCGCCATCTTTGAGAACGAGAGAACCGTCGGTGGCAAAAAACTGAAGATGTCCAATGTGGTCTTCAGGCGGAGCTACAAAGACAAGGACGGCAACTGGCAAAACTCCGACAGCTTTGGCGTCAATGACATCCCTAAGCTGCGGCTGGTACTGGACAGAACCTATGAGTACCTGCTGACCGGGGAAAGGGCTGACGAAGGCGACACCAGCGAAGGTGAATAGGCGCTGGCAAAGCCGAATGACTTCTTGAGAGCCCCGGGTTTGGCCTTTCCCGGGGTTCTCTTTTTGATGGCCCTTATCCGCAGTTATCGTCTCTCCATCTTTTCTCTGGACATGTGATCGAGAGGTTCCCTTGCAGCAACCCACGCGTCTGGCACCCTCGTATCCAAGTTCGCCGCAAGGATGCCGCCTACGATTGCGCATGTGGTGTCCCGGTCGCCAAGTCCTGATACGGTGCACCACATCGCCTCCTCAAACTGGCCCAGATGCCGAGCGGCGCACCAAAGTGAGAATGGCACGGTGTCTTGCGAGGTGACTCGGCTGCCGTTTCCAAGAACAGAGGCTGCCGTCCCGGCGTCGTTTTCAAGGGGAAAAGCCGATGCCTGCTCAATCCCAGCACGCGTCTCCGAATCCGGCGTGTGGCGAAGGACTGTATCGAACAGAAAGTCGGGTTCCCGGATAGATCGGGCCACACAGGCCGCTGCAACGGCAACTGCGATGGCACCCGCCTGTCCCTCTGCATGGGCATGTGTGACTTCGGCAGACCGCCGTGCGTTCTCGACAGCGGCTTTAAGATTGTTGAAAAAGTAGGCTCCCAGGGGGGGCAACACGCATGGCCCCTCCGTTTCCCATCGAACCAGCTCCCCCGAAAGCCGAGGAAGATGCCACTCGCCACGGCACACCCTCCGATATCTGAGTAAGGATAATGTGCGCCGCGCCGCCATAGCCGCGTCCCGGATCGAATTGGTGACGAGCGGCGAACAAAGCAGCGAGCATTTCCTGGTCCACAATCCTCTTCTCAGAGAGGACATCGACGATCGACATGGCCATCACAGTGTCATCGGTATAGGTCCACGGCGTCGCGGGAAGGACTCGGTTTTCCAGCATATTGCGTATTGTGCTCGGATGCGCAAAGAACCGCTGACCAAAGGCATCTGCGGTCGAGAGGCCGTCAAGTGATGCGCGCGCTCGAAACAATCGCTGAAGGTGATCAGATTCGGTAGTCATTGCATCTCCGGAATGACGTGATGCGATTGTGCGCTCCTAACGATACAACAGAATGGCCGGCGAACCGCGCTGTCACTTGCTCCACTCCCTGGTTCAACGAGGGTCGGACCAAGCTGCTCGAATCATCTTGACAAATTATCGCTCCAAGAATAGGTGTTTCCGAGTCTTGAGCGTAATTGGTTAGATGTGCGCTGCCAGCCATGTTTCCACATCTTTGAGCACACGGCCGTGCTCCGGCTCGTTGAACACTTCGTGATAATACCCTTCGTAAATTCTTATGGCCTTATCTTTTGAACTGGCCTGGTCGTAGAGCATTTGCGCACCGGCAGGGTCGACGAGTTTATCTGCATTACCTTGTACAACGAAGAACGGCAGAGTGATCTTGTCTGCCTCTGCCGTGACTCGCCGCATGGCTTTCAGCAATTCCGCCGCCAACCGTGCGGGCGTTTTGCCATGAAATACCAGTGGGTCACTGACGTAGGCCTTCACCACTTCCGGGTCACGCGAGATGCTCCTGGCATCCACCGGAAGCAACCCCATCTTGGGCGCAAGTGCCGAGAGTATCTTGCCCATGAAGATGGTCACCTGTGAAATGTTCCCGCTGGCTTTCACAAGGGGAGCGGAGATGACGGCGCCTCTGAAATCAATCTGATGGTCGAGCAGGTAACAGGAGGTGATCAGCCCGCCCATGCTGTGGCCGACTAGGAACAGGGGTTTTCCTGCTTGCCAGCTTTTGACCATTTCGCAATAGACCGTCAGCGTGTTGGTGTAATCTTCGAAGCGCTCGACGACTTCCCGCATCCCTTCCGACTTGCCGTGGCCGATATGGTCATACCCATACACGGCATAGCCGAGCGGGACAAAATGGTTGACCACATTCATGTACCGCCCGCAATGCTCGCCGAGGCCATGAATGACAAGGAGCATGGCTTTGACCTTTCCTTCAGGAAGCCAGGCCTGATAATAGGTTTTGGTGTTGCGTACGCCTTTGAAATCGCCTTCTATGTGATTCATAGCACCTCCTCTGCAGGCTCTTCTGGAAGGACTTGGCGTGCCAGGACCTTGAGCATTGCGACATATCCTGCCGCCTGTGCCGCCCTATTGGACCAACTCTGTGTCCTCATGGGCATACGCCGGTGAGCAGCAGCATAGAATCCTTAACGGAATAGTGCCGGTATTCCTGACCCTGTGAATCATTCCGGGCAAGATGCACACAGTATCGCCCTTCCTGACCTCAAATTGCTCTACGCCGAGAGTCATCACCCCCGCCCCTTCCGTCACGTGATACATCTCCTCTGAAACAAGGTGCCTGTGCATGAGCGTTTCAGCCCCTACTGGAACAACCGCCTCTGCCAGGCTCTGCTGGCTATTGCCATGCACCCTCGGATGCATCAACTCCCGCACCAAAGACCCGTCCTTTGTGGTGAAGGGTTGGACTTCTTTGTATTCCGTCT
>CAZOLJ010000097.1:0-15503 GCA_964580575.1 uncultured Desulfobacteraceae bacterium
GTACGCCGGGTGGTGTGACAGGGAAAGCTGGCGACAGCCTACCTATGTCGATTCAAGTGAGGAATCTGAGTTGATGCAAAAGGAAAACATGCCCAAGGGTTATGAGCCGAAAGAGGTCGAAGAAAAGTGGTACAAGTACTGGGAGGAGAGCGGGCTGTTCAGAGCAGAGGCCAAGTCTGACCGGAAGCCGTTCTGTATCGTTATCCCGCCGCCCAATGTGACAGGTTCCCTTCACATGGGCCATGCCCTCAACAACACGCTCCAGGATATTCTGTGCCGGTTCAAGAAAATGCAGGGGTACAATGTGCTGTGGCAGCCCGGAACCGACCATGCCGGAATCGCCACTCAGAACGTCGTTGAAAGGGAACTGGCTGCAAAAGGCACGGATCGTCATCAGGTGGGCCGCGAGAAGTTCATCGAGCTTGTGTGGGAATGGAGAGAGAAGTACGGCGGTGTGATCATCAACCAGCTCAAGCGGCTGGGGAGTTCCTGCGACTGGAGCAGGGAGCGTTTCACCATGGACGAGGGCCTGTCCAGAGCGGTGAGAGAAGTTTTCGTGAGGCTTTACGAAGAGAACCTCATCTACCGCGGCGATTACATCATCAACTGGTGCCCGAGGTGCCGCACGGCTTTGGCGGACCTGGAAGTGGAGCACGAGGAAATGGTGAGCTCCCTTTACTACATTCATTACGTGTTCAAGGATCGCCCCGGCCATCTAACCGTGGCAACGACCAGGCCGGAGACCCTTCTGGGAGACACGGCCGTTGCCGTGAATCCCGAGGATGAACGGTATCAGGGCGTGGCCGGGTCCCAGGTGATCCTGCCGGTGCTCAGCAAGCCCATCCCTGTGATTCTTGACAAATACGTGGACAAGGAATTCGGTACAGGAGCCCTGAAGATCACGCCGGCCCATGATGCCAACGACTTTGAGATCGGAAACACCCATCACCTGGAGCGGATCAGAGTCCTTGACGACGGCGGGAACATGAATGAGCTGGCAGGCCCTTACAAGGGCATGGACCGGTTCGAATGCAGGGAAAAGATTGTGGAGGATCTCAAAAAGGCGGGCCTGCTGGAAAAGATCGAACCCTACCGAAACGCCGTGGGCCACTGCTATCGATGCAAGAAGATGATCGAACCCCTGCTTTCGAAGCAGTGGTTCGTCAAGGTGGGGCCCCTTGCGGAAAAAGCGATCAAAGCCGTGAAGGAAGGGCGCACTAGGATCATGCCCCTCAACTGGGAGCTCACTTACTATGAGTGGATGAACAACATCAAGGACTGGTGTGTTTCCAGGCAAATATGGTGGGGACACCGCATCCCGGCGTGGTACTGCCGAGAGTGCGGTGAGGTGATGGTCGCGAGGGAGCAACCCACGTCCTGTTCCAAGTGCCAGAGCACCGACCTTGTCCAGGAGACGGATGTGCTGGACACCTGGTTCAGTTCGGCCCTGTGGCCTTTCTCGACCCTGGGTTGGCCGGACAGGACGGACGAGCTGAAGACCTTTTACCCCACGACGACCATGGTCACGGGCTTCGACATCCTCTTTTTCTGGGTGGCCCGAATGATGATGATGGGAATCCACTTCATGGGGGCTGTGCCGTTTCGCGACGTTTACATCCATGCGCTGGTGCGGGACGCGTACGGCAAGAAGATGAGCAAGTCCAAAGGGAATGTGATTGATCCCTTGAATGTGATCGATCAGTTCGGCACGGACGCGTTTCGGTTCACCCTTGCGGCGCTCGCCGCCCAGGGAAGAGACATCAAGCTCTCGGAGGAAAGAATTGCGGGGTACCGCCATTTCGTGAACAAGCTCTGGAATTCCGCAAGGCTGGTGCTTATGAATCTCGACGGAGACGATCCGGCAAAGGAGGGAGAGATCATTCATTCCCTCGCAGACCGCTGGATTCTCTCGAGGCTGCACCAGGTGAGCGAGGAGGTCACGAAAGCGCTGGAAGAGTACCGCTTCAATGACGGAGCAAGTTCATGCTACCAGTTTGTGTGGCATGAGTTCTGCGACTGGTACCTGGAAATGGCCAAGGAGGGCATCTATTCAAAGAACGGGGGCATCAGGAACTCGACCCTTTCGGTTCTCGTGACGGCACTGAAAGCCGTGGTGAAACTGCTTCACCCTTTCATGCCCTTTGTGACGGAAGAAATCTGGCAAAGGCTTCCGGGTGTGCAGGGAAGCATTATGACGGCGCCCTTTGCCCGGAGCGCGGAGTTTGCCTTGGATGCGCGGGCGTTGGAGGAGATGAATCTGGTGATGGGAGCGATCACAGGCATCAGAAACATTCGCGGGGAGATGAACATCCCGCCCTCCAAGAAGGTGGATATCGTGGTTGAAGCCCCGGAACTCAACGATGCGGAGATCCTGCGACACAACATTCCTCACCTTCGAAGCCTTGCCAAGGTGGAGTCCATCGATATCGGATCCTCTGTGGCCAAGCCAAAGGGATCGGCCACTGCCGTGTTCGGCCAGAACCAGGTTCATGTGATGCTGAAGGGCCTTCTGGACTTCGAAGAGGAGAAGAAGAGGCTGCGAAAAGAAATCGGCAAAGTGGAGAAAGATCTCCAAATGCTGGACAGAAAACTCTCCAACCCTCAGTTCAGAGAGAAAGCGGCAGCCGAGATCATCGAAGAGGTGCAGGAGAAGAAAGAAACGCTCGGACTCAGAATGGAAAAGCTCAGCCGTAACCTGGAGTTTTTTGAGTCGAATATCTGACCCCAGACAGCAGACCGACGACGGCTGACTACTGACCACTGACCACGTACTAAGGACCCCTGCCTGCCTGCTAGTATAAAATAAGGTCTTGTCCCATGGAGCAAGCTTTATCTCAGAATGTCGATAACCTCGCCTCCGTGCCTTATGCCATGGAGCTTGAGAGCGTCTGTTTCTCCTACGAGAAAGCCGAAGTTTTGAAAGACGTGAGCTTTCGCCTGAAGCAGGGCGAGTTCCTCGGCATTATCGGACCGAACGGCGGGGGCAAGACAACGCTCGTCAAACTCATGCTCGGGCTTCTGCGGCCGGATCGGGGTAAGATAAAGATCCTGGGAGAGGAGCCGAACGCGGCAAGCCGCAGGGTAGGGTATGTGCCGCAAAGCATGGACCTCAGCAGGGCATTCCCTATTTCCGTCATGGACGTGGCACTCATGGGGCGTCTTGCAAGAGCCCGCATGGGTAAAAGGTACACCCGGGAAGACGAGGAAAAGGTTCGGCAGGTGCTCGAAAAGGTAGGGATGTGGGAGCACCGCCGCAAGCATATCGGAAAACTGTCAGGAGGGCAGAAGCAAAGAGTCTTTATTGCCAGGGCCCTGGCCACGGACCCTGAAATTCTGTTCCTAGACGAGCCCACGGCGAGTGTGGACCCGGAATTCCACGTCAATCTGTATGACATCCTGGAGGAGCTCAACAAGCGGGTCACCATCGTCGTGATCACCCATGACATCGGCGTGGTGTCGAGCTACATGAAATCCATTGCCTGCGTGAACAAGCACTTCATCTTCCACGAGGGAAGCCACATCACGCAGGACATGATAGACATGGCCTACCAGTGCCCTGTGGAACTGGTCGCCCACGGGATGCCGCACCGGGTTCTCCCCACCCACAAGGAGGACTAGACGTGTGGGAGGCGCTCCAACTGGAGTTCATGAGAAACGCCCTGGCGGCAGGGCTTCTGGTGAGCCTCATTTGCGGGGTTTTGGGCACCCTGGTCGTGGTGAACCGCATTGTCTTCATTTCAGGCGGTATTGCCCACGCCGCCTATGGCGGGATCGGACTCGGCCTGTATTTCGGAGTATCCCCGGCCCTTGGAGCGACGCTGTTTTCCGTCGCGATTTCCATGGGGATGGGGGTTGCGAGCATCAAGAGCAAGGAAAGAGCCGACACGATCATCGGGGTGATGTGGGCCCTGGGCATGGCCCTGGGCATCATCTTCACCGAACTTACCCCTGGGTACAACGTGGATTTGATGAGCTATCTTTTCGGGAGCATTCTTTCCGTACCCGGCTCCGACGTCTGGTACATGGTCTGCCTGAATCTGGTTGTCCTCCTATTTGTCTTCTATTTCTACAAAGAGCTGGTGGCCATGTCCTACGACGAGGAGTTCTCCTTTGTGGTCGGCATCCCGGTGAGAGCTCTTTATTTTGCCCTTCTCGGCTTGATTTCCTTGTCCGTGGTGATGATCATACGCGTGGTCGGCCTCATCCTGGTCATCGCCCTTCTGACCATTCCCCCCTTCATCGCCGAAAAATACACCAATTCCCTGGGCAAAATGATGGTCCTCGCCTCTCTCCTCAGCATGGCGTTCACACTGGGAGGCCTGTGGGTTTCCTACCAGTTCAATCTCGCCTCAGGCGCGACGATTATCATGGTCGCAGGAGTTGGTTTCTTCCTTTCGCTCGCGGTCGACGCGGTCGCTGCGCGCCGGAGAATAGAGATAGGAGGGTAAACGGAAGGGATCAAGGACACTCATTTCGATGGTATCCTGAAAAGCCGTCACTCCGGCGGAAACCGGAGTCCAGATGCTTTAAGACTCCTTGGAAAGACTGGATTCCGGCCTTCGCAGAAGAGAGCAGCTTCCGGTTCTTCCTACTTCGCATTGATAAAACTCGCGGCAAAGCGGGGCAGGCTGAAGGCTCCACGATGAATCTCAGGCGAGTAGTATCGCAAACCCTTAAGTCCTTTCGCCCTTGCCTCATCCATGTCTTTGATCGGGTCCCTACCCAGAGAACAGAAACTGAAGCCGATGAGTCCGCTTGGGTAGGTCGGGATGACAGTGAGGTAATATCCTGTGACCGGGTAGAGCTTCCTTGCAAAGGAGAAGACCCCTTCGATGACGTGGCGATGGAGGTAGATCGACTCGCACTGGGTCACTGCGATTCCGTGGGAGGTAAGAGCCTTCTTCATGCTCAGGAAGAAAGGCCTCTGAAACAAAACCTGGCCCGGTCCGAAAGGATCTGTCGAATCGACGATGATGACTTCATAGGACCCCGGGTGATTGGCGGCAAACTTCGCCCCGTCCTCGTAAAAGATCTTCACCCTCGGATCATCCAGTGAACCAGCCTGGGAAGGAAGGTACTCGCGACACACGTTCACGACTTCTTCATCGATTTCGCAGAGGTGAACGTATACCACCTCGGGATGCTTGAGAACTTCCCTGACAACGCCACCGTCCCCACCGCCGATGACCAGCACCCGGGAAGGCTTCGGGTGAACAAGCAGAGGGACATGGCTGATCATTTCGTGGTAGGCGAACTCATCGAATTCCGTGAGCATGGTGACCCCGTCGATCACCAGCATTCTTCCAAGCCCTTGTGTTTCAACGACCCAGATGTCCTGGAATTTAGAGCGCCTGCGGCACAAGGAATTCGTGATCTTCACGTTCAGGGCGCAGCCCGGTACGAATTCAATGCTATCCTGAAACCAGAAGCCCATGAACTGATCCTTTTTGGGTTCAAGGGATACCCGATCTTTACTTTTCTTGGTCGCTTTTGCCATTGCTCCACCACCCCGAATGTGAAATCAAATCGTCTCTCTTCCGTTTGAAAATATACGGAAATCTCCCAGAACGGTCAACCGAATAAATCCCAGCTCTTTTTCTCGTTGACTGTAACGCCCCGATCTTTTAATACTTGATCCTGACTACCGTATTCTATCTACTGACTTCTTGTATTCTTCAAATCATGGAGGTTTGCATGGCTAAACACAAGAAAGCAGAACGCAAACGGGAGATTGACCGTCGGCGCAAACGCAAGAAAGAAAAACTGAAAGTGAAGGCTAAAGAACAGGCTCATCAGAGAGGCGGGCACTCTCCCGCTTAGTGCTTCGATTCGTAAATGCGTTGTCGTAAAAGCTCCCTCCGCACTAAGTCCTGAGGGAATAAGTTCGGCACCGAATTCATGACTCGATGGACTTAGGACACGAGAACAACGGCACTGGGGTTTAGGTCTCCCCAGGAAACCGGGACATTATGAAGGTGAAGGAGATCAACAGCCGGCACAATCACGATTTCCAGGCCTTCTTGAAGATTCTGAAAGGGCAGGGGGTCAAGAAACAGGGCCTGGCTTTTTTTTCCGGTCCCAAGCAGGTGAGCGAGATCTTGAAGGAGTTTCCTGGACACTGTGAAGGTCTCATCTTCAGCGCAAAGCACAAGATGCCGGAAGGCATTCCCACCCTGAACCTTGAGGCCTATTCTCTTTCTGCTGAGCTTTTCAGAGAGGTTGACGCCTTTGGAACCAACCACCCGGTTCTGATCGTTCGAGTGCCTTCTTTTCCTTTATGGGATGCGGGTGCATTGCCTCAGGGTTGCACGCTTCTCATCCCCTTTCAGGATCCAAGTAATGTGGGAGCGGTCATCCGCTCTGCTGCCGCTTTTGGAGTCACGAATCTGGTGTTGCTGAAGGAGGCCGCCCAGCCGTTTCACTACAAATCGACGAGGGCAGGAGGTAGCGCTCTATTTAGAGTCCCGATTTTCGAGGGACCGTCCATTCAGGAATTAGGCAGCTCCAAATACCCGATTATAACTCTTTCCGCCAAGGGAGAAGATATCTGCAAGCTCAGCTTTCCGAAGAGCTTCTGCCTTTTGCCGGGAATTGAAGGGCCTGGACTACCGCCGCAGGTCTGGCATCTGAAATCCCTTTCCATTCCAATGGAGCGAGGAGTGGAATCCCTCAATGCGGCTCTCGCCACCGGCATCGCCCTCTACGCCTGGCGATGCAACATGACGAAAGATTGATTAACCTTCTGTCTCCTGCCTTCTTTTGTTCCTTGACAAGAGGTGACCTGGGGGGTAAAAGTTTGCTTCTATTTTTACAAAGGAGAACTATGATGGCTTCAAACACACAGAAAAGAAAGAAAATCATGAAAAACAAGGCAAAGCCCAACAAAGCGAATCGCAGAGCCGATGCAAAGCGCACGCGGAAGAATCAGGAAACCCTGAAACAACTGGCCGGCAAATAGCAATAGACGCTGTCTCCTTCCTTTCGCTTGCCCGTTCACACGGGAGCTAACAGTTCAAGACAAGCCTGCAAAACCTCTTCGGGCCTTAGAGATTCCATACAGATCGGCCGATCTCATCTCTGCCAATTCACCATAGCAAAGAAATGGCATAAAATTAAATTATTTCAAATAGGTGAACCAGGATAACTGCAGGGGCTTCTTGCGAGATCATTCGTTTTAGCAGCATCAGCGTAGACTGGAGGGTGACTTGTGGATCTGTTTAAAATGCTAAGGAAAAGATGGGACCCCTCTTCCATCCTCCGCCCCGACTTCGGCTCGACTGCGGAGGACGGGCACGACCGGGAAGGGGTGCACCAGGAACTGCAGAAGGTCTCAATAGCCTAAGGTTCTTTCCAGGCGCTCACGGAGCCGTTCTCATCAAAAGAGACATAAGCCCCGTACATGTTTGGATAATACCAGAATGTTTTGATCCCCATGATGATTTTGACGGGTTCACCGAGAATCTTGGTCACCTGGGGCTCCTTCATTCCCACTTCAAGGCTACGCCAGTTCTTCTTGCTCTGCCAACCCCGGTCTTCTGTAAACTGTTTGTTTCGCTCTTCCGTACACTGTTTGAGGAACGCCTCCAGTTCTTTGACTCTGGCTTCGAGGGCGGCGTTCTTTTGCCGGAGGGTCGCGATATCGTCCTGTTGAGAGAAAAGAGGGGATGCCCACGCAAGCGAAAGGATGATTCCGCACACAATGAACAGTCTCAAAGTTAGTCGTTTCATGGAGGGTATGTTATCTCCTTTCATGTGAAGAACAATCCTGTGGTGCGAGAGGAGAGGATCGAACTCTCAAGGTTTTCCCCACTGGCTCCTAAGTGCAATAAATACTCATTATAGAATATCTAAACACATTATAACAAATTTTTTATCATTATATTACCTAAGAAACAGGCGGTAAAGATCACCATTTACATAAAAAAAACGTAGAAACCATCTTCATATCATTGAATTTAGTCTATTTCATTGCCATGGCTCGTGCAACGAGATTTTTGGACGCCGTTCCCTTGTTTCTTGACTACGGGAAGGAAGGCCAGCCCAATTTTCCCATGGTGCGCCTCGCCCACTGCCACAGAGAATGCTTTACCTCCCCTGTCTTTCTGGCCTGGCATAGGATTTGGCACTGCACGGCAAACTTTTGGACACGACTTCTCCTCCCCGCCCTTACGCTGCCATTCGTTTTAGACAATCGAGCGCCCAAACTCAAGTTTATGGTCCATCAGAAACACTTCCGATTTCATCCAGTTGGACGATCCGGACGATCGGGGCGGTCTTTGTGCCTTCATTGAGTGAAGGGGGCGGGGTCAGAAGAGCAGACTGGTTTCAAGCCCCTCCATGGAAAAGAATGAGGCCAAGGAAGATACTATGCAAAAGCGATTACAATCGGCATTCGAAACGACGGCCTGGTCCAGATAGAGGTTCAGAAACCCCTGATTTCGGGGTGCGACGCCAGTTTCAACAACCTATCGTTAAGTGCTAGCTTTTGAAGCAGCATCATGACCGATAGCTTAGAACCATGAGTCATAACCTATCCGAAGAAAAAAGAGGACGGAGCTATCATTCACCCCGCCTTCAAATTACTTCATCTGTTTGGAATCAGCTATTTCCTGAGCATTCTTCTCAACCCTACAAGACCTATCAGACCAGAAGCCAAGAGAAGAACCGAAGCAGGCACTGGCACGGCGGAGACTTCTCCGGACCGAACCGCTGTCGCGAGATAGTGGTAATACTTAGGGCCGGAGTTCTGGTGGCCGCTCCCAAAATCGAAGCCCCATGCGTAGTACGGATCGAGCGAGTACTCGGTACCCGACCAGTAGGCGTGGCTGGCCAGCAAGTTGTTGAAAGGGCCTGTGTTCTGTAGGCCATACCCGGGTTGCGGGTTTCCGCTGGTGTCAAAAGGGCCGAGATTCCCAAGGGATACGTAATACAGGTGCCCCATCTCGCTGCTCGTTACATTGAATCCCGCAGTAGTTGTTCCATCATTACCATATACCCAGGGTCCATCCGCCGTCTCAGGCAACCGCCAATCACCGGCCCAATTAACGCTAATCCCTGGATTGATGTTATAAGCCAAAACGCCTGAATTATTCAATCGTGACGCCCAATTCACCTGGGTCGGCCAACTATATCCACCCGAATAAATTGGACCATTCGTATAGTCCAACCACACCAAACCCTGGTCGTCTTCATAGATAAGATTGTAGCTGCTACCGCCATAGCTAGCTGTGCCGATTGTGCTTAGGGCTGCAATAGCAACGGCTGAGAAATCAAGGACCGCAACCAAAGCCACCAATAATATCCATGATTTTCTCATCGACTCGCCCCTCTCTGTCGTGGGTATCGGTGGGAAAAATGACGTTGTGCTATTTAATGCCAACAAGCGTTCAGAGTCAAGGGAATCCACTTCGATGAGGGTTCCGACTTCCACTTGGGTTTTCCAAAGGCCAGAAATATTTCATGCATACTACTTCCTGATCCGAACCCGAAGTTTCTCTGATAACCCCACTCAGCTCCTCACTCGTCATCGCCGTCTCCCGCCACGATCCAGGGATAACCCGCCAGAGCTTCAGTGAAGACTACGCCTGTTAATCCGGCTGAGTAGTGTAAAGAAGTTTTCGCACTTTTGATGGGAGTGGCCTCATCATGGTTATGCTGCCATATTCTCCGCTTGCGACATCTCCTTGAGTCCTTCCAAGTTCAAATAGGCTTTGGTTACCAAATGGCCCCGGTTGTGTGGACAGAAAGCGGGCCGGCAACAGGTCTCGGAGGAGGCGAAAGACTGGGAACTCAAGTCATAACCTCGTTTGAAATGGAAAAGCGGAGCAATACACTGCGACGCCTCAAAGACATATCGGCTGTCTTAAATGAAGGTGAGGAGATAGAGACCGTTATCCGTAGGAGCATCCTGCGAGTCTGAATAACTGATTCAGGGCTCGGTATATGTGGGCTGCGATTTGGCGCTTCAGGGCGGGGGTCTGGGCGTGAGCTCCCATAGACCGAGGTGTTTTTCTTTGGCAGATGATCCCACTTGATTGACAACGGGGCGAGGGAATCCAGAAGACCTTAGAATGCCAGAAAAGGTTCTCGTTCTTATTTCTCAGGGACAATCAAAAGCCCTGCCCCGACCTATTGAGCTGGTCTTCCCAAGAGGGGCGCCACGGCTTTTCAGCGGTCTCATACGCGTCGGGGACGGCTTCCCTCACCGTTTCCTCCTCCTCAGCGGGAGGGGGGACTTCGTACGCTCGGATGTCGAATGCGTCGCGGCTGCGAAAAGTGAACCCGGACGGGTCGTATTGGATGGGGGGGCGGGCGCCCTCGGGCGGCTGGGGATATTCAAGACCCGGCGGCGGGGGCAGGTAGCCGCGGCGCGGATGCGACTGGTCCTGGCCCAGGCCCATTGCAGCGGACAATAGCATGAGCCCTGCGGCTGAAGCCGCGACCACGGCAGCCCTTAGACCAGAAACGGTGAAGGAGATTCCTGCACGCTCCATTTTCCATCACCCCGCTAAAACCCAAAAAACAAGCAAGGCTTCTCCTGTAAGTATTTCAAAAAGCCAAAATGTTTATATCGTGAAGCGGGAAAGAAAGCAAGGGCAAAAAGGGGCCGCCCCGGGGAGTTTCAGCTTTAGCACGAGCTATTTTTATCAGAGCCAGCTTCTTTCCCCGGAAACCACAGGGACATCAGAAACCCCTGAATCAAAGCCAACATCACGGTCAGCATTGAATCTGCGGAGCGTTTCCACGCGCCGAGAATGCAGAGGTCCTGAGGATCGATCCTATGAGTCTTCTTCAGTTGTTTCTTCCACTTGCGAAACTACATTTTGTAAATTCCTTAGGTCGCCTTTCTTCCACGCCTGCACCAGTGCCTTACCCCTATCCGTCAGTTTCATGTGGTATACTGATTTCGCCAGGTCGCGGGGCGGAACGACGATCATCGGAAAGCCCTCAGAAGTCGGGTCGCCTGCCCACGATACGAGTCTTGCCTCGGCTAGCCCAGAAACGATCAGATCTGAAAAGCGAACAAATACCATCCCCGGTTAGGTAAAGGGACTCTGCAAGGGCAGTATCTAGAAATAGCAGATTGGGCTGCTTGTTGAACAGTTTTAGTCTGTTTTTGCGTGATGACTGAGATAGAGCAGGCCAAAACCTGAAGAGATGTCAAACTCATCTGCTCTCGCCTGTTTTGCACCGTCAGCTGATTCCCTTCATCTCGGCTTCCATGCGCGATGCCCTCCCCGCAAGTACGCCCCAGCCCAGGTATTCACGCGTGTGCGTGGCGTAGCGTTCGGGTTCCGACGGTTAGTTTAGCTCGAACATCTTTCGCGAAGTCATCGTCGGGATTCGCTTCGAGCCATCGACGCATGGTGAGCCACTTAGCCGCCTCGTACCTGTCCCAGCCTTCCTGGTCTGCCAGAACCATTTCTACGACGTCTTAGTCGAGGTCGCCGAAAGACGCGAGAAGTTCTGGAAGCATGAGATAGTCGGAGATCGAACCGGCAAGGCATCCTTTGGCAACGTCTTCCGTCGGCGGTAGCTGCACCCAGTACGGCTCGCCGATGAGGATGATCCCTCCGGTGCGGAGGCTCTCCGCCAGAAGATCGATGGTGCCGACTACTCCCCCGCCGATCCACGTGGCACCGAGACAGGCTGCCACACCGACCTTTTCGTCGGCGACGTAGCCGGCAGCGTCGCCGTGAATGAACTCGACTCGGTCGGCGACGCCGAGTTCTTCAGCGCGGAGTTTCGCTTGTTCGGTGAACAACTGGCTCACTTCGGATACCCTAAATGATAAAGTTTGTTTTGCATCGCACGCAAGCAGGATTCAATATCTCGAAGGCTTTCTCTGTAGGAGAGTTGCGCAAAGGCCATGCAAAGAAACTGCTCCAAGCAGGAGAAGTTTTTTACATAGCGATTGCCGCCGTATCTATTTACGCAACGGTGAAACTGATGCATGGGCAAGAAGTCCATTAGTTGGGAAAACACCAAGCGTCCCAGATGCATAGGCCATTCCCTCCCCGTTTTTTCGGGGTATTATGGCCAAAAATGGGTTTTCAAATCGACAACAAGCTATTTGTCGAAATATAGACCTACTTTCAATATTTTATGCTCTATCGGCTCCATTTTTACCGGACAGCAGTGGAATGCGGTCATGTGGATGCGGGGGCCGGTTGCACACTGCGGGGACTGGGAGGAGGGATGACCTCATCGTAGCCAAATTCTCGATTCTGTCACAATTCACTCTCATTAGGTTTTCGGCTCTTCCGGATTGTGCTTTGTCTTGCCGCTGACGCGGCATGAGTTATATTGCAGCAACCACGCCGATCTCTCGGACATGAAGGATCTCATTCCTCGTGACAGGACTTATTTTGGACTCCCCGACCACCATCACGGCGATCGTCTCACCGACTGCATTGAAAACTTCCAGCGAATAGCCTTTCTCCTGCGCTGCGCCACCTTCATGTATCTCAACGATGGTAGCCAGATCGCCCTTATGAAGACTGTACTCCGGGAAATCCTCTTTCAAATAGACGCGTGTAAAAAGCGGATATGCCATTATTATCCCTCCTTATCAGGGAAAAGAGGGATGAACTTTGTCAACCCTGTGTGTTTTTCATGCATCCAGATGGTAACCACCCGAATAGTAACCCCGTTTGGGCCTTTGAGTGTGCCTCGAATTTTCCACAATCCCCCATAAGCCGTATTTTGAAGGAATACAGCCTCAAGCGGTAGAATCTGTTTACGGATATCCTCCAGAAGATTTCGCTAACTGGTTTGAGTATAACCTGCCTGTCTCAGAAATTGTGACTTGTCATTATCAGGTCGCCATTTCAAGAGATATTCAGTGATCTTCTCCTTCGTAATGATCGCCTCGGCTTGTAGCTTCAAATCATTCTCCCTGTTTATGCTGTTTATGCGAAAAGAAGCAAGGAGAAAGCTCCTATCTCACTAAACCCTTTGGATGCCTGCGCTGTGATGGGAGATGCTCTGTGCAAACCCTGGTCTCTCAGGTGCGATGCATCCTACCGGTTTTCACACAACCACTTCACAATACGAACATCGACGCACATATCGCCAAGGAATCGCATCACGCCAACTCCTCTATGTTCTGGCTTCCGGGGGGGTAAACCTCTTCTTTTGTCAGCCAAGCCGCATATTCAAGAGCCTCTTGAATGTCTTTGCACTCCAGGTCAGGATACCCTCCAAGAATCTCTTCAAAGGAAGCCCCGTGAGCGATCTGACCGACGATCACTGAGACAGGAATCCGCATGCCACGAATACATGCTCGTCCCCCCATAATCTTTGCGTCAAAGGTGATTCTTCCAAACATCGCAGTCACCTTCTTTTATGTTATGCGCGTCAGGCGCATCCGCTTGTCAATCCAGCAGTGGTAGCCGCTCCATTGCTCTCACTTGTGGTGCAGACCAGTGAGATAAACTGTCTCGGCAGATGGTCAGCGTGCTGCGAACTGCGGTGAATTCTTTGTTGTGTCCCCTGCTGCTTTGTCGTGGATTGGAGGGCTATGTCTCACGCCAATCAACCCATCCACAGAGAGGTCTTCATCGAGGTCCGGCCAGCGTATGCCATAGCCACTTGGTGATACCACGAAGTTCTGCCGCTGCGTCGGAGTTGCCGACGCTAATCGCCGCGATTGTAAAGAGACTTCTATCTCGTAATCCTTTCCATCTACCCTCAGCAGCATTTTGTTCCCACAAAAGGAAATGGATTCCACCTCATGAGCCTTATTCATCTTTTCTCTCCTGCCATTTCGTCCATTCAGAGGCGATGTAGTCGAAATGCTCGAAAATAATCCTCCTGACCATTCTCTTGTCGGCTGGGCTCATGTTGTAGGCATGCGCCTCAACTGCTTCAAATTCATTCAGATCAAGCCAGTACTTTGCCTCGGATTCTCCCTTCTGGCAATGGACATGAATGGGTTCATTACGTTCGTTAGCATAGAAAAAGAACCGCCACCCCATGATCATAAGTATCGTCGGCATCGTGAAGTCACACCTTGATCCATGCTTCGAATTGCACCAGCAACTGTCTCGAAAATCGTCTCTAGCCCCCATAGAAACCATGAAGATCATAAGCGGTGGCCACCCATCTTTCCCTGCCGAAAGGCCATGGGAGGAATCGGCCTCGCTTGAGGATTTGAACGAAACAAATCGCTCGGCTCTCAGCAACCTTCCCAATTCAAAATGAATTCTATGGAAAAAATCCTCCCAAGACAATAGGGAATTCAGGAATGGAATTTTGCGCAATTAACCTGTATTTTCGCCCCATTTTTCGTGTCGTGTTGGCGGCGTTCCCATGGTGCGCCTCGCCCACTGCCGTAGAGGTTACAAAAATCGTCAGGGCCAATGAGACCGCTCTGAACAGAGAAAGGCAAATCTCCGCTGTTTAGTCGACTAAACAAACAATTCATGGACCAGAGAACTGGGTCGCATTTCATAGGTTGCATACATAAAATACTATATATGCTATCTATTTTATTATACAATCGAGACATCCATACCAGAATTCATCCCAGTAAGTAATACACGCCCGGCCTCTACACGCCTACTGCACGTATGACATGAGGTAGGCTATGCGATACGAGTTAAGGTACCAGAGAGGTTTCGGGTTGTCATCATGAATTGTGCGGGGGATGGGCTTGGGCGGCCGGTTCTCGGATCGGCGCATGGACTGGCTTCTGGGCCGGCGCACTAGCCTGGGTAGCATCACTTGGTCATGGGGTAGAGAAGATCCGGGCGGTCAAGGGGGCGATGGTTATCCCCCCTTGGAAGGTTTTTGGTTTTTTCAAGTTGGCTGAGCACACCAACTTTGGCTACCAGGGCCACTGGCTTATTGAAAACTGCTGCTTCAAATGGACTTGATGAATGAAGCGAAGCGCAATTCATATTTGTAATCTAGTTCTAGTAATATACGAGCGGCAAGTTCTTGCCGCTAGTGGAGTGAACTAGGGTTCTTGTTCCAGCTAATCCGACACTTTTCAATGAACTTCTGAGGCGATTCCTCCCGCTCCTCTTGTGTCATTGGTTTCTCATCCTGATGGCTGGGGTGAAGGACAGGAAATGCCAAGACGCTTATTTGTTCTGTGCTCATAGCGCACCTCCCTGGACCGTCTTCCAGACCAGGTCAACCGCAGCCTTTAGCAAGTATCCTTGGTTCTGGTATTCGTTGATCGCCTCAATCTGGGCGACGTCTTTCTCCGAGAAGCGCCTGTGAAGGCGGCTTCCGACTGAAATAAGCTGGATGCCGGGCAGAAATCCCTTGGCGTGCCACTCCCTGATGCGATTCTTACTGACCCCTGTCATCTCACTGGCCTGGGCAATGCTGAATGTTTGGGTTTGTTTGTTCATGTTTCTTACCTCCGTGAAGTCTGGTTTGCGGGAGACAAATCACTGCCTCCCTATATGTATACGGTTACTTTATTCAGACTGGTGTGACAGGATTTGGGTTCATGGAGAGACGGTTCTGGTTCTTGATCGTCCAGCCAG
>CAZOLJ010000098.1:0-10395 GCA_964580575.1 uncultured Desulfobacteraceae bacterium
AGACATTTCTGGATCTGTTGCTTCAGCCCCGTCATATCAGAGTTTTTGGTCACATACGCCTGGGCAGAGACCGATTTTGAATCAAGTTTGAAAGCAGGATAGGCCGTGAGCAGTATCACGGGAATCGTCCAGGAATCCTTTCGAATATCCTGAAGAAGATCAAGCCCATTTCGGTTTCCGAGCTTGAGATCCAATAGAATGAGATCGGGTCTCTGCTCTGCGATGAGCTGGAGAACGCCTTTTCCCCCATCGCTGGAGATCACGTCGTAGCCTTCCTCAAGGAGTTCCTCCTGATAAAGCAGGCGGATAGACGGATCGTCGTCAATGACAAGAACCCGTTTCATTTTTCCTGCCTCCTTCCAATCGGTGATGATTCCGCCGGTGCCTGAGGCTCTACCCTGTTTCGTTATCCCTTTTTTAATGGACCGCCTAACAGAGGTGAATGGGGTATTCCCTGTATTTCGGACCGGCGAAGGCCGTATTTTTGGGCGAGGTGTTGTATATGTTGACAACATGAGATCGTGTTGTTACTATCTCCAACATGGAGCCCAAGCTATTGCTTAATGAGCGCCGTGTCCTTGCTGAAGAAGCTTTCGTCGAAATGGTCGTGTGGAGCTTGCCGTCTCCACTTTCGGGAAGCCCGCACAGGTTCAAGTATCGGCTTGCTCTGCTTGTCAAAGGAAATTGTGTTTTGCCTTTCGACAATGAAGCCGGCAAAGGTGATCACAAACATATACGTGGGAGAGAGGTCCCCTATGTTTTTATCGGTGCCGAAGCGTTGCTTCATGATTTCTGGAACGAAGTCGACCGTTGGAGGTTTTGATATGCGTACCGTAAAATTAGAAGTGTCTTCTAGAGAGGAGATTAATCAACGATTCCTGCGAGCGTTTAAGGGGGAATCGCAAAAGGCGGTTATTAGTTTCCAGTCCCCTGCTCTTCTTTTCAAAGTCCTCTCGGGCAAGCGCTGGGAATTGCTCAAGATCATGACCGGCGCAGGTGCTATGACCATTCGCGAAGCAGCGCGCCGGGCGGAGAGGGATGTGAAAGCGGTGCATGGCGACATCCACGCGCTCTTAAATGCAGGCCTTCTTCAAAAGACCGAAGACGGCCGCATCGTTTTCCCGTTTGATGCCGTGCACGTGGACTTCCTACTGAAAGCCGCCTGAGTGTCTTTCGGCCAACTGTGGTATCAATGAAACGAGTCAGCGTTTTGAATGACGTCCTTGGCCCGGTCATGCGGGGGCCGTCAAGTTCCCACACGGCTGCGCCCTTTTTCATGGGCACGATCGCTCGCGCCCTTCTCGGTGAGGAACCGGCTTCGGTGACCTTTGCTTTTGATCTGAGGGGATCGTTCGCTCAGGTCTATCGCCAACAGGGAAGCGATCTCGGTTTTGGTGCCGGACTGATGGGTATGGCGATCACAGACGAAAGGTTTCCTCAGGCCTTGAACCTCGCCGCCGAGGAGGGCATTGAAATCAAATTCTCAATCGAACCGCTGCCTGAAGCTGATCACCCCAACACCGTGGAAATTCGGATGGTCTCCCGAAGCGGGCAGCAACTCTCTGCTTCGGCCCAATCCATTGGAGGAGGGGCTTTTCAGTTCACGCGGCTGGATCTGTGGCCGATCATGCTCACGGGCAATTCGCACGAGTTGTTTATTGAGACAATGGCAGACACCGAACCTGCCGTGCTTGAATTGCTCAGCAGCGGCGTGAAACCGCTCGGCGGTCCTCGGCGTCAGGTTCACGGGGATCCTGTCCTCCTTCATCTCAAACTGCGCTCGGCGCTTGATCCAGAAACCAAATCGAGGCTGCGAGCACTGCCCGGTGTTTCCCAACTCTGGACCGCTCCTCCGGTCTTCTTCCCTCTTCGAGGGGAACCCCTCTTTGCCAGCGCTGAAGAAATGCTGGCTCTTGCGGGTTCCCGGTCTTTATCTCTAGGACGGATTGCCTTGGCCTATGAATCAGAGCTCCTTGCCCTTCCAGAGCAGGAGGTCATGGCGGAAATCGTCCGCCGTTTTGAGGTCATGAGGACGTCGGTGCACCATGGTCTGGAGGGAAAACTCCCGCCGATGCAACTGCTTCATCCTTCGGCGAGGGAAATCTTCCGTGCTGAAGCAGAATCAAGGCTCGCCGTGGGAGGGATTCACACCCGCGCAGGAGCCAGAGCTCTGGCGGTCATGCACATCAACTCCGGAGGAGGCGTGGTGTGTGCTGCACCCACGGCAGGCTCGGCAGGCGTGATCCCAGGGGTGCTGGTCAGCCTTGTTGAAGACAAGGGGTTGAGCATTCAGAAGGCGGCTCTTGCGCTCTGGGCCGCATCCGCCATTGGGGTTATCATAGCCAACCGGGCGACCTTTGCCGCCGAGGTGGCAGGGTGCCAAGTGGAGATTGCTGCGGCCGGAGCCATGGCTGCTGCGGCGGTCGTCGAAGCCACCGGTGGCAGTGCAGCCCAGGCGGCCGATGCTGCGGCAATCTCCTTTCAGAACACCATGGGGCTTGTTTGCGATCCTGTTCAGGGAGCAGTCGAGATTCCCTGCCACACTCGCAATGCCGTGGCCGCCTCTTCAGCCTTTCTTTGTGCTGATCTTATTCTTGGAGGGTACGTTAATCCCATCCCTCTGGATGAAACGATTGATGCGGTTTATGCGGTAGGGCAGATGCTGCCGGCCGAGCTCAAATGCACCGCCCTTGGCGGCCTGTCGCTCGCCCCTTCGGCCCTAAGAATGTCTGTTTTCCAAAGGGCTTGATTTGACTCACCACGGCACAGAGAAAAGCAATCCCCCTCCGCATGCTCTGTGCCTCTGTGGTGAATAGGTGGAGCTAAACCTCATCGGAGGGTTCGATCGTAATCTCGTAGTAGGGCATGGAGTCGTTGGATCTGCTTATGATCTCCATTTTTGGATCGCGGCTAGCCTTGAATTCACATTCTGAACAATCCCAAAAAAGCCATGCTTTACCGATTGCCTCGTCCAGACAGAGCGCATAGCTCGAGCAGAAAGGATTTCTCTCCCCCTTCCTGTATAAAGGATTTCTTCCCTTTTTCATGGTAGACCCCGACCTGTCTCATAGCCGGGACTTCGGTAAGATCAGTTCAGAAGAACGTCACATGTAGGCGGGATGAGTCGATGCACTGGCTTCGTAATCCGCTATAATGATCTGCATGGTGTTCTCGTCCAGATCAAAATCACTCCATCCGATATAGCGCAACTTTTCGCTCACTTCTTCATGCGTGATGTCAGGCCTGCCCTTTAAGGTAGCCAGAATATTCTTCATCAGTCCAGGAATCAGCACCGGTTCAATACCCTTCTTTTCAAATCTCTCAATTAAAATACTTTTGAGATCCATGACATTTCACCCTTGCATCTTTCCCACCGATACCCGGCTGTTGTTTGTTATCAGTCAATCACGATCATAATTTAATCCTCATCAGGGCCAAGTCAATGCGGCCTTTTGATCCATGGTCCAAGGCATCCTCCCCCATTACGACGAAACATGCTGATATTTCGGTAAAATGCTCTGATTCACGATTTCTTCTTTTCCTGTATCCATGGCATTCCCTTAGCAGAGAGAAAAAACCATCCCCTTCCGCCTGGCACGCATGCTTGGTCTTCAAATCACAGGCTGGGCGTTGAGGCCATCGGAACAGGAAGCCATCGATTTTGCTGCTCAACTCCATGAAGATAGGGGTAATCCGATCCCCAGCACTTCAGATACAGCAACGGTTTCCGGGTTTGGGGGTTGAACGATTCCCTTGTTTCCTCTTTTAGAGTGATAACAAACCGGTAAACCACGCGATTCTCAAGATTACTCGTTCTCATTTCGATCCTTCTTTCTCCCAACCTAGAGATTTTGCGATCTAAGCGGCACATTTTGTCCACAGCCCTTCCACCAAATCCTGAATCTCCTCGGCAGTGGATGCTCCTTTGGAAAGAAAGCTGTATGCTCCACTCGCGCGAGCCGCCTCAAGGTACTCTGGAAAATCATAGCTCGTGAGCATAATGACATGGATTTCAGGATGGAGCGCCTTAACTCTTTTCGTTATTACCAGCCCGTTTTGATCAGGCAACTTGATATCCATGAAGATCAGATGAGGGAGAAAACTTTCGACCCTTTCCATCGCTTCGCTGCCGTTCGCCGCCTCATCCAGGAGGATACCAGGGAATCGGGAGGTCAGAAGGCTCGCCAGACTACGGCGAAAACCGTCGTCATCCTCAACCAGCATCACCTTGAATCCGCCACACTCTTTTCCCAAGAGAAATCCTCGTCCCCACAGGGGAGTGATTGTCCTTTTCTTCTGCTAACCCGTGCCCACTTTACTGGTGCGGTTCAGTGTGGTAAATAAGGTCAACACCCCATATTCGAAGCTGGGATCCTGTATATTTTCCTGGATACGTGTAAGTCTGCACCGGCAGGAGCGACCCATGAAAAAAGTTTTCAACATCGTGATTGCTGAAGACCACACTATCCTTCGGGAAGGGCTGAAGGCCCTCCTCTCCTCTCAGCAGGATTTGAAAGTTGTGGGCGAGGCTGGCGACGGCCTCGAGGCCATCCGCTGTGTTCAGAGTCACCATCCGGATCTGATTCTTTTGGATCTCTCCATGCCTAGAATGACCGGCCTAGACGCGATCAAGGAAATCAAGAGGGTGAACACTGACGCGAAGATCATCGTGCTGACGGTTCACAGCACTGAGGAGTATATCCTTGCCACCTTGCAGGCAGGCGCTGACGGGTATGTTCTGAAGGATGCTCACAGCAGTGAACTCATGACAGCCATCCGGCATGTCTTGGATGGTCGCCGGTACCTAAGTCCGAGCATTTCGGGCACGATCATCGATGGTCTTTTGGAGGGGAAAAAAGCGTCCGCGATTCGATCCGCGTGGGAAACCCTGACCCAGCGGGAAAGGGAGATTCTCAAGCTGATTGCCGAAGGCCACAAGAACAAGGACATTGCTGACCTGCTCTGCATCAGCGTCAAGACCGTGGAGAAACACCGCGCCAACCTCATGGAGAAACTCGATCTCCACAATGTCGCCGCTCTGACCGCTTTAGCGGCCGAAAAAGGCTTGATCAACAGGTAATTGGTCTCAACCCCCTAACGGTTCATCTCATAATTTGTTCTTTCCTCGATGCAACATCAGACCGTACGGTTTTCTGGTCAGGTCTTGACCCCATTTACACAGATCTTCAAATCCTTTATATAGATATAAACGGAGGAGTTCCGATGAAAACGAAACGTGCTGTTTTTGTGATCCTATTCTTATCAATAGGGCTTGGTGTTTACGCCTCGAGTCATGCGGAAGTGGAAATGACCATCGCCAGGACTCTGACGCTTGAAGAGACGCCTCTGGACACCGCACTTTCAGCCAGCGGAAAATACATCTTTGTTCTCACAGACAAGGGCAAAGTGCTGGTCTACACGCCGGACGGAAAGCTGAACGACACGATACCGGTCGACAAATCCGTTGACTCCATCAGGCCCGCTCCCCCCGGTGCCAGGGAGGAAATTCTTTTCCTGGTGAGTAGCAAGAAGAAAACCGTTCAGCTTGCGGTCCTCGAGTTTGTGCAGGACATCAATGTCACAGGCTCGCCTTTCAAGGGGACGGCAGACGCACCGGTGACCATTGCTCTGTTTACCGACTTCCAGTGCCCTTACTGTGCGAAGATTGTGCCCCAGCTCAACGAGGTACTTGAGAAAAACAAGGGCAAGGTAAAACTGGTCTTCAAGAATTTTCCTCTAAACACTCACCAGTTCGCCAGGAAGGCAGCAGCGGCAGCGCTCGCGGCAGGTAAGCAGGGGAAGTTCTGGGAACTCCATGACCGCCTCTTTCAGAACTACAACCGTCTGAATGACCAGGTAGTGCAGGAGCAGGCCCAGCAACTCGGACTCGACATGCAGAAGTTCGAAAAAGACATGAATGATCCTCAAATCGGCCAGGTGATCAATCAGGATTATCAGGACGGCCTCAAGGCCGGGGTGAGAGGGACTCCGACAATCTACGTGAACGGTTCTCTCTTGCGCAATACCAACCTGGAGGGTCTTCAGGCGGCCATAGACAAAGAACTAGATAAGCGAGGAAAGAAGTAAGCAGGACTGGTCTCATGAAAATTCTTCTGATTCAGCCTCCCATTCAGGATTTCTACGACACGGACATCCGGCTTCAGCCCCTGGGGCTCTGCATGCTCAAGGCGGCAGCCGAGAAGTTCCTGCCCCACATGCAGGTGACTGTCAGGGACTATCACCAGGGGCACGGACGCAAAACCATTCCTCTGCCCGCCGAGCTTTCCTACCTCCGCGAGTACTTCAAATATCCTGACTCAAGCCCCTTCTCCAGCTTTTTTCACTACTACCATTTCGGTATCTCATTTGCAGAGATCGCGGAAGACGTGGTTCAAGAAAAGCCGGACCTGGTAGGCATCTCGTCCCTCTTCTCCCCCTATCACCGCGAAGCCCTTGCCTGCGCCCGCGAAATAAAGCTGCGTTTGGACGTCCCCATCCTCATGGGCGGTGCTCACGTTTCTGCCGCTCCCCTTTCCGTGCTCAATGATTCGAGCGTAGACTTCATCATCCGCGGAGAAGGGGAGAGGCCCTTTGTCGAACTTTTGAGAGCATGGGTGGCGCGCCTCCCTCTGGACAGCGTGCCAAACCTCGGATTCAAACGAAAAGGGAAACCCATCCTCAATCCCATAGCGGAAAACTTTCCTTTGGACGAACTTCCGTCTGCCGATCTCTCAGATCTGCCGCCCGACCGCTATCTGTTTGAGAGAAAACCTCTATGCTTCATCACCACATCACGGGGCTGCCCGCATCAGTGCACGTTTTGCTCGGTTCATTCCACTTTTGGAAGAAACTTCAGAAGAAGGTCTCTGGAGAATGTTCTCTCCGAGATCAGGCAGCGCTACTCCGAAGGATACCGTGTCTTTGACTTTGAAGACGACAACCTGAGTTTTTCCAGGCAAGACCTTAAGGCGATCTTGAGTGCCTTTATTGCCGAGTTTCCTGCGAATGACCTGCGCCTCGCGGCAATGAACGGCATTTCCTATTCGAACCTCGACCGGGAAATCCTGGAGCTCATGAAGAAAGCGGGTTTTCGCAACCTCAACATCTCCCTGGTGAGCGCCAACGCCGATGTTCTCGCCAGGCTCAAGCGGCCGCATACGCTTAACAAATATCTCGATGTGGTGAATCAGGCTCACAGCCTTGGATTCGATATTGTCTCCTACCAGATTCTGGGGATCCCTTACGAGACTCTGGATGACATGGTGGATACCATGGCTCTGATGGCCTCACTCCCCGTGCTCATCGGAACATCCATCTTCTACCTGACTCCCGCCTGCCCGATCGCCGGGGAGTTCCCCGAGATGACCGAATCGGACATCTTCAAGGCCAGATCTACCGCTATGGCGATTGAAACGGATCAGTTCCGGCGTGACGACCTCTATATCCTCTTCATCACGGCGCGGATCATCAATTTCCTGAAAGGCCTGCGGCTCAAAGAAGAGAAGGTCTCGCTTCAGGAGGCTCTAAACGAGGCCGAAAGCGCAGGACACAGAGAAAAGCTCGGGGCGCAAATCCTCCGAAAGCTGTTAGATGAAAAACGGCTTTTTGCGGTAACAAAGGTCGGTCTCAAACCTGTCTCCCGTTTCAGCGCTAAACTGTTTTTTCAGGTCATGGAAAAAGCAGGGTTGATAAGAGCCAAAGGCGGGGGAGAAATCATACTGAGCAGTTAGATCTTTCTACGCGAATTCATCTTGCACCACCGTCAACCATATGAAATCACTTGTAGAAATTTATATTGACACAGATCGTGATCAATCCTTAAATACTTTTAAAATCATCCCCAATGAGGCTAGTCTTCACTGGCCCCCTCCGGGTCACGATCCGGGGGGTTTTTTATGGGCCCAAATTGAAGCCTTGTCCTCCATCGCGTGGTCTCGCCTCCTATGCCCTTGACTCACAATAGCTTTGTGTTGTCTTTCTGGATCAAAGAACTATAATAGTCGGGACCTCAAAAACCTTTCCCTTCAAGCCCTATCCATTTATCAATAGCGCTTGACGAACCAAAAGGAGCACTGGGCCATGGAAGCCATCAAGATCAAGACAAGATTAGACTCCGAAACGATTCGATCGCCAGAACTCCGAAAATTGATCGGCAAAAGAGTTGAGATCATCATCCTCGAAGAGACAGAGCCCGATGCGGTACTTCCGAAGCGACAACCTGGCTCTGCAAAAGGAGAAATCACGATAACAAGTGATTTCGAAAAGCCTGTGCCAGACGAGATTATTCAAGAGTTTTACAGATGAGATACCTCTTGGATACACACATTTTCATCTGGTGGATTCTTGATCACCCGAAGTTGCCTAAATCGTTCCGCGACATTATCGCCCATTCAGCAACCGAGCTTTTCTTTAGCTCTGCCAGTGCCTGGGAGATTGTCATCAAAGCAAATCTCGGCAAGCTGTCCCTGCCGGAAAACCCTGTTGAATGGATACGAAAGCATCTTGACCTCAACCGAATCAATGCACTTCCAATTACTGTAGAACACGCACTGACGCTCCATGAATTGCCTGATTTACACAAGGATCCTTTTGATCGAATCATGGTGGCCCAGGCTAAGTGCGAGGATCTGACAATCATCACGGATGACGAGTGGATAACCAAGTATGCCATTAAGACTGCTTAGCAACGCCTACCTCTCCTCATACACCGCTGGCTCTTGCCCAACAATCGCTCGCAACTTGTGAACCCTTGGGAACTATCCTCAAGGATTGAAGGAGGATCTCAAATTCTATGGCTCCTGAACCGAACAAAATCATCTACTCCATGATCCGGGTGAGCAGGTACTACGACAAAAAACCTGTTCTCAAGGACATCTCCATCTCCTATTTCTACGGAGCGAAGATCGGCGTGCTGGGCCTCAACGGCTCTGGCAAGAGTTCCTTGCTCCGGATCTTTGCCGGGGTGGACAAGGAATTCAACGGGGAGACCATTCTTTCTCCAGGTTATACGATAGGGCTTCTCGAACAGGAACCTCAGCTCGACAACACCAAGACGGTCAAACAAATCGTTGAAGAAGGCGTGCAGCCGGTCGTGGATCTGCTCAACGAGTTCAATCGCATCAGTGAGAAATTCGCGGAACCCATGTCGGACGAAGAGATGAACAAGCTCATCGAGAGGCAGGGCGAGGTCCAGGAAAAGATCGATGCCATGAACGCCTGGGATCTCGACTCCCGGCTTGAGATGGCTATGGACGCTCTTCGGTGCCCAGCCGGAGACACGCCGGTCAAGATTCTCTCCGGAGGGGAAAGGCGCCGAGTTGCCCTGTGCCGGCTCCTGCTCCAGCAACCGGACATCCTGCTCCTGGACGAACCGACCAACCACTTGGACGCCGAGTCCGTGGCCTGGATGGAGCACCATCTCCAGAACTATCCCGGCACCGTGATCGCCGTCACCCACGACCGCTACTTCCTGGACAATGTGGCGGAGTGGATCCTGGAACTGGATCGGGGGGAGGGCATCCCCTGGAAGGGCAACTACTCCTCCTGGCTGGAACAGAAGCGCACCCGGCTCCAGCGGGAAGAAAAAAGCGAGAGCAAAAGGCAGAGGACCCTGCAGCGCGAACTGGAGTGGATTAGAATGAGCCCTAAGGGCCGGCACGCAAAATCCAAGGCCAGGATCAGCGCTTATGAAGCCCTCGTGAGTCAAGAGACCGACAAACAGGACAGGGATCTCGAGATCTTCATTCCGCCAGGTCCGCGACTGGGCGATCTGGTCATTGAGGCAAAAAGCCTTTCAAAGGCTTACGGCGACCGGCTTCTGATCGAGGACCTCTCCTTCTCTGTTCCTCCTGGAGCCATCGCAGGCATCATCGGTCCCAACGGAGCCGGGAAAACCACGCTTTTCAGAATCATCACGGGTCAGGATGAGCCTTCTTCAGGCGCGATCCGGATCGGCCCGACCGTGAAGCTCGCTTACGTGGACCAGAGCCGCGATGTGCTCGATCCGAAGAAGAACATCTGGGAGATGATTTCAGAAGGGCTGGACACCATCAAGCTTGGTGAGCGAGAGGTGAACTCCCGCGCTTATGTGGCTCGCTTCAATTTCTCAGGCACAGACCAGCAGAAGAAGGTCGGGCTTCTCTCGGGCGGTGAACGAAACCGCGTGCACCTGGCCAGAATGCTCAAATCAGGCGCCAATGTGCTTCTCCTGGACGAGCCGACCAATGACCTGGACGTAAACACCATGCGAGCCCTGGAAGAAGCTCTGGAGAGTTTCGGCGGGTGCGCCCTGGTGATCAGCCACGACCGGTGGTTCCTGGACAGGATCTGCACCCACATTCTCGCCTTTGAAGGAGAAAGCAAGGCGGTCTGGTTCGACGGGAATTACACGGAGTA
>CAZOLJ010000098.1:10495-15214 GCA_964580575.1 uncultured Desulfobacteraceae bacterium
CCGAATTCCCCAAGCATGAGGCTCATCACAAACCCAGGCACCGCAGGCATGAACGTGGGTTTTCCCAACACTTCACCAATGTTTTTCGTCAACTCGCGGTTGGTTGCCGGATTTGGAGCGGTGCAATTTACCGCCTCCGAGATCTTTTTCTCCTTGATGAGATAGAGGAAGATGTCGACAAGATCCTGCTCATGAATCCATGAAAACCACTGGTTCCCGCTACCCAGAGGGCTCCCCATCCACCATTTGAAGGGAGTGATCATCTGCTGCAGCGCCCCTCCCCGCCTGCCCAGCACAATTCCGAATCGCATGGGGCTCACATGCACGCCGTAGTTTTTTGCCTTCATGGCGGCCGATTCCCACTCCTTTGACAGGTCCGCCAGGAAACCTCCGCCCGAAGGGCTGCTTTCATCGAGCACCTCCTCTTCGTGAAAACCATAATAGCCTACAGCAGAGGTGCTGAAGAGATGGGTCTCCTTGCCCTTCCTTGCCGAGAGAGCTTCAACGAGGTTCTGTGTTGTCTGAATCCGGCTGTCCCAGATGAGTTTCTTGGCTGTGTCACTCCATCGCCTGAAGATGGAGGCGCCTGCGAGATTGATCACCACATCCTGGTCAGCGACCTTTTCCTGCCAGGGGCCTTTCTGAGTGGGATCTCCCTCAGCATACGAGACGCCCTGCAGCTGAGCCGAGTGGCTCTTGATACTGCGAGTCAGCACCGTGACCTCGTTTCCCTCTTGCGCGAGTTTCCGAGTGAGGGTGGTGCCTACAAAACCTGTTCCGCCGGTGATAAAGACTTTCATGACGGGCTCCTTACAGTTTCGTGTTAAAAGTCCTTGCGCACACCTACATCAAATATAAGCGGGATAAAGAACATGTCAGCGTGACACCCGAAATTAACGCACAAATCCCCCCCTCGGAGCCTGTCCGACAACTCCTTTCCCCTCCCCCGGCGGGAGGGGATAAAGGGGGGATGGGGGGATTTTAACTGTGAACTTACCAGGTTAGTTGCAGAAGAGATCCGCCTCGTCCAGGTCTTTTCGGATCCCGAAGCGGGTCAGGACGAAATCGTATCGCACTGGGTCGCTGGGGCACAGTTTCCTGAATGCCTCTGTGATTTCTATGGCTGTACGTAAGTCTGCCTGCTTTCGCTTTGTAAGCCCCAGCTTCATGGCGATGCGATGCATGTGGGTGTCGAGCGGGACAAGGAGCTTGGAGGGAGGCACCCCCTCCCATCCGCCGGGATCAACGTCGTCGCGTCTCACCATCCAGCGCAGGAAAAGATTGAGCCGTTTGCAGGCGCTCCCCTTGCCAGGAGCAGGAATCAGAAAATCACATCCGCCCGGAAAGACATTCTCTACAAAGGCTGAAAGCGCCGGGATCACATTGCAGTCATCGCTGTGAAGCCGGGACATGAAGCACTTCTGAAGGGAACCATGCTTTTCAACAACTCGCCTCACGCCCCAGAGCATGCGGGCAAGGTCTTGTCCTGTCGTGAACCGGTGTTTCAAGTCTGAAAAGGTGCCGGCAATCCGGTTAAACGGCGAGTTGAGAAGAAAAGCTGATGGGCATGGCCCCATTTTGGTCAGGACCAGGGAGACGCTTCTCAGGATCTGCTTGACGTTTCCATAGGCCAAGGATGAAGCAATGAAACCCACGACCTCGACATCCAACGGGTCGTGGAAACCGTAGAGGAACTCGATAGGGTCGGGGTGGACGTAACATCGGCGATTGTATGCGAGATAGAGAGCCTCAAGCTTCTCTTTGGAAGGACGTGAAGCAATTGAGGAGCGGGGCATATTACTCCCTCTTGTCTTCCAGGTAAAACCGCCACTTGCAGAACATGTCTGCTGGATGGGGATCAGGGGGCGCAAAGACACACTGCGTCTGGATGCGAGGATCTACCTCCTTGGCGAAAAAGTCAAACTCGCGCCTGTGCATTTCCTTGCAGTCATACTCTCCCAGGTTTCGTTTGATCCGAGCCTCCTGGGTGGCGCAGGACGGCACTGTGATGATGACCTCTTCGGGCGATTCTTCAATCCGGTATCCGATGTGGATGCACCAGGGCCAGAAGCGCAGGGCCTTGACGAATCCTCCAAGCCCCTTCTCCTTGATCTCAAACCGGCTGACAAGGTCCTTGCCCGCCATTCCCGCAATCTTGCCCCAGACGTCTTCGTTGACCCGCTCGGCCGTTGTCTGCCCGAAGCGTTCACCTACCTTGATGAACCAGAAAGCATCCATGACCCGGTAGTGCCAGAGAAGGAACTCAATGTACTTCCTTAGTTCCGGCTCTTTCATTTTTTCAAAAACGCTGAGATCCATCTTGACTCCTACCCTCTGTCTTCAATGGCTACATAGCGCCTCGCGTTGTGGCCGGTGTAGATCTGGCGGGGCCGGTGGAGCCTGCCTTCAGGATCGTCAATGCTTTCTTTCCACTGGCTGATCCATCCAGGCAGACGACCGATGGCAAACATGACCGTAAACATGTTCACCGGGATCCCCATGGCCCGCAGCACGATCCCGCTGTAAAAGTCCACATTCGGGTAGAGGTGGTGGTCGATGAAATAAGGATCTCTCAGCGCGACCTCCTCAAGCTTCATGGCAATGTCGAGCAACGGATCCTGGACCTTCAGCTTGGCCAGCACCTTGTCGCAGACTTTCTTGATAATCTTGGCCCTGGGGTCATAGGTCTTGTAGACTCTGTGACCGAAGCCTGAAAGCCTGAAAGAATCATTTTTGTCCTTTGCCCTGGCGATGAACGGCGACACATCCCCCCCGCTCTCTTGGATCGCTGTGAGCATCTCGACCACGGCCTGGTTCGCCCCGCCGTGCAACGGACCCCACAGGGCATTGACGCCTGCGGAGATGGCGGCATAGAGATTCACCCTCGAGCTCCCCACCAGTCGAACCGCAGCGGTTGAGCTGTTCTGCTCATGGTCTGCATGAAGGATCCAAAACACGTTCAGGGCATGCACCACGTCACGGTCAAGCTGATACGGCATCACCGGGGAATCAAACATCATGTTCAGGAAATTCGCCGCATACAAAAGGTCCGGCCGGGGATACACCACCTTATGCCCTCTCGAGATCTTGTAAGAAATGGCTGCCATGGTCCGCACCTTGGAAAGCAGCCTGGTCGTGGTCATGTTGATCTCTTCCTCGTGGTCGGAGATTTCCGGGTAGAAGAACCGCAGAGCGTTCACCATGGAGGAGAGGATGCCCATGGGATGGGCCCTTCTGGGAAAGTCCTGGAAGAACTCCCGCATGTCTTCGTGAACGAGGGAATGATCGTTGAGCATCACGGAAAAACGGGTCAGTTCTTTGCGGCTCGGCAGCTCGCCGTTGATGAGCAGATAGGCTGTCTCGACAAAGGTCGAATGCTCCGCAAGCTCCTCCACCGGGTAGCCCCGGTAACGGAGAATCCCTTTTTCACCGTCCATAAAGGTGATGCTGCTCTTGCACGTGCCCGAGTTGGCGAGCCCCGGGTCATAGGTGATGAAGCCTGTCTGCTGGCGCAGCGTGGAGATATTGATGGCCTTTTCTCCCTCTGTGCCGATGATCACCGGGAACTCGTAGGTTTTTCCGCCAATGACTAGCTTGGCTGTTTCGCCCATCCTCTTTTCCTCCCTTTCCAAGCGATAGAGTGCCGTCATCCCATGTCCCCCCTCATCGGGGCAAGGAATTCTGAATTTGCGGTTCTGACTGGGATCGAAATGACGGATATGGTCAAAAGACAGGGTATGCCCCAACCTTTTGCAGGGGCTTTTTATCATAGATATCAGGGAATCAAAAGAGCAAAAAGGAAACCGGCCCTTGCCCCCCATCAGCCTCGGAGGGCCATTGGGATCTTTTCTACCGTTTCAGGGGCTCCCGGCCTGCTCATTTCAAGGAGTTACAGGCGGATGATATTTGTTTCGGCACGTATGGTCCACCAGTAAATTCATGGTGTTAAGCCTTGACTATAGCCGGGAAACCCGATTTTGTCAAACTGTCGTCAAACTCAGGTGATGTATTGGGTCTTTTGTCAGTAAAAGGAAAGGGGTACCTCAAAAAAGATAGTAACGTTCAAAAGTGTTTGCATGGGACCAAGGTGTCTGGACAGGGCTGGGACTTTTTCCTGTGTTCGACTGGTCCCATGGGATTTATTTCTAAGCCCCTGCAAACACTTTTGAACGTTACCAAAAAGTTTATATCATGTATATGTCCTGAGGGTGGAGGGTTTGATAGAAAATGTCATTCCTGATAAATCCTTTGCATTGTCTCGTATAGATAATCACGATACGCCCTACGCCGCTTCATTTCATCGCGATAGCCGCCTTCAAGAACCTTTTTGTTTTCCTTCAGTTCCACAAACTCCCCATCTTCTTCCCTGATGGCCTTCATCTCCTCTTTGAGGGTATTTATCTTGTCTTTAATGGTCTCCTCTTTATCTTTGATCTGCGAAGCGAGCTCAGAGAGTTGCCCATCTTCTCTTTTGACCCTTTTCATCGCTTTAAGATCGTTCTCTTCCTGGATGAAGCGCTTGACGATCTGGTCCTTGCTCATTTTATTGACTTCCTGAATAAACTCATACGGAACTGCCGCCTGTTTCTTTTTGCTTTTTCTTGCCATATGCTCTCCTTAAATTCCATATCCGCTGCTTCTACCGTCAAAAGGAACCCCTTATAGCGGTTTCTTCGCTATATGCATAGCATAATCTCCCAACTGATTATTGGCATCACT
>CAZOLJ010000099.1:0-14667 GCA_964580575.1 uncultured Desulfobacteraceae bacterium
AATAAAAAAGGAGTGCTGGAGTACTGGAGCATTGGGTGACCTCCTCCCATTACTCCATCACTCCAACACTCCATTCTTTGTCCCATACTCCTTCTTGGCCATTTCCGCCAGTTTGAATTTCTGAATCTTGCCTGAGCGCGTCATGGGGAACTCTTTGACAAACTTGAAATAATGGGGGGCATTGGCCTTGTCGATTTTTCTTTTTGCATAACGGGCCAGATCCTCCAGGGTGAGCTTTGCACCTTTTTTCAGCTTAATCCATGCGGCCACTTCGTGGCCGAGAATATCATGGGGAAAGCCGAACACCTGGACTTCTGAAACCTCGGGTAAACTGTAAAGAGCTTCCTCCACCTCCGCCGGATAGATCGGCACTCCGGCCCTGAGGATCACGTCCTTCAGACGACCGGTGATTTTCACATATCCCTTCTCATCGATCTCTCCCAGGTCTCCCGAGTGAAACCATCCTTGTTTGTCCACGGAAGAGGCGGTGGCCGCCGGCATCTTGTAATATCCTTTCATGAGAAGGCCCTTGACACAGAGCTCTCCCTGCGTGTTCGGCGGAACCGCCCGGCCTGTCGCGGGATTGACAATCCTGACCTGGTTGCACTCCAAGGGCGTACCGATGGTCGAGGTCCTTCTCTCCATCGGATCATCCGGATGGGTCATGGTGATCCAGGAACTGGCCTCTGTAATGCCATAGGCAACAGCAATGTCCGAGACGCCCACGCCCTGCACTATCCTCTTCATCAATTCCACGGGGCAGGGAGCTCCTCCGATGATTCCTCTTTTCACAGAGGCCCACCGCTTGCTCTTGAATTCGGGATGATCCAGGAGCGCAATGATCATGCTGGGCGAACCGTAAATCGCGGTGGCTTTCTCCTTGCAGACGGCTTTCAGCACCTTGGAAGGATCAAATGCAAGGCAAGGCATGACCAGGGTCGCCCCGGTGAGAAGGCCTGTGAGGGCTATGCAGGTATTGCCGAACATGTGGTAGAGAGGGAAGAAAAGGCACAACCTGTCCTCCCCTGTCAGTCCTTGGCGCTTTGCAGCGGCAAGGGACTTGTTGATCAACCCGAGGTGATCCAGCATCACCCCCTTGGGCACCCCCGTGGTCCCTGAGGTGTACATGATGGCGACCGGATCCTCCGGGCTCACACGATTCTCTCTTTCTTCAAGGCTCTGAGAATCAGGGTCATCGCCCATGCCCTGAAGCTCCGTCCAGAGCACCATGTCCGGTTGCGACTCCCTCGCCATCAGGATGATGTGTTCAAGGGAATGCGACCGATCTCTGGCCTCGAGGATGAGATCGACGTATTCCTCTTCGTCCAGGCCCCTCGCCATGATGATGGCCTTGGATTCGGATTGATCGAGCAGATATTGGAGCTCCTTCAGGCCTGCGCCCGGGTCCACAGGCACGAAGATCGCGCCGATCTTGCTGAGGGCGAGCTGGGCCACAATCCACTCGGGAATGTTCGGAGCCCACAGAGCCACACGGTCCCCCGGTTCAATCCCCATTTGGATCAGACCCTTGGCCGCTCGGTCCACCTCCCAGAGAAGAAGAGAATAGTTGTAACGAAGGTTCACATCCGTGTGAATCAGGGCTTCCCTGTTCGGGACCTTCCCGGCGATTTCGTTGAGCATCTGGCCGATGGTTTTTCGCACCATCTTCATGGCCCACCTCCTCTCCCGCGCAGAGCGGGAAGCTTCTCATCCTCACGGTCCGGCAAGGCTCCGCGGGATGAGCCGAGTCTGTTTCAGGCATGGCAGGTGTGTTCTTCGTGGGAAGACTCAAATTGTGCCCGGCCTGGTCCTGCCTGGGGAACCGGCCATACCCCATACTATGAAAAAATCCTCTGCAAATCAACCCATGTTCAAGGCTCCTTACGCAAAGAAAGGACGGCTGTCCGGCTCATGAATATTTTGGGGGTTTCCGTGACGATGAAAAAGCCAGTCAAACGGGTTTTTCATAGGGCCTCTTTTGTGCTAGTGTACCGCTTCATCGGTAAGTTACACCCTGAAATCTCTTCACCCCCACCTTTCCTCCCCCGTCGAGGGGGAGGAAACTATCAGCCATCACACAGGATTCCCCTCTCCTCGCGGGAGGGGTTAGGGGAGGGATGAGGGCAACGCCGTAGAGGGGCGTTTTTCAGCAACCTGGAAGGAATGAACCGTTTCGAATGAGTCTGGTTACTGTTCTCAATTTATCTCTGACCTTTGTGGGAAGGGAGATTCTCAAGGAAGTCAATTTCCAGGTCGAGCCGGGAGATCGGATCGGCCTGGTCGGCCCCAACGGATCCGGGAAAACGTCGCTTCTCAGAATGATCGTAGGAGAGTTCCCCCCTGATAAAGGAGAAATTCGAATCACCAAAGGCATCCGAGTGGGCTACCTGCCGCAGGATGTGTACGAAGTCCTTTCAGGCCGTCTTCTTCAGTTCGTGGTCGACTCTGTCCCGTCTCGCGTGCCTCTGAAAGAGCAGCTGGCTGCCCTCGAATCGTCCCTGGGGGATCACCCCGACCCGCAAATCCAGTCAAAGCTCGCAGCCCAGCTGGCGGAGGTTCACCACAGAATCATCGACCTCGATGCTCATTATCCCCTTCACCTCGCGGAAAAAATCCTCTTGGGCCTAGGATTCAAGCCGGAGGACTTCGAAAGGCCCATGAGCTCCCTGAGCGGCGGCTGGAAAATGAGGGCCGCCCTTGCCGGCCTCCTCTTCCAGAGCCCGGACCTTCTGCTCCTCGACGAACCGACCAACCACCTTGACGTCCCTTCCGTACACTGGATAGAGGATTTTCTGCAGAGCTACAAAGGCGCCATGGTTCTGATTTGCCACGACAGGGAATTCCTGAACCGCCAGAGCGAGAGGACCATCAGTTTTGAGCCTGAAGGGATGAGGTTCTACAACGGGAATTACGAGCACTATCTCAAGGCGCGGGAGGAAGAGGCCAGGGTTCTCGATGCGAGGGCAAAACACCAGGAGCAGAAGGTGAAGGAGGCTGAGCGGTTCATCGAACGCTTCAGGGCCAAGGCATCCAAAGCGAGGCAGGCTCAGAGCAAGATCAAGCTCGTGAAAAAGATCGAGCTCGTGGAAACCTTTCAGAGGCGTAAAACAATCCGTTTCTCCTTCCCCGCAGTGCCAAGGAGCGGAAGGGAAGTGCTTTCGATACAGGGACTCACCAAGAGCTTTGGACCCGTGACCCTTTACAAGGATCTCCATCTGAGGGTGATGCGTGGGGAGAGGATCGCCATCATCGGGCCCAACGGCGCCGGCAAGACAACCCTTCTTCGCCTGATCGCCGGAGAGATTCAGCCGGATCAAGGCCAGGCCGCGCTCGGGCACAACGTCACGATGAGCTACTATGCCCAGCATCTCTCGGAAATGCTTGACCCCAACAAACCGATCCTGGCCGAAGTGTACCAGGTCGTGCCCCACGAAACCCTGAGCTTTGTCCGAGGCGTGTGCGGCGCTTTCCTTTTTTCAGGACCTGATGTGGACAAAGCCGTGGGGATCCTCTCAGGAGGGGAGAGGGCGCGGGTGTCTCTCGCAAAAATCCTGGTGAAACCGGGCAACTTCATGGTCATGGACGAACCGACCAACCACCTGGACATCATCTCTTCGGAAATGCTCATCGATGCCCTGCAGGATTTCGACGGCACCCTCCTCTTTGTCTCCCACAATCTTTCCTTTGTGAACCGGCTCGCTACAAAGATCTGGGATATCCGGGAGGGCACGATCGTCGAGTACCCCGGAACGCTCCATGAGTATTTCGACCACCTTGCGGGAAAGAATGCAGAGGCGGAGGCCGAACAGGACCGACAGGAGGAGAGTGAAGAGGGCGACACGCCTTCCCGGCAAAAGAGAAAAGATCTGAGAAGAGAAAAAGCGGAAAAACGCAGCCTCATCAGCGCCGCCCTGAAACCCATTGAAACAAAGCTCAGGCAGCTTGAAGAGAGAATTGATGAAATGGAAAAACGAAAAACGGAACTGGAACAGCTCCTCGCGGATCCGGACTTCTTTAAAGACAAGACCAAGAGCGTTCCACTTCTCAATGAGTACGGCGAGGTGAGGAAAAAACTGGACGAACTCATGGGCAGATGGGAGTATCAGCAGAAGCAGTTGGAAACAGCCAAAAGAGAACTTGGAATTACAAACCAGTAACAAGTGACAAGTGACGAGTAACGAGTGATGAGTAGAAGACCTAAGGCTCTTACTCGTCACTTGTCACTATTTACTCGTCACTGAACTGTTAACGGACAACCCACAACGGACTACCTACAACGAGCGCCCTGCCACCTGCAACAAGCGACAAGGGCAAAGGCATCCTTCATGACCATCGATGAGAAACAAAAGGAACTGCTTAAAGCGATGGGAATCAAAGAGGAGGATTTCATTCTCTTTGACGGCAAGACCGTGACCTACGAGTTCGATGGGTCGAAAGGAGTTCGCATTTACGACCCCTACTACAGCACCTCCTACTCGGAATACATCGACGTGGACGGGTGGAGCTCGTGGAGCACGGAACAGGACTCCTTCACCTCGGACATCCTGCAGGAAGCGAAGGCCGAGGCAGAACGCAGGGAAAAACTGAGCCCCAAGCCCACGCAGGAAGAACTCGCCCAGTCGATCAAGATAAAGTTTGGAAAGGAGTGACGTGCTGTCGGCTGAAGCCGACAGCTTGAGGGACAAAGGGACAAAGAAGCAAAGGGGCAATAGAATGGAACTGACCGATTTTGTTCATGTCCTCAGGAGCGATCTCGATTACGGGCAAGCCCTGGTGCATCATCGCTCCATCCCTCCTCATGAAGCCGACTACGAGGACGACATGGATCTCCCGGCTGAAATCGCCGGGGTCCTGCCGCACCTCGGCATCCAGAGGCTCTTCAGGCACCAGGTCGACGCCATCAAGAGCCTCCGGCAAGGAGAAAACGTCCTGGTGGCCACCCCGACCGCGAGCGGGAAAAGCCTGATTTACAACCTTTCCTTTATCGAGACGCTGCTCAGGAACCCAAGTGCCAAGGCTCTCTACGTCTTTCCGCTCAAGGCGCTCGAGCAGGACCAACTGAAAAACCTTTCCTTTCTCCTCAAGGGCCTCAAAGGGAAAGAAATCTCGGCAGGGATCTATGACGGGGACACCTCGGCTTACCGGCGCAAGCAGATCAGGGCAAATATTCCTCAAATCCTGGTGACCAATCCGGACATGCTCCACAGCGCCATTCTGGCTTACCATGAAACATGGGAGAAGCTCTTCGAAAACCTCTCCCTGGTTGTCCTGGATGAAGTCCACACGTACCGCGGCATCTTCGGCTCCCACACGAACCAGGTCTTGAGAAGGCTCAAGAGAGTCTGCAACCTCTACGGCTCAAAGCCCCAGTTTGTCATGCTTTCGGCAACGATCAGCAACCCGGATCATTTCGGTCAGTCGCTCGTCGAAGAGCCCCTCCACGTGGTGAACAGGAGCGGAGCGCCGAGGGCCGGTCAGCACGTGGTGTTCATGAATCCCACGGCCAGCCCCAACTTCAGCGCTGCAAGACTCTTTACCCGGTGCATCCAGGCAGGTTTTCGCACCATCGCCTTCACCCAGTCCCGGAAGATCACGGAACTCATCCATCTCTGGGTTTCCAGTCTCTCGCCGAGGCTCAGGGAAAAAATCAGCTCCTACCGCGCAGGATTCATGCCCGAGGAACGGCGAGAGATCGAGAAAAGGCTTGCCACCGGGGATCTCCTCGGGGTGGTGTCCACGAGCGCCCTGGAAATGGGGATTGACATCGGCTATCTCGACATTTGCCTTCTCGTGGGGTACCCGGGCACCATGATCAACACCTGGCAACGGGGCGGCAGGGTAGGCCGGTCCGGAAGAGAATCCATGATCCTCCTGGTGGCAAAACCGGATGCCCTGGATCAGTACTTCATGAAACACGCGGACGATTTTTTCGAAAGACCCTTTGAAGCCGCGGTTCTCGATCCACACAACCCCTATGTGGTGAGGGCCCATCTTCCCTGCGCCGCAGCAGAAAGCCCTCTGTCTCTGCAGGATTCGAGATACTGGACTCAGGATCTCCCCGGCCACCTAGAAGCGCTCGAACAGGAAGGCGCTTTGACCCGGGCTGCAGAAGGCCGCCCCCTATGGTACTCCGCCAAGCGCCATCCCCATCAAGGGGTGAACATCCGCTCCATCGGCGAGACCTTTACGATTTTCGAGAAGGAGACAGGCCAAGCCATCGGCACCGTGGATGGAATCCGGGCTCTGAAGGAATGCCATCCCGGAGCGGTTTACCTTCACCGGGCGAAGCAGTACCTCGTTCATCACCTGGATCTGGAAAAAAAGGACATCATCGCCCATCCCACCGAGCTTCAGTACTTTACGCGGGCCCTGTCGGAAAAAGAAACGGAGATCCTGGAGATCACTCGAAGCAGGCCCAAGGGTCAATTCATTGTGAGAGAGGGAAGGGTCAAGGTGACGGAGCGGATCACCGGTTACGAAAAACGGGCCCTGCCCGGACAGGAACTTCTCGGGCTCCATCCCCTGGAACTCCCTCCTCAGACCTTCGAGACCGTGAGCTTCTGGGTGGAAATCGAGGAGGCCATTTACAGCAGGATCGAGGAGGAGAATCTTCACTTCATGGGAGGCATCCACGCCATTGAGCACGCGGCCATCGGCATCTTTCCTCTCTTTGCCCTTTGTGACCGGAACGACATCGGCGGCATCTCCCACACCCATCATCCTCAGGTCGGGAAAAGCGCGATCTTCATTTACGACGGTTACCCCGGCGGGGTCGGGCTTGCACAGCACGGCTTCGAGGTGGTCCTTGAACTCCTCGAAAAAACCCTGCAACATCTCAAGGCCTGTGAGTGTGAGGACGGCTGTCCTTCCTGCATCCACTCTCCCAAGTGCGGTTCAGGGAATAAACCCCTGGACAAGAAAGCAGCGATCCTGACCTTAGAGCTTCTGCTGGGGCATGTCCCCCTCAGGTCCCTGGTTGAAAACGAGGTTGAGCCTGAGCCGATCCCGGAACACAGCGAAGCGCCGGAGCAGCCTTCTGCCGGGCCTCGCGTGCTTTACTTCGACCTGGAAACGCAGAAATCCGCGTCAGAGGTGGGCGGATGGCAGAACACCCATCTTATGCGAGTCTCCGTTGCGGTGGTGTTCGACAGCGTTGAAAACCGTTTCTTTTCGTACACGGAGGATCAGGTGGATGCGCTCCTCAAACACCTCGAAAAGGCGGATCTTGTGGTCGGGTTCAACATCAAGCGCTTTGACTATTCCGTGCTCAAGGCCTACACAGGAAAAGATCTGAAGGCCCTCACCACCTTTGACATTCTGGAGGATCTCTTTCGTCGTCTCGGTTTCCGCCTCGGCCTGGATCACCTTGCCACCGAAACGCTTGATCAGAAGAAATCCGGCGACGGGCTGCAGGCGTTGGAATGGTTCAAAAAAGGGGAAATGGAGAAACTGACCGAATACTGCAGACACGACGTAGAGATTACGAGGGATCTGTTTGAGTACGGTCTCAAGAACGGGCACCTCATTTACCGGGCCAAGCAGGCCGACCAGCGGGTTCGCCTCCGCGTCGACTGGAGCCTGGACAAATTGATCTCCAAGTAGTTGCTTATCCGACTTTAAAGCTCTGGCAGGCTTCCACTGAACGGAATTCGATCAAAAGAGGCTACCGTTTCCGTGATTTTTCCTGTATGCTTATGGATGAAGTGTTGCGTGGCGTTCCTCCCTTTGTGGCCGTTTCGCGGCTACCCCATTACTGGAGGAACGATACCCATTTCTTTTTCAACTTCTATTGGGTTGCGGCCAAAGACCCGCATTGGGCGGTTCCGATGTACACTGAATTCTTCGAACTGATCGAAAAACCCTTCAGCCTGAGCACATCGCCCAGGTTTTTATACCTCGGCGAGAAGCACAAGGAAGCTCTCGCGATCCTGAGGTACGGCGTGATGGAGCGCCAGGGCTTTGTCCTCCTCACCGGAGAGGTGGGGACGGGAAAGACCACCATGGTCCGGGCTCTTCTTTCGAGCTTGGATACCAACGTGAAATACGTCCATCTCGCCAACCCGCTCCTGTCGCCAAGGGAGTTCATCGCCTACCTGATCCTTTCCGCTTTCGAAAACAAGATTCACTTCAAAACCAAATCACAGTTCCTGATTGCCTTTGAGGCGTTCCTCACAAAAGTCCAACAGAGAAATAGGCATTTTCTGCTGGTCATCGACGAGGCGCACAAGCTCTCCTTTGACGTGCTGGAGGAAATCCGCCTCCTTTCAAACCTGGAAACGTCTGAAGAAAAGCTCATCAGCATCTTCCTGGTGGGCCAGCCCGAGCTGAATGACAGGCTGAATGAACCGCGTTGCCGGCCTTTGCTCCAGCGCATCAGTGTGCGGTATCACATCCCGCCTCTTGAGATGAAAGAGACAAGAGAGTACGTCATGACGCGCCTCAGGAAGGCGGGATCAAAAAGGGCGGAGGAGATCTTCCCCAGCAAGGCGATCGATGCCGTTCATCAATACTCGCAGGGCTATCCTAGAATGATCAACATTCTTGCGGACAATGCCCTGCTGCTCGGCTATTCCAAAGGGGAGAGCCAGATCTCGCCCGCCATGGTCAAGGCTTGTTATCAGGAACTGCGGCTGGGAGGTTCCGAAGAGAAAGCGAGGGGGTCCAAAAAAAGAGCCGGCCAGGAGGCTGGGCCTACGGGCAGTGCCTTTAAGCCGTGGTGGAAATGGGCGGCGGCAGTCCTTCTGGTCGCAGGGATTCTGGCTTTTCTCGCCCTTCGCTATGGGGATCGGATCCTGTCCGGATTTAAGAGCACCTCGGTCGAATCGCCGAGAACGAGAGTGGAGGTGTTTAAGGCTAAGACGCCCGTGGTGGAGACCCAACCGGAAAAACAATTAGCCCCAGCGCCGGTTGCGTCTGCTCCAGCGGCTCCCGAAAAGCGGCCACCCCCTGTGGAAGAGGTCAAAGCGGATCCTGAAGTCAAACAAACAGAGTCTCCAGCGCCCGCACGGGAAAGGCCCAGCCCTGCCGATGTGAGGGCCGGTCCTCCCGATCTTCAGGCCGAACCTGCCGGGCAGGCCATTGTCGTCGAGCAGGGCGACACTCTTGCCAAGCTCTCGATCAGGGTCTACGGCCGTTCCAATGAGCGGGTGCTTGAGATAATCCGAAAGAACAACCCCGGCCTCAGAGACCCCGACTTCATCCTCCCCGGCCAAAAACTGCTTTTCCCACCGATTCCAGATTCGCAGCAATGAGCCCATGGCTCAAGAATACACCCTCCTTACGATCAGGACCATAGACAGGTTCAGCAAACTCAGGTTTATGCTTTCCAAGTTTCGTGCTTTCGTGGTAATATTATGTTTGTATCGATCTCTGCGGTGAAACTGTGGGCAAAATTGCCGACGCCCTCGAGCGTCACGACAAAGAAAAAGGAGTCAAGCTGGACGACGTCAAGGAAGCGTCGCCCAAAAGGCTCGTGGTGGAGGAGCCTGAGGTCAGGCTCACCCGCCAGATCACTGCTGAGCTGGGTTCCGATAAGAGCTTCAGCGACAGCCTTGTCATGCTTTCTTCCCCTGATTCAGCGGATTCCGAGATCTTCAAGGTCCTGAGAGGCCAGATTCTTTTCCCGAAGGATCGCAAGATACCGAGATACATGCTCGTGACGAGCACCCTTCCGGCAGAGGGAAAAACCTATGTGGTTGCCAACCTGGCGGCCACGCTTGCCATGAGTATCGATGACTATGTTCTGGCCATTGATGCCGACCTGAGGCGGCCGAGATTGCACAGAATGTTCGGCTACGGCAAGGTCAAGGGCCTGCACGAATACCTGGTCGGCAACGCGAGGCTGGAGGAAATCATCATCAAGAGCAGAATCAACAAGCTCTCCATACTGCCTGCAGGAAAACCCCCCAGAAACCCAACGGAGCTCCTTTCCTCCAACATGATGGTGAGGTTCATTGAGGAAGTGAAGGAGCGCTACCAGGACCACTTCATCATCATTGATTCCCCTCCGAGCAGCGTCACGGCGGAAAGCAAGTTCATTGCTCAGTATGTGGACGGCGTCATCTATGTCGTCATGGCGAACAAAACACCGAGAAGGGATATCGAGAAGGCGATCGACAATCTCGGGAGGGACAAAATCCTCGGTATCGTCTTCAACGGCTACGAACAAGTGCGCAAGAGCTACCGCCGCTATTACGACCGCTACTACAAAGGCAATAGCAAAAGATGAAACCTCGGATTGAGGTTTGAGGATCGTCCCGCTGCAAGCGGGACTCGAGGATCGCTTCGCTCAAGGCGACAACCGAACAAAGTTTTTGGTAACGGTTTTTGCTGTTTCGGGTTTTTCATTCTATTTTCCAATTTCTGAAAATCCTGCTTGTCCGCCCGTGGCGGATTAATCCTGTCAAAACGCTTTCTTTGTGATGCTTGACTCGTGATGATGTACATGATATGGTAAGTATGTACATCGAAGGAGGGTAGGGCGATGTTGAGGCACAAGCACATTAGGCTGGATCAGGAAAAAATCGACACGGTGAAAAAAATTCTCGCTGCTGAAACAGATACAGAGGCCATAGATCGGGCGCTCAGCAAGATTATCCTTGAGTCGAAAGAGAGGGTTCGCAGGGAAAAAATCGCCGGGAGTATGGCCAGACTCAGGACAGCCGTTGGAGAGGTGAAAGAGGATCCTGCTGAATGGGTCAGACTGGCAAGGGAAGAAAGGAACTCCGGCAATGATAGCCGTCGTTGACGCCAGCGTGGCACTGAAATTTCAGTTTCATGACGAGGAGGCGGTCGGACCCGCGACATTGCTTCTCACAGACTATGTGCAAGGCAAGATCGATTTGATCGCTCCCACTTTGTTGCCTTACGAGATCGTGAGCGCCGTCCATGTGGCGATCAATCGAAAGAGGATCGAGGAAACCGTGGGTTATAGGGCGGTGAACTCCCTGGTGTCACTGGGGATTCATCTTTATGGGTTTGATGAACTGATTGAGATGACATTCAAACTGGCAAGAAAGCACGGGCTTTCCCCATACGATTGCTGCTACTTGGCTTTGGCGGAAAGAACGAAATGTGATTTCATAACCGGTGACAGAAGGCTCTACAACTCCTGCCAAAGCAAAATCCGTCGAATCAAGTGGATTGGCGACTATCCTGCCGTTTGAGCGTACGAAGACAGACAAATCATCTCTCGCCCGCCCTGCGCTGGTTTTGATCAGGAATTCTCCCATTTTGTGAATCGTGCCTGCCTGTGTGAAATGCAGTTCAGTTGTTACAGTTTAGCTTTTTGAAATCGTCACAGTAAAAGGCCATCCATTTCAAAAAGCTAAACTGTTCGTGAATGTGTAGTTTGTTGCCACTTTTGGGCACATCTTTGCCCACTTTTTGTAACTCGAACTTCCTACTCTCAGCGGCCGGCGGTCACCGGCCGGCGGTCCTCTGTTACAATCACCTGAAATCTCTAATTAAAAATGAAAAATCAAAAATTGCCTTCCACTGGCATCCTTCTTGCTGATATTAAAGTTAACTTAGAGCTCAAAGATCAACTTTAGCTCAAGAAGGGGATTGATTCACTTTCGACTGGGATTTAGTTCCGCAATAGCGCGTTTTAGAGAAAAAGCACTGGAATTTCAATCTATTAAAATGGGAATGGCGGTGTAAACCAAAGGGGCGGAGCCCACCTTTCATTCGCCCTTCTTGTTTCCCTCCCTCGAACTTAGCTTAAACTTTCATTTTGCTTTGAGCTCCCTGCTTAAAGAAGTGCACATAGGCAAACCCCAATGAAAACAATGACTATCCAGGAAGTGAGCAACAGGGCCGGTATCTCCAAGCACACCCTGCGCTTCTGGGAAAGGGAACTGAACGGCGTGATCGTGCCCCTTCGCACCAAGGGGGGCCAGCGCCGCTACACCCTCGAACACCTCTTGGTGGTTGAAGAGATCAAGCGGCTCAAAAGCAAAGGCCACAGTCTCGACGACATCCGGCGCGACCTGAACCACCGGTTTAACACAGAGGAGGAACACTCCAATCACCAAAGGGCCGATATCCTCGCCAACAAGATCGCGGAAATGGTGCGCACCGCCATCTTCAGCTTCCTGGAAGACAAAACAGCGAAACAATGAAAGCAAGGTACTTGTTCCGTATTCCTTGTTCTGATTTAACCCTATGATCCACCTCTTCCGCCAATACTTCTCCATCCGCAAAGCCATCTTCATCCTCGGTGAAGGGGTGCTGATCTACTTTGCCGTAGCCCTGGCCTCCTTTGCCCTCATGTGGGAGGACATCACCTTTTCTTTTCTCCTTGAATGGGCGTGGTGGAAAATCCTTATCGTCACCCTCGTGGCCCAATTGAGTTTGTACTTCGACGACCTCTACGAAGTGCAGCCTGTCGGCAACATGGTCGAATTGGCCACCAGGCTCATCCAGTCCATCGGGATTACGTCCATTGTATTGGCCATCATCTATTTCCTATGGGAGGAGGCGATGATCGGCCGATGGATTTTTTTTGTCAGCATCGTTTTCGTGATTTTTTTCCTCGTGTCGTGGAGATTCTTGTACGCTTACGCGGTCAAGAAAAAGCTGCTTACCGAAAAGGCCCTGATCGTCGGCGACGGTGAACTGGCTGAAGATCTGCTGAAAGAGATCCGAAGCAGGCGGGACATCAGCTATGACGTCAGGCTGGTTATTGGACAGGGAAACGGAGACTATTCTCAGAACCAGCTCCAAGGGATCCCCATCCGGTACGGATTTGACAAGGTGTGCGATCTTGCCGAGGCAGAGCAGGTCTCGAACATCATTGTCGCCCTCGACCAGAAGCGAGGCGTAATGCCTTACAAGGAATTGCTGGAATGCAAAGTGAGAGGGTTTTCCATTATTGACGGTGAGAGTTTTTACGAAAGAATCACGGGCAAGGTGCTGGTTGAAAAAATCAATCCGAGCTGGCTGATCTTCTCGGACGGTTTTGTAAAGTCGCCGGTAGCAAAATTCACGAAGAGGGTGGTGGGGTTCTTTCTATCGTCGATCATGCTGGTATTGCTCGCCCCATTGATCCTCATCGTGGCCATTGCTATCAAGCTCGACTCAAAAGGCCCTGTCCTGTTCAGTCAGGAAAGAGTCGGTGAAAATGGGAAAATGTTCACCCTTTATAAATTCAGGTCCATGAAGGCCGATGCCGAGGCAGTGAGCGGACCTGTTTGGGCCGAAGAGGACGACCCAAGGATCACAAGAGTGGGAAGGATCATCAGGAAACTTCGGATTGATGAACTGCCTCAGCTGTGGAATGTCCTGAAGGGGGACATGAGCATTGTGGGTCCAAGGCCGGAGCGCCCTTTTTTCGTGGAAAAACTGAAAAGCAAGGTGCCTTACTACAAGGAAAGATTTGCGGTGAAGCCGGGGGTGACCGGGTGGGCCCAGGTCAAATACTCCTATGGCTCTACGGAAGAGGATGCCTTGGAGAAGCTGAAGTATGACCTCTACTACATCAAAAATATGTCACTGATCATGGACCTGATGGTCATCTTCCACACCGTGAAGATCGTGCTCCTCGGCCGCGGCTCTAGGTAAGAGGCCATCAGACAGGATCTACAGGATGTACAGGATACTGGGTTTCGGACTGAACAGAAGAATCGTGTAAATCCTGTCTAAGGTTATTCGCCATGAAAATATGCACGACCTGCGTTCTCCCTGAAACGTTCCCTGGGATCTCTTTTGACGAGAAAGGGCGCTGCTCTTTTTGCCGAAGCTACAGAGGGCATGAAAACCAGGAGCAACTCAAAGAACGCTACAAGCAGAAATTCCTAAAACTGATTGAAGAAAAAAAGGGCCTTGGGTCGTATGACGCTCTTGTTGCTTACAGCGGTGGAAAGGACTCCACCTACACCCTGATGCTTTTGAAGAATGAATTCAACCTTAAGGCCCTGGCCATAACCTTTGACCACGGCTTTGTATCCCCTGCAGCCTTCAGGAACATCCGCCACGTCACCAGCGTTCTGGATATGGATCACATGACCGTAAAGCCCGGCACCGAGACCGTGAATGCAGTTTTTGCGCGATCCATGGCGCCCGAGATTTATCCCATCAAGGCGCTGGAGCGCGCCAGCTCGATCTGCAACTCCTGCATGAACCTCGTCAAGTCCTTCCTCCTCAAGACAGCGCTTGAAATGAGCGTCCCCATAATCATCTATGGCTGGTCGCCGGGGCAAGCGCCGGTCCAATCGTCTGTGTTCAAAACGAATGCCCCAATGATCCGTCAGATGCACAACGCAATGACCAAACCCATAAGACAAATGGTGGGAGACAGGCTTTCCGGTTTCATGCTCGAAGAACACCATTTCCAGAGTGAGGTTGGACCGCGTAAAGACCGATTTCCACACATGGTGAACCCGCTGGCCTTTGGCGGATACAACGAGGAGCAGATTCTCGTTAAGGTGAGAGGAATGGGCTGGGTTGACCCTAAGGACACGGACTCGAACTCGACAAACTGCCTCCTGAACAGCTTTGCGAATGAGGTTCACATGAAGCAGTTGGGCTTTCATCCCTATGCCTTCGAGATAGCAGGGCTGGTGCGGGAGGGGTACATGACGAGAGAAGATGGGCTGAAGAAGCTGTCGACGCCATCGGATCCGAAGATGGTGGAATACGTCAAAAACAAACTCGGAATCAAATAGG
>CAZOLJ010000100.1:0-14622 GCA_964580575.1 uncultured Desulfobacteraceae bacterium
CCGGCCCTCCTGCCTTGTACCGCTCCCTGTGATTGCCTGCCACTTATTGACAAGACCCCGTATCGAGTATATACTTCTTTCAGTATTATATACAGAGGTGTGGTCATGGGAATCAGCATAAGAAACCCCAAGGCTGAGCAATTGGCGCGGGAAGTGGCAGAGCAAAGCGGCGAAAGCCTGACCCAGGCGATCATTCGTGCCCTGGAAGAACGCCTTGAGCGACTCAAAGGCCGTCGATCTGCAACGACATTGACAGAAGAGATTCTGAGGATTTCCCAGCGGTGTAGTGCACTTCCTGAATTGGATGAACGAAGCCCGGATGAGATCCTTGACTATGACAACAGAGGAGTCCCGAAATAATGGTCATTGACAGCTCCGCTTTAATCGCCGTGTTGCTTGGCGAACCTGATTCCAAAATTTTTTCTGAGGCAATCGCCAATGCGCCGAAACGACTTGTGAGCGCTTTCTCAGCCTTGGAGACTTCGATCGTCATTGAATCAAAAAAAGGTGAACCCGGAGGCCGTGAGCTTGATTTACTTATTCACAAGGCTCGCATTGAAATTGTGCCTGTCAATGAGGAGCAGTTTGAACTCGCTCGACGAGCGTGGCGAGATTTCGGAAAAGGGCGTCATCCGGCAGGACTCAACATAGGCGATTGCTGCTCCTATGCATTGTCCAAGCACTCCGGGGAACCGCTTCTCTTTAAAGGCGAGGACTTTTCCAAAACCGACATTCAGTCAGCTCTTCCACAGACCCAGCAGTAGTAAGTCCTGCTCCAGTATCTTTCGGGGATTCCCTGTACGTCTACGTTCTAGGACACTCCTAACCCGTGCATGGTTCATCACCTTTGAGTGGGAACAAGGGGAGGCTCTGCGGGTCGATCTTGAACAGTCTCATTGAGGAAAGTCATGAAAGAGTATTCGGTCAAAAGACCTTTGAGGCGTCCTCCGGTTCATCCGGGTGAGGTCCTGCGTGAAGATGTACTGCCTGCGCTCCGGCTGTCGGTGAGCGAAGCTGCTAGGCGCTTAGGGGTTTCTCGTCAGCAACTGCACCGTATCTTGGCGTGCACACATCCGATCACGACAGACATGGCCCTCAGGATTGGCAAGTTTGCCGGAAACGGGCCAGAGTTATGGTTGCGCATGCAGCAGGCATATGATTTGTGGCATGTCGAGCGACGAATGCAAAGCGACCTATCGAAGATCGAGCCGGTCGCTTCCGTTGAATCCGAGGCCTAGTAAAGTCATTCTTCGCTTTCCTAAAAGCGAATGAAGACTGAAGCCTGAAATCCTCCCTTCCCGTCCACCTAGAGATTCTGCTCGAAGACGAAAGGGCCGAGCTGGTCGACCCCGGCCCTCCTGCCTTGTACCGCTCCCTGTGAAGACGGAAAATCGGCTATTGACATGTCTGTCGTCATTTGGCATGATAAATGACGATGAAGTCGTCAAGCAAATCAACTGACGCAAATAGCCCATGGGTGGAGCGGATCATTGACCTGCCCGCACTCCTGGAGAAGAAGTCCTATTTCCTTTTCGGGCCGAGACAGACGGGGAAGACATTCCTGATTCACCATTCTCTCGCCGACGCCGGGGTCTACGATCTTCTTGATTCATCCATTTACCTGTCTCTAAGCCGAGAACCCGGCCGACTGGGTCAGGAACTGACACCCCAGGATCGTATCGTCGTCATTGACGAGATTCAGCGCCTGCCTCACCTTCTCAACGAAGTTCACCGCCTTATCGAAACACAGGGGGTGCACTTCCTTCTTACAGGTTCAAGCGCCCGGAAGCTGCGCCGTGGGGGCGTCAACCTTTTGGGAGGACGTGCCAGGACCAAGTATTTGCGGCCCTTGATCTATAAGGAGCTGGGAAATCGATTTGATTTGCACCGCGCCATAGAGCGGGGGCTCCTCCCATCCATTTATTTCTCCGATGACGCCAGAGCCGACCTTGAGGCCTACACGGGCCTCTATCTTCAGCAAGAAATCGTTGCCGAGGGCGCGACCCGAAACATCCCTGCATTCAGTCGTTTCCTTAAGGCCGCGGCTTTTTGTAACGGCACAATTGTGAACTTCACAAATGTGGCCAACGATGCCCAAGTGGCACGAACTACAATCTATGAATATTTCGAGATCCTCAAAGATACTCTTGTTCTTCATGAGCTGCCTGCATGGAGAAAGACTAAGAAGCGCAAGCCGCTCGCTTCCTCGAAGTACTACTTTTTCGACGTGGGAGTGGTTTCGTCGCTTCAAGGCAGAGCCTTCCGCCCGGGCACGCCTGAATTCGGAGAAGCCTTTGAAACCTACCTCATGCATGAACTCACGAGCTACCGCGACTACGTTTCAGGAGAGCCGCTTAGTTTCTGGCGGTCGACCACGGGGTTTGAGGTGGATTTCATTATCGGCGATCATACTGCAGTGGAAGTCAAGGCAAAGAGCAACGTATCCCAGCAAGACCTGAGGTCACTCCGGGCACTAGCGGAGGAGAAAAGCTTAAAGAGATACCTGTGCGTGTGCCTTGAGCCTAGGCCCAGAAGGGTGGAGGAAGTTCAAATCATTCCGTTCGGTGAGTTCCTGGAGGCATTGTGGAACGGCGAGTATGGATAAATTTTGATTCTTGTTGCAACGTCCAAGAAGAATTCGCGGGACCAGATGGAGAGATTCTCTGGGTTTTTGACAAAAGGCTCCACCTCTCTGCGGGCCTGGTTCACGTCTAACTTGTTCACTGCATTAGCCAGTAGATCCTTGAATTTTCCAGGCGTCAGAGGATCTTCGCCTTTCCAGTGACCTGTCTGGCGCATGCGCTCCTCAAGATGCCCTAAATGCAGTTCGGGATGATTGGCAGCATACCATATGAGGTCGTACCAGTCGCGGCCTTTGACTCTGCTCTTCCAGGTCCTGTAAAGAATCGCGTGCATTTTTCCGGCGAAGAGGTCCGGCAACACAAATGAACGTACAGCAAAAGGAATGGGTTGCAAGAGGAATCGGGTTTCGGTGCTAAAACCCGGAGGCGGATTCGTATCGACTTCCATCTTTACCTTGAGCATCTTTCCTTTCGGTAGCGCCTGCAGAACATCCTTCCCTGCTTCAATGGTGAGCAGCTGATTTCGCGTATCTGCTTTCAAGAATGCGGATTGGATCGGTGTCTGTATCGCTTTATTGACCTTTTCAACATGGACGTCGAAGCCAAAGCCCTCCATCTCCTTCTGTACGAACGCCGTATATCCGGTAAGGTCGAAATCCTTTGAGGGCTGAAGCAAGGAGAAGTCAATGTCTTCGGAGAATCGATCCAGCCCATAGAGAATCCGGAGCGCGGTACCACCATAACAAGCCGCCTTTTCGAAGAACTTAGCCCGCCACAGACCGAGCAACGCAATCTCCTGGAGGATTTCCCGCAAGGCGTTAACGTAGTCGTTAAGCGCATGGCAATCATATTTGGAGACCATCTTGGCTATGGCTTCATGCATGTGCTTTTTCCTTTACCTGGCCCCGGCGCATGCGTCGGACGAGTCTGCCGAGGGCTCTGATCTTTTGAGACCGATAGCGCAAGGCAATAGCGTCCAAGTCATCTGGATTCATCTCATGAAGTGCTGCCGGGTCCACACGGAGGTTTCTCTCAAGGTAATCGATCAGTTCCTTCTGTGTGTGGAGCCCCGTACCCCGGTCTTCGTAGATCTTGTCGGCAAGAGCCTTCTCTGGAGTCGCTATCAGGAAGGCTCTTCCATCACCGGCGTCTACCCTATCCATCCCAATCTGAAAGGCGCGAAGGGGAATCATTCGATAAATGAACAATCCAACAGGCGTCAGAAACCTGTGTGAACGTCCTGTTGTTACGGAGGTAACGCCTTCCACGCGCTCGGGGATCAGCCCATAATGCTGCAGGGCATAGTCTGAAGAGATGTAGGACGGACCGTAGATCAGATTTGCCAGGATTTCGGTGGAGTAGGGCGCCTGGCGGGCGCCGTCGCCGAAAACGTATAGACCCTTCTTCACACGTATAATGATACCCTTGCTGATGAGATCAGAAATCTTGTCCCTGGGGCGAGCGTAATCTCCGAGGGCCACAAGAAGCGTTTGGTAGTCGAACTCCTCTTGAGGTATATTCTTTCTGATCGTTTCAATCATAACCGTTCACCACTAAGATACGAATCATCTGACGCCAACAGGGTTGATGGCAAAAAAATAGCATTTTTGACGTAGTATGTCGACAAAATCCCGACATACTATGCAGAAATCATGGCAAATTGAGATGAGAGAGTTGAGCAGAACCGAATTCCCTTAGGAAACAACGTGACAAAGATGACGAAGCTTGACATGGGCGGCCTGACGACTAACTTTAGTACCCAAAGACTCACAAGCGGTTTCCAGGCCCAAGGGCGTTGTAGGATTGATTAAAACTATGACCGAGTTCGTAAACCAAAATGAAGCGACCATCCGGTTAGCCTTCTTTTTCGGTATCCTCCTTCTCATCGGCCTTTGTGAGATCCTGGCGCCGCGACGGCCCTTGACTACATCCAAAGTGAGCCGGTGGTTCGGGAACCTGGGAGTGGTGGTCATCAGCACGGTTCTGGTGCGCATCCTGTTTCCCATAACGGCCGTTCAGCTTGCCTTCTGGGTCGACCAGAAAGGGTGGGGCGTGTTTAATGCTTTGGACTTTCCTTACTGGATGGTCGTGCTTCTTTCCATCATCCTGCTCGATTTCATCATCTATCTTCAGCATGTCATGTTCCATGCGGTTCCCACGCTCTGGCGTCTCCACATGATGCATCACGCCGATCTGGATTATGATCTGACCACAGGCATTCGTTTCCATCCGATCGAGATCCTGATCTCCATGGTGATCAAATTCGGGGCGATCGTTGTGCTCGGAGCCCCGGCCCTTGCGGTGGTTTTCTTCGAGATCATTCTGAACGGCATGGCCATGTTCAACCACGGGAACTTCTACCTCCCTCTGACATTGGACCGTGTGCTGCGCTGGCTCGTGGTGACGCCGGACATGCACCGGGTCCATCATTCCGTCTTCCCGAGCGAGACCAATTCCAACTATGGTTTTAACCTCTCCTGGTGGGACCGGATCATGGGGACCTACCGGGCCCAGCCGCGTCTGGGGCACGATGGGATGACTATCGGCCTAAACCAGTTTCGGGACCCCTCCAAACTGACTTTTCCCTGGATGCTCATCCTGCCTTTTGTCGGCAAGCAGGGAACCTACGCGATCAACCGCCGAGGCACCCAGGACGAGGGGTGATTTCAGTCCGAGAAAGGCGGCGTTCCTTCAGGGCTTACGCCATCGCGGGGAGGCATGAAACGCCGCGACTGAAGGCGCACCGAACGATTCAAAGGGTTTGCCTGATGTCGTAGCCGGCCTCTCTGAGTTTGTTTACGACCTCTTTGGCGTGATCATGGCTGCGCGTTTCCGGATAATAGAGCAATTCAGATCCCCTGGGCATGGTTGGCTGCTGAAGCCGTGATCCTCAGAACGTTCCCAACTGGCAAGGGCCGATCTTGATCCCCAGGGTCTCGCAGGCAGAGGAGATTTCCATTTTCTTTAATTGCCGTTTCTCAGCCAGGGCCCAGGCAGAGGCGCAGGACAGGCGACCGTTCACCAAGGCCTGCCCTATGGCTTTTTCGAGATCCGGTGGTACCCTCTCAGCCGGTTGGACAATCCTCTTGGCGGGACTATACCCGAAGAGACCGAGCTGGCACTTGACGACCTTGACTTCCAGTGAATCGAGAGTGAATCCAACCTCTTCTGCGGGAACGCCCAGGCTCTCTGCGATTTCAAAGGCGACCGCACAGGCCATGGCTCCGTCTGTCACTTTGGTCGTGATGTGGGTGCTCACCCGTGCATTGACTTGCCGGTCCGGGGAATGCTTTTTGCTGAAATGCCCTTTGTCTTCGTGCGTCATTTTTCTTCTCCTGAATGGGTATGATGCCTTCGTAAGAACTCAGAAAACACTCTTTTCCGTCATTCCCGCGGAGGCGGAATCCAGTCTATATAGGATCTTCTGGACTCCCGCCTCCACGGGAGTGACGGCTTAGAGGACTTTTTCCGCGTTCATCGAGTATGAGTATCAAAATTCCTATCATTTTTTCTTGGACACTTCAATGGCGGCGAAGAATGCCATGGTGTGACTATGACAAAAAAAGAGATGCCGCCGAGGCTGGCGGCATCTCCACTCAAGAATGGGGGTCTAGAGATTGGTCAAGAAGGTTTGGCTACAGGTTAACACGTCTCCTAGGTCACCTATACGCATCGCTTCCAGAATTGCCGGAGGATGTCCCTCTCAGAGTCTTCCTCTCTTGAAGTCGATTAGACTCTCCAGCCGTTGCTTCAGGGAAGCGGTCGGATGGCCGCCACAACTTCATCAAAGAAAGAACCTTTTAACGCCGTGAGCTCACTTTAAAACACTCTGAGGTCGGGCAGCCATTCCGCTTATGGGAGATGCAAGAACCATGCAAAGTCTAGGGAAATGAAAACGCTTGCAGAACAAAGGCCGGATGTACCGGCCCTAAGAAGACAAGGCGGCAGGGTGTAAAGAAAGACGACACTGTGGAAAAAGGGCGACAGGAGGAAGACGGTGCACGGGCCACGGGACACAGCGCACGGTTCAGGAGGGAAGCTTGTTCTTCATCCGACCGTGGCGCCTGAAATGCTGTTCCGCCTGGTACATGAAGGTCCTGATAGCGGCTTCGCGGCCCGGCTGAATGCTGGAGTCATAGGGCGCATCCAGGTAGGGGATACCCAGTTCGCTCATCACAGGCTTGACCACGGCAGATGTGGTTGTGCTCGGCATGCAGGTGAAGGGGTAGACATTCACCATGCCGTTATATCCAGCGCGTGCGCACGTAATGATCGATGCAATGCTGAGACAGGCTTCCGTCGCCACATCAAAGGAGAAAAGATCCTTCTCCTTAAGGATTTTTTCGAGATGAGAAATCTTGTGGTCCCCGATGAGGTCGAGGACAGGTCGAACCCGCTTGTAAACCTGGTTCTGCCGGTATTCCTTGTAGTAGAGGTCTATTCCGAAACCTAACGACTCTTTGAGCTTTGACCACAGGGGGCTGAAGCGCAGTTGTTTCAGATTCAAACGAGCTTGCGCCTTGGCGGTCCTCAAGGCGTCGTAGCTCACATAATTCCCCCACTCGGCAACAGAGGCATTGACCACCTCAGCCCCATGTTTTTCGAGCAAACGGATGATGTCCTGGTTGGACTGGGTATGGGTCCTCAGGAAAATCTCCCCAACCATCCCGATGAGCGGCTTGGGAGGGATGTTTGGATCCATAAGGGCCTTCGCCTCTTCGATGATTTGCACGACTTCATTCAGGATCTTTTCAAAATCCTTGCTTGGTCCATATTCCTCGAATGTTTTCTCCAAGGAGTGAAGGGATGTTTCTATACATTCATCGGCTGACCCCGTCTTTCTTTCATACGGCCTGATTCGCCACAGAAGCCTGTCCATGATGTCGGCAACGATCACGGCGAAGAATCCGGACTTCTGGAAATCCAGGACCTTGTCATGTGCAAGGATGCCTGAAAAGGAATACCCGTCTCTCGTCGTTATGGAACTGATCGTCAGGCGGTTCAGCCCAGGGAAGGAATCGAGCACGATCCTTTGAAATCGGTTGTAAAGTCCGAAGCGGCAAGGGCCGTCAGACTCGGGCAAAAAATACACATACTGCCCGGCATCAAAAGCCGGACCCAGCATTTTCTTTTCTTTCTGAACGAAATAGAGGATGTCCCCCAATGTCACCTGGCAGGGATAACACTCCTTTCCGGAGGTGTACTCTTTTCCTAGATCAAGGCCTTTGTATGTTTCAAGAGTCCTGGCCTCCACACCAAATCCCCTCAAGGTTGCAGCAAGGAGAAGGGCGGTCGCGCGGTTCATCTCCGGGATAAGGACCGACTTTTTGCCGAACCGAATTTTTCCCAGGTTGTTGGAGGCACGTTCTTCCTGGTTTTGTCTTCTCGCTTCCATGAGAGAGGTCCTAGTGTCGTGTTTCATGGGTTCGTTGAATAAGTTTTTGAGACATGACCCTAATTTGCCAGCTTCAACCCCGTGTCCTGATTCCAGACTGACTTCTGCATCGTGTTTTCGATCACACTCTTAAAAGCCTCAAGCCTGGTCATGACTCCGGCCACAGCACTGTGCTCGTCGAGCTCAAGAATAAGATAAGGTTTGGATCCCATAATGTGACGATAAAAGTGCTCGATGAAGGAATCCGCCCCGCATCCGAAGTTTGTCAGGTGAAGTCCGAAAGCATTCGGCAAGGCGCTGATCCGCTTTGCCGTCCTGAGAATCTGTGCCCCGAGCCCCCAGTACATGGCGGAGAATTCCCCAAGCTCAATATCCGAGACATCCAAAAAATCCATGGGCAGGGCGGTGAGCCCGATTTTGGACAGGTTCTGCCCGATCCTCAGATTCACCCTTTCATCGTAGAGGTTATAAGGCCGACCTGTGACGACCACTATCGGCTCCTGGGGCGGCATATTCTCCAGAATGTCGCGGCCTTTGCGCTGAAGTTCTTTGAACCACTGATGCTGCCTTTCCAGCGCGTAATTAAGCGCCTGCTTCACTTGGGTTTTCGTCACCCCAAGCTTTTCGCGGATCTGATCGGAGAGCTCTGTGGCGAGCAACTCAGGGTCGTATTTGAGGTGAAGGGAGGGACTCAGCAAACTTGCGCGATCCAGCTTAAAGGCGGATCGCACCATGTATGCGTTGCTCTGCACCATGGGGCAGTAGTAACCCACCTCCGAAGGGTTCGGGACGGGCATGTCGATCACGGTGGGCAGAAAGAGGAAACGGGTTCTACCTGCGAGTTGTCTCACGTGGCCGAAGGAGACTTTGACCGGATAGCAGGTCTCCGCCACCATGGATTCGATTCCGATCTTGGAGATCTGCTGAGTGGTCGCCGGCGTGAGCACAAGCCGGAACCCGAGATGATCGAAGAAGTGAGCCCACAGGACCGATGAGTGAATGCCGTACAGAGCCCGCTGCATGCCCACCGTGGGCCTGCCGGCCGCTTCCAGCAGCGGGGTCTCTCCCAACTCCTCGAACACTCCGGCCATATAGGTCTGCCACACCTGGTCGCGCAGATCAAAGAGGTTTTCCTTCCGGGTCCCCTTGCCTCTCGTCACTTCATACCGGCCGCACTCCCCTCCCCAAACGCTTCGCCTTCCGTCGAAATCGTAGATTTTCAACTTGCACTCATTGTGGCATTGAGGGTCCGCGTGACAGATTTTATCGCTGTAAGCCATCCGATCGCGCATGGCGCTCTCTATGCCCCTGAAGATGCTCTTGTCCTTGCCCTCCAGTTGCATCTTTTCTTGCAAGCTGATCGCAGCGCCATAGGCGCCGAGCACTTCCCGATTGGCCGGGATCAGGATTTCCCTGCCGAGCACGTTTTCAAAACCGGCCACCACGCCCTGGTTCAGGGAAGGCCCGCCCAGGAACATGATCCTCTGTCCGATTTTTCGTTTTCCCACCACCCGATTGAGGTAGTTGTGGACAATGGCGTAGCAGAGGCCGGCGATGAGATCCCTTCTTTCCACTCCCTTCTGGTGATAGGCCACAAGGTCGGATTCCATGAACACGGTGCACCGTTCGGCCAGTTTCACCGGCTCCTCGGAGGAAAGAGCCACCTCCTGGAACTCGCCCACAATGTGGATGCCGTGCTTGTTGGCCAGCTCGTGGAGAAAGCTGCCGGTCCCGGCGGCACACACCTTGTTCATGTCAAAGTCGAGAGGGTGTGTGTTCAAGATGGAAATGTATTTCGAGTCTTGTCCTCCGATCTCAAAAATCGTGTCCACCTCGGGATCGATTTGGACGGCTCCCCTCGCGTGGGCTGTGATCTCGTCGATGATCAGGTCTGCGTTGAGGAAATCGCCCACCACGTTTCTCCCTGAGCCGGTGGTGGCCACCCCGATGAGTTCGACGCGGTTCCCAAGCTCACCGTGAATGTGTTGGAGAAGGCTCTGGGTGACCTCGATCGGTTTTCCCTGGGTGGGGACGTACCGTTTGTGAATGATTTCGCGGCGTTCATTCATCAAGGCGTACTTGGTCGTGGTCGATCCGATGTCGATTCCAAGATAGGCCCGGGTCTTCGGAGTCACCAGGAAGCGCTCAATTTTACCCGTGTCCTGCCAGCGGGTCTTTTTCATTTCGAGCCTTGGTGCGACAGGAACAGAACGCTTGAGATCGAGGGGAGCGCTCTTCAACACGTCGAGATTCACTTGGTCCTCTCGCCCCAGCTCAAGGGCCTTGAGGGCGACACCCAGGGCTCCTGTGGATGCGCTGTAGGAAGGGACGGTGAGCGAGGGAAAGTAGGTTTGAAAAGCCTTTACCTGCAAGGCGTTCATGGACAGACCGCCTACAAAGACGATGGGCTCCTCAAGCACCCGCCTTGGTACAAGGGTGCTGATGTAGTTCCGCGCGTTTCCCAGGTGTAGGCCGTATATGATGTCTTCCAGTCGCTCCCCTTTGTTCTGGAGATGAATCATGTCGGACTTGGTGAAAACCGTGCAGCGACATGCCACATTGGCAGGTTTTGTGCTTTTGAGCCCCAGGGCGATGAAGTCCGACAGGACTCGGTCGATCTGAATCTGGCTGGTTTCTCTGTTGTTTTCATAGAGAGCCGTGGCGAGGCGCTCGGCTTGCTGGTCAATGAAGGATCCTGTTCCGGAGGCGCAGGGCCCATTAGTAGCGAAATAGTCAAGCTCCCAGGTTCCGTCGCGATGCTTGATCTGGAAGAGCGCAGTGTCCTGTCCGCCCATGCTGATGATGGTTTTCGTGTCCGGATTCAGGAAGAGGACCCCCAGGACCTGACTGATGGTCTCAAACTCGTAGAATAGGCCCAGTCTGTCGCTCAGGTTCTTTCCGTGGTTTCCGGTAAAAGCGATGGAGCGAATGCTCTCTTGACCGAATTCCTCGTAAAGATGCTCGATAAGGGAAAGGGTTTCTTCTTCTACTTTTCCGAAATGGCGCTTGTAGGGAAGTTCGTAAACGATCGCTTTGAACCCGTTCATGACCAGAGCGTTCAGGCTTACAGACCCCGCATCAATGCCTACGAAGTATCTGTTGGTCTCCGGTCTTTTGGTCATGACAAGCGGCCTCGGCTTGCTCCATGCCAGAAACGGTGCCCCATGAGGATCTCCATTCCCTTTTTAACCACACCTTGTTTTCATTTGCAATAGGGATGCGGTGGAAAAATAGGGTGGGTGCCGGAGGGAGAGGATTCAGGAGGAATGCAAACCATCAGTTCCTCTGAAACACGAGGTCTGCGAAAAAGCTCTCTCCCGAGGTCGCTGTGTGCTGAGAGTTGATCTGGATTCGGATTCCTGCAAGCACAGGAGGTTCATCACCGAACAGACTCTTGTAATCTTCCCACACGTTGCGGGTTTCAGTGATCCACCTTCCGGCATCGTCCGGGCCCGAACGGACCACGACGGTCTTGATGTTCACAAAAGGAATTTTTGAGGCATTTTCCACCGTACCGGCGGGAGCGGTTGTATCCCAGATGTAGGCAATCGTTTTTCGGTTGGAAAACGCAAGAAAGAGCTGGGCGGCCTGGTCATCGGCGTTTGACTTTCGGAAGTCACCCCCATCAGGCAGCTTGGTTACCTTCCATTTCCAGGAAAGCACCGGGTACAACTGAGGATTAATGTCGACGGCCTTCTGAAGCGCAAAAGAAGTCTCCTCGCTTCGAAGTCGCAAGGCGGGGATACCGCTCTCCTGGATGATCGTATAATCCGCTTTCCCCTTTTTCTCCTTCAGTTGCCATCCCGAAGGCTGGCCGCCATTACCGAGATCACTGGAAAAGTCGGCAATGATGACTCGCTCGGATGCCCAGGCAGTGGAAAGAAAACCAAGGAGGAACAAAAACAGCACGACCCTTTTCAGACCCCTCATGATCACCTCCGTTCCCAGCGCGAGACCACTTCCAAGTTAGTCGGGAGCGTGATCGCGCTCCGTGTGAATCTACTTGAGCAAGCGAGGCCTGACAAGGAACTTGTCTTAGATTTACAATTTAGTAATATAAATTTGATACGAGGGGATGTCAAGAAGGCCGTCGATCAAAGGAAAGGTTTTTGTCGGGATTTGACGTTGACTTGCCAAGTTTGCTAGTATCCATAAAACATTATGCCATATGAGTTCGGGAGAGGGGTTTTCTTCGTTATCAGAGATCAGGCAGCGGGGGGATGAAGAATGAAAGTCCACGAGTTTATGACAACCAAGATAGAGTTCATTGATGCGAGCAAGAGCGTGTATGACGCGGTCGAGCGAATGGTGGACCGGCGCATCCGCTCCGTGGTGGTGCGATTTCCTGGCAAGGAGGGAGACTACGGGGTTCTCACAACCCGGGATATCGTGTTCAAAGTGCTCGCTAAAGGAACAAATCCCAAGAAAGTCAAAGTCTCGGAAATCGCCTCAAAGCCTGTGGCCTGCATTGATAAGGATATGGATTTTGACGATGCGGCCACAACCATGGAGCGCTCGAATATTGCCAGGCTCTTTGTGTGCGATGAAGGCAAGATCATTGGTCTCATTTCGCTTTTAGATGTCATGGCCGCTGAGCTGGTGACAAGAGCAAGGGGAAATCATGATTCTTGAAAAGATCTTCTCTCACGGCAAGAAAGAGCGCCAGGTCACTGAAGACATCGAAAGGCACATCCGGCTTCTTTGCAAGGCCTGCCAGATCTTCAGAGATGCCCTGGAACGAAATGATCGCAATCTCATGTGGGAAGTGATTGAGCTCGAGAGAGATGCTGATGCGGTAAGAAGAGATGTGATCGCTCATATCTATGAGGGCGCTTTCCTCCCGTATATTCGCCCGGATCTTTGCAAGTTCGTCGAAATCGTGGACGAAGTGTTCGACCACCTCAAGGACACCGCGTTTTTCAGCCTTGATTGCGAACTCCCCGAAGCGCTGAGAGAAGAGAGCATCCGGGTCGCCCTTCTCAATTTCAGGATGTGCGAGATGCTCCTGATTTCCTTTGAAGCCATGATCAAGGGAGCGGATCTGCGCGAAAAGACTCTCGCCATTCGAATCTATGAGAAGAAGATTGACGATATCAAGCTCATTATGTTCAAAGATGCGGAGCAGGTTCCGACAGCCAACTTCTGGGAAGGAAAGAAACTCTCGGATCTTCTCACCGGACTCACCATGATCAGCGATTTCATCGAAGATGCCAGCGATCATCTTCAAATCATCAATGTCAGCACCAGGTAATTCGAGGCAGCAGGTAAAACGGTTGAAACCCGCGCGGGGTCAAAGGGCCTTGTGATACAGGCGGTTTAGACAGAACATGTGGAAAGTCCTGAGCGGTGTTTTTCTCGGTTGGAGCCTTGGAGCCAATGACTCTGCGAACATCTTTGGGACGGGGTATACCACCGGTGTCATTAAATACCGCACGGCGATCTGGCTGACGGCAATATTCGTCATGGTTGGCGCGGTTCTGGAAGGCCCCAAATGCATGACGGTTGTCGGTGATCTTTCCCGGCTCGTGCCTATCGAAGCCTTTTACTGCGCTCTTGCCGCCGCCGTCACCATGACGGTCCTCACCGTTCTTGCCATTCCTGCCTCCTGCTCCCAGGCGATCGTCGGAGCCGTTATAGGCGCAGGAATTCTTTCCGGCACCGCAGACTTCTCAAAGCTCTACATAATCGTGGCCTGCTGGGTGTTCACTCCCATTTTCGGGGTTTTTGCCGGTTATGCGCTCCATCGCGTTCTGGGGGCCGTGATCAACAGGACGGTGATGAGCCTCATGCGGCGCAGCCTGCTCTACTCGGGCGGGATTATCCTGGCCGGCTGTTATGGGGCTTACAGCCTGGGGGCAAACAACGTGGCCAATGTAACCGGCGTGTACGTTGGTGCCGGTTTGCTGACCGAGGAATTCGCCGCCGTCCTCGGGGGAGTCAGCATTGCTCTGGGGTCCCTGACCTACAGCAAGAAGGTCATGGAAACGGTGGGCAAGGGAATCGTTCCCCTGGACCCCTTTTCAGCGCTGGTTGCCCTGCTCGCCGAAGCGTTCACCTTACACCTCTTCACCCAAGTTGGAGTTCCTGTATCGTCGTCCCAAGCCATTGTCGGTGCCGTGGTGGGCGTCGGCCTGGTGGGAGACGTGCAGACCGTAAGCCTTAAGATGCTTGGGAAAATCGGCATGGGTTGGATCATGACGCCGGTATCCGCAGGGGTGCTGGCTTATCTGTTCATCCGGATCATGGCATAGGAGGGCACCATGATTGCACTCAGCCGCATATGGAAAGTCTATTTCATCTATACGGTCCTATTGGTCGTCGGAGTGGCGCTTGCAGGGTTTGTTTTGGAGGCTCAGGTGAAAAAAAACCTCATCGAACATCTTGAAGAGGACGCCCTGACGCTGGCGAAGGTGATGGCCCATTCGCTGCCGGACTCAGAAGACTCCTCCGTCCTTGACGAGTTCTGCGATTCTTTGAAAAACGTTGCAGATGTTCGTATCACGTTGCTCGATAAAGACGCAAAGGTGATCGGGGAATCGGACACGGACATAGAGGGGACGTCAACGAAGCTGGACAGACCCGAAGTGCAAGAAGCCCTTGAAAAAGGGCAGGGAAGCACTATCCGTTTCAGCAAGACGTTGAGGA
>CAZOLJ010000101.1:0-8536 GCA_964580575.1 uncultured Desulfobacteraceae bacterium
ATACGGAGCAGGGTACGCGGAAAAGACCCCTCTTATCCATTCTGCTTTTCCTTGGACCTTACACCTTGTACCTTGAACCTTCTTACTTCAACACCTTTGCAAAAAGCTCACGATGCTCGATCATCTCCTTGAGCCTCCCCAGGAACATGGACGCGGGAACGCCGTCGATCACACGGTGATCATGAGTGAGGCAGAGATAGGTCATGGTGCGGATGCCCAACTGCCCCTGATACACCGCAGGCCTTGACCCGATCTTTCCGATGCCCAGGATCGCATTCTGGGGCGGATTGATGATGGGGGTCATGAAATCCGTTTCCACCTTGCCCCCGCTGCTGATCGTAAAAGTCCCTCCCTGGTAGGCGACCGGATCCAACTCGTTCTGACGCGCTTTCTTTGAAAGCCGTTTGATCTCCCGGCTCAAAGCCACCAGACTCTTTTTATCGGCGTCCCTGACCACAGGAACCACCAGACCTTCATCCAGCGCCACCGCAACACCGATGTGATATTCATCCCAGCAAACGATCTCGTCCCCCACCACCGCGGAATTCAAAAGGGGGAACTCCTTCAAGACGACGGATAGGATCTTCACGAGCATGTCCACATAGGTCACTTTGGTGTCCGGATAATCCAGGGAGAGTTGCTGGCGAAAGGCCGCCAGTTCGGTCATATCGGCCTCTGAAAAGACCGTGAGCTGGGCTCCGGTTTGGAGGCTTGCCACGAGGTTGTCCGCTATGGTGCGCCTCATGCCGATGAATGGCGCTTTCTTCAGGATCTTGCGGCCTTCAAGACTGACCGCAGGTAAGGCCAGCGATTGTGGCCTTGATGGTCTGGCAGCAGGCCCTTGCCCTTCAAAAGACACGTGTACCCCCCACTCTTCGTCTTCCTCGGCGGGCACAGACCGATCGGCTCTTTCTTCTTCAGCAGGGAGAGAGTCTTTGAACGCTTCGAATTCTCCGACCGAATCTGCGACCACCCCCAGCAAGGCTCCGATATTCACCTTGTCCTTCACCTTTCTGAGGTAAAAGATCAGACCCGCGGCAGGCGCCTGAATTTCATAACTCACCTTTGCGGTTTCAATCACCGCGACCTTTTCATCCTCTTCCACGGCATCGCCGTCTTCTTTTGAGAGCTCGACGATGGTGATGTTCGACTGGGTCATGCCCAGCTTGGGGATCTGAATCTCAGAGATCATGAAGACCGGTGTCCTCCGTAAAACGCCCGGACCAGGAATTGCGCCTTCCCGGTCCGGGCAAAGGTAACCCTCGATCAAAGCGTACGTTTCACTGCGCGGACAATGGAATCCTTGTTGGGCAGATAAAGATCCTCCAGCACCGGGCTCCCGGGAATCGGAATCATGGGAGCCGCCACCCTCTGCACAGGCGACTTGAGGAAAGAGAAGTACTCGCTGCAAGCCAGAGCCGCGATTTCAGCGCCAAGACCCCCACGGATTCGACCCTCTTCCACGGTGATCAGCCGGCCGGTTTTTTCCACCGACTCAAAGATCGTGTCCTTGTCCAGAGGCACGATCGTTCTGGGGTCAATGATCTCGATGTCGATGCCCTCTTTGGCCAGCTCCTGCGCCGCACTAAAGGCCTCGTACATCATAAATCCAAAAGCGACGACCGTGGCATCTTTGCCTTTCTTGCGCACCACGGCTTCTCCGAAAGGCACTGTGTAATCCTCCTCCGGCACTTCTCCGTCAATCCCACCGAAGAGCAGTTTCTTGTGCTCGAAGACGACCACCGGGTCATCGCTACGGATGGCCGACTTGAGAAGCCCCTTTGCATCGTAGGGTGTCGCCGGTTCGACCAGGATAAGACCGGGCGCCTGAATCAGTTGAGACTCGAGGCTCTGAGAGTGCCCGTAGGCCATGCGGAGACCGGCACCCACGGCCGTTCTGATCGTCACAGGCAATCGATACTGGCCTCCCGTGATGTAACCCCACTGACCTAGGTGGTTGCAGATCTCATCCATGGCGAGCATGGTAAAATCAGAGAACATCAACTCGAGAACGGGACGCATGCCGTTCAGAGCCGCACCGATGGCCGCTCCTGTGATGGCGTTCTCTGCAATAGGTGTATTCAGAACCCTCTCCTCCCCAAATTCCTTGACCAACCCAGCCGTCTGGCCGAAGGGGCTCACCCGAACGTCTTCCCCAAGAATGAAAACGCTGGGGTCACGGCGCATCTCCTCTGCCAAGGCCTCGTTAATGGCCTGCATGAACGTGATCTTTCTAGCCATCAGCGCACCCCCTTTCCCGAATACAAATCTTCGAACAAATCCTGAGCTGTTGGATCCGCTGCGGCAAACGCACCCTGAATAGCTGCGTCCACCCGAGCCTGTACCTCCGCTCGAACCTTTAAATCCTCCGCCACAGTGATCATGCCGCGATCCATGAGCTTTTTCTTGCAAAGATCAATGGGGTCCTTCTTGCCCCACTCCTCCAGATCCTTCGGGTTCACATAGGATCCTGGGTCTCCGCTGAAGTGGGTAGCCATCCGGAAGGTTTTGTACTCAACCAGATAGGGTCCCTTCCCGCTCCTCGCATGCTCAATGGCTTTCTGCGCAGCCTCGTAAACGACCTCAACGTCCTGGCCCTCCACGATGTCATAAGGAATCCCATACCCCGCTGCACGGGGAGCCACATCCTGCGTCGGATAGTGGTCACACATGTACGAGAGCTCGCAGAACTGGTTGGTGCACACCCCAAAGAAAACTGGTAGCTTCCAGAGAGCTGCCATGCACATGGAAGGATGGGCATCTGCCTGGTTGCATGTTCCTTCCCCTACATAATAGAGCGTCACCTGATCCGTTTTCCGCATCTTGGATGCAAGGGCGGTCCCCACCGCCATGGAGAAGTCCGCGCCCAGACTCGAAACAAGCCCCGGGATATTGTTCTTTTTGTCCGCAAGATGAAGAGTGCCCTTTCCCTTGCACAGTCCTGACTTTTTGCCCAGGTACTCATGCCAGATGTCTTTGGGGTCCATTCCTTTCCCAATGAATTCCCCCACCCCCCTGTGGGTCCCGAAGAGAATGTCCTCTCGCTTCAAAGGACCCGTGATCCCGACCGATACAGCCTCCTGCCCTGTCCCGAAATGCCCCATGAGCTGGAGCTTGCCCTCCTTGAGAAGTTTCCCATGGGTCTCTTCCATGGTGCGGACCAGGAGCATCTTCCGATACAACTCCAAAAGTTTGTCTTTTGCCAATGGCATGGCCTGCCCTCCTTTCTAGGTATAAGGTTGTCTCATTTACCAGCATTCGATTCCCCCCTCGCCCCCCTTTACTAAAGGGGAGATGGGGGGATTTTGGATGACTCATCAAAATGACAATTCATTTAGTGCGTTCGTATTAGATCCAAAATCTTGAAGGACTGAGTTTCTGTTCGAAGTCGCCGAACGACTGTCCTGCAAGGAGACGGGTCACATACTGCCCTGTCAGCGGCCCCAGCGTCATCCCCTTGGTGTCGTGGCCCCCTGCAATGATCACGTTGTTAAGGGACTGGAGCCGGCCCACCAGCGGAAGGCCGTCCGGAGTGCACGGCCGCAGACCCCGCCACACCTCTGAGGGGTGAAGGGCCCCCATGAGGGGCAGATACATGCCGGCCGAGCGGTGGATTCCCTTCACGCGATCGGGGTTGATCGTCAAGTCAAGACCGCTCAGTTCGAGCGCTCCCGTGATCCGCAGTGCACTCAGCAATGGGGTCACTGCGACGTGGTGCTCCTCAAGGATCAGGGGCTGGCGAACGTTCATCTTGGGGTTGGAAAAGGTCTGGCTGATGCCTTTGCCGCCTTCGACAGGGACGGCCTCTCCAAGGAGGCGGCCGAGGGGAGCCAGCCATGCCCCTCCGGCCAGCACCACCTGCTCGCCTTTGAATTCCCCTTTGGTGGTGAAAACAGAGTTCACGCGGTTGCGGCCCTGGTGAAAAGCAAAGACCTCCGTCTGGGGCATGAACCGCACGCCCCAGGCTGCCGCCTGCCGGGCAAGCCACTGGACGAACCTGGCAGGATCAAGTCCCGCGTCCGTCACGTAACGGACTCCGCCAATCACCGATCTGCCCGCAGCAGGCTCAACGTCTCGGACCTCGTCCCCGGAGAGGACCTCTGACACGAGCCCTGACTCTCTGGCTCTCGCAGCCCTTTCTCTTGCCTGGGCGAGTCCCTTCTGGGTCAGGAACAGGTAGAGAAGACCCTTCTGGCTGAAATCATACTCGCGGCCGCCGAGACGGGCCAGTTCCAGGTGCACCTGAAGCCCTTCCTGATGCAGTCTCATAAAGAGCTCGGAATGGGCGTAGAATTCCTTCCGGTTGCAGTGGCGGGCAAAGCGAAGAAGCCAGTGCAGGAGGCGAAGATCCGGTCTGGCTTTTATTCCAAAGTAGCCTTCCTGGTCAAAGAGGTGCTTGAGGCCGTCCCCGATAACTCCAGGACCGGGAAGAGGCTCGAAATAGCTCGGCACGATGAGACCGGCATTGCCCCATGAGCTTCCGGAGCCGATCTCCCCTTTTTCAAGGACAAGGACCTTGGCGCCTGCAGAAGCGGCATAGTAAGCAACAGAGAGGCCCACCACACCGGCGCCGACAATCAGTACATCTGCCTGCTGGTCGTTCATCTTTTCCAGGGGATCTCCTGAATCCCCATGATCCGGTTGCAGTGGCGGGAGAGCACAAACAGGTAATCCGAGAGCCGGTTCATATACGCGAGAACGACCCTGTAATTCCCGGTCGGCTTTTCCTCGGCCACTTCCTCCAGGAGGCGAGCCGCATGGCGTTCAGCCCTGCGGCAAACGGTTCTAGCCATGTGAGCCCAGGTTGCGGAGGCATGCCCTGCGGGCAGAATGAACCCGGTCAGGTGGGGCAATAGGGCATCCCTACGGTCAATGGCCCTTTCCAGACCCTTGATTTTCTCCTCCTCAAGAGGTTTGAGGGAATCGGCCGGAGTGGAGCCATAGGTTGCCATAAGGCAGGCCCCTACATGGAAGAGCGTGGATTGAATCTCCTGAATCTCCCGGGCCAGATTCGGGTCTTCCTCCCGTAAAGAAGCCCCCAAGGCCCCCAGCACCGCATTCAGTTCATCCACATCGCCGCAAGCTTCCAACCGTTTGTCCGCCTTGCTCACACGCTCGCCGCTGAAAAGGCTTGTCTTGCCGTGATCGCCCGTGCCTGTGTAGATTTTGATGGTCCACCTCCACCTTTGCAATGTTCATTGATCAATCTTCAATGCCCAATGTTCAATCATAAACGCTCAATGATCATTGAGTTACGACTCGAAAGAGAGCCCCTCTGCATGCGCTCAACGCCTTCCACGCCCAGAGCAAAGAAGTCTAAGAGATTTGACCAAGTCTTGTCAAAGAAAAGCGCTCTACTCGTTCTTCTTCCTGATCGTGCGGAACAAGACATAATTGGGGTAGAGCAGAAAGAGAATGGAACAGGCTCTGCCTGCCACGAGGGCCATTGCCGCTGCCAGGGCGCCTACCATGCTAAAAGAATGAATAGCAAGGTTCAGAGTGAAGACAATGGCGACGATCTCAATCAAAGCACCCAGAGTGACGGGTTTTGTCGTGAGACCGGCCACCATAAGACCCCGTTGGAAAGACATCACCACCTCAAGAGCAGGCAGTACGATCAAGATTTTCGTCGGTGCCAGGGCGAAATGGGCCAGGTCGGGCGAGAGCCCGCAGATGTCCCGGTACCAGATGGTTACCAGACCCGTGAAGACCACGAGACTAAAGGAGCAGAACACGGAAAAGAACAGAAGGAGCGCGAAATTCCTCATAGGCGAGAACTTCTCGAATCGGTCCCCCACCAGGGCGATGACCGTTTCCTGATAGGAGAGCCCGAAGCTCCGGAAGATGAACATCAGGGCGCCGATCACCGGGAGAACCGCGAGGGATTCAACGGCCATCGGGCTTCTTGCCACAAAAAAGGTCACAATCGAGTGAGCGCTCAAGAACAGCAAGGACGTCAAAGCGAGAGGCATATAAAAAGAGGCGATCTCCCTGTAGGTCAGGGTTTCCGGACTCTCCTCTCCTGAACCGGCTTTGAGTCGCATCAAAACGTCGTGCGCCATGATTCGGCTCGCTATCGCCTCACAGACGACACCAACTGAAAGAGAAAGAGAGCCCACACAGGCCCCGGGAAGAGTCCCCCACCAGGACAACAAGAGGGCAGCGGCGGCCAAAGAGCCGAGACGAGTGAACGTTCCGTAGGTTACGAAACGTGTCCGATGGTGGCGGATCAGGATACCCTGGTAAAAGCGCCGCATCCCTATCGCAGCCGGCCAGGGCAGAAAGAGGAGTGTCGACCAGTAGGCCAGACGGCTCACCTCTTCAGGAAGGCCCACCAGGTCGTCGGCAAGGAAAGAAAAAACCTGAGGAACCATGAGAATGGCCAGAAGCACAGTGATCAGCCCATTGAGCAACAGCGCAAATCTCAACAGCTTTCTGTAGGAAGAATAGTTTCTGACCAGGGCGGTTGCCGTGCTCACGAGCATGATAATCGGGCCTTCGCTGATAAAGGCCACGGAAAGAGCGACACCATAGGCTGCGAGATTGAGCTTCGCTTCCTGGAGACGAGCGATCACGGAGGCCACGATGGGACCTTCCAGCGCCATCATGATCCAGGTCAGAGCCAGGGGAATCCAGAAGAGAAAAATGATTCCCGGCGTCAGATTGTTTTCATGGTCATTCATCACTACACCGAAAGCCGGCAAATATCCCCTGTCGGCTTTCTTATATCCCCATAGGATAGCAGTTGGCTGAAAAACACCTGTTCAAACCCTCGGGAACCTTACTCCATGTGACTGAAAGCATCAAGCCTCGAACTTTTTCTCGAGCTTTTCTTGGTTGCCTATGCCTATCATCGCCTCTATAATAGCCCTTTTACTCACAATGAGCCTGATATGGACCAAAGAGATTACTACGAAATCCTGGGTGTGTCCTCCGACGCCAACGAGAAACAAATCAAGGCGGCGTACCGAAAACTCGCTTTCCAATACCATCCGGACCGAAACACAGGCGACTCTGAAAGCGCCAGCATGATGAAGGCTATCAACGAAGCCTATGCCGTGCTCTCGAATCCCTCCAAGAGGAAAGACTATGACGACCTGAAGCGGCAGTATGGATCTTCCGCTTACAACCGTTTCCGAAGCAACTACACGGAAAGTGACCTCTTCAGAGGTTCGGACATCAACCGGATCTTTGAGGACATGGCCCGAGCATTCGGGTTCAGAGGCTTTGACGATATTTTCAAGGAAGCCTATGGAGAGGGGTACCGGACCTTTGAATTCAAGAGGCCCGGCTTCTCGGCCAGGGGGTTCGTGTTCACAGGACCTTTGGGACGCTCTGCCCAGAAGCAGAGCGCTCCCCTGGCCATGGGAAAACTTTCCCGATACCTCATTGAAAAACTCACAGGCGTTGAGCTTTCCCAAGCCGGCACGGACGTGACGGAGACGATTGACCTCACACCCAAGGAAGCCGAAGGAGGAGGCCCTTACCCATATTACTACAGGAAAAAATCAAAAAAACTAGTCGTCATGCTTCCACAGGGACTTCGGGAGGGGCAGCGCGTTCGTCTGGCAGGGATGGGAGAGGAGGGGAAGGGAGGGGCAAAGCCCGGAGATCTTTATCTGACGGTCAAGATCAGCAAACCATTAATGCAAAAGTTGAAGGACTGGCTTCATTCATCCCGGAGCGTTTCCACCCGTTGAAACGCGGCCTTTTTCGCCGTCTCCATAAGCTCCTTACTGATGCATCCGGCTTTAAACCGCTCTTCCAGGTCCTCTTCATCCGTGACAAACACCCGGCCGTCCGGCAGCAGGACCACATCGATTTCCAGATCCACATACCGGATGCGGTCAGAATAGAATTCTACCGGAGTGTTGATGTTCACGTACCGGCCGATCAGCGTGCCGTCACTCCGGAAGTAGGTATGCTGGTAATACCACAGAGCGCCTTGAATCTCGGAAATAGCGTAATCCCCTTCCCTCTTCTCAATTCCCAACCCGTCGTATTTGGTCCGGCCCTTGAACCTGGATCTTTTCAGCACCAGTCTTTTTCGGTCGAAATCCTTTTCAAGAATCACTCCCTCTGAAAGAAAGATGACCGCTCCATCCAGCTTCACATGTTCAATCTTGATTTCCTTTCCTTTTTGGAACAGATCCCATATCAGGCTTTTTTCCATACTTCGGCCCACGGACTCCCGTTTTTCAGGATGGCCTGAGAGCGTCTTTTCTTCGAGCAGGCTCACATAGTCAGAGGCGATGATCCGAAGATGATGATGCTGGGGCACTGTGGGAAGGACCTGGTTCCTCCATTCGTCCATGGCAATCTTTGCGGAAAATGGAAACTCCATATCCGCTGACCCCTCTTTCCTATTTCTGCATATGGCGTCAAAGAAATTCCTTCGGAGGGCTGTTGTCACTTCATCCACACATGCGCTTTCTCCCTGGACCCTTATTCCCTGCATGTCGTCCGAATCCATGATCTCCACATCATGGGATTCGACCAAAACCAATCCTTTTGTTTTGCCGAATCTTCTGATGAT
>CAZOLJ010000101.1:8636-14481 GCA_964580575.1 uncultured Desulfobacteraceae bacterium
CGTCCCCTTGCGCCTGCCATGTCCGCCCCGATCAAACATCCCGTGTCGGTTTGAGCCCATATGGCCAGGGCTGCTCCGGGTTGAATGGAGGGGCTTTCGAATGCAGGCTTATCTCTTTCGTCATAGAGAAGGTGGATTTCCGCGTCAAACCCCCTTCCCTTCAGCGTTCTTTCACATTCTCTCCCCATTCTTCGAGAGACCTCTCTCTCTTTGAGTTGCGAGGAGAGTGAGATTCCTCTTATCGAGTTTACCTGTCCCTGGCTGACCAGGTTCAATGGCCTCAGAGCTTCCTTCAAAGGCGCAATCTGCAACTCAATTTTGCCCCCGCCTTTAGGGACGTAGCCCGGCTGGATAATTCGTACCTCCGCTTGAACGCCCATTTTTCGGACCGTGGGAAGCAGGACATGCTTGAGGTGCAACAGGGAAGGCGCAAAGTCCTGAAACAGGCCGCCTGTCAGTCTGCAGGTTGAGGCGCTGTCAGCAAAGAGACCCAGAGGCAGGAGAGAGAGAGCCAGCATTGCGGCAGAGCCTGCTGTCCCGATATCCCACGCAAAAGTGCCGCCTTTGAGTGCTTTGCCCGGACGAAACCAAATCTCCCTGGATCCCACGGTTCCTCCGGCCAGCTTACCGTCGCAAAGGTTCGCAGCCGCTTCAAGGGCTTTGAGATGCTGAGGCCTCAGGCCGGGTTTGTCTCTTTTCGCCCTGATGTTTCGCAGGTGGATCGCTTGCCCGGTCAAGATGCAGAAAGGGATCGCATCCCGAACGATGGTGCCTGAACCGGAGTGTTCACTGCCGTCTATTTCGATCATTCTGGGTCTCTCGTCAAGGGTGCGGAACTGCACAACGGCGGGGCTAATTTGCAGGCCAGACATCCGTCACAATAAGGCTTTTCTTAGGCCTTGAGTGAGACCACTGGCTAATTGCTAAGCATTTACTTCAGTTGACTGTCTTTGCTACCGGCTCGATTGAAGAGGGTGACGCTCTTCTTTTGTCCTATTTCGAGTTCTGATTGACAACTGACACAAAGGCGGACTCCGGGGATAGCCTTGCGGCGGGCATCAGGAATGACCATCCCGCATTCCTCGCAATGAGTTGAGCTTTCACCGCTAGACAACCGACTTCTGGCTAATTCTACCCCGGATTCTACAGTGGCATCTATCTGCTCCTGTACATCCCCATCCCGGGACCATCCGACTGCCATAACTCACCCTTCTGCTTCTACTGATCCGTTATAACGTTATTGAAAAAGGTGTTTTCTGAACGGCCCAACGGTAGAGTTCACCAAGAGCACAAGCGATCCCTGGGAACGCTCCGCCATGTTGTTTTCTTAATTATTGCTCATTTCTCTCCCCGTATCAACCCCTCAACGGTGCGGCTTGCCGCCATGCACGGGCCTCTCCGGCCGGGTCGGGCCAAGCTGCTCGGTGTTGCCTCCTAATCTGCTTGACCTTTTCCCACAACAAATTTCGCCGTGAAATACTTCTTCCGGATTTGTCCAGCTTCTTCCTCAATCCAGCGATCAAGCCCGACCTTCTTGATGCGGCAGAGATTGTACAGCTTGAAGTTGTGCGGGTACTGAGCGGCCTGGTCAGCTATGGGTGCCAATAAAAGGCATGGGAACTCTTTGCAATCAGAGCATAATTCCACGCCTTTGTCCTTCGCACAGTCCAAAGTCGCACACCCCTGCGGCAGATGATAATGTTTTGCGTCTTGTTGGCGGCAACCCTTGCACGCTATTGCTTCCTTAGGGACTCCCCGTTTCACATGAATCAATTCGGCAAGCTCTTCTGTCAGATTGCTTTCGTAGATATGGCAGTTAAAACAGTCCAGGCCGCATGGTGCGGTTAAAGCCTTCTTGTCTTTCATGGTTCCTCCTCTTGTAACGGTCCACTTGAGCAACGGCATCCGCGTCCGCTCAAAGCGGCAGTTCAAATGAGCTACTGCCAATCGCTCCAGAAACTGATCCCCGTCGGCATCGTTTCGGTATGACGTCCTCCCGCTCCGGCCTATTCAATCAGCGTTCCTTTGCCGGTCCTCTGATACTCAAGCTCAACATGGTTGACGAACGCGATTCTCCCCTGGGAATTGGCTAGATGTCCACGGGAGGCGCACCAGGCGGGAAATGTTTCCGGATCGATATCGGCGCGAAGAGCAATATTGCCACTACTCTTAATCAATTGGCATTGTCTACCGACAAGAGCTTTCCAGTCTTCAAAGCTGGCGGGCGTATTTTGAGGATCCGTAAAGATCGCGAGCGCCCTGCGGTAAGTCGCCTCGTCCTTGAACCAAGCAATTCCTATGAAATCGTTCATCCTGATACTTCCTTTCGTCCTCTCGTTTCCAAAATCTCGTTTCCTCTCTATCAGTGCAATGCCTCATTTACTCCTATTCATTCTCCCCCAGGTAGAATATCAATATATCAAGGACCTCCCCCTTAAGGAAGTGACTTGAACCCTATTTTTTCCACCGTCTCAACGCCCAGCCTAAGCTGGGCCTGAGGGCGAGCTCTTCGACATCAGGTCCGTGATCTCTCGAGGGCGAGAAGAAATGCTTCCTCATATTTTCGGAGGTATTCATCGAGTCTCGCTCGCCGATACTGAATGATGAATCGAGGATGATCCAGACAGAGCACAGTCTTGAAGAAGCCAAATTCCCTGTTCAAACCTTCAAATATCGACCGGTTCTTTCCGCTTCCAAGCACCAGTGCAACGTCCCGGCTCACACCGAGGGATACCTGATCACGAAGGGATTGCAAGATGAAGGGCTGTGTGGCGGAGAATAGAGAGGGATCGTCATAGAAATTGTAATTTCTGCCGTCCTTCGTGAATCCAAGCGGGGACACGGCAGTGAAAAAGAATTCTCTGAACAGCTTTTCCGGGCCGCCGAACCGCTCGGCAAAGGCATAGACAAACACGGAGGAGGGTTCCCGCTTCTTCTGGAGATCATTTTGAATGCCGCACAGAGTTTCGAGCGCAACAGGGTCCGTGAAGGGGATGCCGGTGATGCCTGCTCCGAACCTCCCCGGATTGATCCCGAAGACGGCGATCCTCCGGCGATTGTCGGAGTAGTACCGCTGGAGGAACCGCTTCACGTATTGCATGACCTCGTGGTCGCGGTAGGGGTTCATCACCTCCACCTTCCCAGGCAAGTGGCCTGGCAGCGTGAGCCTTTGGTAGAACCCAAATGCACGTTCGGCAAAAGTGGAAGGACCTTTCATCTGTAAATTTTACCCTTTTCCGGGCCGGCGAGCCGGGTCGGCCCAATGCCGTTAAAACCTAAACCTTAGAACCCAACAGACGTGCCCTTTCTCACACAGTCTTTTCCTAATTCTCCTTGTCGCCCTGGCCTTGCTGATAGTCTTCCCCTCTTTGCAGATATTCCAGGTGTTTCAAAACGCACTTAATCTCTCCATAAGATACATCATCGCCAAGAGCGGCTTTCGCTGGTCCCAACCGGGTGTCTTCAACCCGGCTGAAGTAGTCGGAAATGCGCGCGATCTTATCCGATGAAACCAGTTTTTCCACCGCTAATTGCCCTGTTCCCACAAAAAAGGATAGATGTTGTTCTATGGTACTGACTTTCAGTTTTCTTTTGACTGCAATTTCAGCAACGGGTTTCCCTGAAAGGAAAAGCTCAAAACTCAATTTTTGAGTCTCTCCTTTCACCTGCGCTTCGGATTTACCTGCAACGGGTTCTTCAAAGGAGATAGCAATGTTGTGCTTCTTGCGGAAAGCGACCGTCATTTCAAGGATTTCCGCGCCAAACCTTTTCGTTTTCTTTGCACCCACGCCTTTGATTCCGAGTAAAGACTGTTGAGTGACCGGCAGTTCATTCGCTATCTTCAGCAAGGTGCGCCGGGGCAAGACCATATGCCCGGGCAGATCAAGGGCTTTTGCTGTCAGGTTTCGCCAGGATTTAAGCAGGGCATGGAATTCAGGATATTTTGAAGCCGTGAATTCTTGGGCAGCTCTCGCGGGTTTTTGCTCTTTGGGTCTCTCAATGGCGGCCTTAGCCCTTGTTTCCAGATAGATGCTCGGACGAAATCCTTTTTCACATGCGATGAGACAGGTCTTTTTCACAAATACGCCCGTCCGGAACTCTTCCAGGGCCTTCTGAAGGGATTTACGAATGGTCTTGTTATCGGTTTCAATCTCGTTCTTCGGCAGAGTCTGCAAAATAGCTGCCAACTTAGGAGCAAAATATAAACACGCTTTCATAATGCGCTCCTGAAGCAATGGATTATCTTCCACGTCAGGATTTTCTGAAATATAGCGAAGCACCTGTTTTATAAACTTGGCGGAAACCTCGACTAATTCAGTTTTCAAGGCATGGTCTGCTTGATCTAAGGCGTCCATCAGACCTGCATCGATGCTCGACTGATATTCCCGCGTCAATTTCCGCAGATATCCCAATCGCCGCTGCAGGGAAGAAAAATCAAAAAGATCCAGAACCAATGATTTCTGATAGGCGTTTTTCATGGCCTGCAATTGCTCGTCATTGGGAGGGTTTTCCTCTATCCGGCGGGTGAAGGTCTTTATGGTGTGGTCGCTTTTCATCGCTTGCTGGCCAAGTGGCGCGCTCAGCACCAGCCCTTCGAGGCTCGTGCATCGGCTCAGGGCCACATACACCTGTCCGTGCGCAAAAGCCGCACGCGCATCGATAATTGCTTTCTCAAAAGTGAGCCCCTGACTTTTGTGAATGGTAATGGCCCAAGCCAGTTTGAGCGGGTGTTGGGTGAAGGTTCCGATGATGGTTTCCTTGATCTCCTTGGTCGCGTCGTCCAAGGCATAGCGGCAGTTTTGCCATTCTGCCGCGCCTACCGCAATGGATTCCTCATCACCCGGGCATTGCACATAGACCATGTCTTCAGTCATTCTCGTAACGGTCCCGATTCTGCCGTTATAATAAAGTTTCAGAGGCGATATATCGTTTTTTACGAACATCACCTGTGCCCCGACTTTCAGCAAGAGTTCAGGTTCCGTGGGATAGGAAATTTCCGGAAATTCGCCGTTTATCACGGCTTTGAATGTCCTGGCCTTTCCTTTCAGGGAATTCAGTTTCGATGCATTGATTTCCTGCGCCTGAAAGTTGTGAGTGGTCAAGGTGATGTATCCGTCTGAGTCGGAAGGTGAAAATCCGGGCACATATCTGCGGTTCAATTCCTTAAGTGTATCCGCATCCAGGTGATTGTCCCGCACCCGGTTTAAAAGACGGATAAAGGCCTGGTCCTGCTGTCGATAAATATTTTTCAGTTCAATACTTATAAACTCGGTTTGTTGAAGGGCCCGGCTGCTGAAAAAAAATACCGAATCATAAAAGGGCTTCAGGATATCCCATTCGGTTTCTTTGACCACCGGGGCCAACTGCTGCAAATCGCCGATCATGAGCAACTGCACCCCGCCGAAAGGCTTGGTGCGGTCGCGAAAGCGCCGCAGCACCGTATCCACGGCATCCAGAAGATCGGCTCTGACCATACTGATTTCATCTATGACCAGCAGGTCCAGACTTCTAATGATATTGATTTTTTCGCGGCTGAAGCGCTGAAACCGCGAAGCCGATGCCCTGGCTTCATCCCCCGACCCCATGGAAGGTCGCTCTGTATCCGAAGGCAGTTGCGGCCCGAAGGGCAATTGAAAAAAAGAATGCAGGGTAACACCGCCGGCGTTGACGGCGGCTACGCCCGTCGGAGCCAGCACCACCAACCGCTTCGCCGACTCCTTTTTGAAATGGTGTAAAAAGGTTGTCTTGCCCGTCCCGGCCTTGCCGGTTAGAAAAACATTACAGCCCGAATCCCGGACAAAATCGTAAGCCAACTTCATTTGCGGGTTATTGGAAAAATCCATAG
>CAZOLJ010000102.1:0-14210 GCA_964580575.1 uncultured Desulfobacteraceae bacterium
GGATAACTGCGTTGTCCGTGGAACTCACTTTTCTGTGGCTGTGAGTATAGGAAATTTGCCATTGTGTGTCAACAATGAGTGGGGCTCATCACGGGTCATGGCTGACAGAGAACTCGCTTCCCGTGGGAGGGAAGATAGGCGACTTGGGATTGTGTGTCGAGGATAAAGAGTGTCCAAAAGGTATTGGATCCTTATTTTTTGACGGTATGGCTCGGTGGTAGGAGGAGGAAAGAAGGTTACGATTAGCACCAGAAGAAAACATGTGATAGTTAAGCATTTAGATACCGGATAGTACAGCTAACAAATGAACTTCTTTCCTCCAGAATCGTTAAGATAAGAAGGTTCCCCTTTCCCTGTCAAAATTTCTCATTCTGATAGTCTCGAATAGGGTCAAACGCCTTGCTGATACTGTACTTTATTGTATGACTGTTAAGGTCCAGCTCTGCTATGATGACCGGAACTTCACAAAATGGATCTAGAAATGCTTCACCCTTTATAGCTTGTTCCTGCGTTGCCTCTTCCGTAAGATCAAACTGCTTTCCACAGTCCTTACATTTCAAGTCAAGTGTGTCAACCCCATTGAAGTACAAGAAGATTTTTCCCTTGTCCTTGACCATCCTGTAATGAGGAGACACTCCAGCTCTGATGTTCTCACTTCCGCAATTAGGACACTTCGTCTCGCAAAACAGACAGTGACATTTCTCTTCCATAGGTAATTCCTCCATGGTTTTGTTTGCCCTTAATCAAGGGGGCAAAGTTGATTGTAGGCCAAATTTGAAAGCCTGCTAACCAATTCCTTGACTCCCAAAGGGAAAAGGCTTGGTCTGACTTTTGGCTTTTGCCTCTAGTAGGTCCGTCTCTGTCCCTACAGAAAGTAAAGTACTACTAGTATCAAGTCAGAAAAGTAAGGGTACTTATCTTGTTGTCATTTCGACCGAAGAGAGAAATCTTGGTTGAGCCAATTCAAAGACTTCTCGCTACCACTCCTTCGAAATGGCACTCCTTTTAGTTCAACTTGGTACTAGTTCAAGCGAAACGCATATTTACTGAAAAGAAGGGGAAGACAAATGAACAAGTATATCATGTTAATCGCGTTATTAATCGCCCTTAGTGGGTGTGCTTTCGGGGTCTATGACGGTCGCAGTGGATTCCAAGGCGCAGTGATTGGGCTTCCCTATGCGTATGGACCTCCCGATAGGCATTACTATGCAGATTTCTACGGATACGGCGACACGCATTATCCGTCTCATCCAGGGCGTTATTCCCGGGGCTATGGCGGGCACAAATACTTTCGATAAGGTATAATCGTAAATTGTCGAGGCCTTTCATGAAGGCATCCGAGTTGACACCCAATTGTTAGGCTGCTTCAAAGAAATTTGTTTGTGCCCTATTGACTTCATGTAATTCGTTGGTAATTTTTGAGGGACCGCGTAACTTCAACATTTATGAAACAAACCACGTGACGGCTAGGAGCTCCTAGCTCTTAGTCTCCAAAGGTTATGATTAAGAAAAGGGAGTTTACGCGTTACTCACACAGGGTTTCTCGGATGCACGCATAGCGGTACCTCGGGAGCCCAATCAAGACTTGAAGGCAGGGCGTTTCATCCCTGCCTTTATCATTTATGGGGTACGGATTTGAAGAGCAAAATGATTGCTACTTCTAATCCCGTGATCGCAGTGAGGAAACCCGCAGCGCCGAAGACAAAGTAGTGGGCCTATTCATGCTCATTGGAAAAGGCATGATCCTCTGGAGATCTGTTCAGCTCCTGGATTAACGAACACGACGGGGGACATCTGGTGGGGTGTAACCCCATCCTCATCCTGGATGTCTTCGAACACGCCTTCATGATCGACTATGGTTTCAAGAGAGCCGATTTCATCACCGCTTTCTTCAAGAACATTGACTGGAAGGCAGCCGAGGGAAGGCTTAAGTAAAGCGGCATTCTTACCGCATCCACCATCTCCCTCCCCCGTCCGAGGGGGAGGGGAGAAATTGGCGTTATGGGGCATGCTCAGTTTAGGAAAGGGCGGCGAGGGAGGATTGGATCTCGCGCTCCTTCGAGAATTCATCCTTCACGTGGACAAGCACCTCTCCGTCGAGAAAAGTGTTCAGGCTGGGCCGCTTTTCCGAAAACTTCTACCGAAACCGATTTAGATTTTTTTCCAAGGAATCGAGCCTGAGGGAAATGTCTGCTCTCTCCTCTGACGTGGTGTATCTGCCTGCTTCCGTCATCCGCAAATAATCACGCCGAATGGAGTCCAGTCTGGATTGAAATTCTCGCCCCTCTGTCGAAGGCAAACGCCCGCTGATTTTTCCGTCATCAATTCTCCTCTGGAGTGCGACAATCCTGTCCGCATTCTTTGGTTCTTCAATTCTTGCAGGCCGGGCGAGCGCTCTGTTGATCTCCTCCCGAAGCGCATCAAGTCTTCCATGCAGCCTGTCCCATTCGTCCCGGTAGACCCTTTTGTCTCTCAGCTCCGTAAAGTCTGTTCGAATACTTTTCAGTGTCGTCAGAAACGTCTGTGACTGATCAGGGGTAAGCGCGTTGGTTTTCAGCCCATCTCCAATCTTCTCCTGGATTACAACCATCTTGTTCTCTGCACTCCTTTCATAATCTGGCCATGTTTGAGGCATAGTGGCGCAGCTCGAAAACAAGGCCAGTACAAAAGCCACCAGCACGGTCAATAAAATAGAGTTTTTCATTGCTATTCCCCTTTCTTCAGATGCGCAATCATTCGATTGCGGCATTACTACATTTAACCCACACATTGTTATCCCCTTTTTAACCAATGGTTTATTTGTATCCTCTTGTCCGTCCTTCACGATGCTCCCCCCTTTCTGTCCTTTCCCTGCTCTTTTCCCTAATTACATACAGATTCCTCCGGTACCAGGCCGCGTTCGCCACCCTGAAACACAGGTAGATGAACATGCCCAGTACAAAGCCAACGACTATCACCAACAAGGGACTCATTCTGCTACCCCCTTTGTTAAATCTAGCGTGCAGTAAGGCTTAATCCCGCATTTTAACTAAAGCTAAATTGCGCTTAGTCTCGAAGATAGCTAATGGATATTTTGAGCATGCTATCCCTCTGGCAGTCCTTACCTCCATGATCCTGCTGCAAGAAAAGCACTTCACTGACCCTGTATAGTTGTCAAATACGCAGTGATCCAAATTGAGCTTATGCCCGCAAAAGACACCCTTCACTTTCATATCCCCTCCCCTCATTCTCACTCCAGTTAAGAGATTGGTCCTGCCATCGCTGACACAGAGCGGAGACCATTTATTCAAGTCTTGATGAAGTGTCTCGGTACTCCTCTGCAACCCCACCGCATCTCTGCCACCCATCAGGATCACAAATCACGTTCCCGCCTCATGTTCCGCTATCCAATAGACTCTGAACGGTTTTGGGATTAAGGCATCAACAAGGTTCGTGTTCAGCTTTTCCCTATGCTTATCGCCACAGAACCCCTTACAACGACAACACGTGTCTTCGGGCATTGTTCCTTGAGGATACGAGCCAACTCCCAACCATTCATGCGAGGCATCTGAAAATCGGTAATCACCCAATCGTATGAACCGGTAAATAAGAGACTCATAGCTTCGAGGCAAATTCCAGCCAGAGTCACAGCATAACCCATAAAGGAGAGCGTTCCTGACAGGAGCGTTCGGATGCTTTTGTCATCGTCTACTACTAGCAACTGCCCCTTCTTTGCCAATGCTGGAAAGGGGTGCGCCCCTTTCTCCGTCACGATTTTAGGTACTAGCAATTCTTCCTCCTGGTTTTTCCGACGTTAGCATTGAACCTGCAAATGGTTTTGAGGCTAACCAATTGTCTTTCCCCCTATTTTCGTAAAACTGTTGCTCACCAAACATTTTCGCTTTTTCATTAGAGAGGACTTGCGCCAGATTCTGGATGGAAAGATCGCTGAAATCTTGAAGAACGAGATCGGCCATAAGGTACCCAGACAGGATGTGTTTCAATGGAGTTTGTGCGTCAATGACGGCCCCCATTGGCGGGCGGGCAAAGGAATACCCTCCCCCTTTTTAACCGCCCCCTGTATTGCCCAAGTTCAAGATCAGACAAAATTCTATGGTCACTACCTGATAGCAAAAGAGGCACCCCCCATCCCCACGGTAGAAGGAGGGGTGGAGGCTGCCTTGCGTTGTTATTTAAAGTCGAGTATTGTGCCCAAAATTGTTCCCATTTCTGATGATCTCCAGTGATTCTCGATAAGAACCTTCATTCGTATGGTGACCAGGATCATGCAGATCCTAGCTGCAAGTGGCAAGCCAACAACCGGGCAGAGGCGGGAGGCTGGAATCATCTATTGATAACGAGGGATTAGATGAATGGGAGGGAAGCGTAAAGAAGATTGAAACGATTTGTTGGCCCTCAATACTTGGTGGAACCTCCATCTGTTGAGGGGACCTTTGAGGAAAGCCAGACCTTAATCTGACTCCTTGATCTCCCTCCGCAGTATCCCGAGCTCATGCATTTTCGCCCGTGAGGTACTCGGGTGGAGGCCCAGGATCGCTGCGGCCCCGACCTTTCCCTCGATGCGCCATCGGGTTTCAGGAAGGATTTAAAGAATTTGATTTCGCTCGGTCTCTTCTTGTGTTTGCCCAATTTTTTGGCATATCGGTCCATGAAGGCCTGGACTATTAGAGGGATGTCTTCTTTCCGCTGCCGTAATGGAGGGACGGTGATGGGGAAGACGTTGAGCGATAGTAAAGGCCCTGCTATAGTGACCCCCTGATCGACAGTATCAGCAATAACAGGTATAGGGGGATGTGTCGTACCCCGGCATGGCTGCGGGGATAGGCGATCACATCTGGACCTTACAAGAATTGCTTTGTTACAAATAATCAATATATTATAGGTTTACTGTACTTGCATAAAGACCACAAAAACAGGCGGTTCGAATATGCGACAGATATGGGCTGTGACTTGTCTTACGGCATTCCTTCTAGTGGGCTTGGCGAACGCGGCTGACCAAGCTCAGAATGAGGAAGCCGCCAAGGGCAAAGCGGAGGTACTAGAGGAGAAAGCCTCAGCCGAGGGTAGTAAGATGCTACCCACTCCGGCCGAGACCATCACTAAGCCCCAAGCGCAGTCGGTCGATCCGACCGGCGAAGAGCCCTTGGAGGATGCGATCACCTGTCTTGCCCGCACCATCTACTGGGAGGCCAATCGCAAGGATGATGCCGAGATGGAAGCCATCGCCAATGTCGTTATGAACCGGCTCGGCCATAAAGGCTTCCCAAACACCATCTGTGGAGTTGTCAGGCAAGGCCACGAACAGGGTGCCTGCCAGTTCTCGTGGTGGTGCGATGGCCGTTCGGATGACGCAGAGGAGGAAGAGCCGTACTCGAAGGCCAAGGAAATCGCCCGCAAGGCCCTCAACCGGCAACTCAAGGACCGAAGCGGTGGAGCTTTGTATTTCCACCATCGGAAAGTAACCCCAAATTGGTCCAACGAATATATCAGGACGGTCGAGGTCGGCGAGCACGTCTTCTACAAGCCGGCTGGCGGCAAGGCCAAATAGGCTCTGTCGGTGAGCATCGCCAAGACTGCGAAACTTTTTAAGCGGCTGGTCTCTCAAGAGACGGCCGAACTGCCGATGGGATTGGATCGGTAAGCTCCGCTTTAAGGAGATGATCGTATGTTGGGCTTGGGTTTAGTTGGGACGATCAAAGTTGTTATACTGATCGTGTGGCTTCTAAGGAGAATTTGAGAAAGTTTTTCGCCGATCAAACAAGAGTGATTGTATCGTTGAATCTATGAGCCACGAAACCAAACCTATTAGCTTTCACCTTGCCACCTACAATGTCCATAAATGCCGGGGAATGGATGGCCGTACCAGGCCTTTCCGGATTGCCTCCGTGCTTAAGGGCCTGAAAGCAGACGTGGTGGCCTTACAAGAGGTTATAGGTGCAGGTCCCGGCGGAAGAGGACAAGAAGAGGAGATAGGAGCACAGCTGAATATGGTATCGGTGCTGGCCTCGGCTCGAATTTTACGCGGGCACCTATACGGCAATGGTTTGTTAAGTCGTTTTCCCATCCACCAGCATATCACTTATGATTTGTCCCAGCAGGGGTATGAACCACGCTTGTGTCAGCGGGTAGATCTCTTGATGGGAAAGCACCTGATTCACATTTACAATGTTCACCTTGGAACCTCGCGAGCCGAAAGGATCGAGCAGGCTGTGCAATTGATTCGCATTCTGGAAGACCGCAAAGTACAGGGCCCCAAAATTGTAATGGGGGATTTCAATGAGTGGCACAGGGGGCCAGCCTCGAAGCTTCTATCAGAGAGGCTGGACAGCTTGGATTTGGCTCCCTTTCTCCAATGGCGCCGGACTTATCCTGGGGTCTTTCCAGTTTTTCATTTGGACCGTATTTATTACAAGGGTTCGGTGGAAATTATCAAAGTGGAAGTCCCACGGAAATGGTTATGCCTGGTGGCTTCTGACCATGTTCCGATGGTTGCCGAAGTGCATATTTGGACCCAGGGTAAGTCGCAATAGTTCTCACCTGGATTGAATTTTTTAGAATTCTCGGGGAGATCCCAATGAGCAGACGGGGCAGGGACCTGCGAAGTCAACTAAGTAATGAAGAGCTGTTTCGCGCGACGGGGGCGTCTCTGATACACGGGAATCATCTGCGTATTCTCTGGGATGCTGAGGGAAATTACCCCGCATGGGAGGCGGCGATTCAAGGGGCCCGAACGACGATTCACCTGGAGATGTACGTTATCCACAACGATAAGACCGGACGACATTTCCGGGATCTCCTGGTGGCCAAAGCCCGGCAAGGGGTTAAAGTCCGAGTCATCTATGACTGGTTCGGCTCCCTCAGTCTTATGGCAGGGTGGATGTGGAAGCCCCTCCGAGAGGCAGGGGGGGAGGTTCGGGTTGCCAATCCGCCGGGAATGAGCAGCTTTTTTGGGTGGTTCAGTCGCGATCATCGGAAATTGATTACCATAGACCGTTCGCAAGCCTTTATATCTGGCCTTTGTATTGGAGATGCCTGGATTGGGAATCCAGAGAAAAGAATTCCTCCCTGGCGTGACACGGGGGTGGAGATTTGCGGCCCTGCGGTAGCCGATGTCGAGGCTGCCTTCGCCGCCGCGTGGAAGTTAACGGGAGGATTGATTCCCCCTGAAGAAGTTCCCCGGAGGGAGGACTTGTCGAAGGCAGGGTCCATACCGTTGCGCATTGTACCGGCTTCTCCGGAAACGACGGGGATATACCGTTTGGATTTGATGTTGGCGGCTACCGTGCGTCAGACGTTGTGGTTGACCGATGCCTACTTCATTGCCACAAGCCCTTATATACAAGCGCTCCGGGCATCGGCCCTGGATGGAGTGGACGTCCGTCTGCTGGTCCCCCATGGAAGCGACATCCCATGGGTTGCCAGCTTTTCGCGCACGATGTATCGATCGCTTCTGGAAGCGGGTGTTCGAGTCTTCGAGTGGAACGGATCGATGGTTCATGCGAAGACAGCGGTCGCGGATGGACGCTTGGCTCGGATCGGATCCACAAACCTTAACATCTCCAGCTGGATTGGCAATTGGGAAATGGATGTCGTCATCGAAGATGAAGAACTCGCCCATGAAATGAGTGAGATGTTCCTGGAGGATTTGGCCCAGTCCACCGAGATCGTCATCGGCAGACGCAACAAGGTTCGCCCCATCCAACCTCTCTCGCGGAGAAACAGATTGAGGGTAGCCAAAGGAAGCGGCAGGGGTGTGCTTTCGGGTATGGCCCGCGTCGGAAGTGCCCTGAATGCCGCGGTAACAGGGAAAAGAATCCTGGGCCCGGCAGAGTCATCTTCGCTCCTGACATTCGGTATGTTTATTTGCTTCCTTACGTTTGTTGCCTTTTATTTTCCCAGGATTATCTCCTATACCGTAGGCGGCTTACTGGGTTGGACCGGAGTTTTTATTCTGGTTAAGGCGATTCGGCTGCGTTATGAAAACCAAGATGAATAGGTGGAGAATATCGAGCCCAAGGAAAAAGCTTCTTCGGATAAAGCCCGTTAATGGAAGGGGGATCTGAGAGTCTAAATAATCGATCCAGGTCTGCGTCTGCTACCGTGGGAAGAAAGCGCTTTCGATAAAGCTCATCGTGCAAGATGCCCACAATGCCAACCAGGGGCGCCGCGACCAAAACACCCAGCACCCCGAAGGCAGCGACGCATAAAAGCATGGAAAAGATCACCGCCAGCGAATGGAGCTTCATGCTGTGCGCCATGATCAGGGGAGAGATTACATTGTTTTCCAAGGCCTGCACGGTGAGATACGCGAGCAAAATCCAGACCGGAAGTCATGCCTCCTTCACCTTAAGCGAACAAGAGGGCAGGCACCGCGCTCAGGATGGGTCCCAGGTAGGGAATCGTTTCGAAGACCGCTGCGATCAGCCCCGTCGCGCCTTTTCTTCCACCCTTCAAAACCCGCATCTGCGAGATGACTGGATTGACTGCGAGCGAGATCAGCAGAATCAGCATAAAAGAAAACAGAATGGGAGACAGCAGCGAGAACGTTTGGATGAACACAAATAGGGCCGCTCCCAGAATCAAATAGGAATAGCTTAGCGGTAGGAAAGACCTTCTTGTTTTGCTACCGTCGTCTACGCCAATAGTAACCGCCACCCCCGCCGAACAATAGAACCAACACGACGATGATAATGATGAGCGTTGTAGTATCCATGGTAATTTCCCCCCTTTACTTTGTTGAACATCTGTGTCCGTTTCGGATCCTTCCATTGACCGCGCGCTTCAGATCCTTCACCTCGCCTGCGACTTCCAGCTCGGGGTCTTCGCTGAATTTCCCGGAGACCTCACTTCGTATTACCCTTCACTTCTTATGTAACCGATCAGTGAGGCGATCGTCTGGGAAAACTCCTTGCGCTTTTCAGCAAGAACCTTCATTCGTATGAAGACCAGGATCATGCAAATCGTGGTTGCAAGTGGCAAGCCAACAGCCGGGCAAAGGCAGGAGGCTGGGATCATCCTTTAATAACGAGGGATTAGACGAATGGGAGGGAAGCGTGGAGAAGGTTGAAACGACTTGTTGGCCCTCAATACTTGGTGGAACCTCCATCTATTGAGGGAACCTTTGTGCAGAGCCGGATCTTAATCCGTCTCCTTGATCTCCGGCCGGAGGATTCCGAGCTTGTGCATCCTCGCCCTCAGGGTACTCGGGTGGAGGCCCAGGATCGCTGCGGCCCCATCCCTTCCTTCGATGCGCCATCGGGTTTCAGAAAGGATTTTTAGAATTTGATTTCGCTCGGTCTCTTCCAAGGTTCTCATGGGAGATGACAATGGGAGGGAGAAAAACTCAAGTTTATCCGCGAGATGCAGAACCGGCCCGGGGCACAAGATCACGGCCCGTTCAAGGACACTTTCCAGCTCCCGGACGTTCCCGGGCCACGGGTAACCCTGCAGGGCCTTCATCGTCTCCTTCTGGATCGACGTGATCTGCTTCCCCAATTTCCTGGCATATCGCTCTATGAAGGCCTGAACCATTAGAGGGATGTCTTCTTTCCGCTCCCGTAATGGAGGGACGGTGATGGGGAAGACGTTGAGCCGATAGTAAAGGTCCTGCCGAAATCGGCCCTTGCGGACCTCTTCCTCAAGGTTTCGATTGGTCGTTGCCACGATCCGGGCATCGACTTTGATGGTGTGGGACGAGCCCAGGCGCTCAAACTCGTTATGCTGGATCACCCGGAGCAGCTTGGGCTGCGTCTCCAGCGGCAGCTCCCCGATCTCGTCCAGGCAAAGGGTGGAACCGTTGGCGATCTCGAACCGGCCTACCTGCCGGGTGTCGGCGCCGGTAAATGCCCCCTTCTCCCGGCCGAACAATTCGCTCTCTATTAAATTGGCCGGCAGGGCGGCACAGTTGACGGTGATCAGCGGCCGATCCCTGCGAGGGCTCATATTGTGGATGGCGGCGGCGATCAGCTCCTTTCCCGTACCGGTCTCGCCAAGGATGAGGACCGTTGTGTTCGTAGGAGCGACCTGTTCCGCTCGATAGAGAACATGCTTGAGACCATCACTTTGCCCGACAATATGGTCGTGTTGATGTTTCCTTTTGAACTCTTGACGGAAATAAATATTCTCGGCCTCGAGTTGGTCTTTCAATGTTTTGATCTCAGAAAGAGCCGTCCGAAGTTCCACAGCTTGTCGTTCCAGTTCATTGTAAGATTTTTTTAAAGCCTCTGTTATAAGTTTCCGTTCAGTAGTGTCGCGGATGTTACACTGAATCACTTTATAATGATTAACAAGATAGACATTACTGACAAATTCCACGGCAATTTGCCGTCCCTCTTTGGTCTCAAGCGGTAAATCATGGTAGCGAACATATCCTTTGCTCTTCAATTCCAAAGAGGTGGCTTTCGATGCTTCAATATCTCTAAAGGTGCCAATTTCCCAGAGTTTCTTCCCTAAGAGCTCCTCACGTGTATAACCCAACATATCTAACAAGAATGGGTTAACATCCACTATTTGTCCTGTCTCGGCATCGAGGATTAATACTCCATCTTGGGCTGCTTCAAAGAGACGGCGGTAGCGAGTTTCAGAAATCTTTAGCGATTCCTCCATCTTCTTGCGTTCGGTGATGTCCACCATTACGGCGCACACCGCACCGGGCATATCCGCGAGCTGAAGGGGACTTACCGAAAGTAAGACAGGTACAGAACTTTCACTTCCGGCCTGCAAGGCAAGTTCCACCTTACTGTTCTCCTTTAAACCCTGCTCAAACAATGCCTCGAATAATGGAAGGTCTTTTGATGAAATGTATCGGTAGATTGAAGATCCCGTTACTTTTTCCAGAGACTCTTTGATGATATCCGCAAAACGTTGGTTACAGTAAAGGATCATGCCGTCGGAAGCCAGGGTGACGGCCCCTTCATTCATGGTTTCGACCATGACCCTGTAAGGATGATCAGCACCCGATAGTGTAAAGACCCGATCTCCTTGCGCTGTTGAGACAACCAGACCATCCACCTCACCGCCTCGGATAGCGCGCAGAGTTTCCTCCACTTCCATCATCCGCGACGTGAGTTCCTGCAACTCATCCAAAAGTTGCTGGCGTGTTCTATGCGGTTCGTTCATTGATTCGTACTCAGGATTTCTTCGGTTTCAGATCAATGCCTACAAGAAACTTTTCCGTATCCGACATGTCGCCGATGAGCCTCCGGAGTGGCAGGGGGAGTGTTTTGATGAGCGTTGGGGCGGCAATAATCTGCTCTCCCTTGGCCAGCTTGGGCTGTTGGTAGATGTCTATCACCTCGAGTTCGTAACGGCCTGCCAGATATTCCTCACAGATTTTCCGGACATTGGCGATCGCCAGGGTTGACTTTGGGGTCAACCCTGTAACATAGAGCCGAAGAACATACTTTTCCCTGGCGCGCCTCCCTGTGGCCTTTTCGAGTTCCTCAGTGCGCGTTTTCCCTCTCTTCAGCGCCATCTCTTTTACTCCAAAAGTGATTCTATCATCCGGAGCCAGAACGAATGTCGAGGCCCACCAGGACGCGCTCTGTGTTGGCCAAATCTCCGATAATCTTTTTAAGCGGTTCCGGAAGCTGCCTTACCAGTGTCGGTATGGCAATAATCTGATCCCCTTTGGCCAGCTGGGGTTTCTCTAAAAGGTCTATCACTTCAATGCGGTATTTCCCCACGAGGTGCTCTTCGCAGATCTTCTTTAGATTCGCAAAGGCCGTAATAGATTTCGGGGTCTGACCCGCTACATATAACCGGAGATTCCAGATTTCTTCTGTCGAATCGGTCTTTGCTTTCTTCCCCTTCCCTGGTGAGACAGCTTTCATTCTAATCTCCTTTCCCGCTTCTTTTTTGAGCACGTCGCCGGGCTGCTGAAGCATTCCCCTTGCGAAGATGCGCCATTTCTAAACGGTCTTCTGCCAGGGCAGCTTGCCTTTTCCGCTCTTCTTCCGCCATCAAATGCAGCTCTTCAGATCCCGCGTCGAACTCGGCACGGAGGGCTGCGATCTTTGCTTCCATAGCCTTCCTCTTGCTCTCCTGCTCGCGGAAGTTTCGATCCACCTCATGCCGGCGTGCCAGCTCAGATGCCTTTTCCCTGGCATCCTGGGCCACTCGGGCGCTGCCGGTTAATACCTCGCCGGAGCCGGTATAGATGTCGATAAGGTCAATGCCCTGGCCCGAGAGCAGGAACTCTTGAATCTGGTTGGAGTGGGCCATGCCGCGGGATTTCAAAATGTAGAGGCCCCGGTTTCGTTCCCCATTGAGTTCGATATCCCGCAGGAGAAGCCACGTATCGATCAGAGAAGATATCTCTTCACTTGTGCGTTCAAGGCTGCTTCCGAAATGGGTGAGGTCCGTAAGAAAGGTGGAAATCCTTTGCATCTTCAAATAGTCGATAAGGCGCGTTAATATGGATTTGACCTCTGATGCTGTTCCCACGTTGATCAGGTTGCTGATCGGGTCTACAATGAAAATCTGGGGCTTGAACTCCTCGATCACCTTGTGGAAGGTGACGAGGTGCATCTCAAGGCCGTAAAGCGAAGGTCGGGCTGAATGGAACTTGAGAAGCCCCTTCTTCACCCACCGATCGAGATCCACGCCGATGGAGCCCATGTTCCGGATGATCTGTCTGGGCGATTCTTCGAAGGCAAAATACAGGCAGCGCTCACCTCGCAGGCAGGCGGCATCGGCAAAGGTAGCCGACAAACTCGTTTTGCCCGTGCCCGCTGTACCGGAGACGAGGATGGTGCTGCCCCGGTAGAACCCCTTACCACCGAGCATCCCATCCAACTTGGGGACGCCCGTGGAGATGCGCTTCGTGGAAACGGGGTAGTCGAGCCCCAGGGAAGTGATGGGTAGGATAGAGAAGCCTGTCTCGTCTATCAGGAAGGGATACTCGTCGGAGCCGTGAGATGAGCCGCGGTACTTAATCATACGCAGGCGGCGGGTCGCAATTTGTTCTACGATGCGGAAGTCGAGGAGGATCACGCAATCGGCGACATATTCTTCGATCCCGTAGCGTGTCAAGGTCTTGTCGCCTCTTTCCCCCGTAACGATGGCCGTCACACCGCGGTCTTTCAACCAGTGAAAAAGCCGGCGAAGCTCTGCTCGAAGGATAGTGGCATTAGGCAGCTCGGAGAAAAGGGCTTCTATAGTATCTAAGACAACCCGCTTCGCTCCAATGGAATCAATGGCATTGCCCAGGCGGATGAACAATCCCTCCAGGTCGTACTCCCCCGTCTCCTCAATATCACCTCGCGCGATGTAGACGTGGTCCGTTGCGATGAGACCACGCGACATCATGTCATGGAGATCAATACCAAGGGACATGAAGTTCTTCGCGAGATCCTCCGGCGTCTCCTCGAAGGTCATGAAGACCCCGGGTTCTCCGTAATCCGTGGCGCCCCGCACGAGAAACTGCATGGCGAAAAGTGTTTTGCCGGCACCCGCACCGCCGCAGATCAGGGTGGGCCTGCCTCTCGGAAGGCCTCCCATCGTGATCTCATCGAGACCCGTGATGCCCGTCGGGCATTTTTCAAGAATATCAACATCATGTCTTGCCTTACCCATCGTCACCCCCAGCACCTTTACTGATCTGATGTAATGCCTTTAAGAGGTAAGATAATATCAAGGCTGCTTAGTCATATAAGAAGGCAATTTATCGAAAAAAGCCATTGCTCTGCAATAGAAAAATGGAGTCCAAATAGCCATTCAATCCTTGACTCCCCGTAAATGTCCTGCAGTTTCTTAGACAGCCGATCCTTGCATCCCTTCAGACAAGGCAAGAACCTCTCCGGGACGCTTATCCCATCAAGCCCCTGCTCTTACAGGCGACTTGAAGTTCGCATAGTCCAATACATCGAGGTTCTCGTCCACAATCGAGATTTCCCACTCCGGTGGGGTCAGGCCCGCATGAATCACAAGGTTGAGCGGTTTCCCGAGCGCATCCTCTTTCTGGCCCGACGCGGTTCGGAGACGGTGGGCAAAATCCGCACCGACTCGATTCCCGCGGCTTTCATTCGAGATCCAACCCACTGGGCGGTTCTCCGGACTTCACCTGCGTGAGCAGGCAGGGCGGATATGCTTGGGAGGCGAAGAAAGTCCAGCCATTCGTTTATGAAGCGCGCTCCGTGATCCATCGGGTAATCTTCCCACGAAATCATATCCATTGGCTCCTCTTTTACTGAGTCTCATCACAAACTGGT
>CAZOLJ010000103.1:0-13966 GCA_964580575.1 uncultured Desulfobacteraceae bacterium
GAATCACAGCACAGAGGCAGATCAGGATGCTTGCGATATATGGAAGAATGCTCTGTCTGAAACCCATGCCCCCTCTTACCTGATAAATCCAGAATCTGCCCTTTTCTTGGCGTTCGAGGACAGACTCAACCCGGTCAGTATAGGGAGCAATAAACTTTAGTGTCAAGATCAAAGCTCATTCATGAACCCACGAGATAGCCCCTCGCGGACATTCTTCAGCGCATATTCCGCAGCCTTTGCAGTGGTCGTAATCAATGGCTCTCTCTCTGGTTTTGCCGTCCATCCGGATGGAGAGATCCGGACAGTAGTCGTAGCACCTCATGCAAAAGGTGCAGGTCCCGCACTGAAAACAACGCCGGGCTGAAGCAATCCTCCGCTGTTTATCCAGGATTCCCTGAGGAGAAGGCGGATGATGTCTGGGCGTTTTCTCAAAATGCGCGACGTTGAGATCCTCAAATCGTACCACCCCCTGCAGGGGTCGCGGGATCCGGCCTGTCACGCCCAGCTTAAAGACTTCGTAGGAAAAGGCGCCCAGGCGGCCTACGGCGAAAGGCCTGATCTGACCTGCAGGCGCCCCGTTAAAGTGAAGTTCGAGCTGAAGAGCAGCCGTTTTGCCGGCCGCGATCTGGCGAACCACGGTGCGCGCCATATCCCTTTCTTTGGCCGGAGGCCCTTCCGTCGTCGTTGCGCCTGAGTCAAGGACGACCAGCCCGGACCTCACGCTCACGGGAGCGATCTCTTTTCGCACCGGGTCGGTGTCCAGCTTCGGAGACACGTAAACGGCTTCGTATTCCTTTGCCAGGTCCTCGTACCCCTTGGCCTGATCGGGGACATAGTGTCCCATGCCTACGCCCAGACTCAGAACCCGCTTCGCCTCCCATTCGAGGTCCTCTCTCTCGAGCGAGCCTTTGTCAATACTGAGCGCGAAAATCTCTGGCTCAGCCCCTTGCTCCAGGACCGTGATCTGATGCCCCAGGAGGGCAAGAAAATACGCGCAGGAGAGTCCAGCAGGCCCCCCTCCGAGCACAGCGACCTTGCGACCTTTCTTGGGCTCCTGACCCCTGGGGATGGGTTCTCGTGTTTGCGCCTCCTTGAAGACCGACCATTCAAGATCCTTGATGGATACCGCCTCATCAAAGCGTCCCCGGTTACACACTCTCTCGCAGGGATGAAAGCAGATCCTGCCGCAGACCCCGGGGAAAGGGTTTTCCTCCAGAATTTTGAGGTACGCTCCTTCGAAATCCCCTTTCCCGTTCAACGCCATGATGGCCGGAATGTCTTCACCGAGTGGGCAGGCTTCGCTGCAAGGGGCGAGGCGGCTGACAAAAACAGGCCGCTCAAATCGCCAGGTTCCGGTGTGAATCGGCGTGGTCGGTTCTTTTGCTGCCGCCATGGGCGGTTTGACGTGACCTTTCATCGAGCAACCTCTTTAACCGTTTCAAAGGCTTTTCTGGCCGCAGCCACATTGGATTCTCTTTTGACAGGCGCCATGTCAGCGATCACTTTTTCAATGCTCTCCAGATCGAGCAACCCCGAGGCTCTGGCGAAAGCCCCTACCATCGCCGTGTTCACCATGCTGAAGGAGGTGGTCCTGAGCTTCAGTTCCTCGGCGATAGATGTCGCATCCACCACATAGAGGCCTTTGCACTCCCGGACCTCCAAATCCTTCGTGAGTTTGCTGTTCACGAGGAGACACGTCTTCCCGCTCATGCCCGCCATCACCATCGGGTTCTTCAGGAGGTTGGCATCAAAGAGAACCATCCAATCCGGTGACTGCACGCTGTATCGCAGGGTGATCTCTTTTGAATCCACTCTCAGAAAGGCGGATACCGGAGCGCCCCTTCGCTCCGCACCAAAGGAGGGAAAGGACTGCACATAGAACCCTTTTTCGAAAAAAGCGGTTGCAAGAACCTGTGAGGCCAGCACGGCTCCTTGCCCTCCCCGCCCTGAAATCTTCACCTCGATCATGATCGCAACTCCTTGCTGCGAACCGCCAGATCCTGGAGCTCGGCCCAGTCCCAGTCCACATTTCCCTGAATGCCTTGAATCGCCTGATCGGAGAGCCCCTTGAAGCGGCCTTGGGAAGTGACATACTCGTGAACAGGAACCTTTTCAGCCATCGCGCTCAAGCGATACTGCCTGCCTTCGAACACCTCATAAAGAGGGAACAGGCGAGAGAGCACGGCCAGCCGCCCCAGCTTGACACTGTCTTTCGTGGGGTAAAACCACCCTGTGGGGCAGGGAATCAGGATGTGGATGAATCGAAATCCCTTGATGCTCTTGGCCCTCCGCACTTTCTGCTCCAGATCCTGGGGATAGGAGATGGAGGCCGTGGCCATGTACGGGATCTCGTGCGCAGCCACAATGGCTGCAATGCGTTTTTTTGGACGATCCTCTGGGGCCTGGAAGGGGGTCGTGGTGGTCCAGGCCCCGAGGGGCGTACTTGAACTCCTTTGCACTCCGGTGTTCATGTACGCTTCGTTGTCATAACATACGTAGATCATGTCGTCGTTCCGCTCTGCCGCGCCGGACATGGACTGAAGCCCGATATCAAAAGTCCCGCCGTCGCCGGCCCACGCGAGAACCTGCGTTTTCGCCTTGCCCAGCATATCCAGGCCCGCTCGAAGGCCGGCCGCCGTGGCGCCCACAGTGCCGAAAGAGCAGTGGAAGAAGGGCAATTTCGAAGTGGTCATGGGGTAGTATCCTGCCACCACCGATCCGCAGCCTGCGGTGGTGACGACCACCGTGTTCTTCCCGAGCGCCTTGACCACGTGCCGAAAGGCAACGGTCAACCCGCACCCGGGGCAGGCAAAGCTTCCAGAATGTACGAACTCATTTTCCATACTTTCCATTTCAAACCTCCATCCACAGGAGGTCCGCCGGGACCTTGCGCTGCTGCCGAATGCCGGAGACCAACCTGTCCAGGTGGTCCTTGGTCACGTCTACGCCGCCGAGCCCTCCAATGACGCTCACGATGGGGATTCGTTTTCTTCCACTGTAGAGTGCTGCCTTGATCTCCTGGGCAAAAATCCCTCCGGCTCCGGGCGAAAGATTCCGGTCAATGACTACAATTTTCTTGAACCCCTTGAGGGCCTTTCTCAGTTCTTTACCCGGGAAGGGCCGGAAGAGCCTTATCTTCACAAGCCCCACGGTTTTGTTTTCCTGCACAAAGGCCTTGACGGTTCCCGCCATGGTGCCTGTGGTGATCATCGCCAGATCAGCACCCTCCTCCCTGACCACTTCAACCGCTTCGTATCTCCGGCCGAACTGAAAAGCGAATTCCTTGCAAATGCGAGAGAGCTGGGCCGGCACCTGGTCCATGTCTTCCTGCATGCGCTGCCGAAGTTCAAATAAGACCTGGCCGCTCACTCCCCCTCCAAAAGTGTAAGGGTCGTTGGGGTCCATGCGGTATTGGGCTTTTCGCGGGGGAAGAAAACGGTCCACCGCTTCCTGGTCCGGAACATCCACCGGCTCCGAGTAATGAGAAAGCAGAAACCCGTCCATGCAGACCATGGTGGGAAGCAGAGCTTTCTCGGCGAGCTTGAAGGCGATCAGAATGTTGTCCAGAACCTCCTGGGCGGTTTCGCAGTAGATCTGCAGGCAACCTGTGTCTCTCTGGGAGAGCGTGTCATTGTGGTCCACCCCCAGAGACCAGGGCGCTGCCATGGAGCGGTTCACATCCACCAGCAGAATGGGAAGCCTCGCTCCTGAGGCCCAGTGAAGAAGCTCGTGCATCAGCGCGAGCCCTTGGGACGACGTGGCCGTGAAAACCCTGGCCCCGGAAAGCGACCCCCCGATGCAGGCCGCTAGAGCCGATGTCTCGGATTCCACCTTGATGTACCGGGACTTGAGCTCCCCTCCGGCCACGTAGGCGGCGAGCTTTTCCGCAATGCTGGTCTGAGGGGTGATCGGATAAGCGGCAATGACTTGAGGCTTCGCCATCTTGGCCGCAAGCGCCGCCGCTTCGTTGCCTGTCATGAGTTTTCTCATTGCTTCCTCATTGTTTCACTACATGTGCCGGTCGACGCGGCGACCGACCCTGCCGAACTGTTTGAGCCCGGCGGCGGGGGGTGTGGTCTCTGCCGAGCTCGCAACCGGAAATGGACCTTTCCCGCTAATCGCCCCCTTGCCTTCGAACCTTCCCCGAATGCGGCGCAGACCTTCAAGCCAATCGGAGGGCCTGTGCCAAAGGGCTTTTACCGTAACCCACTGACTTTTCGGCGCCGCTTTGCCGCCGTGAAGAAGTGGTTGCGGCTCTAAAGAGACCACACCCCCCGCCGCCGGGCTCCTTGCTTTCTACTATCGCGCCGAAGAGCGTCTTTCCCGAAGTGTTTATCCCAGAAGCTCGAAGGGTTCCGAAATGATCGGGAAAATGTACCCTCCTGCCGGGATGACGCTCACCGTCTTCCTCTCGCCCTTCCTGCTCTCCTTCTGCAAGGCGGTGTTCAGGTCCGGATACCACTTGCACTCCATGGCCTTGGCCAGGTCCTGCAGCACTTCCTGCCCGATCAGAGACAGGCTGAATTTCTTGGCCACCGCCAGCACGAGGATGAGGGCCATGTTGAAATCCACTCCCACTCCCTCAATAAGAGGCTCGCACCGGCTCAATTTGTCCGCTGCCCCAGGGTCAATGACGCAGGCATCGTCCCCTTTGATCTTGCGAATGCTGTCAAGAAAGAACGCGGGCAACGGTTCCTGGAGCTCCGTCACCACCAGGATGCTCCCCCCGAGTTTGGTCACCATGGCTGAGGGCATGAAGGACTTCATGATTTGCACGCCTTCATCATAGGGGAAAGCGGAAACAATGGTGGCATCGGTCTTACTGGACACCGCGACACCCAGTGCCTGACCTTGCCGCCGGATCCCGGCCTGGAACACGTCGAACACATCTCCTGCCAGGATGTCATAGACGTTGCCGAAGGAGTCGTTGAGGCACTGGAGGCTGAAGCTCATCCCCGCCAACCGGGCAATCGCCGTCACATCATCGAGAAAGGGATTGGAATCCGCGACTCCGACCCGCGCGCGAGCATGGAGAGCCGTTTTCAGATGATGTTTCCGCACGGTGTCGAAATTGCAGATGGCAGGCATGATGTTCTTGGGGCCGCCGCCGAAGCCGTTGTGCACGTGAGGGATGATGGTTCCCACAGTGATCTTCACATCCGCTTTCATGACCGTGGCATTGAAGGAGATCTTCCCGTAGCCCGGAAGCTCGCCCATGACCACAAGGTCTTTGGAGCGGGCGTCGTGATTCTCCACCCGGTACGCCCGGGCCACTCCTTCACCGAGCCTGGCCTCGATCTCCTTTTGGTCCATGGGTCTGTGAGTCCCGGTGCCGATCACGATGGTCACATTCCCCTTGGGAACTCCCTTGCTCTCGATCACTTCCAAGAGCCCCGGAAGCAGATCGCTGATCGGGGTGTGACGGGTCAGGTCGTCCACGACAATCGCCACCTTGGAAGCGGGCTTCAGAAGCTCCTCCAGCTTTGGCGATCCAATGGGCTTTGAAAGAGCCTGTACCATCGTCTCCTGGAGCCCGGACCGGACCGGCTGGGCCTCTTTGAAGATCGTGTGCTTCACTTCCCAGCCTGAAGGAAGATGGACCGGAAGTTCCCCTTTTTTCAGCAATAACTTGGTCATCGCATCCCTCCTTTGATCGTTCCTTTCCACTCCGACGATTTGTGCTGCGCATGCATGGGAGGCGCCACATGCCCGAATCTCATGCGAATCACGTCCTGAGCAAAAACCTGGGCGCCCGCGAACACGACGATCATCATTACTGCGAAAAACACCGCCAATCTTCTCATGTTCCCTTCCTCCATCTAAAAGTGGTTAATGGAAGACAACGATCAAGACCATCGGCCTGCGGATCCTAAGGCTGGTCCTATTCACCCGTTACTCTTTATCCCTTCCTCATCCAATACTCCGTGACTCCAGTACTCCACTCCTCCATCTCTTCCTCATTCATCCTTCAAAAAAAGACCTACATACTGGATTTTCTCCTTAACCCTGATGGAGTGAGGAAAGTGGGCATCGTAGAAAATGCAGTCTCCTCCATGCATGGGATAGTCTTTTCCGGCCACCGTGACCACCGCTTTGCCCTTGATCAGGAAAGCCCACTCAAACCCTTGATTGACATGGGTTTCGATGGCATGGCCTTTCTTGAGTTCCGCCGATGTCAGGGTGATCCTGTTGGTGATCAGGCCCCTTGGCGCAAGGACCCGAATTCCACTTTCAGGGTCCATGATGTCATCCTGTTCCGCCTTTTTCAGGAGGACGACCTTTGGATCGCCCTCTCGGATGAGGGACTCGATCGGTTTTTTGAGATGGAAGGAAATCTCCGTCAGGGTAATGATCGATGGGGAGGTCATGCCCGTTTCGATTCGGTGAAGGGTCATCTTGCTGATGCCGACCTTCCTTGCCAGAGCTTCCAGCGAAAGCCCAAGACGGTTCCGCTCGTTCCGGATCTTGCCCCCTATTCTCTTAAGGATCTCGCACTGCTGGTCTGAGCTTTCTCGTTTACCGTGCTTTGTGTTCGTGCCCACAGCGGTTCTCTTTTTCTACGCTCCCTGCCGCAGCATGCGTAGGAGAGGCCTGACATTATCAACGGATTCCAACCCCTCCACCTTTTCGAGGAATTCCTTTCCCCTGTCTTTACCGATCACGGGCCCTGCAAGGTCAAGGAATTTGGCCACCAGGTCCTCCCTTGGCATCGGTTTGCGAGGATCCCCCAGGCAGTCCATCACCTCCCGGGTCACCTCCTGTCCACCCTTGAGGTGAAGGGTCACCTTCGCAGGATTCCTCCCGGGCCGCAGGTGTTCGTACTCCTGGGACAAAGACATTTGCACCCTGCCCGCCAGCTCCATCACTTGCGGATCACGGACAATGCCGTGATCCATTGTTCGAAGATCGATTAGGCCGCGGCAGAGCCTGGCTGCGATCAGATAAGGAACAGAAAAGCGCATGGCTTCCACATTGGCCGGTGGCTTCGAAGCCGCGTGAAGCGCAGCTTTGAAGCTGGCGACCGAGATCCTCGCGATCTCTCCAGGGGCAATCTTCTTTTCCTGAAGGATTTCTTCCAGAGCATCCAGGGCGGGGTGAGTGAACCGGCAGGAGGGATAAGGTTTGAAATAGTTCTCGGTAATCGCGTATTCGTCTCCCAGCCCTGCCACGAGGACCTGCGGGTCGAAACGATCGGAGACAAATCGGGAAAAGGTCATTTCCAGACAACCTTCATCCGCGCGAAAGCCGTTTTCGAAGAACAGATTGGCCAGGAGAGCGGCCTGGTTTACAAGCCCTGCGAAAGTGCTCGCCACATTTCTCCCCACAAAGGAGTTCTTCACATAGGGCGAGAAAGCATAGGAGGCGGCAATGTTTCCGATCTGCTCAAGGGCCTCGGATCCCTTTTGCCGGCTGCAGCCCACCCCCAGGGCAGATCCGACCACTCCCCAGGTCCCCGTGGGGTGAAGGCCTTTGCGCATCAAGGAGGCGCGGCTCACCCGGCTCGCCGTCTCATACCCCAGGACAAGCCCCCGCAGGAGATCCCTTCCGGAGAGACCGCCGGCCTCCGCGTCAGCGGCAAGAGCCGGAACAAGCTGGATCGCCGGATGGCCCATGGTCCTGGAATTTCCTTCCTCATATTCAAGACTGGAGCCGGCGATGCCGTTGAGCAGTGCCGCGAAAAGGGGTTCAAACCCTCCGGCGCGGCCCGGACAGGTCACCCCCTCTTCTTTCCGACACGACGGGGATAACCGGGCGGCAACCCGATTCACCTCGGGGACTCCGGACCCTGCAATGATCACCCCAAGGGTGTCCACAAGAACCTGTCGGGCATGGTCAATGACCGATGGGGGGAGGGCGCTGAGATCCGGCTCAGACAGGAATCGGCAAAGCATGGCGAAGGGTTTGGAGGTCATAGAACCGCCTTTGCTGGGGGCCTGAAACTCACGGTCCATATTCTGGTACGCGTTTACCATTTATTAGACTGCCTGTCAACATCGCTTTTGTCGCTCTGCCCCGGAAATCCACTTCCCTCCGGGAGTTCGCCTCGGTGCTTGCCATAGCCGAGCGACATGGTGTAAGAGATGGAAAGCCTTTTTCAGGGGTACCCTCAGAGTGGATGACAAGGACCGTTTTATCAAAGCGTACCATGAGTTCAGGAATTCCGTGGACCTGAACAAGAGCGGCGTTCTCCCGGACCTTGAAAATCTCGTCTGGTACATCCTCATGGGCGTGCCTCCTGTTCCGGCAGACCAGGAGTCGGCTGAAGAAGCACCCGCCCAAGCGATCGAGCAGAGGGTGAGTATCCTCAAAGCGGTCTTTGTCGAGGCCAACAGAAACCAGAATGAAGAATTCATCGATGAGGGTCTGCGGCGGTACGACCAGGCGGGCAAGATGGCCAAGGCCCTGCTGAAGGAAAACAGCCGGGACACGGTCATCCAAGCCTGACGCCATCGCCAGAGTCCTTCATCGACAAAGATCTCTGCAGATCCCCAGTGCGAGCCTGTCCGACAGCTTCATTTTTCCCTCCCCCTCGACGGGGGAGGGTTAGGGTGGGGGTGGAGGGAGGGGAGAAGAATTGTCGGACCGTCTCCATGGGATCATTTGACAGTCCGTTCCATGTCTGTTAAAGAACCTTTCTTGCGAACAGAGAAAAGCCTTTCTGCAGGAAATGAACCGGCAGCAAGGATTTTTGTATCAAGGGCGATCTGGTTTCATCACAATCAGTGAAAAGGAGGAGGGCAATGAGGAGAAGTCTGGTTTTCTTCGTTCTTGTGGTGGGAATGCTGCTGGTGTTTTCAACGCCGGCGTTCAGCGCAGACGTATCCAAGGGAATTAAAGTCGGCAATGCGGGAGCCTTCACCGGCGATGCGGCTGCACCGTGCATGGAAATCTACAACTCCGCTCAGATTGCCGTCGATGAATGGAACGAAAAGGGAGGCATCAAGGGGGTCAAGATCGAACAGGTCATGGGCGATGATGCCATGGATCCTGCCCAGGGCGTCAACGTGGCGAACAAGTTCGCGGCAGACAGCCTGATCTATGGCGTGGTCGGGCCTCCCATGAGCCACATCGCGCAGGCCACCCTGAAGATCTACGGCGCCGCCAACCTGGCGTGCATCACCACCGCCGCTTCCAAACCCGATCTTACGGATCAGGGCTTCAAGCACTTCTTCCGGGTGAATGCAAGAAACGATGCCCACGGATGGAACTGCGCCCTGTTCGTCCAGAGAGAGCTCAAGGCCAAGAAGGTCGCGGTGCTCAATGAAAAGGTCGCCTATTGCGAAAATATCGCGAGCGAGACCATCAACGGTCTCAAGAAACTCGGCATCACCGATATCATGCAGGACACGATCGTGGCAGGCGCCAAGGATTTCTCCCCTGTTCTGACAAAAGTCAAAGCCTTTGGGCCCGACGTGCTGTTCTTTGTGGCGACCACGGCGCCGGATCAGGCGATCGGCGTGCGCCAGGCCAAGGAACTGGGGATCAAAGCGGTCTTCTTCGGCACCGAAGGCGCCCGGGACAAAAAGGATTTCATCCAGGCTTCAGAAGGAGCAGCAGAGGGAGCCTATGTGTACCACTTTGCCCCCGATGTGTTTGCCATTCCTGAGGCAGCAGGGTACATTAAGAAATTTGAAGCCAAGTACGGATCGATCAGTGGGTTCGGTCCCCCTGCGTATGAAGCCATGAACATCCTGCTCACCGCCATCAACAAGGCGGCTGCGGACGGAACCATCACCCGAGAAGAGGTTTTGAAAAACGTGGCCGAAACCAAGGGCTACAAGGGCATCCTGGGATTCCCGGTCTCCTTTGACCAAAAGGGAGATCTCGAGGGAGGCGCCACCTACTTCTTCAAGGTCGTGGGGAAGGATTTCAAACAGGTCGCGGTAATGACAGGAAAGTAAGCATGTTCGCTTCAAAGGTCCTAACCGTTCCGCATGGTTAGGACCTTTATTTTTTTGTGGTCTTTTTCATGGACATCTATCTGCAGCAATTGCCGCAGCAGTTGGTCAACGGCCTCACCCTCGGCGGGGTTTATGCCCTCATCGCCGTCGGCTACACCATGGTCTACGGCATCCTGTTCATGCTCAATTTCGCCCACGGCGAAATCTACATGATCGGCGGCTTTGTCGCGTGGTGGGTCCTGTCCCTTCTGACCGGCAACAACGTGCCCTATGTGAACGCCGGCGTCCTGATCGCTTTCATGATCATCATGGCCATGGGGTTTTCCGGGGGCCTGGGGATCCTCATCGAGCGTTTCGCCTACCGGCCGCTCAGGAAAGCCCCTCGAATGAACCTGCTTCTCAGCGCTCTGGGGGTTTCCATCTTCCTGCAGAACCTGGTCCTCAACTTCCAGGGCGCAAAAGCGCGTTCTTTTGCCGTGGCCTCCCTGATCCCTGAGGGTCTGCGCGTCATCCATGTGGGCGATGTGGTCATCTCCTTCATGAGGATCCTCGTCATTGTCGTCGCGTTCCTGCTCATGGCGCTTTTGACGGTCATGGTCAAGAAGACCAAAGTGGGAAAAGCGATGCGTGCCACGGCCCAGGATATCGAAGCCGCAGCCTTCATGGGCATTGACACGGACCGGATCATCGTCCTGGTGTTCCTCATCGGTTCCGCCCTAGGGGGAGCGGCCGGCGCCCTGGTGGGACTCCTCTTCACTCAAGTCGATTACTACGTCGGGTTCCAGGCCGGGCTCAAGGGATTCACCGCCGCAGTCCTCGGGGGCATCGGCAATATCTTCGGAGCCATGCTGGGAGGCCTGATCCTTGGCCTCCTCGAATCCCTGGCCACCACCTTCTTCCCCGCAACCTACAAGGATGTCGTCGCCTTCGTCGTGCTCATTCTTGTGCTCATCTTCAGACCCTGGGGTCTGATGGGAGAAAAGATCCCGGAAAAAGTGTGATGGACCAAAGCGTTTCAGAGACGAGTTGGGTGAAGAGAAACAGGCTGATCCTTTACGCCGCTGCCGGGACCGTTCTACTCTTCGCACCCCATGTGATGCCCAACAATTACTGGCTCCGCATCTACGGCACGACCGGTCTGTGGATCATGCTCGCTCTGGGACTCAATGTGGTCGCCGGCTTTGCAGGCCTTCTCGACATGGCCTATGTCGCCTTTTTCGGCATCGGCGCCTATGTCTTCGCTCTTCTCTCTTCCAGCCAGTTCAATATTCACCTACCCTTTCTTTTGACTCTGCCTCTCTCCGCCCTGGCGACCATGGGAATCGGGTTTGCCCTCGGCTCTACGAGCATGAGGCTCAAAGGAGATTATCTGGCCATTGTCACTCTCGCGTTTGCCCAGGTTTTCAGGCTCCTGCTCCTGAACCTGGACAGGCCGATCAACATCACGGGCGGGGTAAACGGCATCTACAATCTCGATCCCATCCGGCTTTTCGGGTTCACGATCGTTTCCCCTGTGGCCTACTCCTACCTGATCTGGATTGCCGCGATCCTCGTGGTCATCGGGTGTTCGAGGCTCAAGACCTCTCGTTACGGGAGAGGGTGGGAGGCGATTCGGGAGGATGAGCTGGCTGCGGAAGCCATGGGCGTGAACACCACGTGGATGAAGCTCAAGGCGTTCGCGGCAGGCGCTTTTATTGCGGGCTGGACAGGCGCCATTTTCGCTTCTTTCCAGGATTCTGTCTTTCCAAACAATTTTGATTTTCCCCAGCTCGTCATCGTTTACTGCATGGTCATTCTCGGCGGCCTCGGAAATGTCCCCGGCGTGATCCTCGGGGCTGTGTTTCTCTCCATCCTGCCGGAGTTTCTGAGGGAGTACGGCGCCTACCGGATGATGACCTACGGCTTGATCCTCATTGTGCTGATGGCTTTGAGACCCCAGGGAATCATGGGATCCTTCGGTTTTCTTTCAAAAACGAGGAAAAGACCTGACAAAGATGAAAGCGGCGTGCTAAGGGCTTCCACGGACCTGTACTATCAGGAGAAAGAAGGAGGAAAGACTTCCGGCCCAAAGGCTTTTTCAAAGGGGGACCGTGTGGTCCTCGAGAGCCGGGGCGTGAGCATGAATTTCGGCGGCATCATGGCCGTCAACGCTCTTGACTTTCAGGTGCGCGAAAGGGAGATCCTGAGCATTATCGGTCCCAACGGAGCCGGAAAGACGACTCTCTTCAATCTGATTTCCGGCATTTACCCTCCCAGCGCCGGCTCCATCGTGTACGAAGGGAGAAAGATCTCGGGCCTCCAACCCCACCAGGTGGTTCAGGCCGGTGTGGCCAGAACGTTCCAGAACCTGAGGCTCTTCGGCACTCTGTCCGTCCTTGACAATGCCAAGGTGGCCCGTTTCTGTCGCACCCAGGCAGGCCCCTTATCGATCCTCTTTCACCTGCCCTTGCACAAACGAGAGGAACAGGAAACAGACAGAGCCGTGAAAGAAGTGCTCAGCCTGTTCGGAGCGAGGCTCACAGGCTACCGCCTTGAGCAGCAAGCGATGTTTTTGTCCTATGCGAATCGAAGGCGACTCGAAATCGCCCGCGCCCTGTCGACCGACGCGAAACTGCTCCTGCTCGACGAACCCTCGGCCGGCATGAACCCGCAGGAGACAGAGGAGATCACCGGATTCATCAAACACCTGAGGGATCAGTATGGGTACACGATCATCGTGATCGAGCACAAACTCAATGTGGTGAAGAACATCTCGGATAAGGTCATTGCCCTGGACTACGGCCGGAAGATCGCTGAAGGAACCTACGAGGATGTGGCCAACGACAAGGATGTGATCGAAGCCTACCTGGGCCGGAAAAGATAGTCTCTGCGGTGAATATGAAAACGGATCCCATCCTCCAACTCAAGAACGTCGACACCTTTTATGGGGCCATTCAGGTTCTCTACGACATCAACGTGGAGATCTATGCCGGGGAGCTGATCTGTCTTCTCGGGGGCAATGCCTCCGGAAAGTCCACCACTCTTAAAACGATCCTGGGGGTGTGCCGAATCAAAAGGGGCTCTGTGACTCTTGGAGGCGAGCGCATTGACGGAAAGCCCACCAAACACATCATTTCCAAAGGGGTCGCCATCGTTCCGGAGAACAGAAGGATTTTTCCCAGGCTCACGGTGCTGGAGAACATGGAGATGGGCGCCTACCTGAGGACGGACAGCGACCAGGTGAGATCCGACATCGAAAAGATGCTTGAGCTCTTTCCGCAGCTCAAAGAACGCCTCCACAAACCCGGCGTGGTTCTCAGCGGCGGCGAGCAGCAGATGCTTGCCATGGCGAGGGCGCTGCTTTCTAATCCAAAGATCCTCCTCATGGACGAGCCGTCCATGGGACTGGCTCCTGTTCTGGTGGACCGGCAGTTCGATCTCATACAAGAGGTGAACAAGAGAGGGACCGCGATCTTTGTAGTCGAACAGAACGCGAACATGGCCCTGTCCATCGCCAACCGGGGCTATGTGCTGCAGACCGGTTCCATCGTTCTGACCGACACGGCCCAAAACCTCCTCAACAATCCCATGATGCAGAAAGCCTACCTGGGCGGAAGCACCAATTAACCTGCCCTTATGTCAGGAGCATGAAGATTTCCAAGACTTGGGTGGGAATTCCTGGCAGTGCCACTTTTCATGCCACCGGCATGCCGGTGGTTCATACCTTCGAATGAGCAGGTTACTATAAGCCGTCCATCGAGGGTTCAGCGCATGGAGGAGGGCTTGATATTATGCTGTGGGATCATAGTGGATGTCAATTTTTGAAAGAACGGGATTATAAGTCAAACGGCTAGGTTTCCTATAGGGAATAAGCTCGGCGACCGGCTTCCCGTTCCGGCATATGGTGAACGATTTTCCCTTCTTTTCAATATCGGAAAGTAGCGAAGAGATCTTTGTCTTAGCTTCTTGAACGTTCAATGTTTCCATCTTCAGCCCTCCAAAGAATGGCTCAACTATGCAGTTCACTTTAGGTAATTTGATTTAGGAAGTCAACCGCAAGAGACGAAAACTGCGACCAAATTCCC